>JABGOU010000001.1 GCA_018645325.1 Desulfobacula sp.
CCATAAATATTCACCCGAATATTCTAACCACTGATGAAATGATTCTTGCCGACCTGACCCAAATCAACCAGATTATAATGAACCTGTGCATCAATGCTTCGCACGCCATGGAACAAACCGGCGGAGACCTTAACGTCATAGTTGCAAAGATGGTTTTGGACGATAAGTCAGCCAGAGATTATCCTGGTTTGAAAAGCGGCGATCATGTCAAGATTATAATAAGTGATACAGGCCCTGGCATAGATCCTGAAATCATTGATCAAATTTTTGATCCCTATTTTACAACCAAGGAAGTCGGCAAAGGCTCCGGCATGGGGTTGGCCGTTGTGCACGGCATTGTCAAGAGCCATAGAGGAGCAATTGTTGTTGAAAGCAGCCAGGGTAAAGGCACTATATTCATTATACTTTTCCCTTTGATTAAGGAAAAACAAATGGTTGATACAAAGGCAACCATGGATATTCCCCGTGGAAATGAAACAATATTATTTGTGGATGATGAAATATCTATTATAAAAATGGTGCAAAGGATGTTTGAGCGCCTGGGATACAAAGTGGAAACCGCCACAACACCTGAAGAAGCGTTGGACCGATTCAGCTTAAACCCTGACCATTTCGATCTTGTCATTACCGACATGACAATGCCCCAGATGACGGGTGTTAAATTATCTGAAAAGCTTAAGGACATTCGAGAAGATATCCCCATAATCGTCTGCACCGGTCACAGTAACCTTGTAGATGAAGAAAAGGCAAAAGAAATGGGCCTGGCAGCTTATGTTATGAAACCAATCGACATGCAGAAAACGGCACAGACTATTCGAAAGATACTGGATAAAAAGTAGAGTTTATGAGAACCTGAAAATAAAAAAATAGGACCTGCATAATGGACATTTCATTAAACTACGGCAAGAAAAGTCTTGGGATCAGTCTATATAAGGACTGGGAGGCAACCATAATAGAAAAACAGAATATGCCTGTTATTGATGACCCAAAGGCAGCGATCGCAGATGCTTTTTCCATGGGAGATGAATCAGGATCTTTAGAAGAGGTGGCAAAAAGCAAATCTTCGGCCTGCATATTGATCTGTGATATCACAAGACCTGTTCCCAATGGAATAATACTAGAGCAACTCATTGATCGGCTGATAAAAGCAGGCATTAAAAAAGAGTGCATCACCGTACTGGTTGCCACGGGACTGCACCGCCCCAATAAAGGAGATGAACTCCTGGAAATTGTGGGCAGCAAAAAGGTTCTTGAAATGGTGAAGGTAAAAAATCATTATGCAAGAAAAAATGAAGATCATCTTACCATTTGTACTTCAGAATCAGGCCTTCCCATTAAAGTAGACCGACGGTTTGTTCATACTGATTTAAGGATTGTCATAGGGCTTGTGGAGCCCCATTTCATGGCAGGATATTCAGGGGGAAGAAAGCTTGTTATCCCTGGTGTGGCCCACCATCAAACCATTTGCGGATTTCATACTGCAAAATTTCTTGAACACCCTGCTGCCAGAACCTGCAACCTTAAAGAAAATCCCTTCCATGAATTCCAGATTGAGGGTATTCGAAAATTATCCAATCTATTTGCTGTTAACGTGGTAATTGATGAGAAAAGAAATCTTTCCTTTGTAAATTTTGGTGACATTGAAAAAAGCCATGCCCTGACAATTAAATATTTAAAACAATATGCAGAAGTTAGGATTTGCCAAAAATTTTCTACTATCATCACCAGTGCCGGGGGATATCCCCTGGATAAAACCTATTACCAGACTGTAAAATCCATGGTGACTGCCATGGATATCCTTGAGCCCGGGGGGGATATCATTGTTGTATCTGAATGTTCGGAAGGCATAGGGTCAGATGAATATCTGGCTGCCCAGAAAGTATTGTTCAAGCTTGGAAATAAATCTTTTCTTGAACAATTAAAATCCCGGGAATATGCACAAATTGATGAGTGGCAGACCGAGATGCAGTTAAAACCCATGGCGCTTGGTAATATTCACTTGTATGCGCCAGATTTGTCCCGGGAAGATAAAAAATATACATGTGTAAACCAGGTTTTTGATCTAAATCAAACAATAAAGGATTCCATTATTAGATCAGGCAGCCCTAAAATTGCAGTGATCCCGGAAGGGCCTTATGTCATCCCTATCTATGAAAAAAAATGAATTAACTGGAGGAAATCCTGTTCAAAAGACAAGCACTCAAAATCGGAAAGAGTGTTGGCAATAGGATCAATCATGTGATTAAACAAGAGGAAATATTAAATGCACCCTACACAAGATAAGCCGGATGATTTGTCAAGGCTCAGAAAAGATGCCATGGAAATTTTTCAATCCGGTCTTTTATCTGCCGACCCAGCCATTGCAATCCAACGCCATTTAAAGCTTTGCAACAATATTCTTACCATTGGAGATTTAAGTTTTGATCTTGCAAATTTTGAAGAAATCCTTGTTATTGGCGCAGGTAAAGCCAGTGCTGCCATGGCAAAAGAGCTTGAAAATATTATGGGGTCAAAAATATCCAGAGGTATTATTAATGTAAAATATGATCACACAGCAAATCTTAACAATATTGAATTAATTGAGGCAGGCCATCCAATCCCAGATGAAAACGGTCAAGCCGGTGCCAAAAAAATTTTTGATGTGGCAAAAAATGCCCATGAAAAAACCCTTATTTTCTGCCTAATTTCAGGTGGCGGGTCTGCTTTATCTCCCTTGCCATGTGAAGGAATATCCCTGGCCGAAAAACAGGAAACAACTAAAATTCTGCTTTCCTGCGGTGCCAGAATTCATGAAATCAATACCATCCGCAAACATCTTTCCCTTATAAAGGGCGGCGGCCTTGCAAAAGCAGCCTTTCCTGCAACCATAATCTCTTTGATCCTGTCTGATGTTGTCGGTGATGATCTTGATATCATCGCTTCAGGGCTTACAGTTCCCGACACAGGCACTTTTAAAGAGTGTAAAGACATTATAGAATCCTATAATATCGCCAAAAAACTGCCCAAGAATGTCCTGGATCATATAAATATTGGCTGTGCCGGGAAAGTCTGTGAAACGCCCAAGCCTTTTGATCCGTATTTCAAACGAGTTCATAATATTATCATAGGCAATAATTTTAATACCCTTGTCAAGGCAAAGGCCAAAGCGCAGTCACTGGGATATAACACCATAATTTTATCTTCCTTAATTGAAGGAGAAACAAGGGAGATTGCTAAGATGCATTCAGCAATAGCAAAGGAGATTTTAAAAACAGGCAATCCTGTTCCATTGCCAGGGTGCATCATTTCAGGCGGAGAAACAATCGTCACCATGAATAACCATGGACTTGGAGGGCGAAATCAGGAATTTGTACTGGCATCTGCCATTGAGATTCAAGGAGAAAAAAATATCTCAGCACTTTCTCTGGGAACAGACGGTACAGATGGCCCAACTGATGCAGCCGGCGCTATGGCTGATGGCAATACCCTTAAAAGGGCCCAGGATCTGGGAGTTTCTGCGAAAAAATTTTTAAGGGAACATGATTCATATCATTTTTTTAAAATACTTGATGATCTCATCATCACAGGTCCCACCCATACAAATGTCATGGATATGCGAATTTTTCTCATAAAATGATTTTAATATTAGAATCATAGCTATTCGTCCCCAATACCATGGGAGGATCACTGCGGAAATTGGTTTAAGCCTTTTGACATAATTTTTTATTTCTGATAGCTTCCAGCCAGTTCTCTGACAACAATCAAAAGATAAAGAATCAATATTGTGCCCTTTTTAAATGAATTAAAATACACCCTTCCTAACGTAAAAGCATATAGACTCATGCAGCGATTATTTCAAGAGAGTCCTGTCCTTAAGGATATCATCGACAATTCCAATACGGGTCGTCAGGCAAAAAAAAAATTAAAAATCTGGGCCTTGCGGGTCCTTTCCGAAAACCCGGATGCATATTCTTATTTTATCCAGGAAAAAGCAGGAACAAGTCAACTTAAAAAACTAAGGTCCAGGGATTATGCCGCCATTCGCATTCTGGATTATATCAAGCATTCCGGCAGACAATTTAAGGATCTTAATCTCAATGGTGAAATCGTGGAGAGTGATCCCTTTGCTATTCTCATACAATGTGCCCGCAAAGGGACGGGTGGTGCCACGCCAGCTTATTTTTATGACATGATTCATCTTTTCAAACAGCTTTCCGGGCATGAAGATCCTTTACCGCATAAACTTGAAATTTTATTATGGATGGACAGATACTCTTCGGGTCTTGACCCGGAAGTCATTTTGCAGAGGAAAAAAAATAAACTTCGAATACTGAAAATTATTATAAAAAAAATTGATGATAAAGAAATAAAAACCAAGAAATATAGATTTAAAAAAGGTATGTCCAGGCAAAAAAAAATGGCCCTTGCCAAAACATGGTGGAAGGACCATAAATTTCATCTCAAATTCGCGGTCAGAACACCAGAGGATCTGAATGAAATGCTCGGCTTTTCCCTTGACAGGGAAGTCATGGCAACCATGAAGCAGGCTCGAAAAGTCGGAATCCCCTTATTTGTCAACCCATATTACTTGTCGCTTCTGGATACACAAGCATCTCCTAACTCTTTAGGTGCGGATTTGGCCATCCGTCAATATATGCTGTATTCAAAAGAATTGGTTAATGAGTTTGGCAATATTAATGCCTGGGAAAAAGAAGATATTGTGGAGCCAGGAAAACCCAATGCCGCCGGATGGCTCATTCCAGACGATTGTATTCACAGACGATACCCGAATGTTGCTATTTTAATTCCCAAAGGTTTAGGCCGTGCCTGTGGCGGATTGTGTTCAATCTGCCAGAGAATGTATGGTTTTCAATATGGCAACTTGAATTTTAATCTTGAAAAATTAAAAACCAACGTCTCATTGGACGACCGCTTGGAAGCGTCCACCACATATTTTGAAAATGACTCCCAGTTAAGGGATGTTCTCATCACTGGCGGAGATGCGCTGATGAGCACAAATAAAACCCTTAGAAAAATTCTTCAAAGCATCTATAAAATGGCCAAAAGAAAGCGGCGGGCCAATATGAACAGAAAAGACGGAGAAAAATATGCACAGATCTTAAGGGTGAGACTGGGTACCCGGCTTCCAGTTTATCTTCCCATGAGAATTCAGACAGGTCTTGTAAACATACTTGCCGAATTCAAAGAAAAAGCATCAAAAATAGGCATTCAACAATTTGTTTTTCAGACTCATTTTGAATCACCTATGGAAATAACCCCTGAAACAAAATTCTGTGTAGAACGACTAAATAAAGCCGGCTGGATAGTTTCCAACCAGCTTGTTTTCACCTCTGCTGCATCAAGACGGGGTCATACGACAAAACTTCGAAAAGTACTTAACGATATCGGTGTTATTCTCTATTATTCATTTACAGTTAAAGGATATATGGAAAATAATCACCTTTTTACACCCAATGCGCGACTGGTTCAGGAAGGTATGGAAGAAAAGATTATTGGCCTTCTACCTGATACGTTTATTCCGGGCTTAAGACAATTACCCATAAATGCTGAAAATATAGTTGACAACATTTCCCAGCTACGAACATGTGCTGATATTCCGTTTTTGGCTTCTGATAGAAACGTCCTTAATCTTCCTGGAGTTGGCAAGAGTCTTACATTCAGAACCATCGGTATTACCAATGACGGCAGAAGAATCCTTGAATTTGATCATGATGCCACAAGAGAGCATAGTCCGATTATAAAGAGAATAGGAAAGGTCACCATCATTGAATCCAAAAGCATCCATGATTATCTCCAACAGCTTGACAATATGGGCGAAGATATTTTGGAGTACTCATCCATTTATGGATATTCGTTAAGTGAAACAGAATCCAGGAATCAAATCTTTGAATACCCTGCTTATAATTATGATGTAACAAACAAAATTACAAATCTGGATCTTCATTTGACCTGAAGATTCACCGCTTTTAATAAAGGGGGAATCGACTCTCCCCTGCCATTGTGCCAGGCCTTAAACCAATGCGTTGAACAAGGCAATGCGGGAGAATGTTATTTAATCAAAAGGATACTGACCAATATATTTGACTGGCTTAAACACAAAAATCAGATTTGGGTTTTGGGATAATTAAGTATTTAGCGGAAATGCCAATAATTGGCATTTCCGCTAAATGGTTTGCTCACTATTTTTTTTGAGCCAAAAGCTCAACAAGATGAATTACTTTGATAGGGCTTTGGCGTTTGTCCATTCCGCCGCTCAATTGCATAACGCATCCCGGGCAGTCCGTAACCAGAATATCAGCTCCTGATGCCTCAACATTATCCAATTTTTTCTTTAGAATCTCAGAGGATATTTCAGGAAAATCTATGGAATACGATCCTCCGAATCCGCAGCAGACTTCTTCATCTTTGGCAGGTACATAGGTGTATCCGGCCTTTTGGATTAATGCTCTTGGCTCATTGGTCACATGAAGCCCCCGGCACAGATGGCAAGGGGCATGGTAGCTTACCTTTGTTTCAATATTCTCATGGGTTTGGGGAAATGTATATACCTTATCCATAAAAGATGAAAAGTCGATAATTTTATCTGTAAATAATTTTATTTTCTGTCCAGATTCCTTATCCTCCTTAAAGATCTTTTTATAGTTGTGGGTCAGGTGGGAAGCGCACGAGGCGCACAGGGTCAGAATATAATCATATGGTTTGGCTTCAAAAGCTTGGATGTTCTGAATCGCCAACTCTTTCGCGGTTTTTTCTTGGGCCGACATCATTGCCGGCAGGCCGCAGCAGGTCTGATCCATTGGGAAATCCACCTGGATATTTGCTTTTTTCATCAATTTTAAAAGATCTTCTCCCTGGCCGGGATAAATAAAATCTATGGCGCACCCTGCAAATAGTGCGATTTTAAGGGATGGGTTTTTCAACTCAGGGCCAAGGCTTTGCCAGATATCACGCAAAGGGGTTTTAGCAATCACAGGCAGACTTCTGAATCCATGGTTTTTATCCATAAAAAATGGCAGATGGCGAATCATTGACTTGCCCCTGGAAAGAGGTTGCTGTGCCAGATAAGCAGCTCTCAGGGCAAAATGAAATAATTTCCGGTTTTTCATCAATTTGGACAGAATAAGATTTTTAACCGGGGTTTTACCATCTTCTTTGATCACCCGTGCATAGGTTTTTTTTATGAGATGGGGAAGGTCTATGGCCACGGGACAGACTTCCTTGCAGGCCTGACAATTAATACAATTTTTTACAATGGCCCTGTCATTATCCTTACCATGAAAAAATAAGGTTAAAATCAGTCCAATGGCGCCAATATATACATGACCATATTTGTGGCCGCCCACTTTTGAATAAATGGGACAGACATTGGCACAGGCACCACAGCGGATGCACCGAAGGCTTGTTGAAAACACAGAATCCTTTGAAAGAGAAAGCCGGCCATTGTCCAGAAAAACAACATGCATAATTTTTTTTCCGGAAAGGGTATTCAAACTTTGGTTTGCCCCTTTGATCCAGGTCACATAGGATGTGATGGCCTGGCCTGTTGCATTCCTGGGCAACAATTTTAAAATGCGAAGAGCAGACCCAAGATCTGCCAAAAGCTTGTCAAAACCGACCAGTGCCACATGAACCCTTGGAAGCGTAGTGGTCAAACGCATATTTCCCTCATTGGTGACAAGCCCCAGGGTGCCGGAATCTGCAATGGCAAAATTAGCTCCGGAAATCCCCATATCTGCTTCAAGAAATTTGGGCCGAAGCTCATGTCTGGCAACTTTAACCAGTTTGTCGATATTTTCGCTGTCAAATTTTAAATCTGTTTGCTTTTCAAACAACTCTCCCACCTGGTACCTGGAAAGGTGAATGGCCGGCATGACCATGTGGGAGGGGCCTTCTTTTTTGAGTTGGATGATCCATTCTCCAAGATCGGTTTCCGTAACAATAAACCCTTGTTTTTCCAGATGAGTGTTTAAAAAAGTTTCTTCAGCTGTCATGGATTTGGATTTAATGATCTTTTTAACCTTGTTCTCTTTTGCAATCCGGGCAATGATTTCATTGGCCTGCCTGGCATCACGCGCTCTGTGGACTATTGCCCCGGCCTTTTGGGCATTGGACTTGAATTCTTCAAACAAGATCTCAAGAAAGGGAATCAGGCTGTCCTTATTTTCGGCAATGGCATCCCTTAGACTGTTAAAATCAATATCCTTGTAAACGTTTGGCCGGTTTTCGCGGTAGACCGTGTTGAACTCATCCAGTGCTGAACGCAAAAAAGAATCGGCAAGGGCCTGTTGAATCTGTTTTTTATAGGATTTCATATCCTGGGCCGTTTTGATCATGACTTCATCTCCTTTATCAAAAGCAGATGAAGCTCAACAGGACCATGTACGCCGATGGCCAGCACCCGTTCAATATCTGCAGTCCTGCTGGGGCCCGTAATAAAAGCAGTATAGGATGGGGAGTTATTTTTCAGAATCTCATCTAATTCAGCTTCAATTTGTTCAGTGTTCAGCCTTATTTTTGCAATGGGCAGCATGGCAACATGAATTTTGGCCAGCATGGTGGCCATCCGGATATCTTCAGAGTCAGATGCCAGCATCAGGGAACCTGTCTCAGCAATACCATAGTCAACCCAGGTGAGTGAGGTGTCAATAAGATAAGCATGATTTCTAAGGGGTTCTTTTAATAAATTCATGCCTGAAGATTTGCACAAATCCTGTAATGAATCCCTGTCTTTTTGATCCAGACCGGGACAGGTCAGGATTTTCAATTTTTTTTTCCGGTTCAGATCAACCGCATATTTAATTGCTTCAGAAACGCAAGATATTTCATGGACAATGGTTCCAACACCCGCAGCTTTTTCTTTCATTAGCTGAATCAAATTATTTTTTCCCATGCTTTGTGTCCCTTTAGACTATATTTTTATCATGATACCAAAAAGGCAATCATCATGACTATATAAGATATAATAAAATAGTCAATGTCAGAAGACTGAAGAGAGTGCTGAATAGTACGGCCGTGGTCACAAATTTTGGGATGATATTATATTCAATGGCAATAATGGATCCCAGAACTGCAACAGGCATGCCGGCCTGGAGAATCCCTGAACGAATTTCCATTCCAGACAGAGAAAAAACAAAGCTCAATCCAAAGGCGATAAGAGGGGCTGCGATCAGCCGCAGGCAGGAGGCGATGACCACATCACGACTGAAATTGAATTTACCCAGGCCTGATAATTGAACCCCCAGGGTTACCAGCATCACTGGGATCATGGCCCGTCCTAAAAGACCTGTGATCCTTGATAAAAACAAAGGCGGCTCTAAATCGGTTCCATAAAAAAACAGGGCCGGTACCATGGCAATCAAGGCAGGTGTTTTAAATACTGAAAGTACTGCTGACAAACCCGTTCCCCGGGTCCAGCTTGAAATCCCGACACAAATCACAAAGGATACCAGAACAATAGTAATAAAATAGATGGTGGCGGAAGTCTGGGCAGCCTGACCCAGCCTGAAGTCAATAATGGAAAGGCCTAGATTCCCCACATTCCCAAAGGTGGCAATAATGACAAAGGCTGCTGTAATCTCCCTGGAACGATTCAAAAGTCTGGCTATGATAAAAGCAGTCAGAGCAACCAATATATGAGTCAAACTGGTATACAGAATCATCTGGCCGGCCACGGCAATATCAATATCCACCCTGCTGATGATGTCAAAGACAAAACAGGGCACTAAGAGAAAATAGGCAGTCCTGGACAATGTTTTGGCATCCAGTTCCAGACGGGGGCCGACATAGTAGCCTAGAAGAATCAGAAAAAATACGGGAGTGACAATATCAATAAAGATTTTCAGAATCTGGAGATACATTGGGAACCTTTACTGCTGGGATTGTTTATTACAATTATATCAACCTTCTTTGATTATTAAAAAAAATTTGTAATTATTCAACTCTTACGCTTGAAACCGCCCTGTCTGATGGATATTTGTTTCGATGCTAAACGCTTAACCTCCTGCAAATATAAATCAGACAGGGCTTTGGGGATAACTTTTTTTAACGGGCTGAACAATTACAAATTTTTTTGTATTCATAAACATGTTTTTGTAAATCCAAAATAATCCAATGCTATTTTGATTTCTTTTCAAAAAACTTATGGATTCGGGATAGAACATTATCCAGATGAATATTCATTTTCTCCCGGGCCAGAGCTGGATTTTTATCCTTTATGGCCCGGTATATTTCTTTATGCTCCTCCAATATTTCTATACTTTCACTGGTTTCATAGCAAATACCAACGGTACTCTGGATAAGTGCATATATGGAAAACATTAAATGGGTTTGTATTTTATTATGGGTTGCTCCGGATATTAATAGGTGGAATGCTGCATCATCTTCTATAAGGCTCTTTTTTTTTGTGATCACCTTTTCCATGGATTCAATATTCAGCCCCAACCGTTTGATATCATCTTTTGTTGACCTTTGGGCAGCGTAATAAGCATTCCAGGACTCCAAGCACATCCTGACATCATGGACCTCTAAAACAGTATTTATGTCTTCTTTTAAAAGGCGGCGAATAGGCTCTATAAAGCTACCCGGTACGAGTGATTTAACCCGGGTACGTTTTCTTTGAGAGATCTCCACAAATCCAATGGTATCGAGAATTTTCAATGCTTCCCTCAATGAGGACCGACTCACACCAAAAAACTTCATCAGCTCCCTTTCAGAAGGAAGCGGATCTCCTGGGTTTAAGTCACCCTTAATGATATGAGCCTTTATCTGATCAACAATCAAGCTTGAAACTTTAACTTGTTTAATGGGTTGAAAATTTGTCATTTTTCTTTCACCCTTATCATTTACTTAGTCTTTGAACGAAAACTTACTCATCTACTGCGTTGCTGCAAAATTTTGCCAAGTCATAAGATCGGGCCTCATGTAGAGAAGTACACTCCGGTTTCAAACTTTCTTGCGCCTTGTATATGAGCAATTTTTCATCCAAATACGGGTTTTCGGTCAGGTACTACTTATATTTGGGTTAACGGCAAGCCACTACAATGACCGGCTATTAATGAACCAAATATTTACAATTTATTTTAATTTTTATCAAAAACCTTCTTCATAATCTATATAATAAAATTATTTTTTATTTACATTAGAACCTGTTACAATCTCAGATATGTGACAGACCTTTGTCTTCATTCCATGCCGCCGGACACCATGGGACAATTGAATCATACAGGCAGGACAAGAGGTCACCAGAAGATCCGCTCCTGTGGATTCCACATTTTTCATCTTTCTATCCAGCACCTTCATGGAAAGATCATAGTGGGTCAATGCATAAGATCCCGCTCCTCCGCAGCACCAGTCAGCTTCCGGCATTTCTCTAAATTCCACTCCGGAAACTGCCTTTAAAATTTCCCTGTTTTCTTTGGATATTCCCTGACCGCGAACCGCATGACAGGGATCATGATACGTCACGACAACAGGTGATTTGCTTGGAACTGCTGCATATTTGTTTTTAAAAAGAAATTCCACCATATCCTGGAAAAGGGGAACCTGGCTCTTGGCAAAATCATGATTGTTTTTATCATCTTCAAATACTTTAGCATATTTTTTTAAAAATGCAGCACAGCTTGAGCAGTCTGTGACAATTACATCTAAGGATTGGGATGAAAAGATTTCAAGGTTTTTCAATGCAAGTTTTTGTGCTGCATTGATATCACCATATGTCCAGGCAGGCAGACCACAGCAGCAGTTATCAAGAACTATCACTGTTTTACCGATTTCTTTCAGTATCTTTAAACTTGCAAACCCAGCCTCCTGTTGTATAACATCAACACCGCAGCCTACGAAAAAACCAATGCGGAGCGACTCTCCCTGCCCTTTGTAAACACCTGGTTTAACAATTCCCCTAAAAGGTTTAGGGGGAAGTTTTTCAACAATGTTTTCAGCTTTAGCAAAATCCCTGCCCAGAATCCTTAAAAGGCCCAGAGCCTTGGCAACCTTTGACATACCTGAATTTTTTCCCAGGGCAGCTGCCCGTGCTGCCATGTGTAACCGCTTGGGATAGGGAAGCAATTGTTCAAACAGCAGTTTATGAATGGGTTTTCTTCCGACTTTTTCCAGATATTCTGCTCGGCCCTTAATGACGAGATCAGGCGTAGGAACGGCACCAAAACAATTGGAAGTACAAGCGCCGCACCCCAGGCAATTAAATAATGGATCTTCCAGTTCCTTGGACCATTGAACCCGGTCTTCTATAATGGCGCGCATCAATGCAAGCCTTCCTCTGGCAACACCGGATTCATGGCCTGTTGAACGAAATACGGGACAGGCCACCTGGCAAAAACCGCATTTATTACATTGTGAGATTGCGTCATAATCCTCAATAATATTCATAGGATACCTTCTTATTTATTTTAAACATCCATATTTTTCAATTGTGGCAAGCGTCCGGGTGCAAACAGAGAACCCGGATCAAGGGCTTTTTTAATCTTGTGCATCATTCGCCATTCAGGCCTTGGGGTTCCTCCGAAAACATCTTGTTCCCGGCGAAATGATTCGGGTGATTTTTCAAGCTGCACATGGCCGTTGCAGGCAATGGCAGTTTGCGTCATTGTTACCCAGGCATCTTTATCCAGTGAATTTAAAGAAGCAAATATCCGGCCACATCCAATATCGAGGAACCATCCGGACGGGCGTATTTGAATCTGAATATCATTAATCAAGTCCGGCATCTTTTCAGTGGATACACCGGCCCTTAAGATATAAGACGCAAGGCCGATTTTATTAAACTCATCCTTAAAACATCCGTCAACCATGTCGTAGTTATAAGCTTTTCCTTCCTTTAATGTATTTTCCGAAAGCAGATCTTGACATGCCTTAACCTGGTGTTCAACCACCATGGAAAGGCCTTCAAAACCCACGACAATTTTCCATTCACCAGGTAATTGTTCAGACACATCACCTGCTGGCACAGCTGCGATAAAGGTGGGAAACAGGTTGGATTTCATCAGTTTAAATGCTGCATCAAAACATGTTTTCAGATCTCCTTTGGCAGATGCAGCCCGACAAAGTTCAGGCATTGTGGAGACACGCCAGGTGATCTCACAAATCATCCCAATAGCACCGTTGCTTCCTATCATCATACGGGTCATGTCATATCCGGCAACATTTTTAACCACCTTGCCTCCGGCGGAAATAATTCTTCCCCGGGCATCAATGTATTGAAGGCCCAGTGCGAAATCTCTTGGTGCGCCATAATACATTCGTTCCGGGCCGCTGACGCCCATGGCCGCCAGAGAGCCAATAGTGGATTTTGCACTAAAAAAAGGAGGGCGTATGGGTAACCATTGATTATTTTTACCCAGAACCTTTTGAAGCTCCAGCAATGACATTCCCGCTCCAACAGTGATATACTGATTGGAAGTGTCATACTCGATGACCTCGGTCATGGCAAGCGTACTGACAGCCGTGTTTTTCTTTTTGCCAAGATTGCCGTAATGCCCGAAAGTATTTGCCCCGGAGACAATCACAGATTTTCCTGAACTTTTGGCCTCCTTGATGGCTGCCATGGCATCGGCAACGCCTTTGGCTGATGCACCCCCCAACCGTTTCAATACAGTGGGTTCACCAGCTTCTAAAGGCTGGCCAGGTGTTTCTGGAAGGGGAATCACTTTATTTGGATTTAATAAATTTTGCGGGTCAAACGATAACTTCAAACCCTGCTGGGTGTTTAAATCATCTCCGGAAAAAATCATCCGCATGCCTGCCTGTTTTTCCCGTCCAATCCCATGCTCCCCGGATATGGTGCCACCTAACTCAACGCAGACTTTCATAATATCCCATCCCGCCTTGTGTACCTGTTCCAACTCCGCAGGGTTCCTGGAATCAAACAATAAAAGCGGGTGCAGGTTTCCATCACCGGCATGAAAAACATTACCAACCCTGCACCCATATTTTTCAGCAATGGCCTTTACCTGATCCAGGGCCTGGGGAAGATTTGTTCTGGGCACGCAGGCATCGTTCACAAGATAATTGGGTGCCAGGCGGGCAATAGCACCAAATGCACCCCGCCGTCCCTGCCACAATCGATCTCGTTCTGCCTGATTCTTGGCGGTTTTGATGTTTCGGCAACGGGTATTCATGCAGATCTCTTTGATCTTGGCTGCCTGCTCCTTGAGACCGACAATCATGCCCTCTACTTCAATAATCAAAACTGCTGCCGCATCTGTGGGATATCCACAGGGTGCATTGGCTTCAACTGCTTCAATTACCGTGGCATCCATCATCTCCAGGGTATTGGGAATAATTCCGGCAGATATAATTTTTGAAACAGACTGGGCAGCTGCCTGAATATCGTCATAAACAGCTAACATGGTGATAACCGTTTCAGTTTTTGGCAGAATCCGCAAGGTCAATTGGGTTGTAATGGCAAAAGCTCCTTCACTGCCCACCAACAGCCCCCGAAGATCAAATCCGGGAGGGTCAAGGGCAGGACCCCCTATTTGTAAAATTTCACCATTGGACAGAACCACTTCCATGCCCAGAATATGGTTGGATGTCACCCCATATTTCAGACAGAGAGGCCCTCCTGAATTTTCTCCTGCATTGCCTCCAAGGGTGGCCACTTTCTGGCTGGCCGGATCTGGCGCATAAAAGCTGTTAACCTTAGCCAGGGCCTGTTGGACTTCGAAATTGGTCACACCGGGTTGAACCACTGCATACCGGCTCTCAGGAAAAATATTTAAAATCTTATTCAATCGAGACATGCAGATCACAAGACCTTCTGTGCTTGAAATAGTACCCCCTGAAAGGTTGGTACCAAACCCCCGAGGAATGAAGTCCACACCTGCTTTATTGGCTGCTTTGACGATTTTGGAAATTTCCTGTGTATTTGCCGGAAACACAACAATTCCTGGATTACCTTTTACCAGTGAAGCATCATAGGAGTATAGTTCAATACCCGTAGTGGTCACAGAGACATTGGATTTTCCAACTATTGTTTCCAATTCACGAATAAAGTTTTGATTAACCATAGCTTTTCCTTCATTTAGCAGAACGGTTGGCCTGCGTCTTTTTAGATTTTATTCCATTTAACAGCCAGAAAAGCACCTTTGTCCGGGTAATTTTCATTTCCTTGACGTTCTATTTTTGCAATATCAGAAAGGCAATCTTCTTTTTGAAAATGAATCGCAGTTCTTACAACAGGATTTGCCGGGACAAGTGAACGCATTTCATCAGGAGATCTGAAAAAAATTTTTTTAAATAATTTGTGCCCTTTTTTTGCTGCATCAAGTCTTCTGTCTGCCCATGGACTCAGGCTGTTGAGGGTGGTTACCACAATAGACCCTCCTTTTTTAGTCACACGGTTAAATTCATCAATGGCTATTTTTGCATCTGTTGTAAATTCAATAGCGGTCATGGACAAAACTTTATCAAAGGCGTTGTCTTCAAAGGGCAATGCACACATATCTGCACAAATACCGGTAAACACAGCTTGATTTGTTTTATCCATAGCTTTTCTGAGCATGGGCCGGGAGATATCCACACCCGTAATAATAGGGCCCAAAGCCATCACATCAATGGTAAAAATTCCTGTTCCACAGCCCACATCAAGAATTTTTTCTCTGGGAAGGGGATTTAGAAGTTCAAGCAGCACTTGGGATTCATACTGCTTGATAAGAATACCGCTCGGAGTTTCAAACCAGCTGTCATACCTGCTTGTCCATGTATCAAAAAGAGTGTTGATCAACTTGTTTCCCAAAAGAGTTGCTTGAAAATAGTATTTATTAAATCTATCAAGTATTGTTTTATATAAAAAATCAAATTTGTATGGCCGCCTAAATAACTGAATTAATTTTACTTTTCAGCGTAGCGTCCTTATCTCTTCTGTCATCTATTTTCAAATCAACAACAACACGTTTTGCCCCTTCTTTAATGTGGGCAGCCCGTACCTCTTTTACCAGAGCAAACAAAGAATCCAGGTCAGGAACTTCAATAGCAGTGGAAAGTCCGCCAACGCTATAAGTATATCCTGAATCTTTTATTACCTGAATTCCTTTTTTCACAAATCTGCCTAAACTTGTACCTTCACCCATGGGATATACTGACAATTGCGCTAGAAGCATATTTTTCCTTTTTTAAAATTAAGTAAAAAAAATAATTTGTTATGATCTGATTTTACAATTACCATTACAATTATGCAATGGTAATCCCACAGGGCCACGAATGTAAACAATATTTTGCTCTGCTATACGCTACAATGATTGTAATTGTCGGTACAGCAACTAGTTCGGGTCAGTTTGTCTTGGATGAGCGTTTGGGACCTGTCAATTCTTCCCATCCAGCGATGGAAAGGTAAACTGACCTGAACGGGTATGGACGAATCATAAAAAAACTGCTTGCTATTGCCCTGGGTAATCCCATAATGGGAGCCGGGCATAGTTTAACAACCCGACTCCCAACTTTATCGTATGCCCATACCAATGCATATTATGCGTCGGCAGCTTGAATCTCTTCCATGGTGCGCAGAATCTGCATGGCATTTTCATATACGGGAGTATCTACCATTTTGCCAAGATAGGTAACTGCCGCTGTGCCTTTTGCAATACCTTCTTCTTCAAAAACTTTTTTCACACCTTCTGCCCATTCAATGCTTTCTGCCGAAGGAGTATAAATCTCATGAGCAGGTTCGATCTGACTTGGATGAATCAGCATTCTGCCTTCATATCCCATCTGGTGACCTTCCTCAGTACTTTTTTTATAACCTTCCATATCCTGGAATGCTACATAGGGGCAATCAATGGCAACGCATCCGGCAGCTCTAGCTGCGACTGCTGTGTAAAACCGTGCATAAAGCTGTTCCTGGCCTTCAGATGTCAAGGTAACACGCATGTCTTTTGTATAATCTACGGCCCCAAATATCAGGGAACCGACTCTGGGGCTTGCTGTTGCTGCTTCATGGGCATTTATAACCCCTTTGGCAGTTTCAATAAGCAGCTGGATGGCAACAGAACCGACTTTCATTCCTCTTCTTTGTTCCAACTCTTCAAGTTTCCATGCCAAACGCGTCACATTCTCTTTACTACCGCATTTTGCCAGACATACACCATCAAGACCAGGATAGACAACAGCCTCAAGATCGTCGTTGGTCATCTCGGTTTCCCAGTTGTTAATTCTAACATAGAAATATTTTGCTTTTTGTTTAGCTCTGGCTGAATCAAGATACTTTTTGATCATTTCACGTCCCCTGACCTTTTCCGCCGGGGGTACTGAATCTTCAAGGTCCAGGGTTAATATGTCAACCTCAATGCTGGTTGCCTTGGTTACCATTTTTTCATTGTTGCTGGGTACGTAAAATACAGATCTCATAACTGCCATGATAAGTTTCTCCTTTTAATATGTTTAGTTATCTAATTATGCCTATTTAATTATACATTAATTAATTCTTTGATTTTCGGAGCTATCTTTTCCGGACTGTCCACAATGTGGGCTCCGGCCTCAGTCAATGCTTTCATCTTACCCTTTGCAGTTCCACGGCCTTTTTCAACAATACTGCTGGCATGGGAAAACCGCATACCCTCAGGTGCCCAGGCTCCTGCAATAAAAACCACCAGGGGTTTTGTAAACTCTTTCTTGGCAACACAGTCGGCTGCTTCCTCTTCAAGGGTGCCGCCGATTTCACCAAAAATCGCAACGGCTTTTGTCTGGTCATCCGTCTCAAACATTTTAAGGATATCTGCCATGGTCATCCCCAGTACAGGCTCTGTGCCTATGTGCAGGGCCGTACTGATACCCAGTCCTGCGACCTTGAGAGCCCAGGGCACGGTACCGGACTGTCCTCCGCTCCGGGAAATAACCCCAACAGGACCCGGATCAAACAATGCTCGAGCCCATTCCAAACTTCCCCCCAGCCAGCCGATGGCTGCCCGGCCCGGACTTATCAGCCCAAGACTGCCCGGTCCAAGAAGCTTTACATCATTTTTCAAAGCATAATGGACCATTTCAATAACATCCTGGACCGGGATGCGCTCCACGGGGGAAACCACAAATTTAACGCCGGCATCAATGGCTTCATAAACGGCACTTTTCAACGCAGGGCCGGGGATGAAGGTAACTGCAGCATCAATCATTCCAACCTGTTTGATGGCTTGTTTTATCGTATCAAACACTGGAATCCCATGGACCTCTGCTCCTCCACGGCCCGGTGTAACACCTGCCACCACCCGGGTACCATACTCCTTCATAAATTGTGACCGCAAAGAACCTTCTCTTCCCGTCAGTCCCTGTACTACAACCTTTGTATTTTCATCCAATAATATGGACATCGTATCCCCCTGCTAATTTGTTCCGTGTCTTTGCCTGTATTCGGATAAACCTTTGATAGGTACTTCAATGGTAATAGCACCATTCCCCCTGAACCAGCATTCGTATTCACAGGCCAGGCATTCCGTTCCTTTTCGCGCCAGCTCATCAGCAGAGTCTTCCACAACGGGCTTTCCATCTTTTAAACCCAGAATACTCCTGCTGAAAGTCTTACAGGCATCCACACAGGCATGAGTTGTGCAACCATCACATTTGGATTCATCAATGATGATTTTTATTGTTCTCTCATGAAATTGCATTTGTTTTTCCCTCTATGATAATGATTGTTTTTCATGATATTCATCCACCAGCGCCTTGACTCTGCCTGCAATGAATGTGGCATCGTAGACCCGATCCCGATCATATATTTCGATCCTGGCATCCAGATCTGCCAACCCTTCCTTTAAAATCTCCTGGGATTGTTTTTCCTTGTTTCCGCACAGTAAAAGCACAACAGGAAAACCCGGTTTTTTGGGAAGCTCTTCCCTCAATGCCTTGACTACCCCATGGGCATGGTGCCATTGTTCCTGGTTGGCCATCATGAATCCTGCAAGGAAATATGCTTCAATGCCCGGCTGGGACATTATAAGTTTAGTGGTTCTATAGACTTTGGATGCCGTTGGATTCCCACTGGTATCTGCATAATCCGCAATTTTTAATCCCACCCTGTTCAGGGCATCCATGCCGATCATAGCAGCACCTCCACCAATGCCGTGGTACCCGACATAACCGCCTTTGACGACCTCTTCAGGAGCTGCCATTTCGGCAACATAGCTTGTACCCCGAAAATCGCTGGCTTCAAAGGACCAGCCAATCAGATCAAACTCTGTGGGTTCCTTTAAGAATTCACGCCCGATTTTAATACCCAGCTCCGGATGTCTGAAAAGGGCCTGGTCATCAACAGCCATGCGGCAATCTGCTGCCAGAACCTTGTTATCAGATGTTAATACCAAAGGATTAATCTCAAGGCTTCGACAATCCATCTTCTGAAAAACCTTAAAGAGCTTGAACACAATATCTGCAATCTGCCTCAGCGCTTTGCCTGTAACGCCCATGGATGCGACCATGTTTAATGTATCATAGGGCATTAACCCTTTGATCACATCTACATTCATAGTTGCAATTTTGTCCTGGGACACAGATTCAATATCCATTCCCCCTTCAGGGCTGAACATCAGTACAGGTCCCCGAACCTCCTGGGCGGAATTGATAATAACCCCGGCATAAAACTCCTGTACAATATCCAGTTGCTCCTCAACCAGAAGCTGTTTAACTTCAAGTCCTTTAATATCCATCCCCAAAATTTCACCGGCCAAAGTGTGAGCCTGTTCCGGTGTATCAGCAAACTTAACCCCACCGGCTTTTCCTCTGCCTCCGGCATGTACCTGGGCCTTGATCACAACTGGTCTTGCCAGTTGTTGCGCTGCAGCCTCCGCATCTTCAGGCGTGCTGACCACTATGCCTTCAGGAATAGGAATTTTGGACTGCTTAAAAAATTCTTTCCCCTGGTATTCTAAAAACTTTGCCATTTAGCCTCCATAACCAAATATTAATATTTTTTCAATTTTGTTTTTTTGCTGAAAAATCAGTTCAGGGTCCTATTCAGGGCAACCAATCTATGATGATTACTATCTGGTCTGACCTGGTACATAAAACCACATCAATCCTTTGTTGTCAAATAGTTTTTTCTGGAAAACAAGGCTTTCTTGAACAACATTTCCAATATTTTGTTCGTCAGATTAACTTTAAGGATTTCATTTAAATAAGATTGAATTTTATGACTGGTCATACCAGATTAAACATAGATTAAACCGGAATATTAAAAAAATTCCAGAGCTGAGGAAAACCTTGAATGATATTACCCTTTGCTCTATCAGCTCATCTGTGAGGTGTGGCTGTCCTTGATCTGATACCTGTTAAAAATTATCTGGACTCCATTTCCTGTAGTTGACGTTTCACTAAAGGTTTGATCCCACCCATTCGCAGAATATCCAGAACATAATCTGAAAGGGGCTGAATTTCAAGTTCTTCTCCAGTGATCTGGTTATACACCCTGCTGATCTCAATATTTATTTTCACTATATCCCCCTGGGATACACTTTTCCGGATACCCGGGCAAACCAGCAGCAGGACTCCAAGGTTGATGGCATTTCTATAAAAAATTCGGGCAAATGATTCCGCCAGGACGGCACCAGAACCAAGACCTTTCAAGGCAATAGTGGCATGCTCCCTGCTTGATCCACAACCAAAATTGCTGCCCCCGGCAATTATATCTCCAGGCTTGAATTTTTTAATGAAATCCGGGTCTGCACCTTCCAAGGCATGTTTTTTGATATCTCTGGTGTCGGATAATTCCAGATATTTCCCGGGATAGATCTGATCCGTGTCCAGATTATCGCCAAACACAAATGCCCGGCCCTGTATAATAGTTTTCATGATGTCTCCTGACCGAGTTATTTGATTATCTCTGATGGATCTATGATTTGCCCGGCCAGTGCTGCTGCTGCCACGGATGCTGGCGAGCCAAGATAGATAGATGATTTTACGTGTCCCATGCGGCCTGGAAAATTTCGGTTAGTGGATGCAATACAAACTTCTCCTGCAGCCAGAATACCTTGATGGGTGCCCAGGCATGCAGCACATCCCGGTGTCACAAAGCTTGCGCCAGCTGCCACCAGTTTTTCCACATCACCATGGCGAAGGGCATCCAGAAAAACCTGCTTGGATGCGGGAGCAACAACAAATCTTATATCCGGACTGATATGTTTTCCTTCAAGTATCCTGGCAGCCACTGCTATATCTTCTGCCCGTCCGCCCGTACAGGAGCCGAGAAAGGCCTGATGGATCTTTGTTCCCACAAGCTGTGCAAGGGGGCGGACATTGTCTACGCTGTGGGGAATGCCCAATTGTGGGCCGATCCGAGATATATCAAAAAAAAGTTCCTCAGCATATTTAAAATCCATATCCGTTTCAATGATATCAAAGGATTTATTGATTTTTTTTGATAGAAAATCAATCGTCACCTTATCAGGCTGGATATAGGCGGTTTTGGCTCCCATTTCCGTGGTCATGTTGCACAGGGCCATCCTTTCCGATACAGACCATTTATCCACAACGGGGCCGGCAAATTCAACGGCCTTGTAAATGGCATAGTCTGCACCAAGTTCACCGATAATATGCAAAATAATATCTTTGGCATAGACTCCCGGGGACAGCCGTCCACTTAAATTGATTTGGATAATTTGTGGCACCTTCAACCACAGGTGGCCCGTGGCCATGATCACAGCCAGATCCGTTGCCCCCACACCCGTTCCAAACGCACCAAAGGCCCCGTGGGTTGTGGTATGTGAGTCCGTGGCAATAAGAATCATGCCTGGAAAGACAAGCCCGTGATCAACCATTACCTGATGGCAGACACCGCAATCCACATCAAAAAGGAGCTTGATACCCTGGTCATGACAAAAACTGCGCATCAATTTATGGTTCTCAGCCTGATGAATGCTGGAGGCCGGCGCATAATGATCAAAGATAAAGGTTAAACTGTCGGGAGAGTGAACCTTTTTTGCGCCCATTTCATAAAAAGAAAAAATGGCCTGGGGATAGAGGTCGTTTACTTCTGCCAGATCAACGCGACAATTGACAATCTGGCCAGTGCTGACCAAATCTTGCCCTGCAGCCCGTGCAAGAATTTTTTCTATGGCGTGCATTTTATCCCCTTTTGAATCTAATTGATCAGTAGGCATCAATGGGGTCCCCCCCAATTCCGAAGGGAGTTATTAACTTTTTTTATAGATAGATTAAGCATTTACTTTTTGTCAAGTTCAAATAAAAAACTCACCATCATAGGAAAAGGAAGGATGCTCATTCTTATACTGCAGGCCTCTCTTGATGACTTGCACAAAATGGTCTCAGATAACTAGTGCCTGAGCGGTCAAGAATTATAGATGATACAAAACGAGGAAAGAAATTTTCAATTCAGACACCTCCCATCCTTTTTACCTTAGATCGTCCGTGCGATCCGTCGCTGGCGGAGGTTCGGGTGTCAGACTTGTCACTTTTTGATACAACTCAGAGGTCATATTGATTTCAATGGAAGCTAATGAGTCTTCAAGCTGCCCCACATTTCTTGCTCCCAGAATCGGTGCAGTTACCCCGGGATGTGCTGTAACCCATGCTACGGCAAGGCTTACGGGGTTAATATCATTGTCCCGGGCAAAGGCGACATAATCCATTGCAGCAGCAAGCATCCAATCATCACCATATCTTTTTTTATAAATTTCTACCTTGCCCAGCCGATTCTGGGATGATTCTATTTTCTCACCATATTTCCCGGTCAACAAACCACCACCCAATGGATTATAGCTTACTACACCAATATTCTCAGAAAGGGCAAGGGGAAGGATTTCCACCTCTGCCTGGCGTTTTACAAGATTATACATAGGCTGAATGCACTGAAATGAGGCCCAGTCATGCAGAGTTGATACGCCAAGGGCTTTAGCCACCTGCCAGGCAGCAAAATTACTTGCTCCAATATATCGTATTTTCCCCTGGGTTACCAGATCATCAAGGGTGGCAAGGGTTTCCTCAAGGGCTGTGTGGGGATCAAATCTATGTAAAAAATAAATATCAATATAAGAAGTGTTAAGTCGTTTAAGACTTGCTTCCAGGGAAGCTATGATATTTTTTCGGGACGAGCCTTTTGCATTGATATCCGTGCCCATCTGACCCCAGACTTTGCTGGTAATGATCAGCTCATCCCTTGATCCTGCAATCAGTTCTCCCAGAATTTTTTCAGCTTTTCCCTGGCTATAAACATTGGCGCAGTCAAAAAAATTAATCCCGGCATCCCGGCATCGATTATACATGGCCGCAGATTCTGCTTTATCAGCCTCATTTCCAAAGGTCATTGTGCCCATGCACAATTGAGAAACCCTGATCCCCGTTGAACCAAGAAATCTATATTCCATTTTTCCCTCCATTTATTTGTTTTTATTTCAAACAGCCAACGGAAATGTATTACTCTTTCATATCCTGCTGGGCCTGCAAGGACAGGGTTGTTAGTTTGAATAATGTTTAACCTTTGTACAATAGTGTATCCTCTTTTGCTTCATAAACATGCTTGCGCATAATACGCTCACATAATTGAGGCTCTCTAAGATCCAAAGCCATTAATATTTTTTTATGCCCGCTAATGGACCTACGAATGCCTTTGGGATGGGTAAGCGTACTTTTCCGGTATCTTAAAACATATTCCCGCATGTCTTCTATGATGCTGAAGAGCCTTGGTTTTTGTGAAGCAAGCAGGCCATATAGCAGATCATGGAACTGGGTATTATAATCAAAGATAGGGTCTGATTTTCCTGACAAAAAGGCTTGCTCAGCTGATTGAACAAGTTTTTTAAGCGATTGTATATTCTCCTGGGTGATTATTTTACACACACAGGCCATGGCGTGTCCTTCCAGAACTGCCCTGATTTCAAAGAGTTCACTCATGTCCTCAAAAGATTCTTCAGGCACACAAAACCCTCTGGCGCCTGCCGTCTTGACCAGGCCTTCCAATTCCAGTTTGTGCAAGGCATCCCTTACAGGGGTCCTGCTGACTCCAAATTTTTTGGCCAGGGCCTCCTCTGTCAGTCGCTTGTTCGGCCGAAGCTGACCTGTCAATAATTGTTTTTTCAAAAGCCTGTAAGTTTTTTCCCTGGCAGACTGTGGATTTTTAAGGCTTTTTGACAATGGCTTTATCATAATTGTATCCAAAAAATGAATTTATCATTTAATATCTAACCAATACAAACACCTTCGTCAAGAATTTAATTACACCTCTTATACATATGCTATGCGATAATAACCCTGGATTTTCAGATATTTCAATAATATTATAGCCTGAGAATTATAAAGTATTTCTATAGATTATATATTGCTTTCTATTTTTTTTTTGGATACAATATTTTGCTGCCATGGCTCAAGGTGACTATTAGCAATAAAAAACTTTTATAAAAGGAAACCGGTTATGAAAATATCCAAAGAAAAATGCGTTGGCTGTGCCAATTGTGTGCCTGTCTGCACGGTGGGGGCTATCTACATTGGTGAAGACGGCCTTGCGGAAATAAACGCGGATACCTGTGTGGAGTGCCATAATTGCTACCGGAGTTTGAGTTTTGAGCATCTGTTGCCAGGCATTACAAGAACCATCAGAAAGATTCTAAAAAAAATAAACTTGCGCTTCCAACCTGATCCTGATGTATGTCCCACTGAAGCCATTGTTCCTGAAGATCTTGAATGGCCTCGTATTGTCCGACGGGCTTTTTCCGATCCCATGGTTACGCATGAGTCCACGGGAGTGCATGGCCGGGGAACCGAAGAGGTCAAGACCAACGATGTAAGTCACAGGATTAAAAAAGGCGAGGCCGGGGTTGTGGTGGAATTTGGCCGTCCAGGAATAGGCGTATACTTTAGAGAGGTTCAGAAGGCAACCAGGGTAATGGCTGCTGCAGGCGCCAGGTTTGAACAAGGCAATCCCGTTACCCAGATGATGATAAGCCAGGCAACGGGTGATATCCGGGAAGATGTGCTGGATGAGAGAGTCCTTTCCTGCATTGTGGAAATCACCACCACGATCAAGGATTTAACCCACACTCTCAATGTTTTAAAAGAAATATGCAAAGCTGCAGAAACAGTGGTCAGTATAGGGGTGTCTACCATTTGTGACGAGGATGGCAAAGAACCACTCAGGGACATATTGACTAAGGAAGGATATGAAACGGGGTGGGCAAAAGTAAATCTTGGGCTTGGACGAGCCAGCAACGCTTCTATCACAAACAGGGAGAGCATATAATGACTAATACACTGCACAGGTTTGGAAAACCTGAAACATTATCTGAGGATTATATTGTTTTTGCCATGGCAGGCAAAGGATTCAATGACGAAGGAGCCCTTGAAAAGGCACAAAGTTTTTTACGGGCTGCTATAAAATACAACCCCATAAACATGGGCAATGCACTTGTTAATTCCCTTTACAGGCCGGAAAAAAATCTTAGCTTTCTTAAGCTTTACTTTGTTGGCAGACAGGATAAAACAACCTATGAAAAACTCATAGATGAGATGCCGGGCCCCGGGTCAGCAGCAGCCGTGTTTGACAATCGCAATGATGTGATCTCTTTTATTCAGGATGTAAAAAAACTTGATTTGGGCCTTTCCATCAATGTAAGTGCCCTGGCAGACAATGTAAGAGATATCTGCGGAGAAGTGGACATAACACCCCATGCCATAGAATATACTCTTGGATTTCATGGGGATACAACAAGACTTCCGGATAGAGAAACCCTTTCCATTTCAACCATGTGCGGTCATGGAATGGTTTCGCCGAATTTTGCAAAAAAAATGGTGACCCATGTAAAAGAGGGCCGTATTGATCCTGAAGATGCCACCCGCACCATGGCAAAATTCTGTGTATGTGGTGTCTTTAATACCACCAGGGCAATGGGTATTTTAAAAAACGCCAAAAAGGGATTATAGGTTTTAGTCAAGGGAGTATCAGTTTAATGCTATTCTTTGGCAAACTTCTCACCCTTGTATGCCATTGCCAGCAATTTGAGAGGATGCAGTGATTCACGTTTTGTACCCTGATGTATCTGCATACCGCAGGCACCGCATCCTGTCACTACCTGGTCAACATCAGATGCATTAATCTCGTCAAAAAGCCGATTGCCGATTTTCATGGAAAGTTCATAATTCTTTGATTTCAATCCATAAGTACCCGCCATTCCGCAACATTTGTCAGCATATTTTTTAACTTTCATACCTGGAATTAGTTTCATGAGATCAACAGGTTCATCCACGACTCCTAAACTGCGCAAATGGCATGGGGCATGGTATCCGACCTTCATTGCCATTTTCTTAAAATCAGTTTTCAATTCTCCTTTTTTGTTAAGTGCTATCAGATATTGATGGATGTCAAGACAATTGGCTGCCACCTTTTTTGAATCTTTGGATTCAACAATCCTGGGATATTCGGTTATGACGGCCAGGGCACAGCTTGGTTCGCTGAACAGAATCGGTATATTTTGAGCTGTGTATTCTTTGAGCAAGCCTATGTTATAATGTATGTCATCCATAACCTTGTCCTGTGCTCCAGCGCTGATTCTTGCAATACCGCAACATTTGAACTCCGGCATAATAACTTTTATGCCATTGTGTTCCAGCACATCAATGATGGCAAGTCCCTCACCTTCAGGATCATTATAGTTTGTATAACACCCCAGAAAAAATACCACTTCGCGATTTGTATCGGCCTGAGTGCGATACTTAAGAATTTTTCTCAGGGTTTGATGACGAAACTCTGGAAGATAACGTTTGGCTTCCATGCCGATCATCTTTTCCATTCCCCAGCGCAGGGGTGTAAATGAGTTGGCAAAATTGGCAATTGGGGCTAACATGCTTCCCTGCTTACATAACTTTTCAGTTTCTGTAAGCACTCGGTCAGTTAAAGTTTCGCCTTTATTTTTTACAAAATGAGTTCTTTCAGACATTGCAAGCCATGGCACATCAACTCCGGAAGGGCATTCTGTGAGACATCTTTTGCAATTGATGCAGGAATCCATGACTTCTTTAAATTCCGGATCTTCCAGTATGGCAGGGTCCAGCTTGCCCGAAGTAATTTCCCTGAGCAGGGTGATTTTTCCCCGGCCCTTGGTCCATTCTTCAAGGCTAGCACTTGCAATGGGGCAATAATCCCGGCACTTTGCACAGCCTGAACATTTTTCAATTTGCTCCTGCAAGGTGATATTATCAAAGGAACTATTTGTACTGACAATGGAAAAATCCGGCCCATATTTTAAATTTTCACCCAGAGAATTTTCATTATCTGATATGATGACACCTGGATTCAATAATCCTTGTGGATCAAAAACTGCCTTAATTTCCTTCATTGCCTCATATAAATGAGGATATTGAAGCTTGACATAATGGGTTCGCAACAGTCCATCTGCATGCTCTCCACTAATGGTTCCCTTTAAACTCAAAACCAGGTCGCATACGGCATCAGACAAACCAATCATGGTTTTAACATCCTCTTGCCTTCGCAAATCCAATATTGCCATATTGTGAAGATTCCCATCTCCTGCATGGCCGTAAATTGCAGCGTTTACATTAAATTTTTCAAACAATTTCCTTAAACCGCTGATATATTCCGGCAGTCTGCTTACATGTACTGCAGCATCCTCTATAAATGCTATGGGCCTTTTCGGACCCTTCATCCTGTTCAGGATCGGCCCGGAAATACTGCGTATCTTGGTGAATGTTTTCATGTCATCAGCATTTTTAGCCTCCAGCATACTAACTGCAAGAGTATTATCTTCAATAAGCCTTTTTCTTACCTTGAAAAATTTCGATCTAAGGATTTCGTCTGAATCCTCCTGAAACTCTATGAACAATGATGCTTCCGTATTTTCTGGAAAATACTCTACCAGTTCAGGGTATTGTCCCCGAGCCAGATCAAGAATATGTTTTTCCATGATCTCAATCATGGATGGCCCTTCTTCCAGTATCTGCTGTGTTGCCTCTCCCACCTTGCCAAGGTCATCAAAACAAACAAAACCGCTCAAGGCTTTTTCAGGTATGGTGGAAAGCTTTAATGTTGCCTCTGATACAAGAGCAAGCGTGCCTTCGGAACCAACCATAAGCGGGGTAAGATCGAGAAAATCTTCTGTGAGAAGGTCCCAGATATAATAACCGCATGAATTCTTTGTAACAAAGGGTCTTTCCGGTTCAAGATATTTTTCATATTTATTGATGGATTCAGCAACTTTCAGGTATATCTCTTCCTCCATGATTCTGGTACTTGCCTCTTTATCAGAACTGCCCTGTAAAATTGGCTTTCTACCGGTTTCAATTATATCTCCGTTTGACAATACCAGTTCCAGAGAATTGATATGGGCTCTTGTGGTTCCGTATTTGACTGCATGGGGACCGCTGGAGTTATTGGCAATCATACCGCCAAGAGTTGCAGAATCTTTTGTAGAAGGGTCAATGGGAAAATAAAGATTGTGAGATTTGAGCTGGCGGTTGAGATCAGCCTGGACAATACCCGGCTGGATTCTGACCCATTTCTCCTCAGGGTTCAACTCTATAATCTGGTTAAGATATTTACAAAAATCTATTAGAATACCGGCCCCGAGTTCGTTTCCCGTACGGCTGGTTCCACCCCCCCTGGCTGTAATTGGAATTTTGTGTTCCCGGGCAAATTTAATTGTCTTGACCAGATCATCTTTGGATTTTGGCTGAACAATTACCTTAGGTTTTATCCTGTATAATGATGCTCCGCTGCTGTAAAGAGATCGACTTAACTCATTATAAAGGACCTTGCCTTTGATCTGTTTTTGCAAAAGATCAAATTTTTTATTATCTTCTTCCATTAAATTCCCCCTGTCAAAAAACCAGCAACCTCTGTCACGTCAGAATGTATAAGCACCAGGCCGTATAATAGGTGATTTAAATTGCCTTTTCAATCAAATACTCCATGGCAGCTGCAACACCGCCCTTTGTGTGATCAACCTTGGCAAGTTCCAGACCCATTTCCACACCGGCCAGTGTACCAATTAAAGTCAGATCGCTGAGATCGCCCAGATGACCAATGCGAAAGACTTTATCAGCTACCTTGCTCAATCCATTTCCCAGGGACATGTTAAAATTATCCAGAATCACCTTTCTTAGGTTATCCGCTCCCTTACCTTCAGGCATCATCACTGTGGTCAGAACACTGCTGTATTCCAGGGGTTCTTCACAGAGGACCTCAAGTCCCCAGGCTTTTACTGCACGGCGGGTTGCCTCTGCAAATCGGTCATGTCTTGCAAAAACATTGTCCAGGCCTTCTTCTTCCAGAATCTTAATGGACTCACGCAAACCAAAGAGCAGGTTTGTGCAGGGTGTGGAAGGATATAAATATATTTCATTTGATTTGAGCATATCATTCCAGTCCCAGAAATGCCGTTTAAACGTATTGGTTCTGGAAGCTGCCAGAGCTTTTTCACTTACGGCATTAAAGCCAAGTCCAGGAGGCAGCATCAACCCTTTTTGAGAACAGCTGATGGTCACATCCACTTTCCATTCTTCATGGCAATAATCCACTGAGCCAAGAGAAGAGATGGTATCAACCATAAAAAGAGCCGGATGATTTGCCGCATCAATGGCTTTTCTGATTTCGGAAATCCTGCTTTTAACACCTGTAGAGGTTTCGTTGTGAACAATATTAACAGATTTGATCAGATGCCCCTTATCTTTCTTAAGTTTTTCTAAAACTATCTGGGGATCAGCACCATGGCGCCAGTTCGTTGGAACAAAGTCAACTTCCAGACCGAATTTCCTGGCCATATTAGCCCAAAGCGTTGCAAAGTGACCCGTTTCAAACATCAAAACCTTGTCTCCAGGGCTCAGTGTATTAATCAGGGACGCTTCCCAGGCACCTGTACCAGATGTTGGAAAAATCAATACCGGTCCTGTGGTTTTAAAGATGCGCTGTAATCCCAGCAATACTTCTTTAGAAATCTTCTGGAATTCAGGCCCGCGATGATCTATGGTAGGTTGGCCAATGGCATGTAAAATCCTGTCAGGCACATTGCTTGGGCCAGGTATCTGTAAAAAGTGACGTCCGCTCTTAAAAGTCATGTTAAATTACTCCTATTGTTCTATCTGGTTTAAGTGGTTTCAAAAACGTATTTTTATTATTATCCTAATATATTTTATATGGAAGTTGATGCTTATTTTGGTTCTGTTATTTTCCCTTTTACCGCAGAAAGGGCAACCGTCCTGGGAGAAGCCAGATATATTTTTGCCCCTTGGGCTCCAATGCGCCCGGGTTTATTACTTATGGTGGTTGTGATGGCCGTGTCGGTATCACACAGGACACCAAAATGTTTCCCAGGACAGGGACCACATCCCGGTGGCATAATTATGGCACCGGCTTTTCTAAAAATGGATAAAATATCAAGCTTATCCATTAACTCCATGATTTTTCCGGAACCCGGAGTAATGATAAAGGTAACATTGGGATGCACTTTGTTTTTTTCAAGAATTTCTGCAATCACCTTCATGTCCTCAAGTCTGCCGGAAGAACATCCCCCGGCGATTGCCACGGTAATTTCCTTTGATCCCAGTGTAAGGACTCTGGTAAAGAAAGGCGGATTTTCCGGTACTGCAACCATGGGGCACATTTCTTCACAATTTATGACAATATCAATTTGTTCTTCATTGCTCTGCCCTGTCTCTTCTTGTTTTCTATCATTTTTTCTCTCATTGGCGGGAAGAACAAGGGCTGTGGCAACACCGCCCTCGGGTAAAAAATTGCAAACAGCCATTTTTTCGCTGGTGCTGAACAGATCAATTGTACTGCCTGTGAGCAATACAGCTTTGTTTTTTATATCATTGCCATAATTGTGTACAATATGCATGGCTATATCCCTTGCCATTACATGTTTTTTCATTTTTCCTTTAAGGGATATAATTATCTGTTCCGGAACAATCATTGCGTGGGAGCCTTTAAACATCTCTTTTGCAAATTGTTTTGCTGAAACAGAAAATGCAATGGCCCCGAATGCACCTGCCGTGGCAACATGGCCATCTGCTCCAACAATGATCATGCCGGCATTTAACTTTTCTTCTTCGGCAACCACCTGATGAAGCACTCCTTCTCCATTCTTGAAAAGGATGATTCCATGACGTTTTGCAAAAACAGACATATCTCTTTGAAATTCACGGGCCTGTATGGTTGGCGCTGGAAAAGAATGGTCCAGAGTAAAAAGGATACGGCTTAAGCCGGGCTTTTCCTGGTAATTGCCATTACAATTTTTCAATATATCAGGACCTGTACCATCGTGGGCCAGGGCCAGATCAATTTTTACGGATATTGTCTGGCCGGGCCTTACTTTTTCCTGATTAGATGCTCTTGCAAGTTGTCGATAAAAAAAATCTGTCATTATTCAATCACCTCAACTCTGGTGGTAAAAATATAAAGGGTTCAATAATAAATATTTGGAAAAATTGTACGGGATCGTTAAAATTATGGCCTTATCATTACTTTGACGGCAGCGGGATCATTATTTGCCGTTTCCATGGCCTGATCTATCTTATCAAGGTGATAAGAATGGGTGATAAGGGGCTCGATTTTTATTTGATCCAGGAGTACAGGCCTGATTGCCTGGGGCACCCAGATATGCCGCTGCATTATGCCGTGATGGACCAATCCAGTATTGACCACGGTCAAAGAATTGTTGTGCCACCGGGAGATGTTCAGTTTTATATCCTGGGTGACCCAACTGTAAAATACCAGCGTACCATTATGTTTAACAGCATCATTACATAATTGAACTGCCCCGCCAGTGCCTGCCACTTCAACCATGACATCTGCGCCCTCACCATTGGTAAGATCAAGAATTGCCGATAATGGATCTGTTTTAGAACTATTGACTGCATGGTCCAATCCAAGGCTTTCGGCTAATTTGAGTTTACCTTCAACAACATCTACCCCAATGACCTTATGGGCTCCTTTTTGCTTTGCAACCTGGGCAATTACCTGGCCGGCAAAACCCATCCCAATGACGGCAACTGTATCCCCCAATTGCACCTTGGAAGATAACCCGGAAAAAACAGCACATCCAATGGGTTCACCAAGTGATGCCAGGTCCATACTCAGTCCTTGGGGCACCGGCTCCAGCTCTTCTTCCCTTGCTGCAAAATAATCTGAATAGGTTTCTACCCAGGCAAATGCCATAACTTTATCGCCTGGTTTATAATTGCGGATATTTTTTCCTACCTCAACCACTATTCCGCCGGCTTCATGTCCAAAAAAATATGGATAGGAAAAAGCGGCCTTCATATCAGAATTGAGCCCGCCGGAAGGCGGAATGATGCCATTATACAAATTCTTGTCTGATCCGCAGATTCCCGTTGCATGTGTTTTCACCAACACCTGGTCATCTGAAAGAGCCAGGTCTCTTTTTCTGACTTCAATTTTTTGGACACCTGTCAGGCACGCACTATTAATGATCATTTATTCTCGGCTCTCCCTATAATCATGTAAACCAACAACCATCATTACAATAGCCCTGGACAGACCAAACAGTTATTGCAATGATGATTAAACAATGTATTATTTTAAAATTTTTAAGTTTTAGATATTTCTCCAGCCAGAACGTTTGGCTTTTTCTTCATTTTACTATAGATGGTGAAAATCAGCGTGATACAAGTTATCAAAAGAATTGTTCCGCCAATGGGTCGAAAAATGAATTCAGAAACATCCCAGTTAGCCATTCTCATTCCCCGCCTAAGTGAAATTTCTGCAAGTTCTCCAAGGACAAGGGCAATAATCAGAGGGGCAATGGGAAAATCAAATTTCTTCATGATATAACCAATGAGACCAAAGACAAACATTACCCAGACATCAAACATATCATTGCTGATTCCAAAGGCGCCAACCGTTGCAAACACAAAGATGCAGGGGCCTAATATGGAGTATCGAATCTTCCGGAAATTAGAAAAAAGCTTTGCAACAATGACACCGGAAAATAGCATGAAAATATTTGCCAAAAACATTGCTATAAAAAGCGAATACATTAGACCCGGCTGATTTATGAAAAGCATGGGGCCCGGCTGCATGCCGTGAACCAGGAAACCGCCGATAATGACCGCAGTAGTTGCGCTTCCAGGAATGCCAAGGGTCAAAAGAGGCACCATTGCCCCACCGGCTGCCGCATTATTGCAGGTTTCCGGAGCAGCAATTCCTTCTGGAATGCCGGTACCGAATTTTTCAGGATGTTTTGACCAGCGAACCGCTTCCGAGTATCCCACAAATGCTGCTGTGGTAGCACCGACACCCGGTAAAATGCCTATCATAGTGCCAATGACGGCCGAGCGCAGAATAGTCCACTTGAGTCTGAGCAATTCTATAATCTTGGGCAATTCCGTGGAAACTTTTGTTACTGTCTCACCCGTCTTTTTCACACCAGCCTCAGCAGTCATGAGGATCTCGCCAACAGCAAACGCTCCGATAAGTGCAGGGATAAAATTTATTCCCGCCATGAGTGCATCTCCGCCAAAGGTGAAACGCTCTATACTGGTCATGGGATCAATTCCTATTGTGGCTGCCAGCAACCCGATACATCCGGCTATAAAGGCTTTGATCATTTTATCTCCTCCCAGAGAAGAGATAAGGGTTAAAGCGGCCAGGGCCAGGGCAAAATACTCTGGTTCGGAAAAACTTAATGCAACTCTGGCAAGCTGTGGGGATATAAGACTCATCACAAGGACACTGAAGATCCCGCCCAGGCAACTGCACATAATTGCAATTCCAAGTGCTTTGCCGGCCTTTCCCGATTTTGCCATGGGATAGCCGTCAAAGCCTGTAACCGAGGCCTCTGGGGCGCCCGGAACATTGAACAGGATTGCTGAGATAGATCCCCCAAATGTTCCCCCGCAATAAACTGCAGTCAGTAAAATCAGTCCATTTGCCGGTTCCATGGCAAAGGTGAAGGGAATCAACAGAGCAGTACCCATTGGTGAATTAAGCCCGGGAATAGCACCCAGCATTACACCAGCCAACACACCACCGGCAACAAGCATTAATGGCACCGGGCTCAAAACATTTAATAAACTACCTAACCAAATTTCCATATGTGTAAGTTCCTTGCCTTATCAGTACAGCAGGTGGCTGATCTTTAAAAAAATTCCCGTGCCGCGAGGCAGGGGGACATACATAAGTTTTGTGAATACCAGGACAACGCCAATTGTCAGGACAAAGGGAATACTGAAAATCCAAGTTTTGCTCTTTTCACCCAAAAGATACATAAACGCAATCATCATGACAGGTGTTAATACCAAAAATCCAACCAAAGGTAATAAAGCAAGATATGTTGCAATCAGACCTGCTGCTGCAATAAATCTTAGATTCGCTGCTGAAAATTGAATTTTATCGGATGCTGGAATTATTCCTTTCAAGACCCCCTTTATTGTATTATATGCAAGCCCGACACTGAGTGCCATTATCGAAACAAGGATAAGCTTGGGCCAGATATCCGGCCCAAGCTTAGCACCATAAACATTTAAATTTCCAAATGCTTTTGTTTCGAAAAAGAGGTACAAAGCCCCAGCAGCGCAGATTGCACTGATAATGACTTCTGATTTCAATAATGCTTTTAACACAAACCTCTCCTTCATATAAATGAAATTATTTAATGTATCCCAATTCTTTCAGGACTAGCTTAAAAGCTTCATACTCACTATCCCAGAATTTACCAAATTCTTCAGGATCCTTCCATCCGAAGCGCTGGTCCAACAGGGATGCCTTGGCATAACTCTGATACCTTCCATGCTCATAAGCTTTCTTAAATGATGCCGCAAGATAATCTATTATAGTCTGAGGAGTCCCTTTTTTGACGGCCAGACCTCTCCAGCGGCCACTTGTAAGATTGTAACCCAGCTCAACGGAACAGGGTACTTCCGGGAATTTATCAAGACGTTTGTCATTAAAAACAATAATTGGAATCAGTTTTTTAGCCTGGATAAGGGACATTACACTGCCAGGCTCTTCATGGAGTACATCCAGATGTCCGCCAAGAACGGCAGCATGACTTTTCGGTGCTTTATCAAAGGGTATATATTTTACATCAATTCCAGCAGCTTTGGCAAAACGCATGATGATCAATTCATCGGGACTGGCAGGTGTAGTTCCTGTAAACTGAACTTTACCGGGATTTTTCTTGGCATAGGCAATGAGTTCTTGGACTGTTTGATATTCAGCTTTAGGATTAACATAAAACATGCTCATGTCCTGTTGAACCTGAACGAGAGGAGCAAATTCTTCCTTATAGTTCTGACGTCCAAAGGCAGTGTTAATCAATTGTTCCGGGCTGAAATTGTAGATAGTGTAACCATCAGCTGGCTGTTTCAGAACATAGTTGGCAGCTTTTACTCCTGCGGCTCCCGTCATGTTGGTAACATTAATTGAAGCTTTCAAAATTTTACGGGCAGGCATCATCAGATTACGCACAAAGGTATCACTTCCTCCGCCAGCGCCATATTGAACAACAACTTCAATGGGCTGGCTGGGATATCCTTCAGGTTTTTCAGCGGCCTGAACTGAAAATGCAATAAATAAAGACACTATCAATACTAACGACAAATGAAGATAATATTTTTTGTTCAACATTATACACCTCTCTTACCAAATAAATTAATTGAAAAAAAGATTCCTAATCACTATAGTTTCCTAAAAAAAATACCATTAACAACCCTTATAATTTATATTATTCCCTGATCACCTCCTTAAATAATTAACCTGTCACTTATAAACCCGTTATTGTTTTTTGTACATTTTTCATTAATAAAAAGGCACTTTAGGTCATTTCAAAATTTACAATCAATGTCACTTGAAATCTGGTCGGACCTGATACAAAAAATCACATCGACTCATCATTGTCAAATGGTTTTTTTGAAGGAGTATGCGTTTTCTCAAAAAAATCTCGGGTATTTATCCTTGACAAATTGTTTTATATATCTTATCTCAATAATCGCGGTGTTTCATGACTGGTCTTACCAGTTTATTATAGGTCAAGCCAGTTCAATTCTAAATTTTTGGTAGGTAAGATTAATCGATGAATCGTTCTACAAAAAGGGAGAAATAACATGAAAAAAGATGAGGTTATTGGGAAAGAAAAGGATCAAACCGAAGTAAAATCTGACCGTCGTAATTTTTTAAAAAAAGGTGTTGCCGTAGCGGCTGCTGCAGCAGCAGCTCCAACACTTTTTAACATTCGGACAGCTGCCGCACAGGGAACCACCTGGAAACTCCAGACTTCCTGGCCAGGCGGTATTGGGCTGAAAATTTTTAAGGACTGGTGTAATTCCATTGTTGAAAAAACCAATGGCGAACTTACCTTTAAAGGTTTTGGCGCAAAAGATGTTGTGGGCGACTTTCAGATGTTTGATGCGGTTAAAAATGGTGTTCTTGATGCCATGAACCCGTTTACCCTCTACTGGGCAGGCCGTATGCCGGCATCTGTATTTTTAAGCTCCTATCCAATGAGCATGAGAAACCCCCATGAATGGGATGTTTTCTATTATGCTCTGGGCGGACTTGAGATTGCCCGTGAATTATTTGCTAAGAGTGGAATGTATTATGTAGGTCCTATTCATCACGGTCCTAACATAATTCATTCAAAAGTACCCATTCGTTCCATTGACGATTTCAAGGGTAGAAAAATGCGTGTTCCAGGCGGTATGGTATCTGAACTTTTTTCTGCAGCAGGCGCAAAAACAACCTTACTTCCCGGCAGCGAGATATTCCCTGCCCTGGAAAAAGGAACCATTGACGTTGCAGATTATGTAGGTCCTGCAATTAACTATGCATTGGGTTTTCACCAGGTTACAAAATATATTTCCATGGGACCGGCAGGATTTATGTCCATATATCAGCCCGTGGATTTAATGGATCTGACCGTGGGAATGAGATCCTGGAACAAACTTTCAAAAGAGATGAAACAATTTGTTGAAATGGAAGTCCATGTCTATTCAGATATGCATCATGCCGGTATTCAGAAGGCTGACCAGGAAGCATGGAAAAAATTTACTGAAGCCGGTACTATTGTAACAAGACTGGGTGAAGATGATGTGAAAAAATTTACTGATATTGCAGTACCTCTGTGGTACAAATGGGCTAACAAAGACGAGTATGCAGCAAAGGTGTTTAAAATCCAGCTTGATTACATGATGTCAGGCAGCCTGGGTTATGTAACTCCGGATATGATAAAAGGGCAAAAACTAAAATGGGAATAATATAAACCAATGGGGGACCGTCAAAGGGCGGCTCCCCATTTTTTAGAAAACCCATATTTTTCAGTCCCTTATTTGCTTGGTTTGAATCATTTGTCTAAAAATTTTTAATTGTTTATTTAGGATATCACAATGCCGAATATAAATTTTACACTACCCCACTGGATGTACTGGTTAGGACTGATTCTGGTTCCTGCCTTTGCCATGTACACGGTTCGCAAGCAAAGAGGCAAGGAAGTCGACAATATATTGTCAAAAAAAATAGCCTATTTGTTATGGTTTTGCTGTGGATTCATTGGAATGCACAGGTTTTACCTCAAAAATGCCTGGGGGCTTGTCTATGTTCCTTTGTTCACCCTGATGCTTCTGGCAAATGTCCAGTACAGATCGGCTCTGGATATTACTTCCATGGCTAAAAATGAAATGAGTATTGTGGAATTTGATATTGAACTTTTAGAGGACAAAATTACTAAAGGGGATGAATCTGCACAAACCAAACTGGAAAACGCTAAACAGAAGTTTGAAACTGCCAGGCAAACTTGGGAAAAAGAAAACAAAAGTATTGGTGACTGGACTTTAAGAGTTAGAATACTTGCTCTTTTGATTGCCCTGCTTCTCATAATAGATGCTTTTTTAATACCGAAAATGTTTACAAAGTGTGAAGAAATAGAGGCCCATGAAGCCTTGAAGGCAAAAGAGGCTGAAGAGTATGATTATGTTATTCCAGGTCAGGAATCCCAGGCCCATGAAACCTTGACCGGAAAAGTGAAAATCAAAAACAAATATTTTCAATATATAGACAAGGTCAATGGTTATGTGGGAGAATTTGTCTGTTACTGGGCCATCATTGCAGTGTTTGTTTATTACTATGAGGTTCTGGTCAGATATGTTTTTAATTCCCCTACAAACTGGGCCCATGAGGGCATGTTTTTAATGTTTGGCATGCAATATGTACTGGCAGCGGGTTTTACCCACCGTGAAGGCGCCCATGTCCATGTGGATGTCATCTATCGACTCTTTCCCACCAAGGTGAAAGCCTGGATCGATATTTTTACTTTTATTTTCTTTTTAATCTTTGTTGTTGCTTTATTCTGGACAGGCTGGATTTTTGCTGCAGATTCCATAAGAGTGATGGAGGTCTCTTTTACGGAATGGGCAATCCAGTACTGGCCGGTTAAGTTGTCATTGTCAATCGGTGCGCTCCTTCTTTTACTGGATGGATTAACCAAAATTGTAAAAGATATTTATATAATTGCTGCTAAAGAGGAAGGGGTTTAAATCATGGGTTTAGAAATCGGTATTGGATGGCTGACTTTTTTTATGTTTGGCTCATTGGTAATATTATTGTTAATGGGACTTCCCCTGGCATTTGTAACAGGCGGGCTTGGGGTTGTAGCTTTATTTTTATTTGGTGACATCCATATGGTGAATATGCTGCCGTCTCGCATATTCCCATTTATGACCGACTACCAATTGTCGGCAATCCCTCTCTTTATTTTCATGGCTTCCGTGCTTGCATCGGCAGGCTTGATTGAAAAACTCTTTGATGTGGTCTATCAAATCCTTGGCGGCTTAAAAGGCGGTCTTGCCGTTGCAACCATTATTGCATCAACAATCCTTGCTGCAATGGTAGGGGTAATTGGGGCGGCTGAAGTCACAATGGGCATTATTGCTCTGCCTGCCATGCTTAAAAGGGGATATAACAAAGAAATGGCCTGTGGTTCAATCCTGGCAGGCGGAACCCTGGGCATATTGATTCCCCCATCAATCCTGGCCATCATTTTTGCAGTTGTTGCCCAGCAGTCCGTTGGTGAACTCTTTATCGGCGCTTTTTTGCCGGGACTTTTACTCTCAGGTATGTTTGCCATCTATTGCATGGCCAGAAGTTATATCAATCCGACCTTTGGACCGGCTCTGCCCAAGGAAGACAGAATAGGATTCATTGAAAAATTGATCCTGCTCAAAGGCATTATTGCACCCATGCTTCTTGTTGTCCTGGTGCTGGGTGTCATCTTTACAGGTATTGCAACTCCTGTGGAAGCAGCCGGCATAGGTACTTTTGGAGCCCTTTGCGTTGCAGCGCTCTCCCGTCGTCTTTCATGGACAACCATACACAATGCTGCCATGACAACACTTAAAGCGTCCACCATGGTCTTGTGGATCATGTTTGGCGCCAGTATATTTGTGGGTTTTTACATCGTAAACGGTGGGCAGGAGTTTGTTACAGCCTCACTTTTGGGAACAGGTTTTGGTCCTTATGGAATATTGCTGATCATGATGGGGCTTTTAATTGTTCTCGGCATGTTCCTGGACTGGGTTGGAATTTTGCTTCTGGCAGTACCGATTTTCGCACCCATAATGAGATCCCTTCCCTGGGATGGACTCATGGGCCTTCCCGGTGTTGCTCCTGACGATGTCAACCTCTGGTTCGGTGTTGTTTATATGGTGAACATGCAGATGTCTTTTTTAAGTCCTCCATTTGGATATGCCCTGTTTTATTTAAAAAGTGTTGCGCCTCCTGAAATTACCATCGGTCTCATCTTCAGAGCTGCTGTGCCTTTCCTGATTATACAGGCAATAGGGCTTGCTCTGGTTGTAATTTTTCCGGAAATTATTCTCTGGCTGCCAAGACTGGTGTATGGATAAACATCAGAGATAACTATTCAGCTCTTATGCTTGAGACCGCCCTGCCTGATGGATATTTGTTTCGAGGCTATTCGCTTAACCTCCTGCAAACATCCATCAGACAGGGCTTTTGAGATAACTTCTTTTAGCGGGCTAAACAATTACCATCAGAGTAAAATTTTTTGATAATCAAAGAAAGTATTTTATAAATTTAATGATCTATCCTGATATCTTAGTCAGGGTAGATCATTTTTACCAGTGTGATATGGAGTAATTAAAAACCTGATGCCTTTGAAAACAATTCCGGAAAGTTATGTGTATGATTCGCCTGCAGTTTTTGTAAAGGTATTCTATCTTTTTTTTGCCGCATTTATTCTTGTGGATGTAACCTTTCTGGTTTTAATCCTGAATAGATCTGAAGCCTCTTATCGGTTTCCCATCTTTATGCTCACCTTTATCCTGATATTCATGTGTTATTTTTCATCGGCAATTTCCCATCGTATAGAAGTTTGGAAAAATGGAGATATCAAACTCACCAGTTTAAGAAAAACCATTATGACAAAAGCCGAAAATATTGCCTATGTGCAGGGTCCTCAGCTGCCCGTCGGGTTTATTAAGTTGCGGTTTGAACGGGAAAAGACCTATCTTTTCGCAAAGATGGGAACTTCTGACCTCAACAAAGTATTGATGACCATTAAAGATGCTGATCCTGGTATTAAGTTTGACCGGATAAAAAATTTTGGTTAGATTTTTGGAATTTTAAAACTGCAGGGAACCACAACCTGGCATTTCCCACAGACATGGGTGGTTTCTTCCAGACCAGCCAACTCTTTAGTCTTATTGGTGTTGTCGTGTAACCTGGTCCAGCATTTTTTCCTGTCTATTCCTGTCTCAGCAGACACAGCCTCAACAGGGCAGCGCCTGACGCAGACCAGGCATTTATGGCCGTTCTTATGAAGACAGAGTTCCTTTTCCACCACCAGGGGAGTGTCTTCAAGAGCCGCTTCTGTTACCAGGCTTCCTAAACGGCCGGCACAACCTGATGGCGTGATAAACTGTGCATTAACACCAAAACGTCCCAGGCCTGCGATATAGCCCAAATGTTTATGGGACCAGCGGGCCATGAGTTTCTTATGATCAAAATTATGCGTTGCCGGAACCAAAGCCGAATTGTATCCGGCGTCTTCAAGAAAAAGTTTTATCTGCCTGCTCAAGCTGTTAAGCATCTTATTCGTGGATTCATATGCCAGTCCCCAGTTCCGAGAAGGGATATCACCATTATGATTTTCTTTTGCCAGTTCTTTGGTAAAGGGAACAAAAAAAACGATCACAGACTTGCCTGTGGCCAGAAGATCTTTTGGAAGGGAATGGTCATGGGCTGCAATTTCAGGCAGAATATAAAAGCGATGATCTGCCTTTGCTGTGACAACAAGGGGAGACCGCCATATATTTTTTTCGTCTGCAGCCTTTGGATACTCAGCTGCAAACTTTTCAATAAATACTCTTAAATCACTGGATGTGACAGATCTTGCCATAATCTCTTCCGGGTAATCATTTATTAAATATCCCTTGCCTTTGCATATACCACAATTACTTTTTGTATTGATCTAATTTTCTAATAAAATAAAATCAACCTTAAAAGCAAGACCTTTGATATTCCATCCCTGATATGGTATTACTGCGGTAAAAATTATGATAGTTTAATAAATTGCAAGGAATCCACCAATGTCGCTCAATGAAAATTCTAATCCCTCAGTTCTTTTGAATATCGAAAGCATTGACTTTTTATCCGTGCTGACCAGGTTGGATGACGGGGTTATTATTACTGATATTAATGGGACCATTCTTTTTTACAATATTGCCCAGTCTTTAATAGACGGGTTGGTTCCCAATGATGTTATCGGACTCAAGGTGACCGATATTTATGAACTCAACAACAGATCCAGCATGATCATGCAGGTGATTTACCGGCACGCAGCAATCAAAAACCGGGCTTTTTTTTACAAAACCCGATCAGGAAAGACTGCCAACACCATTACCAGTGTTTACCCTCTTTTCAACGAGAAAATTGTCAATGGGGTAATCTGTTTTGTAAAGGACTATGAACTCCTATACCGATCCACCCCAATGACAGCCATAACCGAACCCAGACCCGACCTTGGCAACGGCACCCAATACACTTTTGCCGACCTGATCGGAAGCGACCCTTATTTCCAGCGGGTGGTAGGAACGGCCAGGAAAGCAGCAGCTTCTTCATCACCCATAATGATCCAGGGGGAAACCGGAACTGGAAAGGAACTCTTTGCCCAGTCAATCCATAATCACAGCCAGCGAAGGAAACAAAAATTTGTTGGCATCAATTGTGGGGCCATACCCCATGACCTTTTGGAAGGCATTCTGTTCGGCACAACCAGGGGAGCCTTTACCGGTGCTCTGGATAAACCCGGCCTTTTTGAGATAGCCCATGAAAGTACTCTCTTTCTTGACGAAATCCTGGCCATGCCCGTGGACCTGCAGGCAAAACTGTTAAGAGTTCTACAGGAAAAACTTGTACGAAAGGTGGGCTCTGTCAAAGAAATCCCTGTGGACGTTAAAATAGTGAGTTCAGTAAGCCAGGATCCCCGCGCGGCCATTCGTGAAAACAGGCTGCGAACAGACCTTTTTTACCGGCTGGGGGTAGTCATGGTCAAGCTGCCACCCCTTAGAGAGCGCCAGGACAATATGAATGAACTGATAAGCCATTTTATTCAAAAATACAATAATTGTCTGGGTACCAATGTTAATTATATTTCAGAAGAAATTCTTGAACTATTCACGACCTATCACTGGCCTGGAAATGTAAGAGAACTTGAGCACATGATAGAAGGGGCAATGAACATGGCAGGTAAGGAAGAAATCATTGGAACAGAGCATTTTACCCAGAATTTAAATTGTCTGGAACCCTTTGATTTTAACAATCTTACAACTGCTTTTCCCTTGCTCAAAAACCTTGGCCCCACAAGAGTGGAAGAGCCGCCCAACGCCCTTGATCCCAATCTACAGCACAACTTTACTAAAACCCAGGCAGATTGGGAAAAAACCGCTATTAAATCCGCTCTCACCGCAACAGGGGGTAATGTGACCAAGGCTGCAAAAAATCTTGGTATTTCAAGACAATTACTCCATTATAAGATTAAAAAAAATAAATTCTTTCGCACTGATTTTATTCAGCGCCCCATTATTTAGTCAATTTTTTTTCAACTGAAAATTTTTTTTCTATCCTGCTCTATTCTAAAGTGAAAAATTTTTTTCTATCTATTCATACAATCCGAGTTTATGAATAGATAAATTTTACACATAATATTAGTTAGTAAATTATTTTGTAATTGTTCAGCCCGTTAAAAAAAAATGTCCCAAAAGCCCTGTCTGATTGATATTTGCAGGAGGTTAAGCGAATAGCCTCGAAACAAATATCCATTAGACAGGGCAGGTTCAAGCGTAAGAGTTGAATAATTACATTATTTTTTCATAAAAAATCTACAAATTTTACTCCCTGGTATGCAATCTGCAGCAAAGTATAAAAATTCATCGATCTGATATTTAAAGGAGAAATCAAAATGTACGATCGAATGCAGGAACTGAGTACTGAAAACATGCAGAAGATCCATACCACGGCCATGGAGCTTCTAAAGGACACCGGCGTTTCCTTTAAAGAAGAAGAAGCCGTTGATATTTTCAAATCCAACGGACATAGAATAGAAGGAACCACGGTTTTTTTTAAAGAATCCGACATTCAAAAAGCATTAGAAACCGCACCCAGGAGGTTTACAGTCCATGCAAGGAATCCGGAAAAAAACGTGGAAATTGGAGAGAATGATTTTGTCTTCCTGCCCGGATACGGCGCCCCTTTTATCATGGATGCCCAAGGCAGTCAGCGCCAGGCCACCATGGAAGATTATGATAATTTTTGCAAGCTGATTCAGACCTCTCCTCATATCAACATGAATGGATGGATGATGGTGGAACCGGCTGACATGCCCCATGAAACCGTCCATCTGGATCTGAACCTGTCAAATATGCTTTTGTGCGATAAACCCTTCATGGGCAGCCCTGTCTCTCGTCAGGGCGCTGTGGATGGAATTGAAATGGCAGGCATTCTCTGGGGCGGCAAGGAAAATATAATGGACAAGACAGTATCCGTCTCTCTGATTAATTCCCTTTCCCCTCTGCAGTTTTCTGAAGAAATGGCCGGTGCCCTTATTGAACTTGCACGCCACAACCAGGCCTGCGTGGTTGCTTCCCTGATCATGGCCGGCGGATCAGGCCCTGTTACCCTTGACGGTGTTCTCGCCCTTCAGAATGCAGAAATTCTGGCCGGTATCACACTGGCTCAGCTTGTCAGACCTGGCGCGCCCGTGATTTATGGCTCCACTTCCTCTGCCATGGATATGCAGACAGGGGCTTTGTCAATCGGTGCACCTGAATTGTGTAAAAATATTCATCTGGTAGCCCAGATGGCAAGGTTTTACAACCTTCCTTCCAGATCCGGCGGATCCCTGACAGATGCCTTATTTGCCGATGCCCAGGCTGGTGCTGAGTCTGCCCTGGCCCTTTCCACTGCTGCAAGAAGCGGAATTAATTTTATTCTTCACTCCTGTGGAATCCTTGGCTCCTATATTGCCATGAGTTTTGAAAAATTTATCATTGACGAAGAAGTCTGCGGTATGGTCCGAAGCATGATACGCCCCTTGGCTCTTACGGATGAATCCATTGACATTGACGTGATCAAAGAAGTGGGTATTGGAGGCCAGTACCTGACACATCCAAAAACTTTCCAGCTCTGCCGGACTGAATTTTTTATGCCCGCGCTGATGAGTCGAAAAAATCCGGATGCCTGGACAAAAGACGGGAAAAAACGAATAGACCAGATTGCTGAAGACAAAGTTGCCCTGCGCTTGGCTTCATATGAAAAACCTGATATAGATCCAAAAATTGAAAAACAATTAACCGAATATGTAGAAAAGCATAAAAACACTTAAACAAAAAAAACCATTTAAAGGAGAAAATGATGACTGATTTTAATGCAATGATCGAAGCTCTTGTTGCCTGTGACACTGCAAAAGTAACAAGCCTTGTAAATGATGCTCTGGCCCAGAATATCCCGGCCGTTGAAATTCTCAACAAAGGCCTTATCGCCGGCATGGACATCGTGGGTGAAAAAATGGAAAACGGTGACATGTTTATCCCTGAAGTCCTGATGGCTGCCAAAGCTATGGCAGGCTGTGTAGCTACTCTGAAGCCCCTTTTGGGAGAGGGTGAATCTGTGACTGGCGCCAGTGTTGTCATTGGAACAGTCAAGGGCGACCTTCATGACATCGGTAAAAACCTTGTATCCATGATGATGGAAAGCGCAGGCATGGAAGTTCATAATATAGGTGTTGACATCAGTCCTGAAGAATTTGTAACCCAGATCAAAGAGAAAAATGCCCAGATCGTATGCCTGTCAGCTCTTTTGACCACCACTATGCCCATGATGAAACAAACCGTGGATGCTATTGTGGAAAGCGGTCTTCGTGACCAGGTAAAAATTCTTGTGGGCGGAGCACCAGTTACCCAGTCCTTTTCCGATGAAATCGGTGCAGACGGGTTTGCAGCAGATGCAGGTGCTGCTTCAAAACTTGCTAAAAGCCTTGTAAGCTAAGTAGGACGTATAAACACGGGAGAAAAATAGACTATGTTTGAAGTAATAGGAGAAAGAATAAACACCTCCAGAAAATTAGTCCAGGCCGCCGTTGCTGATCGGGATGCTGACTATATAATCGACGATGTACAAAAACAGCAGGAAGCAGGCGCCAATTTTATTGATGTTAATGCAGGGGCCCGCATCGGTCATGAAACCGAGGACATGAAATGGCTGTTGGACACAATCCAGCCAATTGCTACAGTTCCCCTCACCCTTGACAGTCCAGACCCTGCTGTTCTGGAAATGGCTTTCAAGATGGTGGAGAAAACCCCCATGATCAACTCCATCAGCCTGGAAAAAGAACGGTTTGATGCCATGATGCCTTTTCTTGATGGAAAAGAGTGTAAAGTTATTGCACTTTGCATGGATGATGCCGGGATGCCCAACTCTTCCGATGATATCCTTGCCCGTGCAAAAAGCCTGGTTCAAGAACTCAACAAGATAGGCATTCCAACTGCCGCAATTTATGTGGATCCGCTGGTCCAGCCTATCAGTGTCGAGTCCAACAAGGGAACAATGGTCCTGGATGCGGTCCGGGCAATAAAAGCACTCTTCCCTGAGGTCCATATAACAGGTGGTCTGTCCAACATTTCCTATGGGCTGCCCCAGAGAAAAATCATCAATAGGACATTTGTCTCCCTGATGATGGATGCAGGAATGGATTCCGCCATTATTGATCCTTTGGATAAAAAAATAATGGCCACAATCAGAACAGCAGATATGCTTTTAGGGCAAGATGCTTTCTGCATGAACTATCTTAAAGGAGTTCGCTCAGGAGCCATTGAAAGTTAGATCAAGCAGTAATTAAACGAATAATTGACAAAAAGCCGCTGCCATTGAATTTCATCAATGGCAGCGACTTTTTATTTTCTTTAAAAGTAAAATTATTTGTAATTGTTCAGCCCGTTAAAAAAATTATCCCCAAAGCCCTGTCTGATGGATATTTGCATGAGGTTAAGCGTTTAGCATCGAAACAAATATCCATCAGACAGGGCGGATTCAAGCGTAAGAGCTGAATAATTACAATTATTTTTTTTATCTTGTTTTAAAAATTCACATCTCTAAAAAATGCATAAAAGAACCTGCAAGTACAACAAAAATCAGCAAACTGACTGCCAATGCTATCATCCCTAAAATTTACAGCTTTCTTTTGTGTGCTACTTTACTGAAAGAACAGGACAATGTGCCTCTAAAATAATGTATTGTGCTGTCGATCCAAAAACAAGCTTTCCCACTTTTGATTTTTTCTTGATGCCTATAATAATTTCATCAACTTGTTTTTCCTTGGCATACCATACAATATCTTCAGCAGGAGTAAGACCTCTGATAAGAACATGGGTTTCACATTCAACCCCATGGCTTACAAATATTTCCTGTCCCAGTTCTTCGAGCTGGCTTTCCAACTGTTTTATTGTCCGCAGCTTTGTATCAGGCGCACAGGTTCTGGCCAGGTATACATACGCACCCAGTTTTTTGGCCCGCAAAAATGCCTGATCCATTACCTTTGAGGTGGATATATTCTTGTCATATGCAATTAATATCTTCATAATCCTCCTTTGTATGGTGTGATTTATTTCTCATTTCTCATAGTTCAAAATTCAAGGTTAAAGTTTTTCAGTTAAAACAGGGACCACATCAAAGATATCCCCCACAATGCCATAATCACACTTGGAAAAAATAGGTGCATCCTTGTCCTCGTTAATGGCTACAATGACCTTTGATGTTTTCATGCCGGCAAAATGCTGAACTGCACCTGAAACGCCGCAAGCAATGTATAGTCTTGGGCTTACTGTTTTACCGGTCTGGCCAACCTGCATTGAATGGGGTGCGAAACCCGCATCCACTGCAGCCCTGGAAGCACCAACTGCTGCGCCTAATTTTTGAGCACATGCTTCAAGCATTTGATAGTTTTCAGCTGCCTTGATTGCCCGTCCGCCTGTTATGATAACTGGAGCTTCAGTCAGATCCAATTTTCCGCCGGCATCTTTTTTGAGTTCCACAATCTTGATCAATCCAGGATCTGCTGCATCAGACGTAAACTCCACTATTTCTCCAGCGCCGGGCGAGGGCACAGGTTCGATGGAATTGGGTCGGATGGTACACAGAAGAAGGGATCCGTTTACCTTGAGAGTGGCAAAGGTTTTACCGGAAAAATGTGATTTTAATACTGTTTTATCTTCAATATTAACCTGCACACAATCAGATACCAAAGGCTCATCCATTATGGCGGCAACTCTTGCAAACAAATCTTTACCTGTTGTGCTTGCTGTTCCCAAAAGAGCTTCAAGATTATATTCCTTAACAGCGGCTGCAATCACCTGTGCCTGAAGATCCGGGCTTGATGAAAAATCACCTAATGATTTAATGTCAACTATTACGGCTGCGCCATATTCAGCTAAACTGGTCTTTACGGCAGAAGCATCATGGCCCATCACCAGTGCATAGATCTCCTGACCGGTGGCAGCCGTCATTACACCAAAGCTTGTCTCTTTTACCACATTGTTTTCAATTTCAATTAATATTCCTGTCCTGGCCATATCCTTATTCTCCTTATTTTATAAAACCTTTTCATCCTCTTTAAGGATTCTGACTAGTTCAGTTACCTGATCATCCACAGAGCCTTCAAGCATTTTTGCACCGGATCTTTCTGGTACAGATTCTAATTTTTCCATGATAACTTTACCTTGAGAAGCTTCAATGCCCAGCTCCAGAAGATCCATCTCCTTGATAACTTTTTTCTTGGCTTTCATGATGTCTGGAAATTTTGGGTATCTTGGTTCATTGAGTCCCTTTGTTGCCCCGATCACACAGGGCAGACTCATTTCAATAACCTGTTTTACACCACCTTCAATTTCTCTTTGGGCTATTGCTTTACCTTCATCAACAATCAGGGATGAAACTTCGTTTACAACAGGCAGGCCAAGGAACTTCGCCAGGCGGTACTGGGTCTGGAAACTTTCTGTGTCAACAGATCCTTTTCCAGTGAAAATCATATCCGGCAGCCCATCCTCTTCCATGGCCGCTTTTAAGGCCTTTGCCGTCAGTTCACTGTCCAGAAACTGGCTGTCTGTTTTAACAAGAATGGCCCTGTGGGCCCCCATGGCCATGGCACTCCTTATTGTTGTTACGGCCGAAGCTTTACCCACTGTCACAGTGACTACCTCGCCTCCCTGTTTTTCAACAAGGGTCACGGCTTCTTCAATACCGTATTCATCATAGGGGTTGGATACAAATTTAATTTCCGAATCTTCAAACCCGTTTTCTCCAGCAATTTTTATAGTTGCTGCAGTGTCAGGTACATGTTTTACACATACACAAATTTTCATTATTTGGTTTCCTTCTAACTCTTCATTCTCTCATTTTTAGGATCATATAATGGCATGGCCACGACTTCGGCACTTCGTGCCCGTCCCAGGATTTCCACATCCATTTTTGTTCCGGTCTTTGCAAATTCAGACTTTATATAGCCCATGGCAATACTTTTTTCAACCCTGTGGCCATACCCACCTGACGATGTCATACCAATCCGAACTCCATCTTTTAAAATAGGATTATATCCCCATGGATCAGAGTCTTTAGCCTCCACAACCAGGCAAACCAGTTTCAACGGTGCACCATCTTGCTTCTGCTTAAGAATACCTTTTTTGCCGATAAATTCCTTATCCAGCTTTACAGTCCAGGCGACATTGGTTTCAAGGGGGGTATGATGAACATTCATTTCACTCTTCCATGCCAGGTATCCTTTTTCAAGACGCATGGAATCCATGGCATGCATGCCGATCATACGTATATCACTATCAGCACCGGCTTCCATTAGTGCATTGTACACAGATACCTGCTGCTGGATGGGATGGAAAATCTCGAATCCCAGTTCCCCCACGTAGTTCATGCGGTTGATACGGCATTTAGTCCTGCCCACATAAATTTCCTGTGAAGTGGAAAATTTAAAGGCTTTGCCGGACACATCATTATAAGCTGCCTTGGCAAGAACCTCCCGGGATTTGGGACCGGCAAGGACCAGACAACCCATTTGATAGGTGATATCTTCCATGATAACGGTGCCGTCCTTGGGAAGATTTTCCAGCATCCAATGCTGATCATGCTTTTTACCCACGGAAGCTGTGACACAGAAAAATTCTTCTTTACTCACCCGGGTGACGGTCATGTCGGACTTAAAGTTTCCATTATGATCCAGCATGGGGCAAAGGGCGATTCTACCATCTTTTCCCGGTATTTTCTGGCAGGTCATCTTGTTGAGCCAGTCAAAAGCACCCGGGCCTGAAATTTTTGTTTTGGCAAAACGTGTGAGATCGATGATGCCCACATGGTTCATTAAATGCTTACATTCATTGTCCACATGCTTAAATGCATTGGAACGTCTCCAGGAGGGTTTTTCATAGGAGTCTTCTCCCTTGGGCGGAAAATAGTTGGGGCATTCCCAGCCATAGTAATCCCCAAATACGGCATTGGCCTGTCTTTGATACTCGTAGATGGGGCTGGTCCTGTTGGGCCTTGCCGCATCCCTGAATTCGTTGGGATAAATGGTGGAATAAAGTCTTGGATAGGTATCTGCGATCTTTTCCGTGTTGTATGCCCAGTTTGCAAAGGAACCATATCGCCTGGAATCCACAGCCCAGAGATCAATTTCCGGCTCCCCGTTCATGATCCAACCGGCAAGATAGTGACCTATACCACCGGCCTGAGTAATTCCAAAGCTGTAGCCACAGGCCTGGAAAAAGTTTTTCAAGGGGGCGGCGGGTCCAACCAAAGGATCTCCATTGGGAGTATAGGTTATGGGGCCGGCTGTAACATGTTTAAATCCAGTATCTCCCAGGATGGGAAATCTTTCCATACCTGCTTCAATGCAATCAGAGATATTGTCAATATCCGGATTTATTTCTTCCTGGGCATAGTCCCATGGAACCCCATGCTTTTTCCACTGCTGGCCATTGGCCTCGTACATGCCCAGGATCAAAGAATCCATTTCCTGGCGAAGATATATTGACTTATCAGGATCACGAATAAGGGGCAGCATGGAATCTGCATCAGCTATGGCATTGATTTTTTCATAAAGGATATGGGTATGGGCAATGGCGATAGAGGGAATTTCCAGACCGACCATCCTTGATACTTCCGGTGCCCAGAGTCCGGCAGCATTGATCACAAATTCACAGGTAATATCCCCTTTATCTGTCTTTATAAGCCATTCTCCCGAAGAAGTGTTCTCTATACTTTTTACAAGAGTATGCAGATTGATCTCAACTCCGTGCTGTCTTGCACCCTTGGCCATGGCCTGGGTCACTGAGTTTGGATCCACATCCCCATCATCAGGCCAGTAAAGGCCTCCCAGCAAACCTTCAGTATTCATAAAAGGATGCATTTTCCCAATTTCTTCAGGGGTCACATAACTGACATCCAGGCCAAGACAGCGGTTCATTGAATAGGCATATCCCAGCTCATCCATACGGCCCGGGTTGTCTGCTGTCCTGATGGAACCCGTTGTATGCCATCCTGTGGATTGTCCGGTTTCTTTTTCCAGCTCCTTGAATATTTCAATACTTTTCATATTCACCTGGGTACCATAAAAATTTGAATGGAAAAAAGAGACATTCCCTGCAGCCATCCATGTGGACCCCGAGGTCAACTCATGTTTTTCCAACAGGACAACTTCATCCTTCCATCCATATTTTGCCAGATGATAGGCAACGCTCACACCTATCGCTCCACCACCGATAACAACTGCTCTTGCATTGGTTTTCATTATTAATAAATCTCCTTTAATTCAATTGGCCAATACTCTCTGCCATTAAAAAAATAGTGTAAAATTATATTTTTTGTTTTTCTAATATTCATTTCATAAAACAATTAAGGAAATCCCCCTGGATAATATATCATTACCAGGATTAATACCAGGGCGTAAATAACGCACACAATCAATCGGGAATTCTATTGCAGGTTGTATGCCAAAGTGGCTTCTTTATATTTGATGAAAAACAAAAAATCAAGTAATTTTATAGAACAAAACAGCAGTCAGAGCGTTTATTTTTTAACCATCACACAGTATATAGGAATGAACATCTTAAATATTATGTATATCATTTCATTGTTTACCCTGGCGTTGCAAAAGTCATGAAGACTCTTTTCGCCTCAGCCTGTATTTTTTCAGCTTATAATGGAAAGACTGGGGTGAAATACCTAAATTTCTGGCAGCTTTTGCCGCATTGCCGGAGGCCGAGTTTAAAGCATTGACAATTATCTGTCTTTCATTTGCCGCCTGGGTTTGGGCCAGGTTTGAAGAAAAGACATCTTTGCCGTGCATCAGGGTGTGGGAAGCCTTTACTTCAAGCGTTTTTAGCAGATCTTTTTTTGCAAATGAAAAAATATGGGATGGCAGATGCGCAAACCTGATAGTTCTGCCTTTGGCCACCACATTCATTGAGGCTTCAATAACATGTTTGAGTTCTCTGACATTCCCGGGCCAATGATAACGCCTGAACAAGTCTAAAACACTTTTTGATACATTTCCTACCTCTACATTTAATATTTTATTATATTCCAAAATAAAATACCGGACCAGTTCATCTAATTCACCTTTTCTTTCCCTTAAAGGCGGCAGCATGATGAAAACCACTCCCATCCTGTAAAACAGGTCCATTCTTAATCTACCCTTCTGGATAGTTTCCAAAGGAGGATGCCCCACTGAGCTGATTATTTTTATATCCAGATCAATTTCTTTTAACGAGCCAAGCTTTCTAACCTTTTTCTCCTGAATAACCCTTAAAAGCTTAACCTGAAGTGTCATTGGCATGGAATCCAATTCATCTAAAAAAATGGTCCCCCCATCAGCCTGCTCAAAAAGGCCACGTTTATTGATAGCACCGGTAAACGCTCCCTTTGAAGTTCCAAACAAAATCCCTTCCAGAAGATTTTCAGGAATCGCCGCACAGTTTATCGGGATAAACGGCATTTTTCTTCTTGAGCTGTGACTATGAATAGACTGGGCAAATAATTCTTTTCCAGTTCCAGTCTCACCATAAATCATGATTGGAGACGGCGAGTTAGATGACATGGTGGCAATCCGCACAGCATTGAGCATATCCGGATCTGATCCAATGATATCTGAAAAATGAAACAAGGCTGCGTTACCTGGTTTTTTTTTAAGGGGAGCCCTTATATCCTGGACAATGGTTTTTTCCAGAAGCTGATAATCCTTGCAAAAATTAATTGCACCAATCAATATTCCTGATTTATACAAGGGGTAGACATTATTAATAATATTGGCTGCCTTACCCAGTTTGGTCTGGTACATCTTTGTTTCGTTCATTATGGATCGACCGCTTTTCAGGCAGCGCATTGTAGTGCTGGTATTATCGTTAAGCTTGTAAATATCTAAAACTTTCTTTCCCATCACATCTTTTGGGTCTAAATCATCTATCCGGGCCTGGGTTTCGTTATAAAATCTTATTGTTCCTTTTTTATCTGCAATCAATATCCCTTCATGCATGGAAGATAAAACCCTGTAAATATCAATATCCTCCAGATTAAGCTTTTCCATTACATCCACCCATAAAATCAAAAAATTTTTATAATTCTTTTTTCACTATCGCACCCTGCTTCAAATAAATGGCTTGTTTATAAAGGAAATGCAAGAAAAATCAAAAAATTTTTATTTTTTCAGCATTATTCAAACTTTAACCTCTCGGGTTTTTGACATTAGCCTATTTAGTAACTGACCGAAAACCCCTGTATCTCTTAATAACCATTCCCAAAAAAACCATATGGCATGGATCATGCAGATTTTGACACAACATCAAATATTTTACACATATTGACAACTATACAGACCAGGGGAGAAAGATCATGAACTTTTTCGAATATTTTTCAACCAGTGAATTAGAAAAAATTCACGAAGCTACGCTGAGGATAATGGAAACTACAGGCCTTAATTTTTCTTATGAACCCGCAAGAAATCTTTTTGCCGAGGCAGGCTGTAAAATAGAAGGTCAAAGGGTATTTTTTCCCAAAAAACTGGTTGAGGAACAGATCAAAAAAGCCCCTTCCCAATTCACTCTATATGGCAGAAATCCTGAAAAAAATGTGACCATTGGAGGTAATAACATGACCTTTGTTCCATGCTATGGAGCTCCTTTTGTCAATGACATGGATAAAGGCAGGCGTAAGGGAACCCTTAAAGATTTTAACAATTTTGCTAAATTAGCATATGAAAGCCCAAACATGGACATAACCGGCGGTAACATGACGGAACCAAATGATATTCGGGTTGACAATAGGAATGCTGAAAGAATTTATTCTTCCATGGTATTGTCTGACAAGCCTTTTATGGGAGCCGGAACCGGTGCAAAAGAAGCCAGACAAACAATTGAGATGGCATCCATAGTTTTTGGAAGCACCAAAGAAATGGCAAAAAAACCTCCTTTCATAAGTATTCTATGTTCCTTAACCCCTCTGGGATATGATGACAACATGTGCGGGGGTATTATGGAATATGCCAAAGCTGGAATGCCCCAGCTGATTTCTTCCCTTGCCATTGCAGGCGCTACATCGCCTGTCACCATGGAGGGAACTCTGGTTGTCCAGAATGCTGAAATACTGGCGGGTATCACATTGAGTCAGCTTGTCCGGGAAGGTACGCCCGTTGTATTTGCAGGGTCTTCATCCGCCACTGCCATGCGGTACGGCACTTTGAGTATTGGCGCACCGGAAATGGCAATCAATACAGCGGCAACCGCCCAAATGGGACGTTTCTATAACCTTCCTGTCAGGGGAGGAGGGGCACTTACTGATTCAAAAACTATTGATTCCCAGGCTGCCTATGAATCAATGATGAGCATGATGATGGCAACAATGAGCGGAATTAATTTTGTTCTTCACTCTGCCGGCATCCTTGAAAGCTATATCACGGCATCCTATGAAAAATTCATCATTGACGATGAAATCTGCGGGATGTGCAAAAGGATCAAACAGGGAGAAGAAATCACCGTTGAAAAACTTGCAGAGGATGCAATCAGGGAAGCAGGTCCAGGGGGTGAATATTTAACACATATGCATACCTTCAAACATTTTAAACAGGCGCTTTATACCCCTGTTATGGATGGGCGAGACAATTTTACCAGCTGGAAAAGTAAAGGGGGCCTGACAATGGAGCATCAGGCCAATGCCAGATACAAAAAAATCCTTGAAAACTATGAAGAACCTGATATGGATAACAATATCCGCAAGGATATTGATGCTTATATAAATGCAGTTAGAAACACTTAAATAAAAGGGGAATAGCATGTTACTAGGCCTACACACATACAGCTTTCATTTGCACGGCATGGGACAAAACTGGGGAGGGCATGAACTCTCATGGCCAAGAGTAATGGACATCTTCAAACTCATGGACTGGGCCGTGGACAATAGTGTGGACGGACTCCATATTACAGCCGTCGACTGTGAATCAACAGATGAGGCTCAGCTTATAAAAATCAAGGATGCAGCAAAAGATCATGGTCTTTTTCTTGAATACAATTTTTCCCTGGATGAAGAATTTGACCCGCGACTGACCCATACTTTAGAACAGGGTATAAAAATTGCTCATACCCTTGGAACTGATATCGGAAAAGTCAGTTTAGATTTACGCCGTCCCCGTCCTCTTTGCGCAAGCCGTCATCATCCGGACATTATGAAACAGCTTAATCATATTGCCGGGCTTACACGAAAAATTTTGCCTCTTTTAGAGGACACAGGTGTTAAGCTGGCATTTGAAAATCATACTGAATCTTTTGCCAGTGAAATTTTATGGCTGATCAATGAGGTTAAACATCCAAGTGTAGGTGCCTGTGTGGATACTGTAAATTCAGTAATGGTTCTGGAAGATCCCATGACGGCCATTGAAACCCTGGCCCCAAGATCATTTACAAATCATTTTTGTGACCACAGAATGGAAAGGGACCAGTTCGGTGGCCGGTTTACGGGTGTGGCCTGCGGAGATGGTGACATAGATTTACAAAAAACTCTTGAAATTTTTAAAAACAAATCAAATATGAACCGGATCAACATTGAAGTGGAATGGGATGCAGGTGACGATGGACCTGAAGCTGCAAGGAAAAAGGAATATGATGCAGTTGTAAAAAGTATTAAATACTGCAGAAACGTTTTAAACATTTAATAATCTTTGGAGACCTGAATTATGAAAATCACCGCTGTAAGGGCGACCCCTGTTAATATCCCTATGGAAGTACCATTTTACTGGTCTGTGGGGCTATATCCTGGAACCTCCAAAACCATTATTGAAATAGAGACTGATGAAGGTATCATTGGTATTGGAGAAGCACCTTCATGGGATTGTGCAAATGTTATCAATAAAGATATGGGTCCCAGATTGATCGGTTGTGATCCTCTGGATATCACTGGTTGTGAAATGAAATGTGTACCAGAGTGGGTAGTTGTTCAGAACACGGATGACGCTTCTGTTGTAAAGGCATTTGGCGGTATTGAACTTGCCCTGTGGGATATCCGGGGAAAAGCCTGGAATCAGCCAGTTTATAAACTTTTAGGCGGTGCCGTCAGAAAAGAGATTCCTTTTACTGAATATTTTGGGTTTCGAAGTAAAAAAAATGGAATTGGTGGCGAAACCTCTGCCGAACAGGTGGCGGATTATTGTATAAAAATGCGTGAAGAACACGGTTCCACAATGTTTGAGGGTAAGTTAAGCCTGGGCGATCCCCATCTTGAAATTGCCACGGTAAAACTGTTGAGAGAAAGTCTTGGAGATACGGCTATGATCAGGTTGGACTCAAATATGTCCTGGTCCCTACCCACGGCAAAACACATTTTACGAGAGATAGAGCCCTACAATATTCGAAATTATGAAGACCCGGTTTCAACCTTTGAACAGATGGCCCAATTAAGAAAGAATTGTTCTATTCCCTTTTCAACACATGTTCCTGATATCACACGAGCTGTGGCTTTGGGTGTGCCTGATAATATTGTCACCAATTTTGCAGTACTGGGTGGCATAAGAAGAGCGATTCGTTTTATCGGTGCCTGTGAAGCCATGGGTGTCGGGTTCTGGTGTTACAGCGGTGATGCAGGGGTTTGTACTGCAGCATATCTTCATGTTGTTGCGGCAACGGAGTGGATTCACGAACCCAGCCAGTCGCTTTTCCGGTGGCAGACTGATGATGTGATTGAACAAGGACCGTTCAGGCAGGTCAACAATGTTATTCAAGTTCCTGAAGGACCCGGCCTCGGTGTAAGCTTATCTATCCGGGGATTAAAGCGGTGCCATCAAAGATTTGTTGATGACGGCCCCATAAATCATTTTGTTAACCCTGGCAATCCGGGCAGATTTACCAGGCTACCCAGAAATTAAATTTTGATGAACGTTTCTATTGAACCGGGTGACAGGGTACAATATCTAAAAAACCATCAACATCTGGAAAATTAGGATGATAAAATTGTAATTGTTCAGCCCGTTAAAAAAAATATCCCTAAAGCCCTGTCTGATGGATATTTGCAAGAGGTTAAGCGAATAGCCTCGAAACAAATATCCATCAGACAGGGCGGGTTCAAGCGCAAGAGCTGAATAATTACAGAAAATTTAAAATTACAAAAAGATTTCAAAATTAATGACATTTAACCTTGGAGGAAAAACATGGGCATAACAACTGAAGATCTATATTTTAAACCTAGCCTGCGGGTTGTTAACGATGCACAGATAGCACAGATTCATTCTGCAACACTGGAAGTACTGGAAAGGACAGGTGTTAAAATGACCCATCCAAAGGCACTTGAAATACTTGATGGCGCCGGAGCAAGGGTTAAGGACAATCGTGTCAGAATCCCTTCCTGGATGGTGGAGGATGCCATAGCCAAAGCTCCGCACCGGGTGGTGCTGGGCAATCAGAAAGGGGAGCGGACGGTTTTTCTTGAAAAGGACAATTCCTATTTTGGTCCCAGCCTTGACTGTATTGATTATATGGATCCCAAAACCCATAAAAGGGTGAGGTTTAAAAGTGATCATGTTAAAGCAACAGCAGCCTTGTGTGATGGCCTTGATCGTTTTGAATGGTGCATGATTATTGGTATGGCCGATGATGTACCGCCGGATTTAGCTGACCGGGTGGTGGTTAGAAATACATTGCAGTATTGCGAGAAACCTCTTGTTTTCTGCTGCAAGGACACTAATAGCGCTAAGGATATTTATGAGATGGGACTGCTTTTATGCGGTGGTAAGGAAAATTTTGATAAAGCCCCCTGTCTTGTTCATTATTCTGAACCTATTTCTCCCCTCCTGTATTATGATCCAGCTGTGGATAAAATTATTTTCTGCGCAGAAAACAACATTCCGCTGATCAATTTTCCTGCGCCCCAGGCTTGTGGATCAGCTCCGGCAACCTTTGCCGGTACCGTTGTACAGGGAAGTGCCGAATCTTTGAGTGGTCTTGTTCTTCACCAGCTTGTCAACCCTGGTGCTCCTTTTATTTATGGCGCTTTTACCACCATAATGGATATGAAGACTACCATCTTCTCCTATGGTGCAACTGAATTGAGCCTTATGACCGGTGCCATGGCACAGATGGCGCAATTTTATAAACTACCATTTTTTGGGACCGCCGGTGCCACGGATTCAAAATTTTGTGATGCTCAGGCAGGGGCGGAAGCAGCATTACAATGCCTTACCGCAGCTAGTGTGGGATCAGGCCTTGTGCATGATTGTTCAAGCTGGATGGATCATGGAAATATGGTTTCGCCGGAATTCATGGTATTGGCCCATGATATTGTGGATTCAATCCATCATTTTATGAAAGGCATTCCCGTTACAAATGAAACCCTTGCCCTTGATCTAATTGACCAGGTCGGACCCGGCGGCCACTATCTCACACAAAAGCATACCATGGACAATTTTAAAAAAATAAAATACTCAGAGCTTTTTGATCGAAGTATTTACGCCAAATGGGAGGAATCAGGCTCTAGAAAATTTGAAGACCGGCTCCAGGAACTTACCTTAAAAAAAATGAACCATAAGCCAAGGCTGCTTTCCAAAGAAATTATCAAAGAACTGGATACAATGCAGGCAACATGGAAATAAAAAAATTTTAAACTCCAAATAAGGGCCATGGGCCGCCTTGATCTTTGACCCTGGTTCGCCCATAATGAAATTTGAAATAACGATGCTGGTTTGCAGCATTATTTCATATAAAAACCATAGGAACTATTACAAATGAATATGCTATTAAACCATGAAAACTGCTCGGGCTGCGGGGTCTGCAAACTGGCCTGCAGCATTAATAATTTTAAACAAGTCACGCCATCTATGGCAATGCTGAGGATTGAAGGTTTGTTTCCCGCACCAGGCCATTATCAAATCCATTTTTGTGATCAATGCGGATTATGTGCCCAAGCCTGTCCCGTGGAAGCTATTATCATTGAAGACGGCATTTATCGAATTAACGAGGATGAATGTACAGCCTGCCATGAATGTATTGATGCCTGTCCCCACTCGGTCATGATTATTAAAGACAAAGATGACATGCCGGCCAAATGCATTCTTTGCGGGGAGTGTGCAATAGTCTGCCCCAGAGAAGCAATCATATTATCCAAAGAAAAAAACCTTAAGGAGTACTCATAATGGACGGATATGCAGGAAAAATTCTACGGATTGATCTGACTGAAGAAAAAATTTCAAAGCAAAAGCTGCCGCAAAAATTGTGTAAAGAGTTTATTGGCGGCAGAGGCTTTGTGGCAAAAACCCTGTATGAAGAATTGCCGCCTGATACGGACCCATTTGGAGAAGGCAATCTTTTTATCATTGCCACAGGTCCCTTATCCGGCCATTTTCTGCCGGCCAGTGGAAAAACCCATTTTGGTTCAAAATCACCTGCCACAGGCGGTTATGCAGATTCAAATATGGGTGGGCATTTTGGTCCGGCCCTAAAATATGCAGGATATGACATGGCCGTGATCACGGGAAAAGCCATTACCCCGAGCTATCTGTATATTAAAGATGACACCATTGAAATCAGACCGGCTAAAGATTATTGGGGCAAGGGATCTCTTACCTGCGAAGAGATGATGAAAAAAGATTTGGGAGAAGACTTTCAGATCCTGACAATCGGTCCTGCCGGTGAAAAGCTGGTTAAATTTGCCTGCATTACCCACGATTTCGGACGTCAGGCCGGTCGAACAGGCATAGGTGCTGTCCTGGGATCTAAAAATATAAAAGCCATTGCAGTCAAAGGAACTGGAAGTATTCCAGTCTTTGATGTTGAAAAAGCCTATGCCAAAGGTAAAGAGGCCTTTAAAAAGGTCTCCCAAAAACCGGGATTCAAGGGATGGACTCCGGAAGGCACAGCCGGTATCACGGACTGGGTAAACGAAGTAGGATCCTTTCCCGCAAAAAATTTTCAAACCTCCCATATTGATCACAGTCACCTGATTAATGGGGAAAAAGTCCTGGAAAAGCTGAAAATTACGGACAAAGGTTGTTATTGCTGCCCCACTCCCTGTGGTAAATACGGCCACACCAAAACAGCCTTAGGTTCCGCCTATATGGAGGGCCCTGAATTTGAAACCATCTCTCTTTTCGGCGGCAGCTGCATGCTCAAAAATATTGAGGAAGTGGCCTATGCCAATTACCTTTGTGATGAACTGGGTATTGATACAATATCAGGTGCTTCCGTTGCCGCATTTGCCATTGAATGCTTTGAAAAAAAATTGATTACAGCAGATGAGATTGGGCAAAAAATCGAATTTGGTGACTTTGAATCCATTATTTATCTTTTGAACCTGATGAGCTTAAGACAAAATGATCTTGGAGATCTGCTGGCCCAGGGGGTTAAAACAGCCTCTGAAAGTATTCAAAAAGGATCTGAAAAATTTGCCATCCATGTCAAGGGTCTTGAATGGACTGGATATGAATGCCGTAATGCACCTTCCATGATGCTGGCCTATATGACTGCAGATATTGGGGCACACCATAACCGGGGCTGGGTCTTAGGTCATGATGTGGTAGGTGCGGCCACCAATGTGCATGATTTGATCTCTGCCGGTGCTTCCGGTGATAAAAGACCCAAAGCCATTGTTTCAGGCAAGAATTCAGCAAAATTTGTCATTGATTCCCAGCATATACGACCCACATTTGACCTTTTAGGATGTTGCCGACTCCAGATGATGGAGCTGGGCTTTGAAGTTGAAAATTATGCCGAACTTTATTCAATTATCACGGGAAGAAAAATAACCTGGGATGAACTGCTTAAAATATCTGAAAAAGTATGGAATTTGACACGGATGATTTCAGCACGAGAAATAAAAGATTTTGGCCGCAAATCAGACTATCCACCGGCCCGATTTTATGAGGAGCCTACACCAAGCGGGCCGAACAAAGGATACTGCTTTTCCATGGATGAACTGGATGAACTCCTGGATGCCTATTATGAAGCACGGGGATGGGATAAAAATGGAATTCCCACAAACAAGACTCTTGACAGTGTCGGACTGAAACAATTGATTAAATAGCTTGAAGGAGGATTAAAATGAGTAGAATAATGGTTCCCCAAAATTTTACAAGCAAAACTGCTGATGCCGTTGTAATAGGCGGCGGTATAGTTGGTACAGCTACGGCTTTCTGGTTATCCAGGACAGGTATGAAGGTTATCCTGGTTGAAAAACGAAACGGATTGTCAAGCCTGACCACTGCAGCCAGTGCAGAGTGTTTCCGGACCCAGTTCACGGAAAAGTCCATGGCAGAAATTGCACTTCCCAGTGTGGAAATGTTTGAAAACTTCAAGGACGTTGTAGAACTTTTGGATATTGATATTCATCTTCGCCAGAAAGGTTATTTGTTTGTAACGGATGACGAAAACCAGGTACCAGATCTAGAAAAAGCCATTCAGACCTATCAGACACTTGGAATACCCGGATCTGAACTGATGAAGGGAAGTGATCTTCACGATCGTTTTCCCTTTCTTGCCCCAAATGTTCTTGCAGGCACTTTCAACAACAGAGATGGATGGCTTTCCACACATGAAACCACCTATGGTTTTGCAAAAGGGGCAAAAAAAGTTGACTTTTTCATGAAAACAAAGGTTACCGGTATCCAGAAGGACAACCAGGGAATTAGTTCTATAGAAACAGACAGAGGAATTATCAGCACACGCCTTGTTGTCAACTGTGCAGGCCCCTATGCTGGAATCATTGGTAAAATGGCGGGCCTTGACATGCCCTTGACAACGGTGCGACGTCAAAAGGCCTATGTCAGGACCAGCAGTCCTCTGGTGCCAGTGGATGCACCTTTTACAGTGGATCTTAAGAACCACAGCTATTGGAGGCCGGAAGCAGGTGGCGTACTCTGCGCATGGGTTGACCCGGATGAGCCGGAAAGCCCGCCCGCAGATGAACTGCCCACGGACTGGGACTTCGCTGCTGAGTCCATCTATCGGGCATCCCGTCTCAACCCGTTTTTTGAAACCATTTCCGATGACTTAAAAGCAGAAGATATTGATGTATCAGCAGGAATGTATGTTTACACCCCGGATGACAAACCTGTTATCGGCCCCTGCGATGAAATCAAGGGATTACACCTGAACTGCGGGTATTGGTGCGGAGTCATGATGTCTCCTGCCGCAGGTAAGAGAGTTGCAGATATTGCCACGGGCATTATGGACAACAAGGATAACCTTCTGCGGTACAGTCGTTTTAAAGAAGGTGATTTTGAAAAAGGTGATACATTTTTAAAATAAAAATAAACAAAGGATAAATGATCGGGGTAATAATTTGAAAAAAAAGACTTATGCAATTGGATGCGCTGTTCTGGCCATTGATATGAAGCATTGCGCAAAAAAATTAGGAATTGATATTGAATATAAATTTCTAGAGGCAGGACTTCACAACAATCCAAAACTGCTCAAAGAAAAACTCCAGGCCGCAATTGATGAAATTTGTGCAACGGATTTGTGCGACCGCATTATCATCGGATATGGAATTTGCGGCAAAGGAACCATTGGTATTCAATCGGGCTCGGTCCCCTTGGTCATTCCCAAAGTACATGACTGCGTTGCTTTGTTTCTGGGAGGAGATCAGGCCTACAAACGTGAATTTAAAAAATATCCCGGGACTTATTATCTTTCAGCCGGATGGTGTGAAGAAAAAACCGAACCCATATCCCAGAGAAAACAATGGGTCTATTTTGGTGATAAAAAACTTAATTTTAATGACCTGGTTGAAAAACACGGCCAGGATGCTGCCGAGCATACCTTTGATTTTTTAAATTCATGGCAGAAAAACTATCAAAGGGCGGCTTTTATAGAAACCGGTGCAAAAACATCCCCTAAGTATGAAAAATTAGCACTCGAAATGGCCTCTGAATACAAGTGGAAATATGATAAAATAAATGGAAGCGGTGAGTTGATTGGAAAAATGCTCACTGCCTTTGATTCAACATCTGATATCCTTTTTGTACCCCCCGAACATGTGATCGGATTCGATGCCATCCAGTCCACCCTGTCAGCCAATCCCATCTTGGACCTTAAAACAAATCTGAAGAAAACCAGTTCTAAAAAAATAATCCCAGGTATCAAAATTCATCCCGATTCTTATATAAAAACCGGTTTGGGTATTGATGCCGGCGGTACTTACACAGATGCGGTGATCTATGATCTTAAAGAAGATAAAACCCTTTGCAAAAGTAAATCTTTGACAACAAAATGGGATTTCACTAAAGGAATTGGCAGCGCATTAAAAAAACTGGATCAGGAAAAACTGCTACGGGTGGAACTGGTTTCTTTGTCTACAACCCTTGCCACCAATGCCATTGTTGAAAATGAAGGTCAAAAAGTCGGTATGATTCTCATGCCGCCCTATGGACTTGGTATTGATAAAAATATATTATTTTACCCTAAAAGTGTTATTCAGGGACAGCTCAAGATCACGGGTAGAGAAGTCATTCCCATTGATCCGGATGAAGTCCGACAAAAAGCCGTACAAATGATTGAAAACCATGGGGTTACCGCCTTTGCAGTATCAGGGTTTGCAGGATCTATTAACCCTGAGCATGAAATCCAGGTAAAAGACATTATCCATGAACACACCGGCCTCTTTGTTACCTGTGGTCATGAATTATCCGACACCTTAAATTTTCAGACAAGGGCGATAACGGCCATGCTCAATGCACGGATTATCCCCCGGCTTGCAAGCCTGCTTCTGGATCTTGAAAAAGTCTTGGATGCGCTTGGTATTCATGCCCCAATCGTTGTGGTAAAAGGGGATGGCACATTGATGAGCTCAACCATGGCCAAACAACGACCCGTTGAAACAATTCTTTCCGGTCCTGCCGCCAGCGTTGCAGGTGCAAGGCATCTGACAGGAATTAAAAATGCCCTGGTTGTGGACATGGGGGGGACAACGACGGATACGGCAGCTCTCACGGACAACCTTGTAAACCTCAATGAAAAAGGGTCAAATGTAGGGGGGCACAGGACCCATGTTAAAGCTCTTGAAATTAGAACTGCCGGCCTTGGCGGGGACAGCTTGATTGAATTTACAAAGGGAGAATTTTTAATCGGTCCCAAAAGAGTGGCTCCCATTGCCTGGCTGGGGCAGATGTATAAAGGGGCTCACGAGGCTTTAGAATTTTTAAACCAGAACATGCATCACTATGGCACCACCACCCGGAAAATGCAAATTCTTGCTTTAACAGGTTCTGTAAAGCAGCTTGACTTGATATCCATGGAAAAAAAGATTGTTTCCCTGCTGAAAACTAGACCGCATTCCATTGATGAACTGGTTCAAAAAACAAACGTTCTTGCCGACTTCAGTCTTCCTTTGCAGAGGCTTGAAGAAAATTTTATCCTGCAGCGCTGCGGACTGACCCTAACTGATCTTTTACATATAACAGGACAGTTTGAAAAATGGGATAAAAACATTGCAAAAGAATATTGCCGGATGTTTTGTTTTCTGACAAAAAAAACAATGCCTGAATTGACCGAGCATCTTCTGAATATGGGGGTAAATCTTTTAACCCTTGAACTTTTAAAACGCCAGCTGGATGATGAGACAGATCCCGAAGCCATAAGCAGTTGTCCTGTATGTAAGGTCCTGATAGATAATCTTTTGACCCGAAAAAATCCCGATTATGAAGTTGCCATTAACCTTAAACGCCCAGTTATCGGTATCGGTGCTCCCACTAAATTTTTTCTTTCAAAAGCTGTAAAGCCCCTTAATGCAGAAGCCATCCTGCCTGAGGATGCGGATGTGGCCAATGCCATCGGTGCTATTACAAGTAATGTTGTTATAACAAAACAATTAAGAATCGTACCTGGAGACAAGGGCGAGTTTATAGTGGAAGGGGTTGCCGGAACCCGTCGCTTTAAAAGTTTTAATAATGCAGATCATTTTGCCAGGGAAGAATTGGTTCGGATTGTAAGGGAAAGAGCCCGGGTTTCCGGGACCAGTTGCCAGGAAGTAACTCTGGAAACTTGCGACAAGATCCCGACCACTGCCGGCGGCGACCCGATTTTTATGGGAAGAACACTTTATGCCAGCTTAAAAGGCAGACCTGACATTGTATTGGAAAAAAATCCTTTAAAAACTAAAATGGAATCTCTTGTTTAAAAAACAGGCCGGAAGATATACTCCCGACCTGTTTTTTTGGGTTTAATGAATGGTTATGGGATGATTACTTCTTCCACCAGCGTTCGCCGACTCTCATTCCATCCAGGGCCATGGCCGCAGACAGCGGTCCATGTGCAAATTTATCTGAACTGGCTTCAACCATCTGGTTGAACATGGGAACAACGGTTCCGCTGTCATTCCTGCAGATTTCCTGCATGTCATAGTACATTTTCCGGCGTTTTTCTTTATCCAGCTCTGCTCTTGCAGCGATCAAAATTTCATTGAACTTTTTATTGCTCCAGTGGGTATCATTCCAGGGGGCACCTTCTGAATATGCAACTGAGAACATCATATCCTCAATGGCACGCCCGCCCCAATAACACATACACCACTCTTTTTTAATCCAGACATTGCTCCAGTATCCATCATCAGGCTCCCTGACAACATTTATCTTGATACCGGCTTTTTTTGCATGTTCCTTGATAAGGATTGCGGCATCCACTGCCCCGGCAAAAGCTGCATCTGCTGCATGCAGGTTAAAGACATGGTCAAGCATACCCGCTTTTTTCATATGAAATTTGGCTTTTTCAGGATCATATTTTCTTTGCTCCAGATCCTTAGCATGATATTGTTGTACAGGTGCAATGGGATGATCATTACCAACGGAGCCATATCCCCGCAGGATCTGTTTCACTAAAGCTTCACGGTCAATGGCAAGCTTTAAAGCAGTTCGAACATCATTGTTGCCATAAGGTTTTTGGTCCACCAGCATGGGGATGGTGTAGTGTGCCGTTCCAGTTGTGGAATGGACTTTTACGCCGGGCATTTTTTTCATTAGATGGACTGTTTTTAGTTCAACACGATCCATATAGTCTATCTGACCTGTTTTTAAGGCGTTTGTTCTGGCATTGGTATCAACTATGGACAGGGTCTCAATTTCATCAAAGTGGGCTCTTCCCTCTTTCCAGTAATTGGGATTGCGTTTTGAAAAAGCTCTGACACCGGGTTCCCACTTATCCAGAATATATCCACCCGTACCGATACCCTTTTCAAATTCCGCACCCTTGGTTCCGGCCGGACAAATGGTCAAATGATAATCCCCCAGGATAAAGGGAAAGTCAGCGCTGCCGCCGGAAAGTTCAAAAACAACTTCATTCTTTCCGTCTGATTTTATATTTGTAATGCTGCCCAAATTGCCTTTTGCTGCAGATTTGGATTCTTCACTGAGATGGTGGTTTATGGAAAAAATCACATCTTCTGCCGTCATGGTTTTGCCATTATGGAATTCTACACCCTTGCGCAGCTTAAAGGTCCATTTTTTTGCATCTGCCGAAGCGCCCCAGGATTCAGCCAGCTCAGGTATGGCATTAAAATTATGGTCGATTTCAACAAGATTATTTCTTATCTGCCAGTTGACGTTCTGGTTCATGTTGGAGGTCAGTGTTCCAGGATCCATGGAATCGGTAGTTGACCCGCCCGTAATACCAATTCTAAAACGTCCCCCTTTTTTAGGAACAGAAGCCTGGGCAGTGCCTGCGAGCAGCGCAGGGGATACAGCTGCTGCAAGACCCAGAGCTGAAACCTGGCTGAGAAAACGCCTTCTACTAATTTTGTTTTGTTCAAACATCTTAGTTAACCTTGATAGTTCTGACATGTTTTTACTCCTCCTTATTGAATTATTAAATGTTGCGTTATTAAATTAAATAAATGTTGAGGCACGCTTTTCTAAAAGGTTGTCCAGCCAATCCGGATCCATTTCAGGAACAGATGCCAACAGTTTATCCGTATACTCATGGTGAGGCGGGGTCAGGATTTCTTTTTTTGCACCTTGTTCAACAATTTTACCTTGAAGCATAATAACAATTTTATCTGCAATGGCTTTGACTGTTGCAAGATCATGGGTAATAAACAAATAAGACATGTTTGTTTTATTCTGCAGATCCTGCAAAAGATCTAAAATTCCTTCTGCCACCAATTGATCCAGCGCAGATGTGACTTCATCACAAATGATCAGATCAGGTTTGGCAGCCAGGGCTCTGGCTATGCAGATCCTCTGTTTTTCACCACCGGAAAGCTCTGTGGTCAATCGGCCGATATAGTGATCCGGGTCAAGTTCGATATCCACCAAAAGTTGTCTGATCTGTTCTTCAGCCTCTTTACCCCTTATCCCAAAATAAAATTCAAGGGGCCTGCCAATTACTTTTCTGACGGTCTGTTTTGGATTTAATGCAGTATCAGGCATCTGATATATCATCTGCATTTTTCTTAAGTCATCTTTTACTCTGTCTTTTAATTTTCTGGGAAGTTCTTTTCCCAAAAATTTTATGGAGCCGTTATTGGCAGGAAGAAGGCCTGTAATAATTTTTGCCACGGTGCTTTTCCCACTGCCTGATTCTCCTACCAGGGCAACAGTTCTGCCTTTTCTTACAGTCAGATCTATATCCTCAACTACATTTTTATCTCCTGTGTAAGTTGCAGCCACGTTTTTGATATTAAGGATCACATCCATTTTATCATGAATGGTTTTGTTTTCCCTCAAGGATCTTACATTTAACAATTCCCTGGTATATTTTTCTTTGGGATTTTTAATCAATTCTCTAGTTTCATTCATTTCAACAAGCCGGCCGTTTCTTAATACCATGATTCTATGGGCTACCTGTGCCACCACAGCCAGATCATGAGTTATATACAGTGCGGCTTTGTTCATCTTCTCTGTTATTTCTTTGACGGCTGCCAATACTTCGATCTGAGTTGTCACATCCAGTGCTGTTGTGGGCTCATCAAACACAATGATATCTGGTTTGCATGACATGGCCATAGCCACCATTGCCCTTTGAAGCTGGCCTCCTGAAAGTTCATGGGGATATCGGTATCCAATTTTGTCCGGACTGGGTAAAAACAGGCGTTCGTAAAGTTCAATGGCTTCTTTTTCAGCTTGGACCGAACTCATCAATCCATGTTGGACAGGTGCTTCTGCATATTGTTTTATAACACGATGAGCAGGATTAAAAGAAGCGGCCGCGCTCTGTGCCACATAGGATATTTTTGACCCCCTGACCTTTCTTAAATCTTTATTTGATGCATTAAACATTTCTATGCCGTCAAGATTTATGGATCCGGATGCAATTCTGCATCCCTGTCTTGCATACCCCATGGCAGCCAGGCCGATAGTGGATTTACCGGCCCCGGATTCACCAATGAGCCCAAGCACTTCTCCTCTTTTCAAATCAAAGCTGATGTCATGGACAATGGGCTGCCATTTTTCTTCATAATAGGCTTCAAGATATAAATTTTTTATTTCCAGCAGATTGTTCAATCTTATCTTCCTTTCTATTCGTGCAGACCACTTGATAAATGCAAGAACCAGTCAACAATTAAATTGATGCCCACCGTTAAAACAGCAATGGCTGCCGCCGGGATTAAAGGGATAAATATACCAAATGTAATGGCTCCTGAATTTTCCCTGACCATTCCTCCCCAGTCTGCAAGAGGGGGTTGAAGGCCTAATCCAAGAAAACTTAAAGAAGCGATAAAAAGGAATACAAAACAGAATCTCAAACCAAATTCTGCAATAAGTGGCGGCAGTGCGTTGGGCAGGATTTCATGGCGAATGAGCCACCAGAGTCCCTCTCCTCTTAGTCTGGCTGCCTCTACAAATTCCATTACCTCAATATCCATGGCAACTGCACGGGATAATCGATACACCCGGGTTAAATCTACAAGGGCTATGGTAAAAACCAGGTTTGGGATGGATGAACCTATAACAGACAAAATCATCAAAGCAAAAATAAGAGTTGGAAATGCCATGATGATATCAATACATCGGCTGATCAGCTGGTCCGTCCATGCGCCTTTTACCGCAGCAACTAAGCCTAGAAGAGAACCGACCAGAAATGAAATTGCAGTTGTGACTAGTGCAAGTGCGATTGTATTCCTTGCACCGTAAATCATGCGGGTGAGAAGATCTCTTCCCAGATGGTCGGTTCCCAAATAAAATTTAGTAGAAGAACTTTCCCAGACATCCCCGACCACACTTGTTTCTCCATAAGGTGCGATCAAAGGTGCAAACAAAGCGACCAGAATATTCAGTATGACGATACCCATACCGATTCTGGCGGAGAGTGGAGATTGTCGTAATAACTTAAGCACTAAGGAGCTCCTTTTTAAATTTGGGATTGTCTCAGTTTCGGGTTGGAAAGCATGGACAAAATATCAGCCAAAAGGTTTAGAGAAATATAAACTATGGAAAAAACCAACCCTGATGCCTGAACAACGGGAAGATCTCTTTTGGCAACTGAATCAACCAGTAACTGCCCTAAGCCCGGATATACAAAAACCACTTCAACGAGGACAACACCCACAATGAGATATGCCATGTTGACGGCAATTACATTGATCACAGGGGACAATGAATTGGGGAATGCATGGAGCACAATTATTCTGAGCCGCTTCATGCCTTTGATCTCTGCCATTTCAATATACGCACTGGCCAGAACATTGATAATAGCCGCCCTTGTCTGCCGCATCATGTGTGCCGTCACAACACAGGTGAGTGTCAAAGAAGGCAGTATAATGGCATATATTCTGCCGCTAAGCCCCATTTCAGGATCAATGACGGCCAGGCTGGGAAAAATATTCATTTTAACAGACAGAATACTGATCAGGATATAAGCAATAAAAAATTCCGGGAACGAAATAAACGAAAGGGTGGTGGTTGAAATCAACTTGTCAAAAAAAGTATTACGATAAAGTGCTGCAAGCATCCCTAAAATAATTGCCAGGGGAATTGCAATCATGGCCGTGGAAAGGGCAAGAAACAAGGTGTTGCCGAACCGCCAGCCGATCAAACCTGCAACGGGCCGGCCATTGGCAAGGGAATTGCCGAACTCACCATGGATAAAATCATTGAGCCAGGCACCATAACGGATATGCGGCGGCAAGTCGAGTTTGAGTTCTTTTCGAAAGGCTTCCACCGTCTCAGGTGTTGCTCCCTGGCCCAGAACGGTTTCAGCAACGTCCCCAGGCAATGCCTCCACACCGATAAAAATAATAAGCGAGATAATAAATACGGTTATCAGGCTTGCTCCACTTCGCTTGAGAATTAAAATTAATACGTTTTTCATAAATGAATCCGATTTTTTTAATTATTGCAATTTTATCTAAGGACCATATCGAACGCAAATCAGTTTGTCAAACCTGTATTCTAATTTTTATTTATAAGGATACCTCTCCTTTGTAAGCTTCACTCAGAACTGTTTTTGTACCTGGAACATTGAAAAAAATTTGTTTTGTTTCACAGCGGTTAGCGCTTTGCTTATCTGCTTTGCAAAAGGATTTGCAATACCGCAACTGATAATATCTTTTTCAATAATAAGCGTCTGCTTATGATAGGGTGTTTGATTACGAATTATTTTACCTCCTGCTTAAAAAAAGGTTACTTATTACACTCTAAATTTAGAGTTGTAATATGCTAACTATTTAATCCAAACTCAAAAAAGCAAATTGTATGCCAGAAGAATACCTAATTCATAAGGTCATGATTTGATGGAATTTATTGAATTTTGTTTATAAGTATCAAGTATAAATTGATTCGAATATAGTGGGTCTAAATTTAATAAGATCTTGAAATTATGAGATATATTGTTGAAAATTCAAGTTATTCAATACTGATTCGATTAAATACTTTATAATATCAAATACTTAAATGATAAAATTTTTTATTATAAAGCAATTGTGAATCACATTTCGATCATGGTGCCCATTTAGTTTGGCTTGATAAAAAATCCATAAATGCGTATTTTGTTTGTCCATTAAATGGGGAGTTCCACCACTTTATAAGAGGAAGACTCCCCATTGATCATCCAAATCCACCTTCAAATTTTCGTTTGCCTGCTGGCCATGGGTTGTCCGCAATGGGGTTGTGCACCATCCCTGGCCATCAGCAAGGTGCCAGATGCAAGGCGACAAGGAGTGACGAAAGAGGCGTATAAGTCATACTCCGCAGGGAGGAACGACCGAAGTCAACGTAGCAGGTGGAACCTTGATGGTGGATCAGGGATCAATAAAAGCGTTGACTATAATAGTTGACTATAATAACAGGTCATCAGAAAGGGCGATTCACATCTCTTTTATACCGTATGGTCTTAGGAGAGGACAAATTTTACAATTACGAGGAAACAAAATGAATACCAATGTTATTTTAACCTGTGCTGTGACCGGCGGAAGTGATGTTAAAGAAAAACATTCAGGATTACCCGTGACACCCGAACAAATTGCAACAGCCGCAATCGAGTCAGCGCAGGCTGGTGCTGCCATCGCCCACATCCACGTCAGGGATCCCAAGACCGGTCTTCCGGGCAGAGATCTTGAGCTTTACAAAGAAACTGCAAAATTGATCAGATCCAGTGAGGTTGATGTTATTTTGAACATTACCACGGGGATGGGAGGAGATCTGATCCCAAGTAAAAAAAATCCTGCCATGGCAGGTCCGGGATCGGATATGATTTCGCCTGCCAGACGTGTACAGCATATACAGGTTATTAAACCAGAAATTTGCACTCTGGATTGCGGCTCATTCAATTATAGCGCTACTGCATATATTGCCACAATGGATATGCTCAGAGAAAGTGCAAAAAAAATTGCTCAAGCCGGTGTGAGACCTGAAATTGAAGCTTTTGAACTCGGCCACATATGGCAGGCAAAACAATTAATGAAAGAAAACCTTTTGGACAAGAATGCACTTTTTCAGCTCTGCATGGGAATTCCTTATGGAGCAGAAGGTACAACCAGGAATCTTGTTGCCATGTACGATGCATTGCCAAAAGGTGTTTTTTGGGGCGCTTTTGGCATTGGAAGACATGAAATGCCTATGTTAGCTCAATCCGTGATCATGGGCGGCAACGCCCGGGTTGGCCTGGAAGACAATCTATACCTGGACAAAGGCGTGCTGGCCACCAATTCACAATTGGTTTTGAGAGCAAAAGAGATTATTGAAAGGCTGGGGGCAAAATTGGCAACCCCGGCTGAAGCCAGAAAAAAGCTGGATTTAAGATAAATTCGCAAACCTGAAGGCAGGGATAAAAAAATGCGGGTCGCACTAGTCGGAACAGGATCAATAGGAACTATACTGGGTGCTTTGATCACTATGACAGGTGAAGATATTGAACTTGTTGACTCCAACCTGGAACACGTCAATGCCCTGAACAGGAATGGGGCGAAAATTGTGGGGTTCATGAATGCCACAATACCCGTCAAAGCAATAATGCCCAGACAGATGAATGGAAAATATGACCTGGTCATTTCATTAACAAAACAAACAGCCTTAAAAGAATCCCTGACTTCTGCTTTACAATATATGCACGATGATTCTATTGTACTCACCCTTCAAAATGGTATTCCTGAGGATATTTCCAGAAAAATAGTTGGAGATGAAAGAGTGATGGGAGGTGGTGTAGAGTTCGGTGCTACCTGGCTTGGGCCTGGAGTGTCGGAGTTGACATCAGACACATCCTATCTGAAGATTACCTTTGGGCAGCTGGACGGAAAGATTACGAAAAAAACAAAAAAAGTACAAAAGGTATTTTCTTCCTTCGGCCAATCTGAAATTTCCACAAATATTCTTGGCACCCGATTTTCAAAGCTTACAGACAATTCAACTTTCAGCGCCATGTCTGCTGTTCTTGGGTGTAACAATGGGAAAATACTGGATTCCTACAAGGCCATGACCTGTATTGCACACCTGGGACGTGAAGCCGGCCTTATCATTGAAGAAACAGGGATCTGCCCAGAAAAAATATTCGGCCTTCAACCGATTATGAAAAATGTGGGATTTTCTACAAAAAAACAAATGGATGATGTCATATACAACTATTGGACTCCAATTTATTCTCCTTTCAGATCCGGTGTTGCCAGTATGCTTCAAGACATTGAAAAGGGTAAAAAATGTGAAGTTAATCAGATCAATGGGAAATTTATAGAGCTGGGAAAAAAATTTGGCATTGAAGCTCCTTTTATGAGGACGGTGGTAGAAATTATCACCCGGCTGGAAACAGGTAAATTAAAACTGGAAAATGCCTGGAAAAATTTAAATTATTTTGATATCCCCGACCTATGAAAAATAATATCAAACAAAACCTAAAACCTTTGTTAAATCCCAAAAGCATCGCATTTATAGGTGCCACGACAAAACCGGATGTTGCTGGTAATGATATGCTTTTAGAGATCCTGCTTTCCGGATATAAAGGCCGTATTTATTGTGTGAATCCAAAATATGATGAAGTGGAAGGAATCAAGTGCTATCCATCACTATCTGACCTGCCTGAAGTTGTGGATCTGGCTGTCCTTGCCATTGGGAATGCCAGACTGGAAACACAGACAAAAGAAGCGATTCGGATTGGGGTCAATGCTTTAGTTCTATTTGGCAGTGCCTTTCTTGAAGAGGATATGGATCCCCCCCTGATGGAGAGAATAGCACAACTTGCCAAAAGCGCTAATATGCCGATTTGCGGGGCCGGTGGAATGGGATTTTACAATCTGGATACCAAATTAAGAATCTTTCCTCAACATATTGCCAGAACCTTTCAGGGTGGAAACGTTGCGTATATCAGTCAGTCCGGCTCTGGTTTGACTGCACTGATCTGGAATAATCAAAAAATCAGGTTTAACCTTGCTGTGTCCACAGGGCAGGAATTAGTGACGACTGCTTCAGATTATTTAGACTATGTATTGGATCTGCCCAGTACAAAAGTCGTGGCTTTTTTTCTGGAATCAGTGAGAAATCCAAAGGATTTTACAAAAGGTTTGGAAAAAGCCGGAAAAAAGCAAATCCCCATTGTTGTATTAAAAGTGGCCAGGACTGAAGCGGCTGCAAAACTGGCGCTGAGTCATTCAGGAGCCATTGCTGGAGATGATTCAGCATTTCAAGCATTATTTGCCCGTTATGGGGTGATTCAGGTCAAATGCATAGATGAACTGGCTGCCACCTGCCAATTGCTATCAATGGATAAAAAACTTGTGCCCGGCCACCTTTCCGCGATTATGGACTCAGGTGGGGAAAGAGAGTTATTAATGGACCTGGCCCAAGAAATGCAGATCAAATTTGCAGATATCGGCAAGGAAACGATCCAGATACTCAAAGAAAATCTGGACCCGGGTCTAAGCCCAGTTAACCCGATTGATGCCTGGGGAACGGGGAATAATTATGAAAGCATATATGAAAACTGCATAAAAGCATTGATGAACGATGAACAAACCGCAATTACCCTTTTTATAGCAGATCTCACATCAGATTTTTGGCTGCATGAAACATTTGCCTCAATCTGTCAAAAAATCTCTCTGAAATCAAACAAACCCCTCCTGGTCATGACCAATCATATCGGAAGCGAATCACAGGATCTGGCATTGCGGCTTCAATCCTCGGGCATAATTGTGCTCAGCGGCACCATTCCAGCACTTCAAGCCATTAAGCATGCTTTTGAGTACAGAGATTTTATAAAACAAGATCACATGGTAGCAACAAATTTTCAAAGTAATTGCCATAAAAATAAATGGGTCAGCCGATTACAAAAACCTGAACCTCTGGATGAACTGGAAAGCCTCGCCCTTTTGAAAGATTATCATATTCCCGTCCAAACTGCTGATATCGCCATAAATCTGGATGAAGCAATTAGCCTGGCAAAAAAAATCGGATATCCTGTTGCTATGAAAACTGCAATGCCGGAAATCTTACACAAATCCGATGTCAAGGGAGTCAAATTAAACTTATCAACCGAGCAAGATGTCCAAGACGCCTATGTGGATCTGGCAAATCGTCTGGGTGAAAGGATTTTAGTGTCAGGCATGGAAAAAGGCAGTGTTGAAGTGGCTTTCGGTTATATTAAAAATTCTCAATTCGGCCCCTTGATTTTGATTGCAAGCGGTGGAATATTTATTGAAATCCTTAAAGACAAGCAGATTGCCCTGGCACCCTTTGGGAAAAAAGAGGCTCTAAAAATGATCAACTGCCTAAAAATCAAACCATTGCTGGATGGAATAAGAGGTACGGACATTTGTGATAAAAAGGCCTTAGCCACAGCTCTGGCCAATTTTTCCTTATTGGCCCATGATTTGGGAGAATTCATTGAAGAAATGGATGTCAATCCCATAAAAGTCAGTTCCGATGGATGTGTGGCAGTAGACGTCATGATCGTTCACAAGCGTTTCCCGGGCAATGGGTAGTCTTTACACTCACTTTCAGGTAAAATCAAAGGTCATCATAAGCCTGTCTGTAAAGCCCTTCTAATTTTTCCTGGGTGGGGATACGGGGACTTCCATAGGTATTATCGTTTTCAAGGGTTGTTTTGGCCATTTTCGGGATCATTGATGGATCATGTTTTTCCCTGGTCAAAGCGATCGGCAGATCAAGGGATTCTGCAAATTTTTCCATGGCCTCTGCTGCCTTATAAGCTGCATCAAGTCTTCCAATCCCCTGAACATTTTCCCCCATTGCTTTTGCAACTTCAATCATCCGGTCTACACATGCCATGGTGTTGAACCGCATGACCGGACCTGCCATGATAGCAAGGGTTTCGCCATGACTTAATCCAAATTTAGAGGTCAGTTGAAGCCCTGACGAATGGATTAATGCACAACCCGTATTCATTGCAAAACCAGCTTCCATTGCGCCTAAAAGCATTTGTTCCCGGGCTTTCATATCCTCTCCATTGGCCACGGCGCGGCCCAGGAACTTGACAATCCTTTTTATGGCTGTAATGGCATACATGTCCGTCTGTGGCATTTTATAGCGGTGATAGTAGGCTTCAAGTCCATGGATCAAGGCATCAAACCCGGTTGAAGCAGTCAGTTTCGGCGGCATGCTGACGGTCATCACGGGATCCAATAAGGCAATTTTAGGCATGCACATCCATCCGCCACAGAATCCTTTATAATTTTCAAGCGTATTGGTTACCACTGTCCAGGCCCCCACCTCGCTTCCGGTGCCGGCAGTTGTCGGGATCAAAATTGTTGGTGGGATCGCATTTTTATTGGGAGTGTCATAGGGATCCGTTACATAGTTCATGACAAAATTGTCTCTGATTGAACCCGGATTTGTGGCGATGATTCCGATTGATTTGGCCGTATCCAGATTACTTCCCCCTCCTACACCAATAATAATGTCACATTTTTCTTCTTTATAAATTTTGCAGCCGTTGTCAATTTGTACATCCGTAGGATTGACATCGCTTTGTGTATAGAGGTAGTAGTCAATGCCTTTATCTGTCAAAGAAGCTTCAATTAATTTAAAAGCCTCAAGATTGGCAATGATTTCATCTGCCACTAAAAAAACTTTTTTACCCCCAAGCTGCTGGGCGTAAGTGCCTGTATCCCGGACAACTCCGCGACCAAAGATTACTCTTTCAGGACCCATGAATAAACTTCCTTTAAGTGTCATTTCTTTTCTCCTCCATGGCACAAATCTCCTTTCTATTTTTTTGTTATTTCTTTTTTGCGTTTATCAACAAATGCCTTTAACTCCTTTTCAATATCCGGTTCGATAAAAGGCTTTTCATAGGAAGCAAGACGTTGATCTTTGTATTCTGCGGCTCTTTCCCAGATCTTTTTTTTACCTTTTTTCTGCCAATTGTCATATCCCCCCCGCACGGCCAGTTTGGGAATAAAAAATTCTTTTTTGAACTGAAAAAATGTTTCAGGGAACGTCAGGTAAGACCCGCCGATACCGGCTCTTTTGATTTGATCCATGGCAATGGTTTCATCGCTGACTTCAATGGGCCTTAAAATACTTCTTACATATCCGCAGGTTTCTTCGTCAATTAAGAATTTTTCAAAACTCATGGCATTAAAACAGGCTAAAATACCGCAGGCCTGGTCCATCATGTGAACCCCTGATGCAAGAGCGGTAAACAGACTGATGGAAGACTCAATCCCAGCTTGCATATCTGGAAAAAATGAGTCAGTGACTGATCCGCCGGATTTGCACGGAAGACCATAAAAATTTGCAATCTGGGTAATGGCCTTTGTGTGAATTATGGCCTCGGCCCCCCCCAGGGCCATGCCACCCGTGCGCATATCCGTTGAACAGGAAACGTTGCCAATCACACAGGGGACCCCTGGATTAATTATCTGGGCAAGAACAATACCTGCCAGTGTTTCTGCACAAAGGATGGCTAAACAGCCGGGAAGTGTAACCGGCCCTGTGCTGCCGGCCTGGACAATACTGGGGAATTGCAAAGGTTGCCCCAGACGTGCATATTCAATGAGAGCGCCTGCCATCTCTTCAGAATAAATCAAAGGAGATATGGGATTGATTTTAGACACCGTGACCGGTCTGTTTTGAATTTTATCCCTTCCGCCCCATAGAATACTGAGCATCTCAATGTTGTCAATGGCTTTTTGTCTGTCCTGGGGGCTTGCCATGGTGGCTTTATCCGTATACAAAAGGTTGGCCAAAAACATATCAAGATGGGAGATATCCGAAGGAATATCAGAAGGCATAACCATCAAATAACCCATCATATCAATATGTTCGGATGTATGTACCAATTTGCAAAAATCAATATAATCTTCCATCAATGCATTGCGCTGATCCCCATTATTATTTATGATAAAAGGCGCTCCCCATCCGGGCAGCAAAGCAAAGTCCTTACCCCCTATAGCCACATCCTTTTCAGGATTTCTTGAGCGGACAATAAACCGGGAAGGTGCAGTGGAAAGATATTCCATAGCCTGTTTTTCCTTAAAAAAAACCGTTTTACCATGGACCTTAAAACCGTTTTCCTTAAAAATATCCAAGGCTTGGGGATCATGAAAAGCAACCCCGATATCCCTAAGAATTTCCATGGCTGCATCGTGAATTTTATTTATTTCAAATTTACTGAAGTCCGTCACTCGTTGAAACATGAAAAATCTCCTTTGTTGAAACTTTTAAAAAAAATCCCTTGATCGAGATTGGATAAGGGTCTTGAATCATAGTCATGTGACACTCTTTCTCTATAGTTTAAAATTGTTAAAGCATCTAATCCACTAAAGCACTAAGCTCCTTTAGAATTGGGTCAAAATGCGGGTTGACTTGTGCGTAGACTTTTTCATTGAGTTTTTTATAAAATTTAGTGTTTTCAAAGTTGGGCTTAAATTCATCATCCTTATGAACCATTTTTTCCACGGCTTTCTCATATGAATCAAAAGCGTTTACTGCCATTCCTGCGTTGATGACACAACCGATAGCTGCCGAGCCTTTCATTTGATTACGGCTGGTTGTAACACCGAATATATCTGCAAAAATCTGCATGAATACATTAGAATTGGCCCCTCCACCTGAAATAATCAGATGCTTGATTGGGGTATTCAGCTCCTGGTTCATTTTATCCATATGATTTTTTACAGTGAATGCGATACCTTCTAAAATGGAGCGATAGATATGAGCCCGGGTATGGCGCCCGTCAAATCCAAACATCACGCCTTTACGATATTCGGCTTCCACAGGGGGAGCCCAGTCATGAATAGTTAAAAGTCCTTCACAGCCGGCCGGGATTTTCTGGGCCTCCCGATTAAATAATTCTTCAATTGTCATCCCTAGATTTTTCGCTTCATCAATGATGCCTTCACCAAATTGATCACAAAACCAGCTGATGGTCCACATGCCCCGTCGAACACCCATGCATTCATATAAATAACGACCTGGAACAGATGCCTGGAATGCCCAGAAATTTTTTGCCTCTTTCATATTTTTATGACCATGGACCAAAGCGCCGATATAAGTTCCCAAAGATATCAGTCCGATACCAGGGGCAAGAGAGCCTGCACCCAATGCTTCCACAGCCTTATCATGGGCCGTGGCAACTACGGGGATCCCTTTCGGCAGGCCAATGGTCTTTCCTGCTTCATCGCTCAAAACTCCGAGGATCTCCCCGGGTTTCACCACATCAAACAGCATCTGTCTTGGCACATTGCATTCTTTGATCAGTTCATCGTCCTTACTCCAATCCAAGGTATCATTATCCATTGGCCACCAGCCGATATAGTTGGCACAGGTATCTTTAAACTCATTTGTCAAACGATGGGTGATATAGCCGGAGGTGGTTGTGACATATCTCACATCCCCATAGGCGGCCCTGTGTTCATAGGGTGTATTGAGACGTTTATCCATCCAGTCAATCACAGGATAGGCAAGCCTCCCGTTTTCCTTGAGCAGTACCCGGCAGCACCGGATGATACAGATGCCCATGGAAAGGATATCTTCAACATTTCCTTTCACCTCATCGTTAAACCTTGTCATTACTTGATGAAAAGCAATTTTAAGTGCATCCCAAAGGTCGTCATCCGGATGTACTGCCAGTTGCGGAGCCGGAATATCCATTTTGCGCAGGGCTTGACTGCCTTGGCAAACAATATTGCCCTCCAGATCAATTATAATTACCTTGGCGCTTTGGGTGCCGACATCTACCCCCATTAGATATTTTTTAGTCATTCTTTGGTTTCCATTTAAAGTTGTTGTCATTGTGTTTTTATTATTTACAGGAATCCAGCATATTGTCGGGATTCCATAATCCATCCGGGTCAAGTTGGTGTTTTACACTGCCAATCCATTTCAAAGCATTCGGTAAAGGAATGGAGGCAAATAAATCCTTATTGATTTTTCCAACACCATGGGCTGTCACAATACTGGCTTTTTGGGTATCAATTTTTTTTGTCCACTCTTTTATAAGTGCCCTTCCCTTTTTAAATTCCTGATAATTTTGAGGCAATATATTGATTTGAAGATGCTCACATGCGCTATGTCCGAAAATGGCAGCTTTGAGGCCATGGATCAGCAGATCCTTCTGGTACATCCCAAGTACTTTGGACAAAGACGCATTTTCAAGACCCATATCCATTCCAAGCGTTATGATCCGGGAATCTTTCAGCCTGGCTTTGTCAATGAACCAAAAAACAGATTCAGCAGCTGCATGAAGGAAGATACGAGGCCGTTCCATCTCAATATCACTGCAAAAAGCCCAGGTATTGTCCGGATCACCACCGCATTGGATCGCTGTTTCCAACAGCATTTCAGACAGCGCCTCAACGGATTGGGGCCCGTTTCCATGAATTTGTACATACACTGCCGCGCTAAGGGTTTTGTCTATATCCGGTAATTGTTTTACCCTTGTGTTCACCTGTTTATAGTCTTTGATACAATCAAGTGTGGTGTGATCCATAAACTCAATGGCCACAATGTCCGTTTCCGATCCTGTTCTTTGTCTTTTTTGTCTGGGTTTAATCCTGAGAATAAAATCAAGAGCGCAGGACTGATGCTCAAAGAAAAAAACAATCCCCCATCGCTCTTTGGGCAAAGGCAAAAGAGATAAGGTCAATTGTGTAATCACGCCAAACATGCCTTCACTGCCAAGGTAGAGATCCATAAGATCGTATGGCTCTGTAAAATAATCAAACGACTGGCCGTAAAAGAGCGCAGGATCCAGCTTAATTACCCGGCCTCCAGGTAAAGGACAGACCCCTTGGGAAAAAATATACTGGCCTCTTGAAATTGAAACAATTTCTCCACGGGTATCAACCACACGCATACCTTTGATATGAAGACGGGCAGGCCCATAATGAAGTGAGCAGATACCCCGGCTGTTGTTTGCGGCAATGCCGCCAATGGATGCTGATCTTTCCGAAGGGTCAGGCGGCCAGAAAAGTCTGTCTGCCTTCTTAAACGCCTCCAAAGCCTTAAGCTTTTTTTTATCAAAAGCCTCACCATTAAAACGGCCGCTAAAAATCTGCTCATTCAGTTCGGATAAACAGATCCCAGGTTGAACCCTTATGGAAAATTGACCGTCTGAATCCCTTTCCAGACCTGTCACCTTTATCATCTTGGAAAGATTTAGAATATGGCCGCCCATGGGCACGGCTCCACCTGTAATTCCAGTCCTGCTGCCCTGCACTGTTATGGGTGTTTTCTGTTTCAAAAGAATTTTTACAATATCTTGGACTTGTGTTTCATTTTCCGGAAAAGAGATAGTTTCAGCCTTTCCAGAAATTCGGGACTCATCTTTTAAATAGTCTTTGTGAAGGTCTTGTAAAGGCAAAATTAAATTGCGCCCGCTTTTGACTTTAATCGGGTCTTTGGCTTTGATCATGTCTTTGGCTTTGGTCATGTCTCAATCCTTGATCCAGCCATGTCGTCACGCCCTTTTTTTTTATTATCAGCCTTGATAACTTTTTCCAATTCAAGAAGAAACTCCAGAAGATCGCCAACAATGCCCACATCTGCCATCTGAAAAATCGGGGCCTTGTTGTCAATGTTTATGGCAACAATAAAGGCACTGTTTTTAATTCCTGCGCTGAAAACACCCGTACCGGAAACACCTGCTGCAATGCAAATCTTTGGCGATATGATCAATCCGGATGCGCCGATCAACCGGTTCATATCAATCCAGGCATTCATCACCACGGGACGGCTGGCACCCAGTTTCGCACCCATGGTATTTGCAATGCCCTGCAGAACATCCATGGTTTCTTTGTTGTTTACTCCCTGGCCCGCCACAATAACCAGATCTGCATCAGAGAGCCCCGAACTCTGCTCATCGCAAATTGTCTGGGTTTCTTTTACCCAAAAAGGCTGAGTCTGACCCAGTTCACACTCTTCTATGCTCACAGATTCACAGGGGATCATTTTTACGGGACAAAATACTTGCTTAGCCACTGAAAGGCAACAGGGAAAAGATTCTAAAACAAACCGTGCCGTCAAATTGTTCCCATACACGGGTTTTATGATCTCTAGTTTACCTGATTTCAAACTGCATGCTTCAACCTGAAGACAGGAACTGCCTTTCAGTCGATAGCCCAGGCGACTTGCAAGTTCTTGTCCCAGCCCGTCGCTTGCAAACACCAGCATATCCATTGGATACTGGCCCATTAAATGCTCAAGCAATTGAAGATAGGATTCAGGAGAATTGACATTTTCAATCCTTATCAGTTTAATAGATGATAAAGAACTATGGATTTCTGGGAATACTTCGGGTTTTGAATCCTGGTAAAACAGCCACATTTCCAAACTGGAAAACCCTGTCTCAATCGTGTCCAGCATTGACTTAATTTCATGGGCCTGGTGTTGTAATGAAATACTGCCAGCATATAACACGATTGCAGCTTTCATTATTGCAACCGCTCTTTCAAATATTGATGATAGAGTTGCCGGGCCTGATCCCGGCCCGTTTGTCCTTCCAGAAAAATGCAGGAAGACTTTTTCTTTGGCCTGTGTAAGTCAATAAGGGTTTTGTCTGTGTTGAGCCATACCTTATTTAGCCCTGCCTTATTATTGGGTTTAAGGTCATGCTCGCTCAAAAGAGTCACCTGCTTTTTTTTAGCCTCTAATTTCTGTTTCAGGTTTGGTATACGCAGATAAGGTGAGTCCTTGGAATGGCCGATGATAAGCACCATGGGCAAATTGACTATTTGCACCAAGGCTGCCCCATCAATCCTGCTTGTAACTTTCAAAAAATCAGGTGATTCAGTTTTTATCACATCTGTTACTTCCCGAATGCAGGGCCATCCCAATTGTTCGGCAACAAGGAACCCGGTTTGGCCATTTTCACCTTCCCCCCCCTGCATCCCTAAAATAACAAGTTTTTGACACTTCTTCTGAATATAGGCTGAAATCAAACTTGCGACCACTGAAGGATTAAACCTTAAATCGGTCTTTTCCCCTTTACAACAAATTCGCACCCCATGGTCAAAACCCACTGCCATCAGGTGTTTGAGAAAAAGATCCCCCAGCCCGTCATCCATAGTTAATGCAGTGAGTTCTAAATTATCACAGGAATTTTCCAATTGCCCGGCAAGCTTTAAAGCTGTTTCCAATGCACTTTCATCAAAACAATTGAAAACACGTCTGACAAAACTCGTATCAACTAAATAATGATCATCCCATACCCAGTCTTTTGGGGACAACCGGTCGTAATCTGCTATAATTTTAAAACAGACCGCAATTTTCATCATTCCACCGGATAAATGGTTCCTGTGTTCATTATACCATTTGGATCAAACTGATCCTTCAGCCCTTTTAAAATATAGTATGCTGATCCATGCTCCTGCTTTGTCCAGGGTGTCCTATACTTACCTATACCATGATGGTGGACCATTGAACCTCCGGCCTTCAGTGTTTCTTCCACGATCAAGGCGTTTAAAGCAATATGATACTTATTGATTTCTTCCTCTGGTTTACAGTCCTTTACATCGTAATCGTAAACAAAGTACAAGTTGGTTCCTGTCTGGTAACTATGGGATGAGTGGCCTCCGAGCATGGTCAAATCATCCATATGGGGGTAGTTTTCCCGAATTTTTTTGATGGCATTTTCATAGATTGTGTTGATACAGTCCCAATTGCCCGAGACTTCTGTAGTGTATGCCATATGCTGAGTTTTTAGAATTATCTCACGTTCTTCAGCAATTTTTTCCGGTCCCCAGTTTAGATGGTTAAACCAGTTCTCGATGAGCCTGCTGTCAATTGGCCGGCACTCTTCATATTTTTCAACAACCTGGGCAATCCCCTTTGCCGTGGCATTGGCCAGGTGTTTATTGCCTTCCGCCATAAACATTAAAACGCATTTATCCTGCGCAAACTGATCAAAGCTGTGCTGAACACCATCTTCCGCATCATAAAGCCGTGCAACGGAAGGTCGATACCCTTGGACCATGACTTCCCTCAGGATCTTAAACCCCATAGACATGTCATCTAACGCCCATGCAAGAAATTTATTGTTTTCAGGAAAGTATTTGTAAATTTTAACCGTGACTTCCGTGATAAAGCAGAGCGCTCCTTCATTGCCGATAATCACGTGACGGATATCCGGGCCGCAGGCCCTTCTGGGAACATTTTTAATCCGGATGATCTCACCATTGGGGAAAACCGCTTCCAGACCTATGACCATATCCTCAATGCCACCATAAAGAGTGGAAAACTGGCCGATACTGCGGGTTGCAACCAGCCCCCCCATATGGGCCAGGGGTTTGGACTGGGGGGAGTGACCAGTGGTAAAGCCCTGCTCCCGGAGGAGGTCTTCGAACTCACCCAGATTTACCCCGCATTGTGCTGTTGCCTGCATATTTGTGGAGTCAATCTTAATGATTTGATTCATTTGCGAACCGTCAAGGACCACTGAATTTTCAACAATGGTTTCAAGTCCGCCCTCCGTGGCTGTCCCCCCCGTACGGGCGACACTATTGACTTTATTTTTGTTTAAGAATTTCAACACATCAGAAACCTGTTTTGTATCTGCCAGTTTCACCACTGCTGCCGGAATCGGGGTGGTATAAATACCAAAAATAGTTTCCAGTTTTTTATACCGGTCATGGCTGTTTTCCTTTAATACCTGCTCATCTGTGATCACACGATCCTTGCCTGTAATATTTTTCAGACCATCAACAATGGCTTGCCTGGTTAATGTCATTTTAGTTCCTTTTAATGAATTTTGAATAATAAAAATTTTGTATTATAATTCTGGTTGATTGCCTATAAGACTATCGCACCCGGTAGCCACCGTCAACAACGAGCACATGACCATTTACATAATCAGAGGCCTGGCTTGCCAGAAATACTGCCGTTCCCATCAAGTCCAGAAGTTCGCCCCAGCGATTGGTTGGAATATGCTCCAATACCCTTTTATTGGTTTCAGGGTTGCTCCTTGTAGCAGTGGTAAGCTCCGTGGCATAATATCCCGGTGCAATACCGTTTACCTGGATATTATATTGTGCCAGTTCATCGCAATAGGCTTTGGTCAAACCGGCAATACCATGTTTGGTTGCGGCATAGGCAGCAGATCCCTGGCCTCCCAGATAAGAAAATAAAGAACAGATGTTGATCATTTTACCGCTTTTTTGGGGGATCATTATTTTGGCGGCTTCATGACTTAATTCAAATGCAGCCGTTAAATTAACGGCAACCATGGGATCCCAGTCATTGCGATCAAATTCCAATACGGGGTTTGACCTGCAAATTCCTGCATTATTAATTAAAATATCAAGGGTTTCAAACTTTTTGACACAGGCTTTGATGACTTTTTCCGGCGCACCTGCTTTCGTGATATCAATTTCCATCAATTCAACTACATTTCCCTGTTTTTCAATTAATTGCCTGGCTTCCCCTTCATCCATGACAGCGCTTGGAATGAAAAGATTAGCTCCGGCTTTTGCTAAAGCCGTGGAAAAGGCCAGTCCAAGCCCGCTGTTCCCCCCGGTCACGAGGGCTGTTTTTCCTTTTAAGGAAAAAAAATCCATGGAAAACTCATCAATATTCATTGGTTCAAACTCCCTTTAAAAAACGGTTTAAGATATGGAACCTTTTTTGCTTGATTTAAATCTATCCCCGCACTGCTGGTTAGAATTCACCTGTCCCTAAAAAGTAAAACACAGTAAATATCCGCAACAAATATTCCATAGTTTGATTTTTGTAAAGTACTTTCCTAAACTATTAAATAATAGGGAATGAAAAGACTTGTTTTTTGATACCTCTTTATGAAATTGTGTATAAAACTTAAGGAGCCATGTTTTGACGGATAAAACATTACTTGCAATAGACTGCGGAACCCAGAGCTTAAGGGCTATCATTTTCTCAGAAAAAGGTGAACTCCTTGAGAGTGTACAAATTGAATATGAACCCTATTTTTCCAATCACCCGGGATGGGCGGAACAAGACCCTGAACTGTATTGGAATAGTCTTACCAAAGCCTGTCAAAAACTTAAATCCTTAAACAGAGAACTTTTTTTAAATATTGCCGGTGTCGGGATCACGTCCCAGAGAGGCAGTATGATCAATGTTGATGAAAAAGCTAACCCTTTAAGACCTGCAATCATCTGGCTTGACCAGAGAAAAGCCCGACCCTTTTTTGCAGTTAAAGGGTTATTGAATCTGGGGCTTAAGATGGTGAACCTTGAAAAACTTATTGTGGGAATTCAAGCAGAGGGCAAATCCAACTGGATCAAGCAGAATCAGCCTGAGATCTGGAAGAAAACCCATAAATATCTTCAGATTTCCGGATTCTTAAATGTCAGGCTCACGGGTAATTTCATTGATTCCGTTGCTTCCCAGATCGGGCATATTCCTTTTAGCTATAAAAAGCAGGCCTGGGCAAAAAAATATGAGCTGCCGGCAATACTTTTTCCCATAGAAAAAGAAAAACTGCCTCAGCTTGCAATCCCGGGTGAAACCTTAGGCAAAATAACGTCCCGGGCAGCAGAGGCAACAGGTCTTGAAAAAGGTATCCCTGTGATTGCATGCGGTTCTGACAAAGGGTGCGAAACCCTTGGTGCCGGAGTGATCACCCAGAACATGGCAAGCCTTAGTTTCGGTACCATTGCAACGGTACAGACCACTTCCGACAAATATTTTGAAGCCATCAAATTATTGCCTGCCTATCCTGCGCCCGTACCAGGCTGTTTTAATTCTGAAATTGAGATCTTCAGGGGCTTCTGGATGATTACCTGGTTTAAAAAAGAATTTGCCCAAAAGGAAGTTGAACAGGCAAGAAAAGCCGGCATCCCTGCGGAAGAAATCTTAAACCAATTTCTAGCCAGGACCGAACCCGGTGCCATGGGGCTTGTTGTACAGCCTTATTGGAGCCCCGGCATTGGCCAGCCAAAAGCAAAAGGCGCCATGATAGGTTTTGGAGATGTACACACAAAATCCCATATCTATCGTGCCGTTATTGAAGGCCTCGGGTTTGCACTTTGTGAAGGCAAAGATAAAATTGAGAAAAAAACAAAGATCAAAATCGAAAAAGCGGCTGTTTCAGGCGGTGCATCCCAGAGTGATGAAATCTGTAAAATCACTGCAGATATTTTTAATATTCCCATGGTCAAGGGCAGGACCCATGAAACCTCCGGACTTGGGGTTGCCATCATTACGGCAAAGGGCATCGGTATATATTCAAGCCTTGATGAAGCCATTGACAATATGATTAAAATCAAACGGGTTTTTGAGCCTGACCCGAACCATGTTCAAATATACAAAGAACTTTACGCAAACGTGTATAGTAAAATGTATCAAGCCCTTGAACCCTTATATTTACAAATCCAGCAAATCACGGGATATCCAAAATGATAGGGAGAACAAATTAGCTGCAAAAAGAAACTGCACAAACAACAGATCAAAAATCTGGATGAGGCGGTAAAATATATTTTCAAGCAAAAGCTTAACCGCATGTTCAGTTTTTTGATTGTAATCCTCCAGAAATCGGGTTGATAGGCTTCTTACCCTCTCTTATTAAACTAATTTGTATTTATTCAGCTCTTACGCTTGAAACCGCCCTGTCTGATGGATATTTGTTTCGATGCTAAACGCTTAACCTCATGCAAATATCCATCAGACAGGGCTTTGAGGATAATTTTTATTAAAGGGCTGAACAATCACACTAATTTTTATATAAAAATCGTTCGATTCTTTCATCAAAAGCGTCTTCTATAGTCTAATAATGAAGACCACTTTTCCCAGTCAAGATCATAACTGGCACTCCTGCCCCCTCCTGGCATTTTAATCAAAATACCTTTCTTTACAAGATCGGATAATTCCCTCTGGGCCGTAGCACGGCTGGTATGTGCGATTCCCATATATTTCTTGTTCTTTAGCCCACATTCAAAACCACCAGAGCCAGCGTCAAGCAGCCGGTTAATCACTTTTGTTTGCCGTTCATGCAGCCTTGTCTGGGCAAATTCCTGCCAGAACAATGCTTTTATCATTATTTTTCTAAATAAGGTATGGGAATTCAGAATAGCCCTATTCATGCATTCAAGAAACCATGTCAACCACTGTGTAATATCACCTGTACCTGCTTGTGCGGCTTTCAAAATTTCATAATATTCATTTCTCTCAGCCATAATCTGTGAAGAAAGACTATAAAATCTTTTTGGATTGTTTTCATCTCTGGCAAGTAGCATATCAGTCAAAGTTCTTGCGATACGACCATTACCGTCATCAAATGGATGAATTGTAACAAACCATATATGAGCGAGCCCGGCTCTGATAATGCCATCCAATTGATCTTTTGTATTTACCCAGTATGTGAATGCTTGCATCTCTTTATCAATGTTTTTTGCAGGGGGTGCTTCAAAATGAACTTTCTCCTGTCCAATAGGTCCGGAAACTACTTGCATCGGTCCTTTACTATCATCTCGCCATTGACCAACAGATATCTTTACCATACCGGAGTAACCCGTTGGAAAAAGTGCTGCATGCCAACCCCAAATTCGATCCAGACTCATTTCTTTTGAATAATTAATGGTCGCATCCAGCAAAATTTCTACAAGGCCCTCGGCCTTTTGGTCGCTTATATCTTTTAATCCAGCATCCGGCAGACCAAGCCTGCGTCCAACAGAAGATCGAACAGCATCGGGATCTAATTTTTCACCCTCAATCGCCGACGTCTTTAATGCTTCCTCAACAAGAACATCTGCCCGTGCTGACTGCTGGATTTCAAACCCAAGCTCCTTGATCTGAGTTATTAAAGATCCTTGGCTGAATCTGATATTGCCCAAGGGTTTTAACAGTTTGGCATAGTCCCATTTGAAGCCTGGCCAGGACTTTGTTTGCCAAATGTATTTCATAATATGAGTTGATCCCCTTTCCATAAAATTGATATTTGAGTCGTTTAATCTACTAATCAGCTCAATATTTGAGTCGATTGTTGTATTGATTCAACTCAAAGTCAAGAGAATATTGTAGCTGATGTTGAAATGAACAAAGATCCCTGGTATTTGACGGTGGGTAAAACCCCCCTTGAAAGGGTCTGAAAATTGTTGTCAAAGCTACACTCTATAAGGGTTTGCAAGGATAAGGGGTCACAGGTTTTCTGGGATCCAGAGGTATTGTTGAACAAATATGTACAACCGGTAACAGCAATCTTTAAAAACCTGCCTAAGTCATTGAAATGGCAGTCTTTTTTGGCGCATGATCTGAATTTATTAACCGACATTCCCTTAAAAGTTCAAAAAGCATCCGTGAAACTTGACTTAAACAAAGCAAAGATATAAAAAGCATTTCTGGACAAAAGCGCTTAAACATGCACAGGGAAACCATTTGCTACTTTTGCAGCAACGCAGTAGATGGGTGAGTTTTCCTTCAAACACAAGTTATAAACTTTGCAGTCCTTAAGGTAAGGTTTCAATAATACCCCGAACAATTTCTTGACTGAGCTTTTCCAGGCAAGTGTTCATTGCCGTGACGTATTCCATATAACCTGGGCCACCTGTGGGTTCTATCAAAGAAGACCGTCGGGTTAAAAGCCTTTTATTGTTTTCTATCTCAACTATCCACCAGACTGATTCCAGGGTAATGGATCCTTTAGTTTCCCCTTCAAAATGCCTGATATCGATATAGAGCTGATAGGCTGGGGCAAAAGGTCTTTCCCAGGGGTAGGCGCTGACGTTGGTTGTGTTCAGCAATGCAGACAGGTTTTCAAGCAGAACCCCTGTTATCTGGGCTTCCAATGAATCCCCCCATCGGTGAAATTCATTGACGGCCAATATATTTTCTCCCTGCCGGGTAACAATTTGGGGGCGTTTTAAAAATTCCGGTATCCTGATGGGCCCCAGGCCAAGACCTTGATGAGAAACAAGAGACTGCACGCTTGATTGTTCCTGGGAAGCATTGAAAACATAGTATACAGATTTTTGCGAAACCCCGACACATCCCCCCATAAGGACTGGTAGTAAAATTATAAAAAGTGTGTATAAACTTAAATTTTTTCGATTCATCAATATTCCCTTCCTTTCCCTTTGATGATGGATTCAGGATGTCTTTCCAGATGGTCAGCAAGTCTGCTGATGCTCTGGGCTGCCCTGGCAAATTCTTTTAAAACACGTTTCAGTTCAAAAACAACGTCTGAGTCTGATGCAGTCAATTTCTCGATTTTTCCAAGCGTGGCTATGGTTCGCTTTGATACTGTATTAATGGCAGAAGGCAGCTCTTTCTCCAACTCAGATGTTAACCCCTGTATTTGTTCAAGGCTCAGGGTAAGGGAATGGATAGCCTTTTCTAATTCGCTGGAGGAAACAATCTGGCTGATCCCATCCCCGGCTTTCCTGAAACTAATACCTGCCTCATTTAAGCTTTTAATGGTATCCAGTGTTGCTGATCCGATCTCTTCCAAAGGAATGCTTGAAAGCTTGTTTAAAAGGGCTGTCAAGTCATTGGTTAATTCGTCAAGAGATGTCGGGACTGTAGGGATCTCAATAAGATCACCATGCATTACTATTGAGGCTGGGGGGGAATTGTTAAAAAAATCTATTGCCACATACTTACCGCCAGTGATGAAGTTCCCGGTTTTAAGTTGGGCACGCAACCCATGGCTCACAAGGTTTTCAAGACCATTATGGGGTGCATCATTGTTTTTTATTAATTGTTCGATACGTTCGGGTTCAACCTCAATCTTGACGGGAATTTTCATTCGGTTGTGTTCCCAGTCCTGCTCCAGTGTAATATCCACAACATGGCCAAAAGGAAATCCTCTGAACTCTACTGGTGCTCCGATGGAAAGGCCACGGACAGAGTTATTAAATTTTAACAAATAGTAAACTTTGTGGGTGTATCTCATGGCAATGGCATCTTCAGGAGAGTTAAATAGAGGGAAGACATCTCCCTGCTTGGCAGGTGAACCCTGTATGTTTTGATCTGGATTTGAAAAAGCCAGGCCGCCGATCATCATGGAAACCAGCGACTGGGTATCAATCCGCACCCCTTTTGCATCCATAACCATATCCAGCCCGCTTGCAAACCAGAAGCGCGTGGTGTCATAAACATTACGATCATATGGTGCATCAATAAAAACTTTTATTTCCAGATCTTTATTTTTATCTGAAAACTGATATCCCTCCACCTGACCAACTTTAATGCCTTTAAAATATATGGGAGATCCATATTCCAGTGATCCCAACCTGGGGGCGGTTAACTGAAAATGACGTCCCGGCGTATCAGAGGTTACCACAGGCGGTATATCCAACCCTATAAAATTTAGTTTTTCCTCACCTTTTGGACCCGGATCTATGGCAATATAGATACCTGAAAACAATGTCCCAAGACCACTGACAATACCACGAGAAAACCGGGCACGTACCACCCAGAAGCGCGTCTTTTCGGATAGATATCCTTCTGTCTCTTTGGCCAGTTGCGCCGTCACTATGATATTTTTTAAATCCGGACTGACCTTTACTGTTTCAACCTCACCAATGGTGACATCTTTATACTTGATTTTGGTTTTACCGACTTCAACTCCTGCAGCTGATTTAAAAGTGATTGTAACAACAGGACCTTTTTCAGTCAGTGTTTTATAAATAAGGCCTGCAGCAATAATAACGGCGACAAGCGGAATAACCCAGACAATGGATATCCCTTTTTCCCTTTGGATAACTGCATGGGGCAGTGTATCAGACTGTACCTGTTCTTCAATTGTGTTCATCGGATTCCTCCATTGCATCCCAGATCAAACGGGGATCAAAACTTTCAGCAGCCAGCATGGTTATCACCACAACAGCAGAAAAATAGACCACGCCCGGACCTGCGGCAATATTGGCAAGGGGTTCTAATTGCACGAGAGATACCAGTATGGTCACAACAAATACATCGACCATGGACCACCGCCCGACAACTTCAGTGATTCGATAGAGACGGGTACGGTCTTTGGGTTTCCAGGTGGATTTTTTATGAACTGATATTAAAAGGTAGACCAGAATAATTAGTTTCGTCAGAGGAATAAGTATACTGGCAACAAAAATGACCAATGCAATATGCCAGGATCCGGAAAAAAGAAAATAAATGACACCGCTTAAAATTGTGTCTGCCTGTTCATGACCAGGTGCGCTCGTCAAGGTGACAGGAAAGATATTGGCTGGAAAATAAAGGACTGCCGCTGCAATAACCAGAGCCCAGGTCCGGCTGACACTGTTGGGTTTACGAATGTGAAGCAGTGCCTGACAACGCGGACAAGTATGATGAGCAGTCATCATCTGGGTCCGGCATAACAGTTTACAGGAGTGGCAGCCGATGAGTATAGATCCTTTTTTAGTGTTCCCGGAAAACACCTTGTTTTTAAACTGCAACCGTGTCCAGACATCCTCTGGATTTAAACCGGAAAGGGTTGTCGTTAATATGCAGATCAATACCATTAAAGCAAATGAAGCAAATCCAGGGATAATGGTGGCCATTTTAGCCAACTTGATCATGGAGATCAGGATGCCAAGAATATACACCTCCATCATCCCCCAGCGCTGAAGATGACGGATGGCTCGAAATATCCGGGCTGTTTTCCAGGGCATGTAACCAAACTTCATGGGAAGATAAATATAAATCAGTCCCAGTATCTGAAAAAGGGGGAGAACAAATATTGTCAGTAGCACCAGCAGGGCAATTTCAGGCATTCCCTGATGATATAGTTCCACAACACCCGTTATCAGATGGGTCTGTTGTACAAACCCTTCGATACGCATTGCAAGGAATGGATAAATATTTATGATGACAAAAAGAATAAGGCTTGTAAATGCCAGTGCCAGGGTTCTGTCGGTTGTGTCAGGGGTACCGCTCAGAAGTTTGGCATTGCAGCGAAAACATCTTGCGATTGTTTTATCCTGCATTTTGGGAACCTGGACCAACTGACCACAGTCCTGGCAGGCGATTGTTCTATTAAAATTTTTGGGGCCAATCATTGCTTTTCCAAAAAATTTTACAATTATTCAACACTGAAAATAATCAAATATTAAGAGATCCGATCTTTAAAAGCAACCCTCATTAAAGAATATCCTGCAATTGATTCTTCCCTATAAAGTTAGACATAGGTTAATTCACTTTGTGGTATTGGAATAGTTTAGATTCGCCTAAACTTATCAATCGGGTTATTTGTATTTTTCGATCTTTTTTAACATTTCCACAAATTTTTTCGTTTGAACTGGATCTTTATAAGGCAATCTTTGTTCCCACTTTTCATGCAGAATATTCTTATTTTCTTTTAAAACTTTTTTTGCAGCGATCTTAAATTGTTCTTTCATCCCTTTTGCATCGTAAGATGCTGCCATCAAAAAGTGTGATGGCCAGAAACCCGGATCCTGATCAACCGCCTTTTCAAGATTTAAAATGGCATTATCATAATCCGCTGTCAAAAAATATGCATGCCCCAGGCCATACAAATACCAGACAGGATATTTCGGATCCAGACGCATGGCCTTGGTAATTAAGTCAATCCCCTGTTCAGGATTATTTGAATAGGTCAGCAACTCTCCATAAGTGGCCAGCCATTCAGCATTATTCGGATCAAGGGCAATTGCTTTTTTTATCTTTTCAATGCCGGCCTCATGCTGCTTTGTCCACAGATAATAATGGGCCATTTCGCTGTAACCCGACGGTTCTTCCGGATTGATTTCGATGGCTTTTTGAGCCCACTCATAGACTTTATCTAAAATCGCCTGATCTTTGTCCGGTCCAAAAATCCATTGTGTAAAATAAGTTTTCCCCATTGCTGAGTAAGCTTTTGCAAAATTCGGATCCAGCCGGATGGCTTCTATAAGAATTTTCCTTCCTTTTTCCAATTTTCCAAGATCTATTGTGTTGCACAAATCCTTTGCCTTGAGATAGTAATCATAGGCTTCAAGATTATCGGTTTTCTTCACCATGATCCGTTTTTTATCAAAACTGGTTACCTGGACGGCCAGAGCAGTGACAATTTTTTTACGCACCTCATCTTGAACCGTAAAAATATCCTTGAAGTCACGGTCATATCGTTCAGCCCATACATGTCCCTCTGTTTTTGAATCAATGAGCTGTGCTGTAATCCGAACACGGTCACCCACCTTTCTGACACTGCCTTCCAGAATATATTTTACGCCCAGTTCACGTCCGATCTGATCAATTTTTACATTTTTTCCTTTATAAAAAAACACTGAATTACGGGCAATGACAAAAAGACCTGAAACCTTGGAAAGATCTGTGATCAAATCCTCTGTAAGCCCATCTGAAAAGTATTCCTGTTCTGTGTCACCACTCATATTCATAAAGGGTAAAACAGCAATGGACGGCTTGTCCGGTATACTTAAACTCATTAATTTTTGTTTGATAATCTTCCGGCGTTCCGTGTGATTAAAAGAGGTATAATTCTTTAAATAAATATTGATACCGCCAATCAATATGAATAAAACAAGCCCTATAGCCAACCATTTTTTCCGTTTATATTGCGGATTATCTTTTATACATTTGTATTTTAGTTTTCCAGCTAAAGCAGGATCGGTAAGAACTCTGTACACAGGAACTGGGTCAATAATATTTTTCAATTCCTGATTTCCTAAAAACTCATATCCTAAAGACAATTTGTTTTTTATCTGATCATAAATCGACCCGGAAATGCAAATACCAGCGCCTTGGGCAATACTTTCAAGCCTTGCGGCAATATTAATACCGTCTCCATAAATGCGTTCATCATCCTCAATAATATCGCCCAGGTTAATCCCAATTCTGAACTCCATTTTTCGATTATCTGGAAAATCTTTATTATGTTTTTGCAGCACATTTTGGATTTCTACAGAACATTGGACTGCATCTATAACACTTGAAAATTCAGATAGAATATTGTCACCGGGAGAATCGACTACCCGGCCATGGTGGGCTAAAATTTTTTGAAAAAGCAATTCCCGACAGGATTTGATGGCCTTTATCGTTTCGACCTCATTATCAGCCATGAGCCGGCTATACCCTTTAACATCAGTTGAAACAATGGCCGCAAGTCTTCGTTTTACCTTCCCGCCGTCCATATAGGTTCCTTTTTAAACAGATATGTCATATGAAACGAAAATTATAGTAATAAATTTATCTGCAAATAACAAGAGACCCTATAGGCAATGGATTCTTTTTACAACCAATGACACTAAATGTCTTTAAAAACAAAACTTTACAAATATGAATTCTGTTTTATTTTTAGGATATATCCTGTGAGTCAGTTAATTATTCATCACATCTTTCATAGGAGAAATTATTATGTATAACAAAAATCAAATCTGTGAAAAAATCAGAAAAACATATCCAGATATCGGAGAGTGCGGGATCAACCAGCTAAAACATTGTTAAGGAGAAAAATAATGGAAGCTGAAAAAATATGTCCGGAATGCAATGGTAAAAAAATTATTGAAGGGTTATGCTAATGCAATATGGAATGGCGAAGTAATGAAGGTGAAAACGGGTGGGACGACTGCCGATTCGATGCTGACCATGAATGTCCGACCTGTTCGGGTAACGGTTTTATTGATTAAGAGTCCTTTAAAAAAATTATAGGGGATGGTTTTTCCATCCCCTATGGAAGTTTTAAAAATTTTTTTGTCCCCGTTTATTATTTACCACAAGAACAATCACATTGGGCCCGTTGCATATTACAAACGGATTCGTGTTCACCCTTATCAGTGCATTCAAAATATTCCTGGTTGCATTTAATTGAGCAACTCATATCTTTTTTCTCAGATTTTTTTCCATGATACCCTCCCCTTGGGCAATACATTTTAATATTTTCCTTCAAATACTATAGATAATAAATCAAATCGATTGCCCTGGTTTTTTCATTTATGGTCTTTTCCGAAGCTGATATTTTTATCGGGATTCGGATAGCTATAAAATAACCATTCACTTTTATTTATCAAACTTTAATTTGCCAGCAAAACAAAAGCTGTCAATCGACTATGCAATTTTATTGTGATTGAATTGCGCGTCATTGAATTGATATGTTCAGAGAATAAATTTGACTTTGTCTGTGGGGTGTATATTTTGTAACTTAAATGGACGCTTGTGTTTTTCAACTTATTTATTTTAACTTTAGGAGGAAATATGACTTCTTATACCTGTAAATCATGTGGAAAAATATCATCAGAGGGCGGGCATCTGTGTGATCCTACAGCTGCTGGAGAGATATATAGCTGTGAAAGCTGTGGCCAGCAGGCTAAAAAGAAAAAACATCTTTGCAAACCCAAGGTAGCAGAATTTAAGTTTTTCTGTGGCGGTTGTGGAAGGGGTGCTGCTAAAGAAGATGATGTATGTGATCCAAAGCCAATGAAATAAAAGACCAAAATCAGATGGACCTCTCAGGCCAATAGACGCAAAGGGAATCATTAAAAAGCTGTTGTTTTAAAATATTAGAGGGCTGTCTTCTAAACAAAAAGGACAGCCCCGTAAAATTCAATCAGTTTAAAATTGCAGCAAGATCCTCATCCGGAGTCGTTATCGGTTTGATATCAAACAGCTTTACAAGGGTTTCCAGGATATTGGGAGTTAAAAATGCCGGCAGGGATGGACCCAGACGAATATTTTTTATCCCCAGGTGAAGGAGTGCCAGGAGAACACATACAGCCTTTTGCTCATACCAGGAAATTATTAATGACAATGGCAGTTCATTTAAGCCGACATTAAACTCTTTTGCCAGTGCTGCTGCAATTTGAATAGAAGAATAAGAATCATTGCATTGACCTGCATCTAAAAGTCTTGGGATACCGCCTATATCCCCAAGATCTTTATCAAAAAACCTGTATTTACCACAGGCACAGGTCAGAATAACGCAATCCTTTGGCACTTTTTCAACAAACTCTGTGTAATAATTTCTACCCGGCTTTGCACCATCACAACCTGCCACAAGGAAAAAATGCCTTATATCACCGGCTTTAACCGATTCAACAACTTTATCAGCAACATTGAGCACGGCATTCCTGGCAAACCCTACCATTGCCTCCCCAATAACTTTATCTTCGGTAAACCCGGGAAGACTAAGCGCTCGATCAATAACGGGCTTGAAATTCAAATCGGAAATATGTGGAATTCCCGGCCATCCGACCATCCCGGATGTAAACAAATTGTCATGATATGATTTTTGAGGTCTTTGAATACAATTGGTGGTCATCAGAATTGCTCCTGGGAAATCTGCAAACTCTTTGATCTGCTTTTGCCAGGCAGTTCCAAACTGTCCATAAAAATGTTTGTATTTCTTTAATTCAGGATATCCATGGGTTGACAGCATTTCACCGTGGGTATAAATATTTATACCTTTCCCTTGCGTCTGCTTCAAAAGTTCTTCAAGATCTTTTAAGTCGTGCCCGGAAACCAGTATGGCCTTGCCTTTTTTATAGCCCAATGTCACCTTTGTCGGAACGGGATGCCCGTATATTCCAGTATTCCCGGCATCCAGCAGTTCCATAGCTTTTAAAGCAGCCTCACCGCATTTAAGGGTCAAGCCCAGCCAGTCTTCCAATGCTAAATCCGTTCTCTGAATTGCTGCAAGCCCTTCATGAACATATGCAAAAACACTATCATCCATCTTTCCTAAAATATAAGCATGGTCTGCATATGCACTTACACCTTTAATGCCATAAAGAACCGTGTGTTTTAATGAAAGGATATCAGGATTATCAGCCGGATATGTTTTGATCCCGACCATTTCTCCCTGTTTAACCAGTTCTTCCAGGTTAGCTCCTGGTGTAAAGCAGGTAGCACCTTCAAGATAATCAACACTTTTGCCACTATCCTTGATTCTTGTCTTTAAATCCTCACGCAAAGATACAGCTTCATGGATCAGCTGTGAAAATCTTTCAGGATCAAAGTCAACGTTTGTTAATGTAGAAAATGCAGCTTGAACCGTAAAAACACCTGTTTTTTCATCTATGATATTTTGTTTACGTGCATCAAGTGCCACCTGGGACAATCCCATTAACGTATATAGCAGCAAATCCTGTAATGCCGCCACATCAGGTTGCTTACCGCAAACGCCCTGGATAGTACAACCCGTTCCCTTAAAGGTTTGTTCACATTGGTAACAAAACATGGTGTATTCCCTCCTTAATGTTTTTCTTCATAATTAAAGCCTATACCGATAGTATTTTTAAAAAAATATCCTTCTATTTCTCAGGTTCAAAAAATCATCATACGCTGATGTTCTATTTATGGCCAACTCCTTAAAAATCAAATCATTGCTTCTACTCCATAGATGCCAGCCTTTGCCCGGCAAAAACAATGATCGCCACCCCAAAAATTACGATGGTGCCGCCAATCATTGTCATTACACCTGGTCGTTCACCTAAAAATAGAACAGCACCGGCGATTGATGACACCGGCACCAGGAGCAGGAAAGGCATCACCTGATTAACATCATATTTTTTTAAAATCTGATACCATATACCATAACCGACTGTGGTCATTATAACACCAAGATAAATAACGGTTCCCCAGCCTACTATTGTAGCATTTTTAACAGATTCGAGCTGGCCGTGTTCAATCAATAGGGAAGCAATAAACATTTGTGGACCTGCAAAAAACGAAAGCCATGCTATGAGCTGAAATCCAGTGATCAAAATCATCTTTTTTATCATGATCTGGCCGAGAGCCCAGGTGAATGCACCACAGACAACCAAAAAAGCTGAAAAAAATTGATTATGTATGCTGGGTGTGCCCGTGATCAACCCAACCCCGGAAAACACCAAGACCATACCCAGAGCACGTATCCATCCCAAATTGTCTTTTAAAATAATTGAGGCAAGCAATGCTCCAAAAGGAACTTCTAATTGGACTAAAAGGACAGCAGTCGATGCATCCAATCCTTTAAGACCAGTGAATGTGAGACCATACTGGATTGTAGCACTGACCAGTGCCAATAGGAAAATAACCTTGAATTGTTCTATTGGCGGCGGGTAAAACCAGCATAGTATTAATGCTGACAGAGAAAACCGCAAGCTCATTAAAAAAAGTGGAGGAAATTCATTTAAACCGGCTTTTGCAAAAGTGAACCCCATGCCCCATATGACAGGCACAGACAAAGCTAATCCAAAATCCTTTATAGTAAGGCGCAACATATAATTTTTTTTAACTCATTCAATATTTAAGGTATTGTCCCATCCATTTCAGCATTTTTCATAATTTCAGGCCCATACCATTAATTTTACAAAAAAGAATACCACTGATGATTACAAAATAAAAATTGTATTTCAGAATTTTCCGATTTTTCTCTTCTTCTGTATATGCGGATTTTATTTGCATGTCACAAAAACTGAAATAGGCGACCTGCGAAGTATTTTTCAGCAGTACTTCCCATGAGCGCCTTTTTTAAATTTGTTCTCCCGTGTGAGCCTGCAAAAACAAGGTCATAGTTGCCGTTTTCTATTTAATAAAGACAGCTGATGTATGGGATACCTTTCCGGATTTTGCGTTCATAGTTCATTTTTCTGATTTATTCTAAGTTTTTTGGAAAAAATTATTTATCCATTCTGCAAAAATATGAGGATGAATTGATCCATTTAAACTTGAAATAGCAGTCGAGACAATATTACGACCGATCAATTCAACTCTTGACTTATAAAGGGTTTCGACAAATTTTTTTTCAAATTCAGGATGCCCCTGAATTCCTAATACAATATTTTCTATCTCATACATGAAATATTGGCAATGTGAATTGCCCGCCAATAAAGATCCTTTTGGGGGAAGAGATTCTATCTGATCTTGATAACTAGCAAGTATGTTTAATTCATCGCTGAAAGGCTTCATCCATTCCATAATTTTATTGATTTTTATAGCTTGCACCCCAATACCCCACCCTTTTGAAGAACGAACGACTTTCCCTCCCAGTGCCTCAGCAATAATCTGGTGACCAAAACAAATACCAACAATTTTTTTTTTTTGATGATAGATATTTTGAATAAATTTTTTAAGCTCTATTATCCACGCTTCATCATCATATGCCGAGTGAGGGCTTCCTGTGCATAAAAAGCCTTTTAATTCTCCATCAAGATCAGGGAAATCTCCATTAACAACATCATATACTTCCAGTTCGATTTCGGGGGCAAATTTCTCAAAGAAATTATTAAAAATATCAGATATATCACCAGATATATGGAACATAGCTTCTGGAACAGAATAACATTTCAATAAACCAATTTTCATAAATTTTTTCCTAATAATATTATATTTCAATTATTTGGGATTGAACTGGGAATAATGTTTCGGACTAAGCTGTACAACTCGTTGAAATTCTTTCAATGCTTTAGTAGTTTTGTCATTTTTAATTAATACGATTCGCTCAAGTATTAAATTTATAAAACACATAGGAGCTGTAAGTGATATAATCTGGAATTCATGGCCTGATAAATCAAAATAAAAACTCAAATCTGCACAAGAAACAATCTTAGCTGTTGAATCATTAGTAAAGGTAATAATTTTTATCTTATTGTTTTTATTTCGAACATACTCTACTGCTTCTTGCACTTCTGCAGAATAAAGGAGCAGATCAAAAACGATAAGGGCATCATTATCTTTCAAATTAAATATCTGCTGAATTAAAGGCCTTCTTTCTCTCACAACCGATCTTGAATCAAAAGACAAAAAGTTGAGACCAAAAGACAAAAACTCTGCTAGAAAAGAAGAATATCCCCAGCCCATACAGAATATTCTTCTTGCTGAAGCTATCATTTCAACTAAAGCCTCGAATTCTTCAGGAGAAAAATTGTTCATGGTTTTTTTTATGTACTCAATATCTTTATTAACAACGGTTTTAATATAAGGACGATCTTTTTCTTTTATTATACTTTTTTTGCTCGTGGGATATATTATATACCTTATATATTCAATGAGATTTTCACGCAGTTCCTGAAAACCTTTAAATCCTATTTTTTTTGCAAACCGAATCAAACTTGCGTCTGACACTCCAAGTTCTTTGGATATTTCTTTGAGAGGTAAAAAAGTTGCTTTTTCCAAATTATGGAGTATAAAATCTGCTATCTTTCTATTGGTTTCATTAAGAACAGAATAACTCTGTTGAATTGTTTGAACAATATTCAAATCTGACTGTTTTGGGGAGGGCATATGACTTTTTCTCCTCATTATTTTGATCATACCTGTAAAAAATAAAATATTATTATATCATCCAATCGAGTCCCAATCTCTAAATGGTACCCACCCTTAAATGGTCCATTCCAGGCCCAGCTCCCTTAATCTCCCCGGTTCTGGATTCCCAGTTTCAGGATTCCATCCCAGATGCTCGTAATATTGACTGACCATCTCGGACCATAGTTCTTCATCTACGGATCGTCCTTTAGCCGGACCGTCTGGCAGGGGCTGGAACAGCCGTTTGGGAAGGGTATCGTCTTTCACCGTAAACCCCTGGCGGGAATTAATTTGGCGGAGCATTGTGATCCGCCGTTCCCCTGCCTTCATAAGTTCGAACATAGAGGTCTCCCAACCCGTGGCCGCTTTTATCAGATTTTCCAGATCCCGGTAGCTGTATAGACTACCACAACCCCAGGGGAACATGCAGAGACAGAGGCTATCCAGAAGACTGTAATAATATTGGGAATACACCGTCATCCTAACCTTTTTCAGATCGGCGCAGGAGGTGTCTCCCTCACCGAGTATACCGATACTTTTGGAAAAATCCGCCTCCGAGGAGAGAAGCCAGTCATGTTCGTTGGACATGTGGTCAGCGCCGATAGGGCAAACTGCATACATGAGTGCCAGACTGGGCTTGACCTGGGCCATATGCACGGCCGGCACCTTATTTTTTACGTGGATGGCGTATGGTTCTGTTTTCTTCCCCAATTTTTCCACAGCTGTTTTCAAGCCGTTGGCCAGGCTATCACCGATGCCGTCCCGGTTGACGATTTTGTCTATGAGCCAGAACAGTCCTTCTGCATCACCAAAACCCAGGGATTTTCCGTCACAGTCAGTAGAAGACAGAACACCCTTTTCAAGGCATTCAAACAGATATGAGGCCACCCCGCCCATGGTAATGGTATCCAATCCGTAATTATTGCAAAGTTCATTGGCTTTGGAGACAGCCACCGGGTCCATGATATCCAGATTGGAGCCCAGCAACCCCAAGGTTTCAAACTCAGGTCCCCCTAAACGGTCTGTCACCGGCCATGGGCTTTGGGCACGCACCTTTTTTCGACAGGCGATCACGCAGCCATAACAGGTGGTGGCACCGGCGGAGAGAGTGCCTTCATAGGTTGCCCCATGGAGATTGAGATAATCCTCATGCCAGGATCTTGAAAAATTATGGGTGGCCAGGTTGCCACCCTCGGCCTGGGGTCCCAGAACCCCCGGGGTCCCATATTTTTTAAGGGTTTCGGGAAATCCTGACCCGGGAAGGCGTTGTATCCCCAATTTGGATAGTTCTGTTATTCCGTCGGGATCGGCAAACTCCAAGGCCGGACCGTTCCCCAGAACCACAACGGCCCTAAGATTCTTGGACCCGAACACAGCCCCCATACCGCCGCGGCCGGCGGCATCGTTGAAGTCTCCCATAAGGCAGGCAAATCTCACCAGGTTTTCGCCGGCCGGACCGCATTGGAGAATGGAAATATTCTTATCCCCGTATTCAGCAGTGAGTGCATCATGAGCCTCCAAAACGGTTTTCCCCCAAATGGCGGCACCGTCTTTAACGATAACCGTATCCCCATCCACCAGCAGGTAAGAGGGTACGGTTGCCTTACCGGTGATTACAATACCGTCATACCCGGCCCGTTTGATCATGGGGCCGATATTGCCACCCAACTGTGTGTCCCCTGCTCCGCCGGTTTCAGGTGAAATAGCTGTGATGCAGCATCGGCTCACCCCTGTAACTGCGGCCCCGGTGGTAACACCCGGAGCAATGGTCACAATATTTTTTTCGTCAAGGGCCTCGGTCTTCCTTTCCAACTCTTTAAGAAGAAAATAAGCCCCAAAGGCGGTTCCACCCATATAGGTCCTGTAAAAATCCTCAGGCATCTGCACTTTTTCCACACCATTTCCGGAAAGATCCACTCTTAGCAGCGTGCCCCTATATCCTTTTGTCATAGACTATTCCTTAAAATTATTTTTTTTAACCCATATCCCTTGGCAAATACATCTTCTATTCTCCCACTCTTAGAACACCTCTTTATACAATGCCATCAAATCTTCCCGAGTGCAGGCCCGAGGATTGGTCCCATGGCATCCATCCATAAAGGCCTTATCAGCCAGTTCTTCTAGGTGCTCCTCTTTTACCCCCACATCAGAAAGACGTTCCGGTATTCCGATTCTTCTGTTCAGGTCCGCCACTGCCTCAATGGCTTTGTCTGCCGCCTCTTCCTTTGTCATGTTAAAGGTGTTGATGCCGAAGGCAGCCGCAACCTTTGTATATTCATCCAGGCAAACCGTCTTATTATATTTCATTACCGGCACAATGCAGATGGCATTGGCCAAACCATGAGGGACATGGGAGACGGCGGACAATGAATGGGACAGTGAATGGGCCGTCCCAAGATCCTTCATAAACGCCACAGCCCCCATCATGGCCGCCAGCATCATATTGCCCCGGGCCTCAACGTTTTCCGGTTCTTTTACCGCGGTTTCCAGGGACTGGGCAATGAATTCGATTCCCTTGAGAGCAATGGCATCGCACATGGGATGAAAATCCTTGACTACCAGGGCTTCGACGCAATGGGTAAAGGCGTCCATCCCAGTACCTGCGGTAAGGTTTGGCGGCAGGCCTATAGTTAGCTCGGGATCCAATAATGCGATTGCCGGCCTCAGCAGAGGGCTGCACACCATAAATTTCCTATTTTCCGCCACAGAGGTGATTACAGAGCAAGATCCCACTTCTGATCCAGTGCCTGCAGTGGTGGGAACGGCAATACATTGGGCCAGAGGGCCCGTGATATCCCGGTTACCGCCTTTAGCAATGTCATAGTCATTAACCCGGCCCCCGTGAGCAGCCAACACCTGGACCACCTTGGCGGCATCCAGAGCGGACCCGCCGCCCAGACCGATCAGCCCGTCACAGGATTTGGTCTTGAATACGGCCACTGCCTTGTCAATATCGGAATCCAAAGGATTGGGATTCACATCTGAGAACACGGCATAGTCCATTTGGGCCGCTTTAAGGACTTCTTCAACCTTGGAAAATGCATCTGTTTTTAGCATGCCCGGGTCCGTGACCACTAAAGGTTTGGAGAATCCTATATCCTTGATGTACTCCGGTAGGTTGTCAATAGCGCCGGCCCCGAAATAGATGGTATTGGGAAACGAAAATTGTGAAATTTTTCCAGCCATTATCTTCTTCCTTTTTATATATTCATATTAACTGTTGTTTCTTTACTCTGAAACAAACAATTTCCTGGGAAAATCTGCTAAGGTTTCGCAACCATTTTCGGTTACCACAAGACTTTCACTGATGATAAAACCCAAATCCTCTTTATCTTCATATTTTTGCCAAATTGCCGGTATCATATGAAAAGTCATATTTGGTTTGAGTATTGTTTTATCTCCAGGGCGCATGCTGACAGTTTGTTCTCCCCAGTCAGGAGGATATCCGATTCCAATCGGGTAGGCCATCCGTTGTTTTTTAACAATTTTGCTTTTAGATATCGAAAACCGCCATTTTGCTTCTACCTCTTCACAAGAGATACCCTGCTTTACAAAGTCCAGGGTCTCATTTAATCCATCAATAACTGATTTTGCCTTATCGATAAGTGCCTGTGGAGGCTTGCCAGTATATATTGTTCGACAAAGCGGTGCATGATATCTTTTTTTACAACCGGCAATTTCTAAATATGAGACTTCATTCTCGTTATATTTTTCATCTGACCAAGACATATGAGCAGCTGTGGTTCCAATCCCCGAGGCCATAACCGGAAAAACAGATGTATAATCGCCGCCAAATTCTTTTGTACCTGCCATTTGGGCATTAAGTACCTTACCGGCAACATCACATTGTCTGACGCCTGACCTGATTGAATCCATAGCAACACCCATTGCTTTTTCAACAATTTTACCAGCCTTTTTCATGTAAGCTATCTCATTATCAGATTTAATCAGCCTAACCCAGTTGACAAGCAAATTGGCATTTTGAAATACAGCATTGGGAAGGCTTGCCTTTATTGATAGATAGGCTTGTGCTGTGAAATAGTATTGGTCCATCTCCAAACCGATCACCTTTTTATCCCAACCATTTTCTTTTAAAATATCCCCCACAAAATCCATTGGATGCTTGACCGTTGATTGCACATAATCATCACCGTATTCCCTTATATTTTCTTGCTTTAACCATGTGGTTATTTTGGCACCATTTGCATCCATACCTCTACCGAACCAGATAGGCTCTTCTTTGTCTATTGATACAATCACTCCTTGATGGACGTAAAAAGAACCACAATCATAACCGGACAGATAATACATGTTTTGGGGTAAGGTTGATATCATAACCTCCAAGCCGCTTTTTTCCATGCTAAGTTTAGTTTTCTTAATTCTCTCTTTATACTCGGATATTTCAAACACAGGTGTTCTCATCTTAAGACCTCTTATATTTTAATTTTTTAATAGCTAAAGGGGAAATTGATTTTCCTAATTAAGTGTATAATCAAATATTACATCTGTTAAAAAGCAGCATTAGGTATAAACAAGGAAATACTTGGAAAAAGAACGAGTAAAATTGTTACGAATATAAGTATTAAAATAAATGGAGGGGTATGCCTGATAACTTCCAGATATGGCCTCCTAAAGATCAATTGAGCGGTAAATATATCGCAGCCAAATGGTGGTGTTGCCGATCCGATTGCGCACTGAAGTGTTACCAATACTCCCAGAAGGACCGGGTCGACTCCCGACCCTGTGACGTATGGATGGAAAATAGGGCTCAAAATATAAATCGCAACAATAGGGTCAACAAACATGCAGGCAACAAAATAAGAGATTACTACAACAAATATCACCCTGAGCATGGTTGGATCAGCACCAAAGAATATAGGCATTATTTCCTGTGGAATTCTAAGAAAGCTCAACAGCCAGGAAAATGCTTGGCCTGAACCCACAAGAATTAGAACAACACCTGTGATGACACCTGTTTGAAGAAAGGAGTTTTTAATTTTATCGAATGTCATACTTCTATAGACACACGATTCAAGAATCAGGGCATAGGCTACTGAAGCTGCGGCAGCTTCAGTGGGACTGAATATGCCGGAAAATATTCCGCCAATAACCACAACCGGGAAGCCCATTACCGGCATGCCGCCTTTAAGTGCTTGTATCCTTTCATTCCAGGTGGCTTTAGGCATACGCCCGATATCTCTTTTTACAGAATAAAAATAACAGTATACCGAAAACAATAAAAAAATTAATATACCTGGTCCAATACCGGCCAAAAAGAGTTTTCCGACTGATGTACTCGTAGCTACTCCATAAACTATAAAACCGATGCTGGGTGGAATTAAAAAAGCGATATCACTTGAGTTAATGATCAATCCCAAGGTAAAAGAACTAGGGTAACCAGCTTTTAACAGCATGGGCCTCATAGTACCGCCAATTGCTGCAACAGTCGCCTGGGTGGAGCCGGAAACACTTCCGAACAAGGTGCAGCTTGCATTTGTGGTGATTGGCAGGCCACCAGGAATATGACCCACAAATGTCTGGACCATACGAATCAGTTTTCCAGCTGCTTTTCCGGATGTTATCAGGCTAGCCGCCAGAATAAACATGGGAACACACATCAAAGATGGCGGTGTTACCCCTGTTAGGATCTGTTGAATTAAAACGGTTAAATTAAAACCGGGAATATATATTGTAAGATAAAGAATCAGTGAACCCAAAAGGACTATCATAAATGGGAACCCGGTAAGTAGCATAGTGATCAAGCTTGTAACAAATAGTGTCATTTTCCAGTCTCCTAAATAATTTCATCCTCGTATTCACTTTGTTGTTCTGGAGACATCCAAGTGTCTTTTTCTGTAAGGTTTTTTATTATTGTCCTGATATATTGTATGCCGGCCATAAAAAATCCCACCGGGATAATGGCGTAAAAAATCCAATAAGGAAGCCTTAACGCCCCTGTCTCATGACCTCTGCTCATTGCAGTCATTACATACTCATAGGCAGTAAATGCCATAATAAACATCACAACGGCACTGACTGTGGCAATAAAAAGCATAAAAAATTTTTCAATTTTAGGGCTCATCATGTCAAAAAAGGCACCCATACGAATGTGTCTGGCCTTCCTGACACCGTAACTGACACCAACAAAAGTTACGAAAATGAGCAAAAACTCGGCAACTTCCTCTGCGAAATAAATGCTGACAAAAAATTCCCTGGCGATTACATTAATGATCAGAAGGCTGGTCAGTAGAAACATACAGAGTATTAGGCTCCAGACTTCGAATGCATTAACAACAATGCCAATAGTTTTATTTATATTTCTAATAACAGTTCGTATAGAATTATCATCACCCATAACACTCTCTCCATATTAAATGCTGTCCTACGACATTAATTATCTAACACATCGCAGGACAACAAGATAATGAGACTACTTTACACCAAGTTCTTTTTTTGCACTGTCAACGTCTTTTAATAAGGCATCCAACAATTCCTGGGCACCGTCACCACCGATTTTTACAAATTCAGGATAAACAGTTTTGGCAATGGCTTTGAATTCAGAAATTTTTTCTTCATCCAGAACAGTAAAAGTCGTACTGGGTTTTTCTTTCATAATTTTCTCTTTATCTCCAATATTTCTTTCATCTGTCCATTTTACTGAAGCCAAAGTTGCATCTACCCAGTATTGGCGCATTTTGTCCTGGGCATTTTTGGGTAATGAATCAAAAAATTTCTTATTGACTGTTGGTATGCCCAGAAAAGGCTCTGCCCAGATAAGTGTTTCATAATCAGTCACTTCAAAAAATTTCATACTGTAATTTCCAAAAATGGGCTGCATTTGAGCATCAATTATACCCGTTTGAAGGCCACCATAGATTTCACCATATTGCATCGGAGTGGGGCTTGCACCATATGCTTTATAGTTTTCCACTAACAGCTTTGAAGACATCAGCCTGAGTTTCAATCCTTTCATATCAGCCAATGAGTTAATGGGTTTTTTTGAAGTTATCCACTGCCAGCCTTCAAACATAATGGCCAATGGAACCAAGCCCTTATCCCTGAACTTTGCTTCTAAAATTTTCATGGATTCGCCATTCTTAACTATCCAGTGAAGAGTTTCATTGATTTTTTCACGCGGCCATATATAGTGTAGTGCCAAAACTTGTGCCTGGGGAACAAATGAGCTGATCCACGCATAATCTGAGAAAACAAAATCAACTACACCAATTTGACAAAGCTCATTGATGTCTCTTGTTTCTCCTAAAGTTCCATATGGATAGACCGCAATATCTATCTTACCATCGGACCATTTTTTCATTTCTTGTGCAAACTCTTCAGCATAGACGGTCATAAAATCACCGTCAAGCTCTTCTGATGCTAGTTTGGCCTTGATCTTTCCACCTGTGTATTCTCCCGCTGAAACACCTATGGCTGATGTTGAAATCAGTACTGCCAATAAAATGATAAAAAAATTTTTCATGAAAAATTCCCTCCTGTTTAATGGTTAGTTATGGCTGATTAGACCCGACTTCTTATGGTTGGTTTTTCCTCAGCACTATAAATTATCAACAAAATAAAAAATAATGGTATATACCTAGTAAAACATGAAATGCTGGCATCAAAGAAATCCTTTATAGGAACATTGGACAACAGCAGTGAATACAAATTTAATCATTGTTACATAGTCGAAAACCGGTAGATTGACTGCGTTTTGTACAGACAATGCGTATGGTGGCAACAGGCTGCATTCCAGTAGGATGGCACGGATAGCAGGGTCATCGGCCACCAGTTCCTTGGCCGTATCTACAACCTCATTTTTAACCGCTTCAACATCCAAACGCCCAGTTTCTTTAATTGCGAATTGATCAAAGTTAGGTTGATCCTCCAACCCGGCAATCATCAAATTAGATGAATTTGAAACGCCCACGGCCGTTAACAAATCTGCGGTTAAATTTTTCGCATTGGCAGTTATAACACCAATTTTTGAATCGATACCAATAATAGTAGAGATAAAAGGAATCTGAGTAAGGCTTGACAAAAAAATGGGAACTTCAATTTCTTTGGCAAGTTTTTTTTGGTGGATACCCATAAAACCGCAACCACCGGTGATTGCTCTTACTCCCTGCTGTTCCAGTGATTTTGCTGATTCTAATAGATTTTTATATATGGAAGGATCTTTGCCAATCGCTTTTTGAACTGAAAAACCATCTACATTTTGATACCTGATGGGAAAGGGGTAGGTTGATGCATTATTAACATCCCCGGGAATAAATGCCACGGGGCTACTTTCAAGCGTGAGTATGCCAATCGCCTCACCACCAGTGTATTGTCCCTTTTTGCCATGATAAATCATCTCTCCTCCCTCACAAACATAAGGTTTATTTTATAAGTTGTATTCACAACATTTTTGTAATGAACATAACCATGGCTTTTATTTTGTTTTATGTCAAGTCTTTTTTAAAAAAAAATCAAAAGGCAATTATCATTCTTTAACCGATTGAGTTAAAAAGGTCAAAGCGCCTTTGACATGCAACTCTGCGTCTTTCATTAAAACGTATTCGTCGATATTAAAACTGGGGTTGTGCAAGGGAATATCCGTTTTCTTTTCCGGGTCAGCACATCCCAGAAGAATAAAAACACCCGGCACACGGGATGTATACTCACTGAAATCTTCACTGGTGATATACCGGCCTGGATCAATCACATCAATACTGCCAAATACCTCGGCAGTTGTTTGTTTAGCAAAGGCCGCCATCTTTTCGTCATTGACCAAAGGAATGTTTTCATGTTCAATTTTTATGTCGCAGGAACATTGATGCGCCCGGCAGATGGCTTTGCTGATTCGGACAAACCTTTGGGTTGGATTGTTATCGTCATCCGATGCCATACCGTAAGATAAGATTCAAAAAACGCCATTCAAAAATGCGTTACAAGAGATTATGGGTATGGTAGATCAGTTTGCAGGTTTAATCCATGGATATTTTAATACCAAGGTTTTGATTTTCAGCCTGTTTCATTGCAAGATCAGCAATGGCAGTATCCTGAACACCGGTACCGGAAAAATCACAGATGGTAATTTGTTCCTCTGACTGTCTTCCCTTATGAATGCCGGATATGATGTCACCCAGTTCCAAAACCTGGTTTTCATCCAGCTGGATACCGTCGGCTTTGGTATTAAACAGCTCACCTGCTGAAAAACTTTGGGATCGTTTGTCGCAGGCAATAATATCGGCTTTTGCAAACACCTCTGACATGATTTCCTGTTTGTCCGGCAGGTCAGCTCCCATGGCTGTAATATGCAGGACAGGATGAATAAAGGCAGGATCAATAAAAGGCTTTTTGGAAGGAGTGCAGGTAACCACAACCTGACTTTGGGTCACAACTTCTTTAACGTTTCGGGCAGCAAGAACCTCTACGTCAAGCTGTAGTGCCATATCCTTTACATATTTTATCAAAAGTACCGGATCCTTGTCATAGACCATAAGCTGTTTAAAATCTCTGACCTGTTTTAAGGCCATCATCTGATATCGTCCCTGGGCACCGGCACCAATCACACCGGCACATGTTACGCTTTCAGGTGCAAGGTATTTTGCCGCTACAGCACCGGCCGCAGCAGTTCTGACATCCGTCAGGTAAGCATTGTCAAGCAAAATGGCTTGTGTCATACCGGTTACAGCACTGATCACAACCATCATCGCAGGACTTGAAGGCAAGCCCAGTTTGTGGTTTTGAAAGAAACCAGCGCCTATTTTAACGGCAAACCGATCAAGATTCTTTACATAGGCGGACTTAATGTCAACATCTCCCTTATGTTCCGGGATTTCAATATGCATGATGGGCGGCATGGTGACCAACCCTTTGGATAGCCATAAAAAAGCATTGGCAACAGCATCAATGGATGCTTTATCAATTTTGACAATATCCCGAAGTTCTTTTTCAGTTAATATAAGGACACTCATCAATATTTCTCCTACATAAATCCTTTGTACGGTTTTTTAACCACGGCATTGACAACTTCTGCCTTGATTTTTTGGGTATCAAGGCTTCCCTTTTTTTATTTTACAAATAATTGTCTGGGGATGGCGGCAAAAGTTTTGCATCCGTCCGGGGTAACATAAATAGCTTCGCTGCATTCAAATCCCAGCGTATCTGTCCATATGCCCGGCATAACGTGAATGGTCATGCCCGGTTGGATAACAGTTGTATCACCCGGTCTCAGACTGATGGTGTGCTCTCCCCAGTCCGGCGGGTAGTTTGCTCCGAATGAATATCCGATCCGGGATTCTTTAACCACCCTGGAACCGGAAATGGACTCCCGCCACTTGGCTTCAATATCCTGGGCCTGGATACCGGGCTTTATGAAATCCACCACGGTATTCAGTCCGTGAATCACTGTTTTGGAGATTTCATTCAGCTCCCGGGAGGGTTTTCCCGTGATAACGGTTCGAGATAAAGGGGCATGATACCGGTGCTTGCATCCGGACAATTCCAAAAGGACAATCTCATCTTTTTGATATTTTCTGTCTGTCCAAGACAAGTGAGCAGTGGTTGTCCTTCTGCCCGACGGCATGATGGGAATTATGGCAGCGTAATCTCCTGTAAACTCCTTTGTACCAGCGATCATGGTTTTATACACCTGGGCTGCAACATCACCTTCTCTGACACCTGGCTCGATGAGATTTACAGCGGTTTCCATAACATTTTCAAGGATTTTTCCAGCCATTTTCATATAGTCTATTTCTTTGTCTGACTTGATGGCTCTGAGCCAGTTGATGATCAGTTCGCCGTCCAGGATCTTGGCAATAGGAAGTCCTTTTACCAGATGTTCGTAACACCTGGCTGTGAAATAATAATTATCTTTTTCAACACCGATGGTTTTGTCGGCACACTCGTGTTCCTTAATCAGGTCTACCACAAAATCATAAGCGTGGATGGTCTGGGACTGAACATAATGATCGGGATAACCAATGATGTTGTCATCATCCAACCAGGTAGTGATACGGGCGCCATTGCTGTCCTGCGCTCGCCCGAACCAGACAGGCTGATCCTTATCTTTGAAAATAATCAGGCCCTGGTGGACGTAAAAAGACCAACCGTCATACCCAGAGATATAATTCATATTGGCAGGATCTGTAACAATGAGACCATCCAGGCCTTTTTTGGCCATCTGTTCTTTTGTTTTGTTTAATCGTTGCCGGTATTCGGAAACGTCAAAATAAAGCATTCTCTAAACTCCGATTATGTTATGGATTTTTCTTTTGGTGACAGATATCTGGACAGGATGTCAAAGGCCAGATTTTTATCCACGTTTCCGCCGGAAAGGATACCGGCAATATGGTTTCCCGGAACCTCAATCTCTGGTTTTAAAAGCCAGGCCAGGGTAACAGCAGCCGCACCTTCTATGAGAATACCATGGTGTTCATAGGCAAACAAAATTCCTTTTTCAATCTCTTTTTCACTGACAAGCTCAATGGTGTCCACATATTTTTCAACCATGGAAAATGTAAATTGATTGTCCAGACCGATTCCACCTAAAAGGGCATCGGCCAGAGAGTCTTTTTCCTCTACTTCCACGGGCTTCCCTGCTTTGATGGAATGATACATGGCAGGAGCACATTCCATGGACACTCCGATAATCTTTATACTGGGATCTGCGGTTTTTAACACTTTGGCCACGCCGGCAGCCAGTCCGCCACCGGAAACCGGGACCACCAAAGTGTCAACATGAGGAGCCCGGTTTAATATCTCCAGGCCAATGGTGCCCTGGCCAGCGATGACAAGCGGATCATCAAAGGGCTTGATCATGGTTAAGTTTTCATCTTTCTCAAGCTTCAATGCAACTTCATAGGCATCATCCTGACTTTTACCTTTCTGTACAACAATTGCCCCGAATTTTTCCATGGCCGCAACTCGGTATTGGGGGACACGCTCAGATAGGCAAACCACGCATTTAATACCAAACCTGCCAGCGACATATGCAACGGCCCGGCCGTGATTCCCGGTTGAAAAGGCCAGGACGCCTTTCTCTTTCTGAGCGTCTGACAAGCTCAGCAGGGCATTGGCAGCCCCCCGCAGTTTAAAGGAACCTGTTTTTTGGAGGCACTCCAGTTTTAAAAGAATTGATTTTCCTAAACGATCCGACATTGATGGAGACTCAACAAGCGGCGTATGCCGGACCATGCCTGCAATTCTTTTTTGGGCCTGAAATATTTTTCTTAAGGTAATATCTGTTTGACTCATCTGTCTTTTTCCCTTATCTAAAGGCCACATCTCTTAAGTAAAGCGCAATCTCCGGGAAGAAGATCATCGCTACAGCGACGCTTAAGAGAATGAATATAAATGGCGGTGTTCCTTTGACAACTTCAATGTAAGGGCGTTTAAATATTGCAATAGCGGTAAAAATATCACAGCCAAATGGCGGTGTGGCAGAACCAATGGCACATTGGAGCGTAATAATCGTACCCACTAAAACAGGATCAAGTCCAACATCATGAACAACAGGTGCAAAAATAGGCACTAAGATCAAAATCACCACAATCGGATCAACAAACATACATCCGACAAAAAAGGCAACAGAGATAACAAAGAGTACGTCATATTGGCCCATCTCAGAAATGCCGATCATCCCCAAAAGTTGTTGGGGAACTTGCGCATAAGATAGCACCCAGGCAAAAGCAGCTCCAGCACCTACCAGGATAAAAACAACGGCTGTCACTAACCCTGTTGACTTGGCGGTTGCATAAAAGTCGTCAAGCTTCATCGTTTTAAAAATAAGGCCCTCCAGCACGATGGCATACGCCACGCTCACAGCTGCTGCTTCTGTGGGGCTGAAGATACCGCCGAAGATTCCACCGATAATAATAACCGGGAATCCCAAAGGCCACAGTGCGTGATACACTGCCTTTCCCCGCTCGCTCCATGAGGCTCTCTGTTCGGTGGGGATCTTGTTTAAACACGCATAGATAACACTGTAGATTGAAAACAAAAGTAAGATCAACAGTCCGGGACCGATTCCTGCGATAAAAAGTTCAGGTATAGAGGCTTTCGCGACAATTCCATAGATAATCATGCCAATGCTGGGAGGAATCAGAAAAGCAATATCACTGGAGTTGATAATGAGTGCTAAAATAAAGGAGTCTTTGTATCCCCCTTCTTGCAGCTTGGGACGGAGGGGTGATCCAATCGCTACAACAGTAGCTTGAGTCGAACCGGAAACCGCACCAAACACCGCACATGCTCCAGCTGTACTCACAGCAAGCCCCCCTTTGATGTGTCTGACAAATGCCATCACTAGATCAATCAGTTTTCCAGCTGACTTACCTCTGGTCATAATATCGGCTGAGAGGATAAACATTGGCACGGCAATGAGTGCTGCCGGACGAATCCCTGCCATCATCTGCTGAATCATAAACTGCATCTGTGACATATCCCCATCGTATAGCAGATACACCCCAAGCGTTGCTCCGGCAATCAGAGGGATCTTCATAGGAAACCCTAATAGCAGTAAAATGACCATCAGCAAAAATATAGTAGCAGCAAAATGATTATTCATAAACCCAACAAAACTAAAACTGGTATCCAAGACAGCTATAGAGGTGGTTTGTGCCATTGTTTTTCCGGCTTCATCTTTAAGCATTGCTGTAATGGTGATCTTACCATCACTCAGTGTGTTGATATCAACCTCTTCAACGCCCCAATTGCCGATTTTATTGATCTCAGCAGTTAGTTCAAGACTTTTTTCGTCACCATCACTTAAGGTGATACTCACCTCTTGCCGTCTAACCACACCCTCGGCATAGCCGTACACAAAAAGTTTTGTTTTTTGTTCAATCATTGTCTCTTCTATGACCACTGTGGCAGAATCTGATGCAAAAAGAGGCATGGTAAAAAAACAACTGAACGCAAATAGCAGTATTATTTTCTTAATTTGAAATCTCATCATCACACCTCAAACCTCAATATCAGTGTCAGTGTCAGAATATCCATCCTTAACATTGGTTGAAAGATAGACATCTTTTTCTGTTAGATTCTTAACCACCGTAAATGCGTACTGCAATCCTGTCACAACAAAACCAATGGGTACCCACAAATAGATATAAAAGACGGGCAGCCCCAAAGCCGGCAAAATCCGTCCACTCTTATACACCTCAAAAATATAGTAGTACGAATAAAAAGAGAGAAAAAACATAAACGCCGACGTCACGGATGCCATCACAATCATCAACGCTTTGCGCGTCTTTGCGGGCATTGCATCATAAATAGCAGACATCCTGATATGTCGTCCATTGCGTGCTGCGTAACTTAAGCCTGCATACGTCACCACAACGATAAATATCATATTAAGCTCATCAGTAAAGGTAATCGCACTATTAAAAACAAACCGACTAATCACAGCGGCAATGGTATTAACAGTCATTGCTATCACTCCAACAGCCAGCATAACCCCTTCAAACCTGCTTATTAAGGTATCAATAAAATCGAGCATTTTTAATATTGGATTGAGCCTAGTTTCTTCTACTTCATCCATCTTTTCTCCTGAATAGCAAAATAGATCGCGCATAAAAAATTACAATCTATTTTGCTATTCTTTGTGTTTTTAAGATTATTTAGCGTTTGCTTCCGCTTCTTTTAGATCAGCCATCATTTGACCCAAAACTTTTTTGTTTGAAGCGCTCTTTGATGCAAACGACGCTTGTACAACCTTTGCAGCTTTTATAAACGGTGCCCGCTCACTTTCAGTGAGTGTCACAATCTTATAGTCTGGGTTGGTTCTGACAATGCGACCAACGCCATAAGCATCCAGCTTTTGAGCCTCAACTAGGATAATTTTGTGTGCATGGGCAGCAGCTGCGTGAACAAGTTTTTTATCTCTTTCGCTAAGCTCGTCAAAAAACTTTTTGTTTGCTGATGCTGATGCATTGAAGTGTCCATGTCCGGTATATGTCAATACTTTTGTCAAGTTATCCAGATCATATGCTTCAATCCATACAGTTGGATTTTCCTGACCATCTACCATATTAGTCTTAAGTGCACCAATCAGATCGCCCCAGCTCATTGGAACAGGTGAAGCACCAAAGGCTTTATAGGTCTCAACCAAGATAGGCGATCCCGGCATAACACGCATCTTTTTGCCCTTTAAATCTTCTGGTGAGTGAAATGGAACAAAGGTTGTAACCGCCATCTCACCTTCCGGGAAGATAGAGAGTAACTCAAGTCCGTGTTGATTGAAAATTGGAGGAAGCATATTGGTAATCGCTTTTGAGTTTTTGAAAAAATAATCAAGCTGCTTCGTATCTGTTGGCAGAACATAAGGCAGTGTAAACAGATCCATCTCAGGAATCGTACCACCCATATAGCCGGTTGATTGTCCTAAAAACTGTAAGATCCCAGCTTTAGTTTGTTCCATCATATCCGTCTCTTCGCCAAGGCTTCCTACTGGATAGATTTTGATTTTATGTCTGGAATTTTCCTCAATGTAGCTCTTAAATGCCACAGCATAGATACCTTGGGGATCACTCAAACCCTCTCCCATTGCATACTTCCACTCCGCTGCATACACGTTCATACCTGTTACTGCGATCAGCAGACATCCTGCAAGTAATACTTTAAATACTTTTAAACTCATAATTTTTTCCATTGTCCAACTCCTTTTGTATTTGGGCCGAAAATTTTATAAGTTGAACGAAAATCCTTCACAATTTATGTTCAACTTATTTCATCTCCGATCCTTGGGTTAATATATGGTTTTTGATTCGGCTGATTTGTAGTAAATATAGTTTCACCAGCTCCCCTTACTTTTGTTTTAAAAATGATAATTGGTTTGCCTTTTCAAAAAAATGGAGTGTGCCCCGGACAAATATCTCCACCCCCTTTGGAAGGATTGTCTCATCGATATTGAATTTCGGATGGTGGTGGGATAGATTCGTCCCGATGGCCTCGTTACCCGCTCCAAGGAAGATAAATACCCCCGGCACCTTCTCGCTGAATTCTGAAAAATCTTCACTGGCAATTGTCTGATTGTCGATGATCTCTTTTTCAGAAGGAAAAATTTCAATGGCGGTTTCCCTCGCCAGGGCGGTCATTTCTTTATGATTGATCAATGGTATATTTTCATGGGTGATATCGATGTCACACCTGCATCGGTGCGTGGCGCATACCTGCTCGGCAACACGGATAAATCGTTGTGTCGGCTTCTCTTCACTGTCCGGTCCGCCCGGGTAGAGAAACCGTATGGAACCTTCCAGTTCCACTTTATCCGGGATAATATTGCTTTTGGTGCCACCTTTGATTTTTCCGAACATGATGACGGTGGCTTTCAGATTGCTGATCTCTCGTGTTTGGATGATCTGTGATGTCTGGATAAGATTTGCCGCAGCAATGATGGGATCAATAGCGTCTTCCGGCAACCCCGTATGGCCGCCTTTACCGTGGATGGTAATCTTGAAAACATCCAGCCCACCCATAACCGGTCCCGATGTGATAGCGATTTTTCCCGAATCAATCGGTGTCCAGACATGGATACCCATCACGGCATCAACTTTGGGATTTTCCAGGACTCCCTCTTCTATCATATGGATGGCGCCTGCGATTTCTTCGTTGGGTTGAAAGACAAATTTGATTTTACCATTTAGAGATGTTTTGTTTTCTTTAAGTACCCGGGCAGCCACCAGAAGCATGGCCATATGTGCATCATGACCACAGGCATGCATGACCCCTTCATTTCTTGACTTATAATCCACCTCATTGATTTGGGTGATTGGCAGGGCATCCATATCGGCCCGCAGCATCAATACCGGGCCTGGTCTGCCGCTGTCAAGAATAGTGACCACACCTGTTTTAGCCATCCGAATTGTTTCATATCCAAGATTCTGAAGATAATTTTCAATCTTCTCAGCAGTCCTGAATTCCTGGAAACCCAGTTCAGGATACATGTGAAAGTCACGGCGAAGTGCAATAAGTTCTTGTTTAAGCTCGAGGATCCGGTTCTGGATATTATCTGGTTCTTTTGTGGTATTCATGGGAAAATGCCTTTTTTGTCTTTACTTAAATGACAAATAATTTTCGGTCAAAGGATGCGAATGTTTTGGCACCCGTTTGGGTTACCCTGAAAGATTCAGAGCATTCAAATCCGAAATTATCCATCCACATGCCCAGAATCATGTGAAAGGTCATATTGGGTTTTAAAATCGTCTTGTCTCCGGGCCTCAGGCTTGCCGTGTGCTCGCCCCAGTCCGGGGGATAATTTAGCCCCATGGAGTATCCGATGCGGGATTCCTTTTCAAACCCCTTTCTGGCAATGTGTTCCCGCCAGATCCGTTCCACATCTTCTCCCGTGAGTCCGGGTTTGATGCTTTCCAGGGTCAGGTTCAGTCCTTCCACAGTGATATCTGCAAGGGTCTTAAGTTTTTCCGGGGGATTGTTCCCGATAAAGGCGGTTCTTGCTATGGGACAATGGTAACGATTCCGGCAGCCTGCCAGTTCAAGATTTACAGCCTGGCCGCTTTCATAAGGATCATCCGTCCATGTCAAATGGGGGGCAGAGGTTTTTTCACCCGTTGGCATCATGGGGACGATGGAAGGATAGTCGCCGCCAAAATCAGGCGTGCCGGACACTTGGGCCTGGTAGACAGCTGCCACTGCATCACATTCCCGGGTACCGGGGGCAAGATTGGCAAGGGCGGTTGACATGACTTTTTCCGCAATTTTTCCGGCCTGCTTCATCAAATTAATTTCTGCATCTGACTTGATAATTCGTACCCAGCTGACCAGCAGGTTGCCGTCTAAAAGGGTGTCTTTTCCCAGACTTTTTTTCAGTTCCATGTCGCTTCTTGCCGTATAATAATAGGCATCGGTTTCAACCCCGATCGTTTTTTGAGCCCATCCTTTTTCTTTGATGATGTCTGCCATAAAATTCATGGGATGTTTGATATCAGACTGGACATAATCATCCGGATACCCTATGGCGTTCTCGGGCCGGAGAAAAGCCGTATGTTTGGCTCCGTTCGTATCCATGCCCCTGCCAATCCAGACGGGTTCTTCCTGGTCGTCAATTACCAGGACTGCCTGGGGAACATAAAAGGACCAGCCGTCATAACCTGTGAGATAATTCATATTAGCAGGGTCACACACCACAAGTATTTCAATTCCCTTTTTTGCCATGGACTCCTTGGTTTTGGTGATCCGTTCAAGGAATTCGTTTCTACTAAATAAGGTCATTATTCCTCCTGTTCAATTATGGGATACCAGGTCCGAAAACCATAAAACGATTAGCGGTTGTCGGTCCTGGTTTTTATTCTCATGGACTAGATGCCGGCAATACCTTTTTCCAGCTTTTCCAGTGCTGTTTCAATATTCCGGGAGCTTGTGGCAAAGGAGAGCCTTGCAAATCCTTCTCCATTCTCTCCAAATATGGAACCCGGTAAAAGAGCCAGTTTATGCTCTTTAACCATATATTTTGCAAAATCCCAGGATGACATCCCAAAAGAAGAGATATTGGGGAATGCATAAAAAGTAGATTCCGGCTTGACGCAGGAAATACCTTTAATGCTGTTAAGCCCATTATACATCAATTCCCTTCTTTTGGCATACCGTTCCACCATCTGTTTGACACAATCCTGTGATTCGGTTATGGCCGCAAGGGCTGCCCGCTGGGCAACTGCTGTCACCCCGGACACCATATGTTCCATCAGTTTTTCCATTTCATCGATGATGGCTTTGTCGGCCACCACATATCCGACCCTCCAGCCCGTCATGGCATAGGATTTGGAAAGTGTATAAATGGAAACAGTCAAATCTTTCATGCCATCAAGAGATCCTATGGAAACATGTTCATTCCCGTCAAACAGGATGTGTTCATAGGGTTCGTCCGAGATAACCATAATTTCGTGTTCTTTACAGATGGCCGCAATCTGTTCTAAGCTTTCTCTATCAAACACTGCACCCGTTGGATTTGAAGGTGTATTCAAGATAATGGCCTTGGTTTTGAGAGTTACGGCTTTTTTAACGTCTTTTGGGTCAAGCTTGAACCGGTTTTCTTCTTTGACTGCCACCCTGACCGGTACCCCTCCGAACAGACGGATCTGGGAATAATAATCATACCCCGGATCAACGACAATGACCTCGTCTCCGGGGTTAACAAGATGAAGCATGACATTAAAAATTCCCTGCATCGCCCCCACACTGATAAATATTTCAGAATCCGGGTCTGCCTGCAATTTGTTTTCAGCCTCAACCTTTCGGGCCACAGCTTCTCTTAAATCCTGGAACCCTGCGGCCGGCGGATATCGGGTATACCCCTGGTCAAGACCCTTTTTGGCGGCATCCCGTATATGGACCGGCGTGTCAAAATCCGGCTGACCAATACCCAGGTTCGTCACCCCTTCTATTTTATCAGCCATGGCAAACATTATTCGGATACCGGACCACTCCACTCCGGCATTCCTTTTGGCAAATAACTTTTCAATATTCATGGTATTGTATCTTTTCTTTTTATGATTTAAGGTTTTGTAAGAACCAGATCTTTGGCGCCTTTGTTAGAAGTCAGCATTTCAGGCGCATGTTTATCCATAATCTCCATGACAATTGAGGCAATTTTAACTTTTTCTTTAATAAAATTTTCATGCCACTCCTCTGCAACCCAAGGCATGTAAATGTCTGCTTCAGATGTACCGGGTTCAAATTTAAAATAGCAAGGAGAAGCCACTTTAGCGATTTCCGGCGCTTCATAGGCTCTGAAGCTACCGCCAAAGGAAAGTGGCACGATGATGTATACATCCAGCGGGATATCAATTGCCTGACGGATGGAAGATAAGATGGGCCGAGAAACATCGCAGACTGGATTCAGCGAATTGGCACCCATACTTTCAACGACTTTTGCACCGGCTGCGCTACCGCACCCGCCAAATACTGAAAATTTAAAAATGGTTTCAGCAGGAATCAAACCTTCTGCCCTCATTTTATTAAGCAGAAACAAAACCCCTTCGTCATAGACAAGAAAACCTCTGAATCCTAAGTCGATACTCCTCATGATGTCAGCAATATGATAGGAAATATTATCTGATCCCCGATGACGGGGACCCTGAACCTGGCCTTCGGAAGTACAGGACTCCTTGGCACCGGCGTCCCATGCTTTTCGATGACCAACAGTCATAATAGTTTCAATATTTTCATCTTTGGCCATTTGAGCCATATCTTTTAATTCATGGGCATCACAATATGTGGATCCGCCAACTGCTGCAATGGCGCGATGAATAACGACATTTCTTTTGTGAGACTCTTTAATCATGGCCTCCATTGTGCTGGCACGTTCAACGCCTGCAATTTCTATTCTGAAATTTGCTCCGTCAGGAAATGCTTTGCCCGATGCTGCAAGTTCATACCCATCCCGTCCCGGGATTCCCTCTTTTTCCATAAAATTTCTGATTGTATTTAGTACTTCACTCATGTGGTTATCCTTTTTTTAAATTTGTTATCAGTTTATCCAGTTCTCCATCCACCATTTTATAGGTATGTTCCAGCGCTGGAAATTTGCCTTCCTTTACATCATCTCTGTAATCTGAAAAAGCTTTAATCGTTTTGTCTGCAAGGTTTTCATACTTTTTTACAAATTTTGGGGTAAAGGCCTGAAAAACCCCGGCCACATCAGAAGAAATCATCAACTGACCATCGGCATCAATACCGGCCCCTATGCTGTATACAGGAATGGTCAATGTTTTCCTGATAATATTACAGACTTCCGGGGGTACCGCTTCCACCAGCACTGAAAATGCACCTGCTTTTTGAATCGCTTTAGCATCTTCAATCAACTCAAAGGCTGCGTCAGCCGTTCTTCCCTGGGCTTTAAACCCGCCTAACTGACCTGAACTCTGAGGGGTCAGACCTATATGTCCCATTACCAGCATCCCGCCGTCCGTGATTGCCCGGATTTGGGGGCAGACCCTTTTGCCACCCTCAAGTTTGATGGCATCCACTGCCGCTTCTTTATGGAATCTTCCGGCATTCAATACTGCATTTTCAATGCTGATCTGATATGAAAGAAACGGCATGTCACCGACGATAAATGTATTTTTTGCAGCCCTGCGAACCGCTTCTGAATGATAGATACATTGCTCCATGGTAACAGGCACTGTACTTTCATATCCATAAACACACATCCCAAGTGAATCACCGACCAGAATCATATCCATACCGGCTTTTTCTGCAAAAGATGCGTTCCAGTAATCATATGCAGTTATCCATACTGCCTTTTCACCGGATTCCTTCATTTTTTGAAGATCCCATCTTGTTAATTTTTTCTTGCCCATTTTGCCCCCAACTATAATAGTGATATTGTTCTAATTGATTTTTGTCATATATTATGTGACAATCATTTTTATTATGTGACACTTATTTAATTAAAAAAGTCTCTGGGTATTGTCAAGAATTATTTTTAATAAAAAACTTGATAATGGATCAAGGAATTCCCATCGCGTCGGATAATTCGGAAGCTGCCTGCAAAATATCTGTTTTCATTTTTTCAAGTACCCGGTGGGTCTGTCTTGTTGAAGGCCCAGAAACGCTCAGAGCATAAGCGGGATAAGAATTATGATCAAAAACAGGAGCACCAATACAGCGAAGCCCTATACACATTTCTTCATCATCAATTGCATATCCGTTCTGCCTAACCTTGGACAGTTCGGCTAAGAATTCCTTTTTGTCCGTGATAGTATTTGAGTTCAGCCTTTTAAATTCAACGCTTTCAAGGTAGTATGCCAACTCGTGATCCGGGAGAAACGCAAGGATGGCTTTACCAAGAGCGGTACAATAGGCCGGGGCTTTATCGCCCAGCGCAGAATCCATTCTCAATACCTCAAGGCTGTCAATCTTGTCGAGATGGATGATTTCATTATTTTTAAAAAAACCCAGGTTTATGGTTTCCTTATATTTCATGGAAAGCCTGTGCATATGCGGTCTTGCTATTCTACGGATTTCGAACCGGTTAGCCACCTTTGTTGCCAGTTTCATGATTTTAAGCGTTGGCTGATATTTATTGTTTTCATTTTTTTCAACATATCCAAGATCCTTTAAAGTGGAAATGAATCGGTGACTCCCGGCACGATTGGTGCCCATAAGCTTGGCTGTCTCACTAACGCTCAACTCTCCATGTTGGACCAATAGCTCAAGAATTTTGATCCCCTTTTCAAGGGAGGCAATCGTATAATATTTATTTTCTGTCATCTTTAATCCTTTTTAGACGTGGTCACATATTAAAAACTACATAGCGTGTATACGTGACAAAATATGAATGTTTTGTGTTTGATGTCAAGTTAAACTTTAGAGGCGAAGTGATATCTATTCGTCGCTTCAATGGATTGTGCATATAATTCATCTATTATAAATGAACACTGTTAATCCCAGGAACATGTTCCAATAATTGATATAAATTCCCATGCTTTATTCCCTCATTCTTTTTAATAGGATATAAAGATATCTTGATTTTTGAGAACGGTTGTGGGTATCACAGACGTATTATTAAAGGATAAAGTTTTCAAACAATGGGACCTACTAAAAATAAATTGCTAATTCTGGCCAGGAATTCGGATTATTACGTCCGAATTCTTAAGGATGCTGCAATCGAAAGACTTGAAATACATAGCGTTTACACCCCGGAAGAAGCTGAGACTTTCTGTGAAAGGGTAAATATTGTTCTGGGAGAACCGGATTTAATAAAGCCGATTTTGTCCCGGATGAAACACCTTGAATGGGTTCAATCGATATGGGCCGGGGTCCGTCCCCTGGTGGGACAGGGCTGCAGAAAAGACTATCTGCTTACCAACGTAAGGGATATCTTCGGCCCCCTCATGGCGGAATATGTATGCTGCCATATGCTCATGCATGAAAAAAAATCTCTTGAGCGCTTCATCTCTCAGCAACACAAAAGATGGGATACTATAGCCCCGGGACAATTAAAAAACAAATCCATCGGTATCCTAGGTGTAGGATCCATTGGGAAATCCATTGCCCGGGCAGCTTAATTTTTTCAGATGAAAACAAAGGGATATGCCAGAAATCCAATTACATGCAAGTATATTGATGAGGGATATACCCAGACAGATGATATTACAGCCTTTGTCCGGGATCTGGATTATCTGGTTTCCACGCTTCCAGATACGCCTGCCACAAGCGGCCTGCTGAATCGTCTCGTTTTCAGCGCCATGAAACCGGCATCGGTCCTGATCAACGTGGGCAGGGGAAATGTTCTGGATGAGACTGCTCTCGTGGATGCCGTCTGTAATGGGAAGATCGCCGGAGCAGTGCTGGATGTGTTTAAAACAGAACCGTTGCCCATCGACCACCCTTTCTGGACAACCAAGGGGATTCTCATTACAGCCCATACTGCTGCATTAAGTATTCTTGTAGATATTGCTCCTATTTTCATGGAAAATTTTAAACGGTTTCAAAAGGGTGTCCCTCTGAAATATTGTGTGGATTTCAATAAAGGGTATTAAAGGGGAGAACATTGCCGTAACCGGTGATTAAAAAAGGATTCATATGACGTCAAAACCCACTTATGAAGAACTGAAAAAAAGAATTCAGAAATTAGAACAATCTGAGAAAAAGGCAAAGCAGAGCGAGGAACGATATCGATTAGCATTTCAGACAAGTCCTGATGCGATTAATCTGAATAGGGTTTCTGACGGGATGTATTTAGATTGCAACGAGGGATTTACCAAAATAATGGGATACACCAGAGAAGAGGTTATCGGAAAAACGTCTCTTTCTCTGAATATCTGGGAAAATATAGAAGACAGAAAAAAATTGATCAATAGATTATCAAAGAACGGCCATGTGAACAATATGGAGGCCCGGTTTGTTGATAAAAAAGGAAAGATCAAAACCGGCCTGATGTCCGCCCACATAATGCAAACCAAAGGAGAGAAAATCATTCTTTCAGTCACCCGGGATATTACCAAAATCAAGAATTCCGAAGAGGCTTTAAGGGCATCCCATGAAAGATTCCTTATGGTATTGAACAGTCTTGATGCCACCATTTATGTCGCTGATATGAAAACATATGAAATCCTTTTTATGAATAATTATATGATTAATAGCTTTGGCAGGGATATGACAGGAGAAATATGCTGGAAGGTCTTTAGAGGGGAATCCGGACCATGCCCCCATTGTAAAAATGATGAATTAATTGACGAAAAGGGAAAACCCACAGACGTTTGTGTGTGGCAAGATAAAAATCCCATCACAGGCAAATGGTACATTAATTATGATCGGGCCATAGAATGGACAGATGGGCGTATGGTTAAGCTTCAAATAGCTACGGATATAACCGAGCGAAAACAGATCGAAGAAGATTTAAGAAAAAGTGAAGAACTTTATCGGGAGTACTTTGAAGAAAATATTTCAGGAACTTATATTTCAACCCCTGAAGGACAACTGCTTGCATGTAATAAGGAATATGTTAAGATTTTCGGGTTAGACAGTATTCAACATGCTAAGGATATACCGGTTACTGAGATTATTATAAATCCTGATAAGAGAGTAAAATTTTTAAATCGCATTAGAAAAGAAAAACGGGTAACAGGCTATGAACCTATATTAAAGAAAATCGATGGAACACCCATTCATTTGTTCGAAAATGCTACAGGCGTGTTTGATGAAAAAGGTAAATTAACCCATATTCGAGGTTCCATATTGGATGTAACCGAGCAGAGAAGACTTGAAATCCAGCTGCAGCAGTCTCAGAAAATGGAAGCCATTGGAACGCTTGCCGGTGGCATTGCCCATGATTTTAATAACATCCTCTTCCCCATCATGGGTCATAGTGAAATGTTGATGATGGACTTACCAGAAGACAGTCCTTCATACATGAGTCTAAATGAAATTTATACGGGGGCCATAAGAGCAAGGGATCTTGTAAAACAAATACTTGCATTTTCACGCCAGGAAAATAATGAATTAAAACTGATGCGAATACAGCCTGTTATTGTGGAAGCATTAAAACTTATAAGGGCTTTAATCCCCAAAACAATTGAAATTGATCAAGATATTAATGAGAATTGTGGAGTGATCAAATCGGATCCAACCCAAATTCATCAAATTATAATGAATCTTACAACCAATGCCTATCACGCCATGGAGGACACTGGCGGACAATTAAAAGTAAGCCTTAAACAAGTTAAACTAGGTATGCATAACTTAATAAATCCGGATATGGAACCAGGGATATATGCTTGCCTGGCCGTAGTTGATTCAGGTGTAGGAATGGATGCGGACTTAACAAAAAAAATCTTTGACCCATTTTTTACCACAAAAGAACAAGGCAAGGGTACTGGGATGGGGCTTTCTGTGGTACACGGCATAGTGAGAAGCAATGGTGGCGCTATACAAATTTACAGCAGACCGGGTGAAGGGAGCCAATTTTATGTCTATCTGCCGGTTATAAAAAGTGCTTTTGAAAAACAAATTATCCAGAATGAAAATAATGTTCAACCCGGTACAGGAAAAATCCTTCTTGTGGATGATGAAAAAGCAATCATATCAATGGAAAAACGCATGTTAGAACGTCTGGGATACCAGGTTGCCTCGCATACCAGCAGCCTTGAAGCCCTTGAAATTTTTCGTGAAAACCCGGACAAATTTGACCTGGTTATTACGGATATGGCAATGCCAAATATGTCTGGAGATCAATTATCTGTTGAAATGACTAAAATCCGTCCTGACATTCCAGTGCTGCTTTGCACGGGATACAGCGAAACTATGTCTGAAGAAAAGGCTGTATCTATAGGCATTAAGGGGTTTTTATTAAAACCGATCCGGATGAAAGATCTTGCCCAAAAGGTAAGTGAAATTCTGAAATTATAAACAGTTAAGAAATAATTATGAATTCCAATAATAAAATAAAATTATTACCGGCAAAATATTATATAAGAATTATTGAATATGTCAGCCACAAAAACTATTGAGCTTGTAAATTTAGTATACGATTATTTGTCAGCTATGGATGATGAATGTCTTGAACCCTTTCTGGCGGCCTGGCCTTCTAAACCTTTTAAAACTCGAATTGTTTGCCCCAAAAAATTTCCTGTTGTTTCATATTTGCAAGATCTTGTTGTAGAATCATATGCAGAAACTAAAAAAATTATCAAAATGCTTGAAATTTCGGCAAAACATCTTTGTTGGGGCCAGACATATTCTGCAGAAGATTTTGGTACCGACTTTTTAGAAAAATATGGCTGGGTAGAATTAATAGGTCTGCGCGGGCAGATTAAAAGCAAAGATATCGCTTGCGGATTCCTATTACTTGGACCAGGCATAGAATACCCAAAACACAGTCATGAGGCTGTGGAGGTTTATGTGCCATTGACCTCCCAGACTTTATGGGTGCAAGGTGATGATGATTGGATATCAAGGCCAACCAGCGTTCCGATATATCACAGATCTTTGTTGAGTCATGGATAAGGCCCTTGATCTGGTGGAAGGGACCTTTAAAAAAATATCTGTTCGAGGGGATACTGACTTCAGTCTCAGCGCAAATTTTGACAAATGGGATCAACGCCGTTCTTTCATCTTTGGCATGGATGCCAGGGCAAATTTGAAAAAACTGGCCGATGGTATCCCGGAATCCGACTGGCAGATTCTTGAAAAACAACCCCGCAATATTAAAACCAGAACCCGCAAACGCCCTGAAAATGTCAAAGCCCAAGTGGTGATTAAAAGGCAGTTTAAAAAAACTACAGACCGAATGTGAGCATATATCCGAGTTTGAATATAAGCCGGTCAAGTGCCAGAAACCTTACAGGATGATCGTCCTGCGCAAAACAATAAATGAGTTCAAGGGAGAACGCCTGCTGTTTGATCTTGAGATCCGGCAGGGCCATAAAATATAGAATCATTGGTTACAACGGCCGGTTAAAAAGCATTCTCAACCATGTTGATTTTATAAAGACCTTCAGGTTTACATGACCCCTGCAATCCGGACAGTTATAGCAAGTGGGTTGCAATGGCGAGTCCAAACCCTGTAACCGATGAAAGGAAAATGAAAAACAAGGACACAACAAAATTGGCAAAAACAAAAAATCCAGTGGATTCGTGTGTCCTAAGGATGGCATTTGTGGCTGATAATAATAGTTCAGCAGGGCAATTGCTCATTAGTAATTTTTTGCTGCGAACGCGCTTATTTTGGCTTTAAACGAAACAGGGAGGAGGAGTCCTTCGCCATTCAGGAAACGATTTTTTGACTACCTTTACGGCAAGGTCAAGATCTGTTGCTGTTGAATAAGGGACCTTGGTAATTTTTTCACCAGATGCAGGACAAAATATTGTTCCCCGGGCCTGGGTCCATTCAACGTGAATATAGCTTTGAAGGTAAGAGTAAGGCATATTGAATAACTCCTTCAATATATTAAAATTCGCATTTGCACATTTTTGATTTTCATTACGCAGGTTGTTGCTGTGTGATACAATGGATATTACCGCCTCCAAGAAGAATTTCTCTTGCAGGTATCCCAATAATTTTTCTTTCAGAAAAAATCGACTGTATTTTTGTGATTGCCCTGTCGTCGTTGGGATCATCGAAAACAGGCATGACAATGCCATTGTTTGCCATGTAAAAGTTGACATAGTATCCGGCCAGCCGGTTTCCTTCATCACGGGGCACTGCATTACCGTGGTTCTCTATCCCTGTGCTCTCTTCTCTATTTATAAATAGAGGGCCGGGCTGATGAATTTTGTGCACGATCAGTTTTCTGCCCCTGGCATCCCTGGCAGATGACAGCCGGTCAAAGGCATCACAGGAAATCTCATATTGGGGATCGGAAGTGTCGTCTGTCCAGTGAAGCAGAAGTTCTCCGGGTTTGATGAAACAGCATAGATTGTCAACATGACCGTCTGTTTCATCCATGTAAACGCCTTTTCTAAGCCAGATGATTGTTTTTACATTGAGATAGTCTTTTAAGCGGGTTTCAATCTGGTCCTTTGAAAGGTCAGGGTTTCGGTTGGGGTTTAAGAGGCGTTCCTCAGTGGTTATCAATGTCCCCTGTCCATCGGTATGGATGGAACCGCCTTCAAGTATGAACGGTGCTTTGTAGCCGGAAATACCCTGGTTTTCCATTATATGGGCGGCGATTTTTTCATCCTTGTTCCAGGGAAAATAAAGACCACCGTTAAGTCATCCCCAGGCATTAAAACCCCAGTCAATACCACGGACGTCCCCCTGGTTATTTGTGACAAAACTGGGTCCTGTATCCCTCATCCAAGCATCATCGGATTCCATTTCAATAATCGAGACTGAAGAGGGCAGCAGGCTTGCGGCTTCGGTAAGCTGCGCTTCGGATACACACATGGTTACAGGCTCAAACCTTGATATGGCTTTTGCCACATTGGCAAAGGCCTTTTGTGCCGGTCCCGCATCAAGACGCCAATTGTCTTTTCGTTCCGGCCAGAGCATCCAGCATTGAGCATGGGGTTCAAACTCTGCCGGCATTCTAAATCCATCCTGCCGGGGAGTGGTATGAAAAAAGTTGACCATAAAAAATCTTTTTCTTGATGTTTGAAAACCGGCAGGGAGTGCGGGTATTTGAACTTCCTGCCGGTATGCCATAAATCAGGTTGATTGAGTTATTGAGATTTTGTCCGTGTCCACGCCTGATCAATGATTTTATTGTCTTTTCCTAAATCTTTTACAAAATGAAGGGTTTTCATTATTTCAGGTGTTGGCCAGATTCCCGGATTTTCTAAATCTTCTTTGGTAATATAAGGGATAGCCGCATCGTTAGGTGTTGCATACTGATTATAATTGGATAGAGATGCACCGACTTCCGGGTCCATTATCCAGTTGATCCATTTATGGGCCGCATCTGCATTGGGTGCTTTTGCGGGAATGCACATGGAATCGATCCAGATTTCACTGCCTTCTTTGGGAACGATAAATCCGTATTTTTCCGGTTCCTTGGAAACGGTCTGAATGGCATCACCATTATAGACGATGGCAGCTGCTGCAACACCGGAAATGACATCATTCTTACCCCCAACGCCCCCCTTGAAACCAAGACAGTTTTTACGTTTTTTTGTTTCGATTAAAAGGTCAGAGGCCGCTTTGAGTTCCTGCGGATTAGCAGAATTAAAGTCATATCCAAGGTAAACAAGAGCAATACCCAGCATTTCTCTTACCGAGTCAATAAGATAAAAGGCCCCTATGTTTTTCTTGGGGTCAAATAAAATTGACCAGGACTGCACATCACTTTCTTTGACTTTGGTTTTATCATACATCAAGCCGACGGTTCCCCACTGCCATCCCACGGTATATTCATTTCCCGGATCAAAGGAAGCGGTTTTAAATTTATGTCCCAGATTTTTCAGGTTTGGAATTTTGGAATGATCCAGTGGTGTCAATAGTCCCAGATTGATCAGGCTTGGCATGATATAATCGGAAGGAATAATCAAATCATACTGTCCCAGGCCGCCCGCCTGGAGTTTGGCCATCATTTCTTCATTGGATTCATACATATCAAGATGTACTTTAATCCCGGTTGCTTTTTCAAAGTCCATTGGCATGTTTTCTTCATCCATGTACTCGGACCATGTAAAAATTTTAAGATCTCCATTACTCCATGCGGTTCCGGATAAAAGAACCATAAAAGCTAAAATGCCCAACATCATTTTTTTCATTACTCTTTCTCCTTGATTTAAATAAATTAAGATAGACCCTTATTATAGCTGGTTATTTAACATTGAATTTGCGTGTAAATCTCTCCATGCTGATAACCAGAACAATCGTGATTAAAAGAACAATGGTTGAAAGCGCATGGATCTGCGGAGTAACCATTCTTCTTACTGCGGCAAAAATATACAAAGGCAGTGTAACTGAATCCGGTCCGGCCGTGAAAAAGCTGATGACAAAATCGTCAAGTGAAAGCGTGAAGGCCAGCATGGCCCCGGCAACAATACCCGGCGTCAGCAGTGGGAGGGTGACCTTCCATAAAAGATAGGTGGTTCCGGCATAAAGATCCCTGGCCGCTTCTTCCACATCTTTACCGATACTCACCAGACGGCTTCTGACCACAAGTGCGACAAAAGCAGTCTGAAAGGTAATATGGGCAATAATCATGTTCAAAAGTCCGGGTTCAAACAGGGTTGACGCCGAGCGAAGAAATCCAAAGGCAACCACCATGGCCGCTGCAAAGATGATGTCCGGTATAATGACCGGTAAATGCAAAATCATATCAAGAACGGTGTTCATCTTTTTTGGCCAGGGAAACCGGTCCATACCGATGGCAAGGATGGTCCCGAGAAAAGTGGATACTACAGTGGATACAACCGCGAGTACCAGCGTATTCCATGCAGCATGGAGAATCAGTTCATTCTGGAAAAGCTTTGTATACCAATCCAGTGTAAACCCTTTCCATATCAAACCGTATTTGGTGTTGTTCACTGAAAAAAAAGCGACCGCCACAAGCGGTAAATACAAAAATGCCATTGTAGAAATGGCTGCAATATTGACGATAAGAGTTATCTTTTTCATATCAGGTCAACCCCTTTGCTTTTTCTTTTATAGAGATAAAGGCTGAACATGGTCAAAACCATAAGTCCCATACTGATTGCAGCTCCAAATGCCCAGTCTCGGCTCGTACCGAACTGCTGCTGGATAAGATTCCCGACCAGCATATACTTAGCGCCACCAAGAAGATCCGGTACCACAAACATGCCCATGGCAGGAACAAAGGTGAGAATGACGCCAACTGACAACCCCGGTAAGGTCTGGGGCAGGATGGCGTGCATAAATATTCTTACATTGGAGGAATATAGATCCTGGGCAGCTTCTACCAGGGTCCAGTCCAGTCGCTCCACACTGGAAAAGAGCGGCAGGGCCACAAAGGGAAGAAACATGGAAATCATACCCAGATAAACGGCAAATGCGCTTGGGTAAAGCGGCATTCCAGGTGAAATCAGCTTAAAAAAGGCGGCAATTCTGGCAAAGGGCATTTCCGGTGCCAGGATAAGAAACCAGGCATATGTCCGGATAACCATGTTTGTCCAGAATGGAATAATGACGATGGTCAGCCACAGATACCGTGTACGTTCCGGTTTTCCGGCAATAAAAAAGCAAAGGGGGTAGGATAAAAGCACAGACAGGGCTGTGGTGACAATTGCTACGATAACCGAACGCAGGAGAATTAGCAGGTAATCCGGCGTCCATCCGAATATACCGTATCCCAAAAGTCGCTTGTAATTTTCAAAACTGAATTCCCACACCAGCTCTCCATAGGATCCTCTTGTGGCAAAGCTGACGACAATAAGAATAAGTCCGGGCAGCACCAGAAAAATAATCAGCCACAACATACCCGGGGTCAAAAACAAAAACCCCCTTTTAATAAGACTTTTCTGGCTTAAGAGCTCGCCATACCAGATCATCAGTTTATTCATGGAGCACCGCCATTTCCTTGGCTCCTAGTTCTAGCCAGACCTCATCTCCAATTTTAATTTTTTTATATGAACTGGTTCGAACTCTTAAAGGTCCCGGATCCAGCCAGATATCAAAGTTAGTTCCACGGTAGATAATTTCTTTAACTGTGGCCTTAATCGCGTTGATTTCAGGTTTGATATCAGACATTTTTATCCACTCCGGTCGTATGGCAACGTCCCCTTTGTCCCAGGATGGTGTATCTTCAATTTCGAATACACCAAGATCCGTATGCAGCCTTCCGTCATGATATGTGCCGCTGATCAGGTTGGCTGCACCTAAAAATTCAGCAACAAACTTATTTTTCGGGTAATCATAGACTTGTTCAGGGGTTCCGAACTGTACAATTTCCCCATCCTTCATCACTGCGATTCTGTCTGAAACCACCAGGGCTTCATCCTGGTCATGGGTCACAAGGATAAATGTCTGGCCCAATCGTTGTTGAAGTCTGCGAAGTTCAACCTGAACCTGGGCTCTTAACTTGGCATCCAGGGCAGACATGGGTTCATCCAGCAACAATACTTTGGGTTCATTGACCAGGGCACGAGCCAGTGCCACACGCTGGTTCTGGCCTCCGGAAAGCTGATGGGGGAACCGCTTTTGCATCGAGTCGATTTCCAGCATCTCCAGAGCTTTGTTGACCCGCTTATTCACTTCTGAATCAGCAATCTTTCTGGATCGCAATCCAAATGCAATATTTTCAAAAATAGTGAGGTGGGGAAAGAGTGCATAGCTCTGAAAAACAGTATTGATCTGCCGTTTTATGGCAGGCTGTATGGTAATGTCCTCATCATCAAGAACAACCAGGCCCGAGTCTTGAAGCTCCAGGCCTGCTATTATTCGAAGCAGGGTTGTTTTTCCACAACCCGAAGGTCCAAGCAGTGTAAAAAATTCACCGGATTTTATATCAAGTGATACATTGTCCACTGCTTTGACATTGCCATATGACTTGTTAATCTCTTTGAGGTTTAGTCCCTTCATTTCTGTTGTCATTTCCCCTTTTGCAAAACAATTATTAATATGATTTAAAATCCTTTTTTAAATGCTTTATCATCAATCTCACTTTTATATTCTGATGCCATTTCTGTCATGTTTGATGGAAATCCATAATTTGAAAGTCTTTCCATGAATGGTTCAGGAGGAAAATTTTCAGGTCCCTGAACACCACATCCTTCCCATAGTCCCCTGGCCAATAATTCCATCATGATTACGGGGCCCACAGCTGTCTGGGCGACAACTGCCTGGCTACCGTATTTTTCCATACAGTCTTCATTGTCAACCAATTGATAAATGTAGATACTTCTTTCTTTATTGTCCTTTATCCCCTTAACCCAGATGCCTGCGGACAGCTGCCCCTTCATCAGGTCCCCGAGCTTGGCAGGGTCAGGGGAGCAGACAGCTACCACATCCCTTGGAGAAACCTCAACCCCTTTTACCTTTACTTTTTCCGTACTGGTCAGACCCAGAGCTTCAAGAATTTTTAATACGCGTCTCATATCCCTGTCCACACCAAATTTGAATGTGACGCGTTTTAGCCCCTTGTCTGCAAAAGATCTGGGGAACATGAGGACTTCTTCGTGTTCAATATTGATGACTTCCTGGTCACCGATGGGGTCGGGAAACCGGAAAATTTCAGGTTCTGAAAATGATTCAGTCACATACCAGCCTCTTTCTTTTTCCCAGATAACCGGCGGATTGAGACATTCTTCAATGGTGGTCCAGATAGAAAATCCAAAGGCGATATCAATGCCTTCCACTTCAATGTTGTCCGCATCCCGAACATTAAGTTCATGAATTTCATCGAAAAGATAATCCGCGGCATACCGTGCAAAGACATTGATCATGCCGGGTTCCACACCTGAACCGCAAATGGCCAGGTTGTTTTTTGCAACCCATGTCTCGTGCTGATTATACTGAAGATCGCCAAGTTTGAGCCCGATGGTTCCATATGGATCATCTTTATCTGTTTCAGACATACTCATGGCCATATCCATGTATTTACAACCGGTTTCAAGGGCAGCTTCAAAAATTATCATATTAAATGAAGGGTCACAGGCATTCATGATAAAATCAATCTTGTGTTCTTTGGCAAGAGCGATGATCTGGTCTTTGTCATTTGCATCAATCTCTTTGGCAATCAGCCTGCTGTCTCCTATCGTATCGACAACCCTTATAGCCCGATCAAAATTATAATCAGTAACAATCATGACCTCCATCCATTCTGCTTTTGGATCATTTTGGGTTGCAATAGCAACAATGGCTTCTCCGACACCGCCAACTCCCACCAGTAAAACTCGCATAAATCCTCCAAATTAAATTAATAAATATAATAGTTGCAAAAATCTTCACAAACTATTCGAATCACATTTCTTGAATCTACAAGTCACTCTATGTTAATCAACACCAGTTCCCCAATCAAAGTTATGCTTTCCATATTGCATTATCAGGGATGTCTGGATCTTTTGAATACCATCAATACGATTAATTTTTTCAAAAATCAGGGTTTCCAGATCCTCAAAGGAAGGGATGATGAAATCAGCATCAATATCGGTTCCACCGGTCTGGAGGACGACATACCAAAGCTCCTTGATGGCTACCAATTCTTGCATAATCTTGTCTTTTTTCTTGAGATCAATATTGATTTTGAAATTGCCGGCTGTCTGAAAACCAAGATCAAAAGGACTGCTTACCGCTGTAATCGTGACGATTTTTTTATCAATAAGTCGTTTGAGGCGTGCACGAACCGTTGACTCTGCTACGCCTATATTTTTTGCCATGGCTTTGTTTGAAATTCGACCATCTTTTTGGAGCAGCACAATTATCTTGGAATCAAGGGAATCAATCTTTGGTTTATGTTTTCTTGGTTTCTTTTCAATCATCTTATTAACTCTTTTTTTATAGTCAAATCGCCGCTATTCGCATAATATAAATGTGACATTTACACTTTATGATTAATTTGTCAAATATTTTATTGACAAAAAAACATGGATACTCTATTTTTTTATCAGGATTGATGTTTTTGTTAACGAGACTAAAAAAATATTTAAAAATGGAGACAAATTAAATGAAGAATTACAAAGATTCGGTATTAAAAGAATCTTCTCAGGTGCTGGAATATATTCTAAAAGATACATTGACGGAAAATGATAAAGACCGTATCATTTCCGATTCAATTGATAATTTTAACAACCATGTCAATCCAGGGTGGTTGAAATATAGAAAATCTGTTTCAACAGATGCCAGCTTTGTGGAGTGGACTGACTCCCAGGAAACGTTTTCAGATACACATGGCAACGAATTTATTGACTGCCTTGGCGGGTTTGGTGTTTACACCGCCGGTCACAGGAACCCTGAGATTGTCAAGGCGGTACAGGCTCAACTTAACCGCTATGCCCTGCACAGTCAGGAATTGATTGACCCTCTAAGGGGATATCTTGCCAAACTTGTGGCCATGTGCACACCGGGTGACTTACAATATGCATTCTTTTGCAACGGGGGCGCGGAAGCAGTTGAAATGGCACTGAAACTGGCACGTCTTGCCTCAGGTAAACATTATTTTATTTCCACTGTTAACGGGTTCCATGGAAAATCGATGGGTGCGGTATCTGTCACGGGAAAAGGAACCTATAGAAAACCTTATTTGCCGATCATTCAGGGCGTTCAACATGTTGAATTCGGTGATGCAAAAGCAGCTGAATCAGCAATTAAAAATTTGATAGCCGTGGGTGAAACCGTTGCAGCTATGATTGTGGAACCCATCCAGGGAGAAGCCGGCATTATTCTGCCCCCGGATGGATATCTTAAAGAACTCAGAGCCATTTGTGATAAATATGAAGTGGCTTTAATTTTTGATGAAATCCAGACCGGTATGGGGCGAACCGGAACAATGTGGGCCTGTGAAGAGTATGATGTTGTTCCGGATATTCTGACTTTTGGGAAAGCGTTTGGTGGAGGTATAATGCCAATTACAGGCATTATTGCCAGACCGTATCTGTGGATTGATGAACTCAAAGAAAATCCATGGGTCCTGGGATCTCCGACATTTGGCGGCAATCCCCTGGCCTGTGCCGCAGCGATTGCTGCCATTAATTTTACAATTAAAAATGACCTGCCTGGACAGATTAAGAAAAAGGGCAAATATTTTATGGATAAACTGGGCCAGCTTAAAGATAATTATGATATCATAGAGGATATCAGGGGAAAAGGATTTCTCATCGGTCTTGAATACACTACACCTGAAATCGGGTGGGCAGTCTCCAAGGGACTTTTTAAAAGAGGTGTCATGACCGGCGGCACCCTTAATAATGCAAAAGTGAACCGGATTGAACCTCCGGGTATTCTCTCATACGAGACCATTGATATCATCATCGAACGGCTGGATGATACATTAGCGGAAGTATCGCAGGAATTATAAATAAGGATTGGCTCAAAAATTAGTTCCCCTTTTGTTTGCAAAATACTCAGTCTTTTGATGGCTTTTGTAAACAAATTAGGTGAAGTTATTTTTGAACGATTCCGAATTGCCATGGTCAGACCGGGTATATTCACCCAGGTTTGCAAAGATTTTCATATAAAAGCGCAATAATTAAAACGATAATAAAAAAATGAGGAGGGGGTATGAATATTGTCAGGGTCGATATGAATGCGAGAAAAATCACCAGGGAGATATTTGAGCCAGCCTTTACAGGGATGGGGGGACGCGGGTTAACCTCCTTTTTCATTAACAGGGAAGTGCCGCCAGGATGTGATCCGTTGGGACCGGACAACAAGCTGGTTTTTGCACCTGGGTTTTTCAGCGGATCAACCCTGGTCAATACATCCCGGTTTTCCATAGGCGCGAAAAGCCCAATGACCAGAGGTATCAAGGAAAGCAATGTGGGCGGTACAGTTGCAGCGGATATGGCACGAACCGGAATTTCAGCGATTATTGTGGAAGGCAGGCCGAATAACGGGCAGTCATTTATCCTCAAAGTGGATCAAAAAGGTGATGTAACCTTGCATGACGCTGATCAATACTGGGGCAAAAGGACCTATGATCTCGTGGCTTCAATAAAGGAATTTTACGGGAATAAAATCAGTATTACCTGTATTGGTCCGGCAGGAGAGCAGCAATTGAGTGCCGCTTCCATTCAGGCCACTGATCGGGATGGTCGTCCCTGCCGTGCTGCTGGCCGCGGAGGGCTTGGTGCGGTTATGGGATCCAAAGGATTAAAAGCGCTTATTATTGAAAAATCGGCCACCAACGCAGAACCCATTCAAGACTTGGAAGGATTTAAAGCCAGTGCGAAAATTTTTGCAAAGGCTGTGATGGATGATGAATTTTCAGCGGAAATTCTGCCGGAACTGGGGTCAGCCGTCCTGGTTGAACCCATCAATGCAGCAGGTGCCTTTCCCACTCGAAATGCCAGGGAAGGTCAGTTTGAAGATGCAGACAAAATCAGTGGTGAAGCCCTGGCACAAATTATTAAAAGTCGTGGTGGCAAGCCGAATCATAAAGGCTGTTCCGGCTGTATCATCAATTGTTCAAATGAATATGTTGATGAAAAAGGAGAGTTTATTACTTCTTCACTTGAATATGAAACCATATGGTCCATGGGCGGGATGATCGGGAATAATGATCTGGATTCCATAGCCCGACTGGATCGTCTTTGCGATGATATCGGACTTGATACAATGAGCACCGGTGTTGCCGTGGCTGTAGCCATGGATGCCGGGTACAAAGAATTTGGGGATGCAAAAGCCGCTATTGAAATGGTGGAAGACGTCGCCAGGGGAACAGCATTCGGAAAGATCCTGGGACATGGACCAGAAATGGTGGGCAAACACTTCAACCATGACAGGGTACCTGTTGTTAAAGGCCAGAGTATTGCTGCCTATGATCCCCGGGCCATCCAGGGTATGGCGGTCACGTATTCAACCAGCCCCATGGGGGCAGACCATACTGCCGGATGGGTGGTGGATTCCAATCTTGAAGCATTTGGTGGTACTCTGGATCCATTTTCAGCACAGGGTCAGGTTGAAAACTCAAGAAATACCCAGATTCATATGGCAATGGTGGATACGGTTGGAATCTGTGATTTTGCCCAGACCGGGTTCGGAGCCCCTGACGGGCTGGAGAACGTCTGTAAAATGATTGCTGCAAAATCGGGTAAACCCTTTTGTGAAGCCGACTGGAAGTCAACAGGGAAAATGATTATTCAAACAGAGCTTGAATTCAATAAAAACGCAGGATTCACAAAAGAACAGGACCGTCTGCCGAGGATGTTCTATGAAGAACCGCTTCCGCCGCATAACAAGGTAGTTGTGATCCAGGATGATGATATGGATAGCACATTTGCTTTTTAAGGATATTTAAATGTGTTGAGTGTGAATGTGAGATTGTTTGGAACATTGAGCCGTACGTTTGAAGATTATCATCATTCGTGCGGTCTTGATATTGCCATAGCATCACGAGGAGATATCCATGATTTGCTGGTTCATCTGGATCTTATCGGTGAAAGTATCGGAATGGTTTTTATGGATGACAAACAGGTTAATAATACAACGAAACTTAATGATAATGCCCGGATAAAGATTTTTCAACCCATCTTTGGCGGATAACCAGCGGATAAAACATGGGAAAAGAAATTGAGGAGGCAGCATATGAAAATCATGGTGGGATATAACGAATTTGATCCTAAAGGACAGATCGAGGCAGCCGTTATTGAACATGCACGGGCATTTAATGCCCGGGTATACCTGGTGAACAGCATAGAGATCGGAGAGGATGTGCCCAAAGAGAACTTTGACAGGGCAGAAAAAAATCTCGAAAAAGGAAAATCTTTTTTTTTAAAACAAGGTATTGAGTGCGAAACCATTCTCCTTGAATCCGGTTTGACAATCAGTGAAGATATCCTGAAATTTGCACAGGACAATAAAATGAATGAAATTATCATTGGTGTAAGAAGCAGATCCAAACTTGGAAAACTGATTTTTGGATCCATTGCACAACATACCATTTTAAATTCATCCTGCCCTGTGCTTTGCGTGAACCAGGAATAGGATAAATCGTTTTAGGCTATTTTCTTTTAGAACAGAAATCCTTTTTTAATTCAGAAAGGATTATAAAGCGGGTACAAAAGGTAAATGCATTTGAGTTGTTTTAAAAAAAATTCGAAATGTCCGAGACGCCTAATTTAATTGAAAGGGTAGTTTATATCTCACATTCAACACCCTTAACACAAAAAACTAAAGATTTTTTTCAAAATTTTATTTGTAGTTATTTTAGATAGTTAGTCTAATAATCAATGACATTGAATAAGTTTTATTCAATGAATGATATTTAACCTAGATTTTCCTAGGATTCTTTATTATGATACACCTCAATGAAAACAAAAAATATTGAGGTAAAAATGGAAAATCTGCCAGATATAGACGGATTCACAGTCCAGCACCTTCCTATTGTCACTGCCTATGCACAAAAAATTGGTGTTGTTGAGATTATCAACACATTGGTACCGACTCAAATGGAAATTGATGCCGGCACGATTATTCTCGGCATGGTGCTTGACACTTTGACCGGAAGAAACCCTTTATACCGGCTGAATAAGTATTTCGAGAACCAGGACACACAACTTTTGCTGGGAAAGAAGATTGATCCGCTGAAGTTCTCTGACTACACAGTGGGACGTGTTCTTGACAGAATCCACGATTATGGTGCAATGAAGGTCTTCTCACAAATCTCTTTGCAGGCGTTAAAACAGTTCAATATTGACCGCAGCCACCTCAGTTTTGATACCACATCTGTGAGTGTCCATGGCGATTAACCACTGTATTCAGAAGAAAACAACAGCAGTGATACAATGAATATTGTCCATGGCCACAGCAAAGACCACAGACCTGATCTGAAACAATTTCTGGTTAAGATGCTGTGTGTTGATCGAACCATACCGGTGTTTGGGCAAACCGAAGACGGCAATGCCTCAGATAAAGTTATCAACAACAAGGTCCTTTCATCCATATCAAAATATATGGCGGAAAACAGAATCAAAAAAGAGGGGTTCATCTACATTGCAGATTCAGCCATGGTGACACAAAAAAACCTTGAAAAGATCGGAGATGAAATCCAATTTATCAGCCGACTGCCTGCAAACTATAAGGAGTGCTCCCGCTTGATTAAAAGTGCCATCGAAAAGGAAGAGTGGGTTGAACTTGGAAAATTATCCGACACCATGGAGACGACTAAAAGGCCAGCTGCTGTTTACAAGGCGTGGGAATCTACCGCAGTTCTCCATAATAAAAACTACAGGGCTGTCGTTATCCATTCAAGCGCCCACGATAAAAGGCGGCAAAAGCGAATTGAGCGCGAACTTAAAAAGGCACACACAGGACTTTCCAAAAAGATAAAAAAGATATCAAAGCAGGAGTTTTTCTGCCAGGCGGATGCCCTGAAAGCAGCTGCAGAAATCAAAAAAGCCGAACGGATAGAGGTGTTGGGCCTTGTTTTGCTCCTGTCCCTTCTTATCTGGCGGCTTATTGAGTACAACATGAGGCGATATGCAAAGGATAACAAAAAGGATTTGCCAGGCTGGGTTAAAAGAAGAACTTACAAGCCCACAGCATTTATGTTGAGTATCAGTCGCTGGTTGATATACCTAAACAAGCCGCGGCGAAGTGGTAAGCAAGAATTTACTTTTTAATTCCCTTGCTCCTCTTTTTATCTATTTCAGGATCATATTTTTCTCCTTTTTTCCACATGCCATACATTGCTGCTAACATACTCCTGGCGACTGTAAGTTTGGCCTTGTAAGATGGGATTTCCTTTTCAATCGTCAATTTTAAATACTGTCTTCTGAATTGATTGTCCTTAGATATGATTGTGGCTTGTACCGATTTTTTGTATTCGTTCACGGAATCATTAAACGGGTATTATAGCTGACGCTGATCACTTAGGTTTGCAAAGATGTTTTTTCTTTTTAGCTTGTTGTCCACAGCTTTCACAGTTATATAGTATTCCTGAGTCTGTTGGATCACATAAATGTCCGCCCTCAGATGATATTTTCCCACATGATTTACACGTATAAGTCGTCATATTCCCTCCTAAAGAAAAAAATAATTTGAAAAATTTAACCGCGATTCGTAACTCAAAAAATATGCATCCGGTCAATAAAGTCAAATTCAATTCTTAAAAACCCTGTTATTTAATCTGATTTGTAAAAAAAGGGGTTTGTAAATAACTGGTCGGCAAATAAAAATTTGTCAAATAAAAGTTGATGGTTACTTTATAGATATCCGATTTTTGACGGAAGTATCAATTTCGGGCGAGGCTATAAATTAAAAAACCAGGACAATAGCGTTTTGATTTAAAACCAATATGTTGGTTGGAATATAAATTGCCCCAGGAGGTTGTCATGGAAGAAAAATCCAAAGAAAAAGATATGAGTTGTTCAATCAAATGCAATAAAGAATATTTTGAATGCATTAATAAAGGTGAACATGAATCAGTTTGTAATATGAAAAAAGCTCACTGCAATTGTTCTTGCTACAAATAATAAACAAGCATAAAGAGGATGGTGTTTTTGCCATCCTCTTTTGCTATTATCGCATTTTTTTTATTGGGAATCTGAGAAAATTTTTAAGATCCTCAATACAGAAAATTGAATTTAAAAAATTATTTTAGTTGGCCTATATTGTCTTTAAGTTGTGAGATCTGAAGGCCAAGACCGATACATTGCTTGCCATCCATGCATATGTCCGCATCTTCTGCTTCAAGCTTGAAAAGGTTTTCTTCTTTCACTGCCACCCTGACCGGTACCCCCCTTTTCCAGGGAGGCTATCCTATAATACTTTTTATCTGTCATCCTCAATCTTTTTTAAAGATTGTCACACATTAAAAGACAGATGGTCTATGTAGGTGACAAACAATATGGCAATTCTTATTTTTTAGTCAAGCTAAATTTTAAAATTATTTCCAGCATGATCGCCAGAATACAGACACGAATTAATTTGATTTACCGGTTTTTATTTATCTTTTTAGTTATCGAGAGCTGATGAGTAATTTCTCGATAAGATTCCCTCTCCGCCAGAGGTACAGGCAGCAGAACTAATGCTGACCTTTTAATTGTTTTCTGATCCTGCGGGGAAGCTTGACATTTAAATTGTCGATTAAAAACTCCTTGAACTCTGAAAGGGCTTGAATTCTTCCCTCAAGGAATCTTAATTTTTCAGGTTCATTTGAAACATTATCAACACCTTGTTTTGCTTCATTTAATCTTTTATCTATTATTTCGTGAAGGTTTAGCAAATATATATAGGCCATTTTATTTCCTTAAACATATCATTTATAATACTTTTGGGTGTCAAGATCAATTTTATCGGTCAGGTATTTTCTGATACTGAACAACTCTTCTAATTGTCCATTATAAAATAGCAGATTTTCAGAGTCGTCAAGGCTTTGGGCCTTTTTTTTCTCTTTTTGCACTGCTACAATTTTTGATGTCAGATAATCATGAATTTTAACTGAATATTCATGTGCCACTTAATATATCTCCCCTCTAATACCCTTGATTGAAATCCACACAATATTTCAATGGGATACCTGATTGAAATCGTTGAAAATTATCCATGAAAATAGGAGCAATATCCACAAGCACACCTATTGCTGCAGTATGGGACGTAATGAGAATTCCCCTGGTTTTCCAGAAAGGATGGTCAAGGGGCAATGGTTCTGTCTTGAAAACATCCAGAACGGCTCCGGCGATCTTACCTCTGCTGACTGCATCCACAAGGGCGCCCTCATCAAGGACACTTCCTCTGCCTATATTGATCAGGACGGATGCAGGTTTCATGGCACTGAAAATGCCGGCATCCAGCAGGCCCATTGTAGCAGGCGTATCCGGAAGAGTGGAAACCAGATAATCCAGATCCCTGACAAAGGAGGTTATATCATCTCCCTGGGCATATCCCTCATCAATATAATCACTGGAAATTGGGCTCCTGGCATACCCCTTTGTTGTCATTTTAAAAAATTTGGCAGCCCTTGCAATAGATTTTCCAATGGATCCTACACCAAGAATACCAATTGATTTATTTTTCAATTGTCCAGGGACAGTATTATCCCATAGTTTCAATTGCTGAGATCTGAATCGCTCAAGGGATTTTCTTTCATGCATAAGCATGTGGCAGCAGACATATTCCGCCATCTGAGAACTAAAAATATCTCCGACATTGGTCAGCAGATAATCTTTTCTTAAGTCTTGACCCATCAAAGGACTTACCCCGGCCCAGGTCGACTGGACCCATTCAAGATGTTCAATCCGGGACAGAATAGGCTTTATTAAATCCGGTGCTCCAAGGACAATATTCACTCCTTTACAGAGGACCGCAGCCTCTTCCGGAGTGTAAGCACTATGTATTTCAAGTCTTTCCATAGCAGCATCCCGGAGAATCCGGGCGTAAGATTCCGAATCCCTGTCCAGGATAAGCAATTTGTTTTTAATAGATTCCATAGTGAACGAGACTATATCCGTTCATGATCAAAGTGGTCAAGTAAAAACAGACAGTTTTACGAGGTCACTTATTATTAAATCACTTTGTGGCAAAGGAACATTATTTATTCCTGAAATGCTGTTTACCGCCCGGGTCATGGAAGACGGAGTCAAGGTCAGAAAGCCCCAGTTCATAAAGCTTTTTGGCCGTTGGGCATCCCGTTTCGGGATTCCATCCCCGCAATTGGTAGAACTCATCCCGCATTTTTTTGAAGACTTCCCGGTCCAGGGTTTGGCCTTTACGGCTTAAAACTATATCTCCCTCACCTGGTACAAGCACCTCAGGGTTCATAAAAACAGTTTGAACGGGATCAGTGAAATTAAACTCTGCAACCGTATCATCTGTTTTTGGATCCCAGCCTTCCCGCAAAAGGATGGCACGCTGTTGATTAAAAATAGTTTCACCGTATTTCAGAAGGGCCTTCTCATCCAGGTTTTTTCCCGTCACTGCATTGAATATACGGGCCTCCATGGTGGTATCGCCCTTTTTATCTTTCGTGTGATTTGAAAACATCAACGGCCAGCAGGAATCACACAAAAGCAAACTGTCCTTTGCATAGGTACGGTCTATGATGCGTGTGGCAGCCATGGCTTTGCCTTCATGGGAATTAAGGTCCCAGGCCTTTTCATGGCCCCAGAATCTGGCTGCAGCCGCCCTGTAAACATCAGCAGAAACAGGTGTCGACCCTGGATATTGCAGGTTCATAACCCAGTAACCGATAATCCTGCTGATCTCATGCAGCATGGCAATGGGTTGACGGGGCTCAAAGGCATACAGCAATCCGTTCATCAAATATTCTCTTGCCGAATAGGTTGCACCATCTCCAACACCTGCAACTTCATTGGCAAAAAGGTTTTTGGCCTCCATGCCAAGGGTTTCACCAGCCCTAAGCAGTCCTTCAGCAAGGACATCACCAAATCCCTGACGATAAGCGATCATATTACAGAGGCCTTCAAAAAACTCCCATGTTCCCAGTTTATCAATTTCAAGACCGGTTTTAGAGTCGCTTAGATAACCTGCCTTATAGCCGGCACTGATCCACTGAATGATATTGTTCATCTCCATGGTACATAAAGACAAATTATTACAAAGTCCTGTTGCATCAAGGGCTGTTTCAGCAGGCTCCCCCGGACGTCCCATTACCCATGAAAAGTATACAAACATGGCCTGACACTTTCTAACAACTTCTCTATTGGATCTTGTTTTAAAGGTGGACCGCATTATACAGTCCAAACCACACTGAAAACAGGAGGCTTTGCCGGCATGGGAAATCTGATCTTCAGGGAATGGATTGAAAGAGGCCTCACGCTGATTTAACTTTATTGTTAAACGATTCAACTGTTTTAATTCCTCTGGATCACTTATCCGGGGAGATTGAGTCCCTTTCACGGCAATGGCTTTTAGATTTTTAGAGCCCAGAACGGCTCCGAACCCGCCCGTGGCGCTACCCTCATTATCAGTCATCAGGTTAGCATTGCGGCACAGGTTCATTCCGGCAGGACCCGTGGTAATGAAATGGGTATTTTTACCATGTTTTTGTTTTAAATACGTACCCACCTGCTTTACCCCCTCAAGATGAATTATGTCGGCATCCTGGAGTTTTGCTTTTCCATCTGAAATGAATAAATAAACAGGCCTTCTAGCCTTGCCGCATACCATTAGCCCGTCAAAACCGGCTCTTTTTAATCCAGGCCCCCAAAATCCGCCCATGTTGCCATAGCAAAAACCTTCAGGCATCAACATAGGTGATTTTCCCACAACTTCAAAGCGTGATGCTCCCTGGGCACCTGTTGCAGTCAAAGGTCCGGTCATGAAAATCAAATGATTTTCCGGGTCAAAAGCCCCGGCCGCGGCAGGAACATATTCCCAGTAAAGGCGGGTGGCAATTCCCCGTCCTCCTAAAAACCGATCCGCATAAGGAAGTGTGTCAATCTCCGTGATACTTTCTGAAGAAAGGTCGACCTTTAAAATTTTTCCCCACCAGCCATAACTTGAAGAGTTTAAATCATCTGCTTTTTTATCTTCATCCATCTTCACCTCCCAGGTAATTGAGTACAAAATTATGTAAAATCAAAGGTATCATGAATCACAATTCAAGATATTAAAAAAATATTTCCATGTTTTCAAAGTTCAAATAAAATTGATTATTTTTCTCAGGATGGGTGTTTTAAGATGTATCGCACTTTCCGGGCATATTTCCTGGCAGCAAAAGCATTTGATACAATTATCATAGTTGTATACTGGCACAATTGATTTATCATTATCTTTAAAAAAAACAGCCTTGGGATCAGCCGGACACAAGGTAACGCAGACCCCACAACGAACACATTTTTCTTTTTCAATATAAGGTTTTGATACAAGCCGATTATTCATAAAACCCGACAAAAAACCTGATTTATAAGATTTTATAGGTTTGCGATTAATTTTAAAATCCTCGGTAATAAAACTTTCAAAATCATCACCCATAAGTTCAATCTCATCTTTCAGAAATGACCCCATGCCGGCCTGATAACCATATCTTATTGTTGGAACATATTCTGGATTAAGCTTTATTAACCTGCAGACTATTGCATCCAAAGCAACCGGATCAGAAGACAAAAGAAGTATATTCATTTTTTTGGGAGTTCCGCCTCTTGGCCCGTTACCTTCCATGCCGTAGATGCCATCCATAATATAAAGCCTCGGGTCGACAAATTTATTCAAATCAACCAGCATTTTTGCAAAATCATCTGCACCGGGTAATTTTAAATGGAATTCTCCTTTAAGGACACCGGGAACACAGCCAAATTGATTTTTAATCGCTCCTGTAAATTTTTCCAGTCCATGGGTTTTTAATTTCGGAAGGCTGATAACACCGTCAGCATCAAATACGGCTTTTGCAATTGTAAATCTTCTATTCTGAATACCTTTATCAAAAAACACATCAATCCCCGTCTTAAAATCCGCCAATTTGATGTTAAATTCATCTGCAACCCGGGCTAATCCTGCTTTTTTTGCAGCCTTTGATGTTTTACCGATTGCCGGCGAGTCTCCATAGGTAACATTTACTCCTGCACTTATTAATATTTCGATAACTGCCTTGAAAACAGCCGGATTTGTTGTAACACACTTTTCAGGAGTGTCACCAACAAGGATATTGGGTTTTAATAAAATATTTTCGCCTTTTTTAGCAAACAGGGATATACCGCCTAAAAGTGAAATGCCTCTTTCAATAGAAGTTTTCACTGTATCGTATTCATATGATTCACATCTTATAAGAACAACTTTGGACATAAAAACACCTTTTTTTGTCTTGTGTGGCTTTTATTTGAAACTCTTCAGGAGATTGCCTTTTAAGTGTATGGAAAATTTTGTCAGCAAAAGTTATCATGTTGCGGATCAAATTACAACTAAAGCAAATCGTTTTAAAATTTTTTTTGTGTAAACGGGCAGAGATCCCTGGTATTTGTAAATGTGTTTACAAATATTAGAAATATTGATACTAAATTCTTGATTCAGATTTTTTATTTATCTGGTCCGATATAATTCAAAGGTACAAGATAAACAAGTGAATATTACGCAGGCCATGATTACTGAATATACAAAAACTTATAATACGTTCATGGAGGGAATATTATGAAAGGTATTGTTTTTTCAGAATTTATCGATATGATTGATGATAAATTCTCCATTGAGACAAGTGAACGCATAATCGATGAAGTAAAGCCGCCTTCCGGTGGCGCTTATACGACGGTGGGCACTTACGATGCCCAGGAAATGGTGGACATGGTGATAAAATTATCCGAAATCACTTCCATTTCCGTGTCTGATCTTTTGCAGACCTTTGGTCGCCATCTACTCATACGGTTCTCTGAAGTTTTCCCTGTTTTTTTTGAAGGGGTGACATCAGCCTTTGATTTTTTACCCATGGTGGAAAGTTATGTTCATCTGGAGGTTAAAAAGCTATACAGCGATGCTGAATTGCCTTCCTTTGTTTGTGTGTCCCCAGATCCTGACAGGCTTGAAATGACTTACCGATCTGTCCGTAACCTTCCGGACCTGGCCGAAGGACTGATCCTGGGCACGGCAGATTATTTTAATGAACGTGTCAAAATTAAACGGGAAAGTATACCGGAAGATCCTTTGGCTGAACTTTTCATCATCACTAAACTCCAGGATTAGGTATGGGCAATGAAATCGAACTGTTAAAACGAAGACTCCAAAGAGAAAAAAATATAAGGCAACAAGCTGAGAAAATAGCTGAAGAAAAGAGCCGGGAGCTTTACGTTAAAGGCCTGGAACTGGAAAAAATTCTCAAAGCAGAGAGCCGGGCAAGAAAAAAAATCGAGATATTGTATCAGGAGGTCGAACGCCTTTCCCTAATTGATCCGCTCACAGAATTGTCCAACCGCCGAAGTTTCAGCACCGAAGCCACGTCCCTGTTCCAACTTGCAATCCGGCATCAAAAGAAACTGTCCTGCGCCATGCTGGATATTGATTTTTTCAAGAAAGTCAACGACAGCTATGGTCATGATATTGGAGATAATGTTCTGATTGTCTTGGCAAAGGCATGCCAAGAACAAATCCGCAAGACCGATTTACTGGCTCGCTTTGGCGGAGAGGAATTTTGCTTTATGTTCCCCGAAACCGACCTTAAAAATGCCGTTTTAGTGGTTGAAAAAATCAGGCACTCGATATCTGAACTGAAGTTTCATTCAGAGAAAAAAAATTTTTCTGTCACTGTCAGCATAGGCGTCTCAGAATTGCTGGATTCCAACGACAAGATGGAAAGTATGCTCAAACGCAGTGATGCTTCACTTTACAAGGCAAAAGAAACCGGTAGAAACCGTGTTGTTGCCTGGGAGGTTTGAAAATGAGGTATATTCTAATATGCTGAAGCGTAAAAAAAAAAGAATATTAAGGCTGGTCGCTTTTTTTACGATTTGCTGGACAGCTGTTTTGGCAGGCTTTTATTCATGGTCCATCAAAAGTGAATTGGGCCAGACTTATGAACTTTCAAAATACCAGGCTCAAGCATTTTTTCAGGATATTGTTACTACTCGATACTGGAATGCAGAGCATGGCGGCGTTTATGTGCCTGTAACAGATACCACACAACCCAATCTATATTTAAAAGATCAACAACGCGATATCACCACAAAAAGCGGACTTAAATTAACAAAAATTAATCCAGCCTATATGACCCGGCAAATTGGAGAGCTTGCAGAAAAAAGAAACCAGGTTTGGTTCCACATAACAAGCAATAATCCAATCCGCCCTAAAAATGCCCCGGATAAATGGGAATCTGATATATTAAAGTCTTTTGAATCTGGTTTAAAAGACTTTGCCGAATTTTCTGAATCAGAAGCCGGTACAAAAGTATTTCGATATATGGCTCCGTTGTGGGTGGAACCGGCATGTTTGAAATGCCATTTGACACAAGGATATAAAAAAGGAGACTTAAGGGGTGGAATAAGTGTTACAATAGATGCAGAGTCTATTATCAGGACCCAGAAAAATCAAATCATCAAACTAACTGTTCTACATATTTCCATATGGGCTATTGGAGTTTTAATTCTTCTATTTGGCGGCTACCTTCAAAACAAGGATATTACTCATTTAACTGAAGTTTCCTAAAAAAAGTCATGCCGCTAACCGTAACAGAGCGGCTACAAAGGAATTATCAACTGGTTTGCCCGGTTGTGGGCAAAGTAATGCAAAATTATCATCCAGCGCGGCCCTCGTCAAGATTCTTCTGACATCGGAAAAAGCAAAATGGTCGCGGCCATGAACCGCATGCCTTCGGCTTGGGGTATTGGCCAGCCTGCAAGCATAAATCCAGGTAAGTGATGTTGCCATCATGCAAAATTCCAGATGGTTGGTCACTGCCACAGAATTTCTTGTCTGGGTTTCGGCACTGCCGATATCCCTTTTCAATTCTTTGAAACAGGCTTCGATCTTCCAGCGGGCGCCGTAGTATTCGATAACCTCGGTGACTGACAGCGTTAAATCGGTTGAAAACAAGGCAATCCAACGGCTCTTTCGGTAAATCCAAACTACTCGAACCATGCGTTTCAATGTTTTGAGCATGACAATTTGGTCGTAAGCAAGAACCGTACGGCATTGTCCATAGAGATTGACATTATAGTCTTGTGCCAGATCCCGATTCTCTCCAGCAAGAAATGAGGTGGTACCCAGTTTGTCCCCGTATATTTTTGGTCGGCCTGGTTTTCTTTTTGTGTCCATCTTCGGCTTAACAGCAAACAGATTGTTGTTGGAACGAAGCCTGGAAATCATGTGAATCTGTCTGCCCAGCTCCTTGTGTAAGGGCTCCCACATGCCGTTGTTGCCAAACCATGAATCTGCCACAACAAGAATATTTGCATCTGAAAATTCGGCTGCGACATCTGTGATCATGCTTACGGCCTGAGTATGTTTGCTCTGAAAGTTTATTGGCTTCCCGTTGTATAAGGGAGCACTCTTCCGGATCTCTTTTTTGAGGTGATAAAATCTATGGGCTAAAGGCAAACATGCCCACCGACCCTTGATCATTTTGAGCAATCCGATGGCGACAACATTCTGTGCCCATGGATATTTTGACTGGTTTACTTTGGCGGCATGATCAAAAAATCTGGCACAGCCAAAAATCTTTTTTCCTGTTTTGGGATTGATGAAATCGTCAAGTGCTATTAACAGCCTGCCATTGGTTCCGGGATCAGGTATCATATGCCATATCCTGGACCAAAGTCCTTTCCACGGTATTTTGGATGAAGCCATGAAGGTATAATATCGTTTCTTTTTGATTCGGCCAAACCCGAAAAGAATTTCAAGTGCCCGGAGAAGATTTGAAGTTCTGGATGAGGTAAACGGAACTATAATTGCCAGCAGAGTATAAGCAAACCATGATCCACGTTCTTTTCCTTTTCTGGACCAGGCAAATTCTTTCTTGAGTTCCTTGAGTAGTGAATGTAGTATGTGCATGCGGGGCTCCTTTTATGGGCTGTTTTTTTTTGTCAATTACAACATACCATATTTGGGCCTCGCATTCAACAATAACTTATTGTTTTTATTAATAAAAAATGAAATATTGGCAAAAAATTGGATTCAAAAAATCCAATAAAATCAATAGGTTACAAAAATCTTTTTTTTTGTCTTAACCAACTGATTTTATGACGCATTTTTTATATAATTTTTGAGCGGCTGTGGCCAACTTCGGCTATATCGCTGATAAAAAACGGGAAACTTTAGTCATTTAATAAATATCGACAATCAGCTTAGACAGGAAAAGGAAAAAATTGCAGTCACCCTTCGTTCTATTGGCGAAGGTGTTATTACTGCGGATATTAAAGGCCGGGTTTCTTTGATTAATGCAATTGGAGAAAAACTGACGGGATGGAAACAGTCTGAGGTTTTTGGAACTCCAATGGAGAAAGTATTAAAAATTGTTGATGCCAAAAACAAAGAGGCCTATATTGATGTGGTCAAGCTTGTTTTAGAATCCAGCTCAATAGTTAAAACCTTCAATGATAATCTTCTGATTTCTCGAAAGGGAAAAGTTTATAACGTTGCTGTCATCAGCGCACCAATAAAAAATGAAAACGGTGTTATCATTGGTGTCGCAATTGTATTCAGGGATATTAGCAAAGAAAAACGGATTGAAAAAGAAATGGTTAACATGCAGAAAATGGAATCTATAGGCACCCTGACAGGAGGCATTGCCCATGATTTTAATAATATTCTGGGTATTATTCTTGGAAATACGGAGCTTGCTTTAGAGGATATCCCGGAATTCAACCGAGCTCATTTCAACCTTAAAGAAATCCAGACAGCAAGCCTGAGAGCAGCAAATATTGTAAGGCAGCTCCTCAGCTTCACTCGCACAACAGACCAGAAACTACACCATATTCAAATTACTCCCGTTATTAAAGACGCACTTAAGTTTTTGCGATCCACAATCCCAACCTTCATAGATATTAAGCAGGATATTACCACCAAAGATGAAACGATTCTTGCAGACCCGACCCAGATCAACCAGATCATAATTAACCTGTGCATCAACGCTTTCCATGCAATGGAACAAATCGGTGGAGACATTATCGTCACTGTTGCAAAGGTGAATCTTAACGATAATTCAGTAAAAGACCTTCCCGGCTTGAAAAGCGGTGATCATGTCAAAATAATGATAAGTGATACAGGACCGGGAATAGATTCTAAAATCATCCATCGAATCTTTGACCCATATTTCACAACCAAAGAGGTGGGCAAAGGTTCCGGTATGGGGTTGGCAGTGGTGCACGGCATTGTCAAAAGCCATAGCGGAGCAATTACCGTTGAAAGCAGTCCGGGCAAAGGAACTGAATTCAGCATATTTTTCCCTTTGAACAGGGAACAGCCAATTGTTAATATCCAGGAAGGCCGGGAGATTCCCAGGGGAAATGAAACTATATTATTTGTGGATGATGAAATATCCATTGTAAAAATGGTGCAAAGAATGTTTGAACGACTGGGATACAGAGTTGAAACCGCCACAACGCCTCAGAAAGCGCTGGAACGATTCAGGGAAAACCCCGATCAATTTGATCTGGTCATCTCGGACATGACAATGCCGCAAATGACGGGTGTTCAACTATCTGAAAAATTGATGGACATTCGACCTGATATTCCAATCATAATCAGTACAGGCCACAGCGCCATTGTAGATGAAGAAAAAGCAAAAGAATTGGGATTGGCAGCCTATATAATGAAACCAATCAATATGCTGGAAACAGCACAGGTTATTCGAAAGATACTGGACAAAAACTAGCTTAACTCATTGTACTGCAGGCATCCATCTCTGAATCCTGTTTTATAATCTGGAGCATTTTTTTTCGTATTGCACCGCTGAAAGGCTTAATAAGTATCCAGTACAACCCAAAGGTGAGTTTGGTAAATGGCGTCATACACAATACTCTTGTCTCCGTGCTTAACCTGATCTGATTTGAATTGAGTTCTTCAAGGTAAAAATTCCAGACCACCTTTACTCTTGCCGGAAACGTATCGTTGATAAAGTCCTCAGGACTTTTAACCGTTGCAATTTTATATCTTGCCCAAAATCCGATTAAATTTTCTGTGGGGATGTTTTCTTCGATATTGGTAAATCCTATGTCTGAAATAAATCCCTGCAGATTCATTCTATTAGTCGGCAGTCCCCTGATTTTGAACAGCCACTTGATCAGGTTTGATTTTGACATATCAAAATTTCTTGCCCTTTCATATACGGTCTCAATTGAACTATTTATGACAATTTCATGATATTCTTTAAATGAGTATCTTGGTAAATACTTATCAATTAATGTTAGCTTCATCATATTTTTCAAAACCATCTGTTTTCATTATTTATATTGAACAAGTGTCAGTTGGCGACATCTTTTCAAAATATCCTCCATAACAGGATATTTTCAACTATTCCCCGGATGCAAAGGTGCTGTTCTCATCTTTGTTAGTCAGTCTATAAACATAATATGATTAAGCAATCAGCCCTTCTGTGTATTTCTGATTGCTATAGGTTAATGTTATCAATCGATTTATATTCTATGAATCCTTAAGGCTGACATGGACCCATCCTGAGTCAGGCTCACCCGGTCGATAGCATTCCAGAATGATTTGGTCAAATTCCAGGTTATCCCTTATCCATACAGATAAATCATAATTACTTATTCCTGGAATTTCTATGTCAACAGCTTCAGCCAGACAGTGCTGAGATTTTTTTGAACTACCTATTTCTTTATTCAGTTCAGGGCTCCGGTATCCGCTGTTGGGTCTGAATGGCCGACCAGAACTAATGGGGCTCTCTAAAAACCATGTGTTTTTAGTGAACCCATGCATTTGATATTATTCACTAGGAAAAAGCCAATTGATTCCTTCCATTTTTTTTCGCCTTATATAAGGCCGTATCGGCTTTTGCAATCATCTCATCTACTGTTGCATCCCCTGCACCACTTGTAATTCCAATACTGACAGTGATATGAATTGCTCCGGATTTGATGGGCATTTTATGATGGGCGATTTTTTCTCTTATACGTTCGTAAAACCCTTCTTCCGGCAGTCCAGCAGAATCAAATATAACCAACAAGAATTCTTCCCCACCGTATCGACCCACCAGATCATAGGGCCGAAGGGTGTTCTGAATGGTTTTAACAAGGCTGCGCAGGACATCATCACCCGCCTGATGCCCATAGGTGTCATTAACCTGCTTAAAGTGATCAACGTCGCATAAGCCGATACTAAGCCTTGAATTTCTCCTTTTTGTACGGATCAACTCTTTAGCAAGAATGTCTAAAATAGCACGACGGTTCAACCCTCCGGTTAAAGGGTCGTGTGTGGCCTCGTATTCCAACCTTGAATTCAGTAATTTCAATTTTTTTTCTGCCAATTTGCGATCCGTGATATCATGGACAACGACCAGAGCACCAATCAATTTCCCTTTTTTATAGACAAAATCATTTTTTAAAACAACATCCAGTTTTTCACCCATTTTATTAATAATTTTGTATTCAAGGTTGCGAGCCGGATTTTTTTTCATGGAAAGGTTTTCAAGCCTTTCTCTATATACTTTCCTGCTGTCTTGGCTAAAAAGATCCAAAGGGTCCAGGGATAAAAATTCTTTTTTTGAGTAGCCTGAATAGTCACACATCAGTTCATTCACATCAATGAATCTGTTTTTTTTAAAATCAACCTCATAAATTCCTGCAGGGGCATTCTTGAAAAGGCGTCTATATTTTTTTTCATTTTCATGTAATGCATCTTCAGTACGTTTGTGGTCAATGGCAATGGCAATTTGATCGGAAACCTTTGAAAGTATTTTCAGATCTTGTTTTTTATAAAGGTTGGGATCCACGTAGCTCTGGGCGGCAATAACACCGATCACCTCTTTTTTAATGATAAGCGGCACCCCCATCCAGATTTGGGGAAGCTCGCCCCATACGCCATTTTCTTCTGCTCGTTTTTCCAATTGCTTTCTATTCAACAGGACAGGCTTGCGCATAGAAGCGACCAGACCTGTCAGGCTTTTATTGGGATCAAAATCTGTGATTGGGGAATAATCATCATCCGCCGTATCAACATGATATGGGAAATGCATGGTGTGTTCTTTGACATCCACAATCGCAATAAAAAAATTGGTGAGGTCCATGACATTACTTAAGGAACCATGGATGGATCGATAAAGATCCTTAAGTTTCGGCGTGGTATTGACGGCATTTGAAATATCGAACAATGTCTGGTTAATCTCCTGGTTATTCTTGCTCTCAGTGATGTCCAGTATACTGCCGCTTGCTGCAATTCGGCCCTTGTAAAGGATGGAAGATCCATAAACCTTAACATGAATCATTTTACCGTTTTTCTTTATTCCCCGAAACTCGTGCTCCAGAAATATTATTTCTCCAGCCGTCCGCCTTTGAACCTGTTCTTCAATAAAAGCCAGGTCATCAGGATGGACGAATTCCTTAAAATGCATTTCGTCCAGACATTCGTCAACCGTAAACCCAAAAATATCAGCAAATTTTGGGTTTACATAAACAAATTTTTCGTCCTGAATAAGATAATGCCCGACAAATGACTGGTCTGAAAAACTGCGAAACAATTCTTCAGATTCTATTGTTTCCCTTTTTGTCGGTTTATCTGCCGGACGATTCTTTTGCATGATAGAGACCCATAAAAATAAAATAGTATTTGTATTCAAGTCAGAGTTAACTATTTTTTAAAAAAAACGCAAGGCCTGATTGACAAGAAGGGTTATTTGGGGGTTTTGACCAGCAGTTCCCGAATTTTTTCAGACAAAACATTCATTGCAATGGGCTTCAATAGAAAAGATTTGATACCCAAACCAGCCGCTTTTTCTTCAGATATTGTTTCGCTGTGCCCCGTACACAGCAGAACCGGTATATCAGATTGTATTCGGATCATTTCCCGGGCCAATTTTTCTCCTGTCATCCGGGGCATCGACATATCCGTGATAATCAGATCAAATTCATCAGGATGACTGCGAAAAGCTTCAAGGGCTTCAAGGCTGCTGGAATAGGATGTAACCTGATATCCCATTCGTTCCAGCATCTGTTTTTCCGTCTTAAGGACCACCTCTTCGTCATCCACAAGAAGAATATGTTCGCTTCCTCCCTGGAGCCTTGCCTTTGAAACGGGTACCTGTTTATCCACGGACGGCTTTTTTAAAGGAAAGTAAACATTGAATTCACTGCCCTTTCCAGGCTCACTGAAAATGCGGATGGTACCGCCCATTTTGCTTACAATGCCGTACACCACGGAAAGCCCCATTCCCGTTCCCTTTCCCTGTTCCTTGGTTGTAAAAAATGGATCAAAAATTTTTTTGACCAAATTTTTATCCATTCCCACGCCCGTATCTGCTATGGTTAAGCAGGCATAAGGCCCTTTAGCGATATCCGGCGTTGGCCTCTCAATGTCATCTGATAGGATTTCTCTAAGGCGGACGCTCAGCTCTCCTCCTTTGTCCTCCATGGCGTGGAAGGCATTGGTCGCAAGATTCATGATAATTTGATGAATTTGAGTGGCATCCGCCTTTATGATCCCGCAGTCTGCATCAATCTCCTGCCGGATATCAATGGAGGTGGGTATGGTGGATCGCATCAGCTTTAAGGCCTCCTTGACAACGGGCTGAATCTTCATGAACTGCAGTTCACTGTTTTCTTGACGGGAAAAGGTGAGGATCTGCTGTACCAATCTTTTGGCCCTTAAAGCGCTGGTGTGGATTTCCTGGATGCTTCCCCTAAAAGCGTTGTTTTTAGGGGCATCCATTAAAAACAACTCGCTGTGGCCCACGATCGGGGATAGAATATTGTTGAAATCGTGGGCAATTCCACCGGCAAGCGTACCGATGGCTTCCATTTTCTGGGCCTGCTGGAGCCGGGCTTCAAGATTGCGTCTTTGGGATTCGCTTTTGCGTAAATCATCCATTTTGGACTTAAGTCTGCTGTTCACAGACAGCAGTTTTTTTCGTTCTTTTTCCAGTTTATCGCTGATCTGAATTGTTTTGTCGTAGGCTTTTTTTAAGGAGAACACGTTATTTTTGTGAAGGTTGTTTTCAATAAAAACAAACACAGATCCAAAAAAGAAAATAAGTCCGGTTATCAGTTCAGAAGCAAAATTTATATTAAATATATAGAGAATCAATACCAGGATATATCCAAATAAAAATAAAAAAAGCAGGGCTTGATGAAAGGCCAGGGAGTCTGATTTGACAAGGTCATCAGTGATATGAAATTCCCGTATTAATCGAATGTTACCCCTGAATTTCCGAATGCCCAGCAACATGAAGATAATACCGGAAAAAATCAGAGAACAGATGAATAACTTGTACAAATGAAATCTCCTTACCGATTATTGTTTGTAATGGCAATGGCAAAGGAAACAGCAGGCCGTCCAAAGGATAATTAAATTCTTTCTTGCCTTTTGTCAAGGTGAAGATAAATTATGACTGAATTTGAGTATAGATCCTCTGTAATCCCTAAATTCAATTTCAAAAATATTAAATGCAAAAATTCTCAAATACTGGGAAGCTTCTTCCAAATCTTCCAGCATAAACCCTGGTGGTATTCCTAAAACTGCCATCCTATATGAAACATCCATCTGGAACTATGTAGTGGAGATGAGAATTGAAATTTTGAAACTCACCGCAGTACAGATATTTGTAAATCACAATTAAACATATGTTCGACAATCGCCATAGCGAAATTTATAAGGTATCGGTTGATTGTAACAGTTAAAAAGACCCTGTTATAATAATTTTTTATCTTGTCCCCCAATATATATTCCTGTATAATATATTAGTCTTGGCAAGGATATTGTAAGCTTTTTTGAGATTTGATTATGCGCGGAAAATAACGGCTATTGGTCAACAGAATGAATTGAAAGAGCAAGAAATGATACGTCAAAAAATTCTCATTGTTGATGATAAAGAGGAGAATCTGTTCAGTCTTGAGCAGATTCTCAAGGAATTGGATGCTGACATCATACGGGCCCAAAACGGTAATGAGGCACTTGCTGCCTCTCTGAACCATGAGTTTTCCCTGGCCCTTCTTGATGTTCAGATGCCGGGGATGGACGGTTATGAACTGGCAGAGTGGCTGCGCAGTGAAACAAAAACAAAAGAGCTGCCGATCATCTTTGTATCTGCCGTCTATTCAAGTGATTATCATGTGTTCAAAGGTTATGATGCGGGTGCAGTGGATTTTATGGTCAAACCTTTTAACCCTAAAATCTTATTAAGCAAAGTCACGGTTTTTCTTCAGCTGGATCGGCAGAAGACCCTTTTAAAACAATCAAGTGAGGCCCGGTTTCGAAAACTGGTTGAGACTGTGACCGACGCGATCATTATTCTGGACTCAAATGGTATTGTACGATTTATCAACCCGGCCGGGGAATCTCTGTTCAGGACCACTTCCGAGGATTTTCTGGGTCAGCCCTTTGGCTTTCCCATAGAGGGAGAGGAGGCAACGGAGATTGAACTATTTTTCTCGGATGATAATCCCGTGATTGCTGAAATGCGGATAAAGGAAATTGACTGGGAGGAAATGCCTTCATGGCTTGCATCCATCAGGGATATTACGGGCAGAAAAAAAATTGAGGAAGAACTTGTACAAACGGTTAGCGGATTAAAAAAAGCCAACAAAAAAATTCTGGAACAGCAGGAATCCGTCATTGAAGAGGAGCGGTTAAAAGTGCTTCTGCAATTGTCAGGAGCGACTGCCCATGAGTTGAACCAGCCTCTGACCGTGCTTCTGGGCAATATCGAAATTCTGGAGACATTTGGTGAACTAAAAGAAAAAGAAGAAAAAGTTGTTTTAGATATTAATACTTCTGCAAAAAGGATATCTGAAATTGTTAAGAAAATTCAAAACATCAGGTATGATCAGATCCAGCCGAATGCCTTTGATTCACATATTATTGATTTTGATCAGAAAATCTGTGTCCTCTCCATCGAGGATGTGGAAAATGAATATCTCCTATTAAAGGAGATTTTAAGTTCCAACCCTTTGATAGAAGTGTCCCATGCTAAAGATATTGAAACCGCTTTTTTAAAGCTTAAGGCCAAGAGCTTTGATATCATTCTTCTGGATTATATCTTGCCGGACGGAACGGGTTTTGATTTTATCTCAAAATTTAAGGCAGCCGGATATGATACGCCCATAGCAGTAGTGACAGGACAGGGAGACGATATCATTGCCTCGGAAATCATTCAGGCCGGTGCATTTGATTATCTTCCCAAAAGCCTGCTCAACTCTTCTTCCGCTCTCCGCCTGATTGAAAGCGTTCTCAAAAAGTCAGGCCTGAAGGCTGAACTGAAAATAGCCAATACTAAGTTGATTGAGATGGCAACCATTGACGGCCTGACACAGCTTTACAACCGCAGATATTTTAATGATGTCATTGAAGCGGAATTTGAACGATCCCGGCGGTATAACCAAGAAATGATCCTGATGCTTTGCGATCTTGATCGTTTTAATCAAATAAACGATGTTCATGGTCATATCGCAGGTGACAATGTCCTAAAAACCCTGGCCGGTTTTTTCCGAGAGTACAAGCGGACCAATGATATTGCCTGCCGGTTTGGAGGAGAAAAATTCACACTTCTCCTTCCTCATATCACCAGGCAAAATGGATTTGAAGTAGCTGAAAAATACAGAAAGAAACTCGAAAATCATATTTTTTTACATAATGAGGTACATTTTTCTCTTACCATGAGTATCGGGCTGGCCTCAACCCGGGATGCCTCTTCAAGTGCAGAGCTCGTGGAAAATGCTGACCAGGCGCTTTATCGAGCAAAACAAGAAGGAAGAAACAAAACCATCTTGTTTTAAAATCCGGGGTACGGGCCGGGTTAAATATGTATTGAGTCTGAAAAGGATTTCATGTAATCTGATATTAATATTTTTTTGGAAAAACAGATGAATGAATTTAAATGCCATTATTGCGGTGAACGAGTTGACGTAAGTGAAACCTTATGCAGTCAATGCAATGCTTTTTTAGGAAAACCATTAAAAAGCAGGCTTTTTTTATGGATTCTTTTGACCATTGGCGCCTGTTTTTCCCTGTTTACGATCTGGACGGGGTATAACCTGTTTTTTTCTGCCTGATTCTTACCCAGATCATACCAGGTTGTTCTTTCGGTTTTCATCGCTTTTTTACAAGGAGAGCAAATGACTATTCTCAGTATCCCCGCTTTGATCATGGCCGTCATTGCGTTTTACATCTGCGGGTACCATTTTCTCATTTATTGTCGACGGCCTGAATCCCGGGTGGATCTCACCTTTGCTCTCACGGCTTTGTGCATTGGTTTCTATGATGTTTTCTGTGTTTTCCTGTACAATGCCACTTCCCCTGTGGAAGGCGTCCAGTTCCAGCGCTGGCAACTTGTTTCTCTCTCTTTTCTCAGCATTGCATATGTATGGTTTGTAGTTGATTATACGGCCATGAAGTCACGGTTCGGTCCCTGGCTCTTTTCTATTATGTTTATCATATTTGCTTTTATCGGCATATTTGATACGAGTGGCCTGGCCTGGACAGACCAGCCGCTGATTAAAAATTTTCAATTGCCTTTTTTCGGGTGGGATATTACCTATTATGAAATGGAATTTGGCAAGGTCATGCTCTATGAGGCCTTCATGCTGATGGTATTCTATCTTTACCTGTATCTTTTGGGTGTTCACTTTTACTGGAAAAAAAACCCCAAGCGAGCCCTACCGCTGGTTCTGGCCATTGGCCTCTTTTTTCTGGGCATGACCGAAGATGTGTTTGTCGCCCTTGGCTACTATCATTTCATTTATACCATTGAATATGCCTTTATGGGTATGATTCTGGTAATGGCCTATACCCTGTCGTCTGAAATTGTTGAACGGACTAAAATACAAAAGGAACTGAGGGACAGCGAAACAAAGCACAAGAATATGATTGCCAATATTTCAGACGTTATTGCCATATTGGACAGGGATGGAAAAATAAAATACAAAAGCCCTAATATTGAGAACTGGTTTGGCTGGCATCCACAGGATCTTGTGGACACGGATGGATGGGAAACGGTTCATCCAGATGATCTGGAACGAATTCAAGACGAATTTTTTAATCTCCTTAAAAAAGACAACGCTATAACAAAAGTAGAATACCGATACAAATGCAAAGATGGGAATTATAAGCCCATTGAACTGACGGCCGTTAACCTTACAACAAATCCTGCCATCAATGGTGTGTTAAGCAATTACCATGACATCACGGACCGGAAGAAAGCAGAAGAAGAGATCCACAATCTAAACCGGAATCTTGAACTGCGCGTTCACCAGCGCACAGCTCAACTGGAAGAGGCCAATAAAGAAATAGAGGATTTTGTATATTCCGTATCCCATGACCTGCGCGCCCCGTTACGTTCCATCAGCGGGTTTGCAGAAATAATTAACCGCCGGCATAAAGCATCCTTAAATTCAGAAGGCCAGCACTATTTTGACAATATCATCAAGGCAAGCCGACAGATGGGGGAGTTGATCGATGATCTGCTCAAATTTTCCCGTTTGGGACGCAGCGCCATAAAAATAGAACCGGTTGCACTTGAAACTGTTTTGAAAACAGCGATGGGAACCCTGGCAGAAAGCATAAAACGGGTTAAAGCACAGGTTCACGCGCCCGAACAGATGCCGGCTATCAATGGAGATGTAAACCTGGTAACCCATGTGTTTATCAACCTTCTGGAAAATGCTCTGAAATATCATAAGCCGGATGTTCCGCCCGTCATTGATATACGGGTTGATATTGAAGATCCATATGCCGTCATATCCATTGCTGACAATGGAATCGGCATTGATCCGGCATATTATGAAAAAATATTCAATATCTTTCAAAGACTTCACAGTGAGGCTGATTACCCTGGGACGGGCATCGGGCTTGCCGCTGTCAGAAAAGCTGTGCAGATCATGGGGGGTAAGATCCGGGTTGAATCAGAACTGGACAAAGGAAGCGTTTTTAAGATAAAACTGTTACTCACAGAGACAAGTTAACTTGCAAAGGACACAGCTATGACAAAACCGGCCTCAATACTTCTGGTTGAAGATAATCCAATGGATGTTGAATTGATTATCCATGCGTTCAAAGAGGCACGTCTGAAAAATAAAATTCATACGGCCAGAAATGGAAAAGAGGCGCTTGAGTTCCTGTTTGGTGAGGGACAATATGCAGACCGCAAACAATACCCGCTACCGGACATGATTCTACTGGATCTGAAGATGCCGGGAATTGACGGCCATGAGGTGCTCAGACAAATTAAAGGTGTTGAAAAACTCAAACGCCTGCCCGTCATTATTCTGACATCTTCCCGGGATGAAGGAGACAGGGCCATGAGCTATGACAATGGAGCCAACAGCTATCTTGTAAAACCGGTTTCGTTTGATGAATTTTTAAAAGTTGTCAAACAGGTATCTGAATACTGGCTTGTATTAAATGTAGAACCGCCTCTGGATTGATTAAAATGGAGTTTCTAAAAAAATGACAGATAAAATCAAGATTCTTTATGTTGATGATTACGAACTGGATCGTGAACTGGTAAGGGATTCCCTATGAAACTGCCCCAGACCATTTTTGCAGTTATGGAGAAACAGCGCCTCAGAAACCAGAGCCGAAATGCTGAAATCTCCCTTAAAGCAAGTGAGGAACGATATAAAAAAATTTTAGACAATGTATTGATGGGAGTTTACCAGGTTGCCCTGGATGGCTCATTTATCTTTGCCAATCAAAAAATGATAAATTTGCTGGGTTATGCTTCCTATGACGATCTGGCTGCCATCGGCAGTATTATCAATCTTTATGTCAGGCCGGAAGAAAGAGGCCCGCTTGTTGATACCGTCCTTCATAAGGGATTTATCATAAAACAATTCGAATTCCGGCGAAAGGACGGCCAGAGTGTCTGGGTCAGACTGAATGCCCGAAAATCAACGGATAAAAGCGGTGCTGTGATTATAGAGGGCTTAATGGAGGACGTAACCCAGCTTAAAAAAATTGAGGCCAGGCTTCACCAGGCACAGAAAATAAAGGCTTTGGGAACCTTATCCGGTGGTATTGCCCATGATTTCAACAATATCCTCTCCTCCGTGATTGGATTTGGTGAACTGGCCATGGAGGATGCCCAGCCTGAGACCCTTTTGTATGACAACCTCAATGAAATTCTCATCGCCGGCAGAAGGGCCAAGGATCTGGTCAAACAGATAATGACATTCAGCCGGCACGATGAGCAGGAAAAGATACAGGCCCCGTTAAATCCCATGGTCAAAGAATCCATCCGAATGCTCAGGTCAACCATTCCCACAGCCATTGAAATCCGGGAACGGATCAGCCAGACGATGCTATCCATCCATGCCAATCCCTCCCAGATTCACCAGGTCCTTATCAATCTTGTCACCAATGCCTCCCATGCTGTGGATGAAAATGGGGTCATTGAAATCAGCCTGGAACCCATAACCCTTGATGACAGCATCCAAGAGCAAAACACAGACCTTTTGCCTGGGCGGTATGCACAGATTATTGTCAGTGACAATGGATGCGGCATTGCTCCAGAACACCTGGGTCAGATTTTTGACCCCTATTTTACCACCAAGGATCAGGACAAAGGAACGGGGCTGGGCCTTGCCGTTGCCCACGGCATTGTGAAGATTCACAAGGGCCAGATCACGGCTTACAGCGAGATGGACAAAGGAACGACATTCAACGTTTACCTGCCGCTGTCAAACCAGGCCGTACCTTTAAAATCTAATCAACCGCCAGAAGAACTGCCCATGGGGACAGAGCATGTTTTAATCGTAGATGATGAAGTTCCCATTGTAAAAATGCAGAAAAGACACCTGTCGCTTCTGGGCTATACTGTAGAAACCCAGACCAGCAGCCTTGAGGCCCTTAAAATCATCCGGCAATCGCCGGATAGATTTGATTTGATCATTACGGACATGAACATGCCGAACATGACAGGAGAAAAACTGGCCCTGTCCATTAAAAAGATCCGGCCTGACATGCCTGTGATCCTGTGCTCCGGTTTCAGTGAAAAAGTCAACGCCAAAACAGCAGATCAAATGCCCGTCGATGGATTTTTGATGAAGCCGATGGACCAGAAAAAAATGACAAATCTGATCAGAAAGGTCCTGGATAAAGATAAAATATACCATAAAAAAACCTGACTCAGGCTACAAGATTTACATCCAAAAATTAAATCCATAAAATAATATATATTAAGATCAAATTTAATCAGGAGAGAGATCATGAGGAAAACCAATGGCAGAACGGTGGCTTCAAAAACAGCGGGAGAGTCAAAAAAAACAAATAAACAGAAACAAATAACGACCACTCTTACCTTCATTACCCTGGTTTGTTTTATTTTTTTATCTTTCTCCGGAAATGTTGACTCAAAAACCATATTTAAAATGAATCACCAATTTCCTGAGACGGCCGTGGGTTCAAAAATCGATCAATGGTTTGCAGATGAAATTTTTAAAGCCACGAAAGGGGAAGTTGAGATTAAAATATTCTGGTCCAATAAGTTGGGTAATCCAAGGGACAATCTCGTTCTTCTCAGCAGAGGGGACATCGATATGGCAGCAATGTCGGCCGGATATTTCCCTTCTGAACTTCCCCATTTTTCTGCACCTAATTCCATACCAATGGGAATGGATAACATTTGCCAGGCCAGTGAAATTATGAAGGCATTCATCGATCAAATCCCGGCTTTTGCCCAGGAAGCCGCCCAAAGAGGCGTACAGCCACTTTTTTTTCATGTGCTCAATCCCTATGTCCTCGTATCAAAGGAACCCATCACCTCTTTTGCTCAACTTAAAGGGAAACGAATTCGATCGTGGGGCAATGATATGCCCCGTCTCATTTCTTCTGCAGAGGGAAAACCGCTGAATCTATTTTTGCCCGATATTTATAATGCCCTGAAACACAATGTTATAGATGCCTGCCCGTTTTCCTATGATCTTGTTGTTTCGTATAAGCTTTTTGAAGTGGCAACGCATATCAGCAATGTGGTGATGTGGGAAGGTCCGGGCTGGGGAGTCTGGATCGGCCAAAAGGCAATGGACAAACTATCTGTAACCCAGCGCCAATTGTTTTTTGAAATCGCCGAAAAAGCACGCTTAAAGGAATTACCCGAATCCATGGCTGCTGAAAAACAAGCAAAGGAATTTTTAAAAACCAAGGGGGTGCAGTTTCATTCGTTCCCTTTGAAAGAACAAGAAAAATGGAAATCTGCCAGCCCGGATTTTTTTCTTGAATTTATACATAAAATGGAGATTTCCGGCAAAGGGGAGTCAGCCAGACAAATGGTAGAATTGTGGTTATCAATGCGTAACAATATTCTTTGCCCTGATTCCTCGAAATAAAGGTAAGTTAAAAATGGCCATAAAAATGAACATTCGGACTAAATTGATGATATCCTTTCTGGCTGTGGCCGTCATCCCCCTGTCCTTAATCAGCAGTCTTCTGCTTTTTAATCATAAAAAAAATCTGAACGCCCTGGCATTTGAAAAATTGATCAGCATTCGTGAAGTCAAAAAAATACAGATCCAAAATTATTTCACTGAAAGAAAAAACGATACAGCCGCACTTGTTGAAACCATTGACAGCTTAATGTATGCGGCATCAGAAAAACTGACCAGTGTTCAGGAAAACAAGCTGGTCCAGCTTCAATTATATCTTCAAAGGGTTAAAAGCGATGCAGAAATGATTTCAACCAACGCAGACGTGATTCATGCGCTGGCAGATTTTGAATCGACAATTGACTCAAATAATGTTGTTGATACAGATCTGTATGCCTTTTTTGATAATATAAAATATGGCAGATCAATTGCTCATATAAAAGAGGTATATGGCTACCATGATATACTGCTTATTTCTAAAAATGGCCGGGTGGTTTATTCAACAAACCGGGAAAACGATCTTGGACAGGACCTATCCGACGGAATCCTTAAAAATTCCGGCCTTGGGCGTGCATTTAAAGAAGGGTCTTCCAAAATAAACTTTCAGGATTTTGAACCATTTCTGCCATCCGGGGATAACCAGATTGCCTTTGTAGGGGCGCCCATTATCCGTAATGGAGATACTTTAGGTGTTGTTGTATTAAAGTTGAAGGATAGGTTTATCAATTCCATCGTTCAGCGTAAACAAGGCATGGGAAAGACAGGAGAAACCTATATTATCGGGAAATCCCACGGGAAAATCGACTATCGAACCCATCGCAGAGGAAATTTGCCTGTCAACAATGAAACAGGGGAAAAAGAGCCGCTTAAAGAGCTGTTTCTCTCTTCATCAGAACCGCAATTGCGCCTTGGGCGGGATGGCGTTATGAAAATCATCCAGGCTGATCCAATACAATCGGCTGATCTTAAATGGGTAATGATCACTACCATGGATCTGGAAGAAGCCATCAGCCCTAAATTCAAAGACGGTAAAAATGTTTTTTTTGATAATTATATCCGTCTTGAGGGATATACCAACCTTTTTGTGTTATCTGCTGATGGGGTCCTGTTATATGCCGTTAAACCCGTGCCATACATTGGGGAAATTTTCAAAACCGCATCCGCGCCAGACATTGGCTTGACCGATCTGTTTGCAAAGGTAACGGCTTCCCGTTCATATGGGTTTGTCGATTTCAGGCTGTATCCGGCCTCAGACGGCAATCCCTATGCATTGATTGGCCAGCCCCTGCTTGATCAGCAGGGTAAGGTCGAACTGGTTATAGCCCTGCAAATGCCAATTAATGCCATCAACAATATAATGAAAGAACGCACGGGTATGGGAAAAACCGGAGAAACCTACCTGGTTGGTCCCGAAGGGCTCATGAGGTCGGATTCTTATTTATCACCTGAGTCACATTCTGTTATCGCCTCTTTTACAAATCCTGAACAAGGACAGATTGACACGATTGCCAGCCGTGAAGCCTTAGCTGGAAAAATCAGCAATAGTACATCTTTGGATTATAGAGGGATCGAGGTTCTGTCAGCCCACGCACCGATACATATAGCCGGTACCACCCGCTGGGCACTTATCTCAGAAATAGATAAAAAAGAGGCCTTTGCATCACTGACACCCATATATATCATGGCACTTATCATAATAGCTGTTATCATTGTTTCAATTTTATTATCCCTTTATTTTGTTGTTAAAATCATCCGGCCGCTTAAACGGCTGGAGTCTGGAGCACAACGCATTGGTGCGGGCGATCTGGCCCACAGGATAGAGGTGACCTCATCTGATGAACTGGGGAATGTAACACAATCTTTTAACGCAATGGCTATAGACCTGGAATCAGTAAAGAATGAGGCTGAACAGGAGGCCTGGCTTAAACAGGGAGCCGCAGAACTGGACAATATGCTCAGGGGGGATTTGTCTCTTGAAAAAATCTGTACGGATGTGCTGACCTTTATGGCCGGTTACCTGAAAGAACAGGTGGGTCTTATCTATGTCCATGACGGCAAAGGTGGCTACCAATATATGGCAGGGTATGCGTTTGAACCAGCAGACGGATTCCAGGATCGGTTTGTTCCGGGAGAGGGACTGACCGGCCAGGCTGCCGTGGAAAGAAAGATCCTGACCCTTACGGATATCCCGGCTGATTATCTTTTTGTGACCTCAAGCCTGGGCAGAACAGCCCCCCGGCATTTGAGCATTATCCCCTTTGTTTTTGACGACAAGGTCGAGGCCGTGATGGAACTGGGTTGCCTTAACCCGCTTACCCAACTGCAAACCAGTTTCATAAAGCAAACCGCAGACAGCATTGCCATTATTATTGCTGCAGCCCGGTCAAGACAGGAACTCAACAAGGCACTGGTTAAAACCACCCAGCAGGCGGAAGAGCTGAAGGGGCAGCAGGAGGAGCTGCAGTCGGCCAATGAAGAGATGGAAGAGCAGACCCAGATGCTCATGGCCTCGGAGGGCAAATTAAAAGAGCAGCAGGAAGAACTTCAGGCCGCCAATGAGGAGCTTGAAGAAAAGACCGAATACCTGGAGCGTAATAAAAAAAATATTGAAGAAAAAAATCAGGCTCTGGAACAATTGCGGAAGGACCTGGAAAAAAAGGCTGAAGACCTGTCCATTGCCAGCAAATATAAGTCAGAGTTTCTGGCCAATATGTCCCATGAGCTGAGAACACCCCTTAACAGCCTGCTACTTTTGTCCCGGCTTCTGACGGACAATAAAGAAGGCAATCTTCTTGCAGATCAGGTTGACTCGGCCAGGATTATTTACAACAGCGGCAATGACCTTCTGGCCCTGATCAATGAAATCCTGGATCTGTCCAAGATAGAAGCCGGTAAAATGACCCTGACTATGGGAGAGATCCCTTTAATGGATGTAAAAGAGGTCCTTGAAAAGAACTTCAGGGGATTGGCCGAAGAAAAGGACCTCACCCTGGATATTATCATAAGAGATAGTGTGCCCGGGGTCATTGTCAGTGACCAGCAGCGCATCATGCAGATCCTGAAAAATTTTGTTTCCAATGCATTCAAATTCACGACAACAGGCGGGGTAATTATTGAGTTTTACCAGCCGGATGATGCTATTGTTTTCCTGCGCAAGGATCTTGTTGCTGCAAATACCATTGCCGTTGATGTTCGGGATACGGGTATTGGAATCGACCCGGACAACCAGAAAATTATTTTTGAGGCGTTTCAGCAGGTGGAAGGGGGCAGTTCCAGAAAATACGGCGGTACGGGCCTGGGCCTGTCCATATCCAGGGAGCTTGCAAATCTTCTAGGCGGTGAACTTCAATTAAACAGCATTCCGAACCAGGGATCGACCTTTACCCTGTTTCTGCCAAAACAGAAAATAGCTTTGGCATCTGCTGATTCCGAGCTCCCGCCGGAAACAACAGATTTGGAGAAAACAGCACCCCCCATTGCCCCGGTTGCAAAGGAAAACCAAAAAACAGATGAACCCTTGAAAAACACGCTTTCAGATGACCGGGACAAAACAGGCCCTGAGGATAAATCCATTCTGATTATTGAAGATGATGTTGATTTTGCCATGACCCTTTTAACCTTCTGCCGGAAAAAAGGATTTAAGGGACTTGTGGCTCTCACTGGAGAAGAGGGCCTGGCCCTTGCCGGGGAATACCCCTTGGACGCGATTATTCTGGATATCCATCTGCCGGGGATTGATGGCTGGACCGTTCTTGAAACCTTAAAAGAAAATCCCGCCTTACGGCATATACCGGTTCACTTCATGTCTGCTGATGATCCTGTTCCCGAGGCCTTTACCAAGGGTGCCATCGGCTATCTGACCAAACCGGTCAATCCGGAAGAACTTGAAGCCGCCATTGTTAATATAGAGTCGATCATTAATAAAGAGATGAAGGATCTGCTGCTGGTTGAGGACAATTCTAATCAACGGCATGCCATTGCCAGTCTTATCTATGATAAGGATGTTATTATCCGGGAGGTTTCAACGGGAAAAGAGGCCATTGCCGCCCTTCGGGACAAGCAGTTTGACTGCATGATCTTGGACCTTGGCCTGCCGGACATGTCAGGTTTTGATCTGTTAAAAGCAATGGAAAAAGACCCCTTGATTACAGTCTCCCCCCCCGTGGTTGTCTATACGGGCCGGGACCTGACCCATGAGGAGGAGATTGAGCTGAGAAAGTATTCTGAATCCATCATCATCAAGAGCGTGCGTTCCGATGAGAGACTCCTGGATGAAACCTCATTGTTCCTGCACCGGATGATTGACAAGATGCCGGAAGAAAAGAAGAAAATGATCACCACCCTCCATGACCCGGACCGGGCCCTTCAGGACAGAACCATCCTGATTGTTGATGATGATATGCGAAATGTTTTTGCCCTGTCAAAGGTGCTGCAGAACCGGGGAGCTAAAACACTGAAGGCGGAAAACGGTATGAAGGCCCTGGAGATGCTGGAGCAAACGAGTGATGTGGACCTGGTACTCATGGATATCATGATGCCCGTGATGGACGGCTATGAAACCATGAAAAAGATCCGTGCAAAGAGCCGGTTCAATAAACTGCCCATTATTGCGCTGACGGCCAAGGCCATGCAGCGGGACAAGGAAGACTGCATTGCAGCCGGGGCCAATGACTACCTTGCAAAACCCGTGGAGATTGACCGACTCCTGTCCATGATGCGGGTCTGGCTGTATTGATAACTTCTATTGATTGGATTTGTATTTTATGAAATCAGGTGATATTGAAACTATTGAGATCAGGCTTCTTCTGGACACCATCTTCCTGCGCTATGGGTATGATTTCCGGGGGTATGCAAAAGCATCCATCCGCCGGCGGATACTCCAGTTCATGAAAATGTCCGGGACGGCTTGCATTTCTGATATGATTCCCCGACTGATCCACGATGAATCCTATTTTGAAAAAATGGTCATGGAATTTTCCATCACCGTGACGGAGATGTTCAGGGACCCCTCACTGTTTCTGACCCTTAGGCAGAAGGTTCTGCCCCTTTTAAAAAGCCATCCCTTTATCAAGGTCTGGCACGCAGGATGTGCAACAGGAGAGGAGGCCTATTCCCTGGCCATCCTGATCCATGAGGAGGCTCTGGACAAAAGGACCACCTTTTTTGCCACGGATTTTAATGATAATGCCCTTAAAAAAGCAAAAGCAGGTATCCTTGAACTGGAGTGCGCAAGGCAGTACAGCCAGAACTACCAACTGTCCGGCGGAAAAGGCTCTTTTTCAGATTATTACCATGCCCGATATGGAGCCCTGGCAATCAAGCGGGGGTTAAAGAAAAAAATAACCTTTGCCAACCACAACCTGGTAACGGACCAGGTCTTTAGCGAGACACACCTTATTTTATGCCGCAATGTAATGATCTATTTTGATAAGGCATTACAGGAAAGAGTTATCCGCCTCTTTTATGAAAGCCTGGTTCATGGGGGATTTTTATGCCTTGGAATGAAGGAAAGCCTATTGTTCTCAGAGTATCAGGACAAATTCCGGGTAATTGACCAGAAAAATAAAATTTTCCAGAAAAAAGCCTGATGAAGACAAATAAATACAAAGCCATTGTGATAGGAGGATCTGCAGGCTCCATGGAGGTACTTTTAAAATTTTTTCATGTTCTACCAAAAACATTCAGAGTACCGATCATTATTGCCTGCCATCTTCACCCCCTTGACAACGGGGGTCTGGTTGAGTTTTTCAGGCTCCAGACAAACCTCAGGGTTAAAGAGGCAGAAGATAAGGAGCAGATACGATCCGGATACATCTATTTTTCACCGGCCAATTATCATCTTTTAATTGAACAGGATAACACCTTTTCTTTGTCCGTTGACCCAAAAGTCAATTATGCCAGGCCATCAATTGATGTGTTGTTTGAAAGTGCGGCAGTGGCATGGGCGGATGAACTCATCGGGATTATTCTGACGGGTGCAAACAGTGATGGAACGGCCGGAATCTGCGCCATCAAGCTCAATCAAGGTCTTACCATTGCCCAGGACCCGTCAGATTCTGCTTATCCTGTCATGCCCCAGGCCGCCATTGATACGGGAAAAATTGATATCATTCTTTGTGTTGACGAACTTGACATGGTTTTGCAATACATTGGTTTAGACATAAAAACAAAAGGGAGCCACAATGCCGGCTGACAGCGGAAAGAGGCGGTTTAAATCATAGCCTTTAAAGCCACAACCTCCAGATAATCGGCAGCATATTCAGCCTTGTCCGTCAGTGTGACAATATGCTCAATACAAATTTTTAAATGCAACTTATGGCTGTACCTTAAGTCAGAAGAAAATATTTTCTTTGTCAGATCCCAGTCCAGACTGTCTACTTTTGATTCAATAAGCCCGACATCTTTTGCATGGTGACGGGAAACTTCAACCGGACACAATCCTTTTAAATAACAAAGCAGTGCCTCTCTAAGTGGTTCGATAACACTTGTGGAAACCGTTATGATTTTTAAAAAATCCTTTTTAAGTAATTCAGGAATTACGGGACGTTGATTCAAGAATGCATCGCAGCACTTTTCCGCTGCATTTGCCACCATGTCAAGACTCTCCACCAGTTTGTAGACATCTTCTCTGAGCAAAGGCATATAGGCTCCCCCATACAGTCTGTCCCTCACCTGATGCCGTATAAGATCGGCATGGGATTCCAGGTTATCCACCTGGCGGGCAAGTTTCTTGGCAGTTGCGATATCTCCACCAAGATAAGCCTTAAGAGTACTCAGTGAAGTTACGACGCACTCTTTTACTTTATCTGCATGTTTTTCAATAAGCTCAATGACTTCTTTTTCTTTTTTAAAAAGGATCATTCTTCCCCCATTAAAACATATTATAGTCTTTCTATGTTTAGTTTATCAAACTTCATATTACAAAGGTTTTTAAAAATTTATACAATAAAAATGCTGTTACTGCTGCCAGAGTCGGCGTTAATACCCATCCTATAAGGATAGTCAATATCGTTTTTTTACTGATTGATTTGGCGCCTTTTACAAGACCTACCCCCACAACCGCCCCCACAATAGCAGAAGAAGTAGACACGGGGATACCCATGAGTGAAAACATGTGCATACCAAAAGCTGAAGATACCTGTGCAATAAAAGCCCCGGGTATATCAAGAGGAGTTATCCCTTTACCCACTGTGTCAGCAACTTTTTTACCATAGGTTATTGCACCGATGGCAATGGAAATACCGCCTATGGCAAGTAGTATTTGTGGGTTGACAACCCCGAGGTTGGCAATAGGGCCAACGGCATTTCCTGCATTATTAGCCCCCATGGAATAAGAAAGATAACATGCCGACAGGATTGAAAGAAGGCCCAGGCCATTTTGAACCAGCAGGGTTCCCATTCTCAAGTTCCTGATCAATAAGGTTAAAAGGAAATAGAGTCCATAGGAAAGTCCCAATACCAGTATGGGACACAAAACCCAGCTTTCTGCAATAATGATAAGTTTTGAATATTGAATCTGGGCACCTGTTGCAAGGCCGATCCCTAATACTCCTCCCACAATGGCCTGGGATGTTGAAGTCGGGATACTGAAAAAAGTGGCCAAAGTAACAAAAACACCGGAACATAATAATGCTACAAATATGGCCAGATAATCAAGGGGCTGGTTTATGATACCTTTGCCCACGGTCTTCATAACATGGTCGCCATCGATCAATGCACCTAAAATAACAAATACTGAAACCAGAAGCACAGCACGTTTATAGGATATCAGACCGCACCCCACAGTTGTACCGACACAATTTGCAGTGTCATTGGCTCCTATGTTCCAGCCTACATAAGCCCCGGCTCCCAGCAAAATCAAAAGAATCATTTCATCAACTTACTCCCCTGTTTGATTGTGATTCGAAGATAAGATTAGAACCTATATAAACCATAAGTCAAACCAATTAATATTATGGTTATTATTACTTTTGGTTATTATTTTATCATTAAAGCTATATTTATTGAGTAGGTCCTTAGCATGACCTGATTTTATCTGGTGTGAAGGGTATTAACTTGAGTCTTTGAAAACCAGACTATGGACTTCAATAAGGCTTTCAGGATCGTAAGATATTTTAGCCTGTCTCAGTCCCTTGATTCCAAGGTCCTGTTCCCTGTTCAGGTATCGGCATTTTTCCCTTAGATATTTTGATGTTTCGTGATTTATGACCTGTGCTGCACCTTTAAACTGATGACAGGATTTTTCATAATGAATATCATAGGTATCATGGTTCAGAGGGCTGAAAATGGAAAAAGCCACCAGATCATTTCCTATAATTAAAGCCATGCCTTCAAGACCGATCTTTTCAAAATCATTCAATGCTTTTATTAAGGCCATTTGTTCATTTTCAATACCTTTTAAAAATCTTTCATGGCCGTTGAATATTTCATCGGCAAGTGTTTTTGCCTTTTTTATAAGTTCACCTGATAACATCCTGACCGCGGAATTAGTGTATTTCCTGTGAAATTGTGAAATAAGGTTTTTCTTTTTATGAAGTCTTGTACCCTTGAGTTCACAAAGAGCCTCTACAGAATATAGATATTCAGCAAAATCCCTTTGATCAACAATGGTATAAAATTGTTCAATTTCAGGATATTTTTCAAGATATTGTGGAGATACAACACCGATATCGGTTCCCAGGCCGTTTTCTCTCATATCCTGGGAAAAAAGAAAAAGCTTTTTTGGTGTCATTTCTTTTCCCAGGGGCATAAAAAAATGTCTATTCACATTATCATAAATCACAAGCCTTTGTTTATAGATTTTCCAGGTTGTATTATAGGCGTCCTGCCAGCTGTAAATATTTGCAAAACTATACTCGCATGATTGGGGTTGAAACTTATCAATATAGCTTTGAATAATCTTTCTATCACTCACTTCAATTGATTTAAAATTAAAAAATTTTAATTCTTCATCACTCTCTGGTACTTTGCTAAATACGCACATTCAATCAATCCTTAATATTTTAGCGGACAACGTAATTTCATTTAATCTGCACTGTCTCTAATGATAGAAACAAATACTGATTAGTCAAGTCGCACAGGCCTTAATCTTATTTTTAGTTTTGATAATCTTACAGTAATTACAATTTAAGTTGCTTGATCAGGATGTATTAAATGATGATGCAAAGGTGAGCGGGATTAAAGATCCTCTCCATTATTGAAAAATATCTGCTGCCGCCTGTTCCCCTCTGTGCTACGTGATATGGAATTCCAGGCGCAACTTCTCTTGTCTTGCATGCCATGGTTATAATGGATGAAATGACCTGAGCTTTATCAATAATTAAGTAAGATACCACCGTAATAGCTATCCTCTTTTGGGTATGGCATGAACCGTTCTGGGCACGGTAAACTTTATATTATCACCGCACCTGAATTTAATGGAGTCCTTGGGATTATATTGATCAATAAGGATTTCGCGATCCCCGCATTTTATGGTGTATTTGACAAGGTTCCCTGCATACATGGAGTGCTGGATCTTTCCTTTGAGCATATTAGGCATATCCTCTGCATCTGAAGGAAAGAGTGTAACTGTTTCAGGCCGGATCACCAGGAAAACGTCATCCCCCTTATCAAAATTTTTTTCATTGATTTTGTTTAAGGAGATATCGCCATATTCTGTGGACACAAGAAAAAGCCCGGAAGAATCCTGATCAAAACTTTCAATTTTACCCTCAAGAAAATTTACATACCCTACAAACTCGGCGATGAAGCGGTTATCCGGGGTTTCGTAAATATCGCTGGGACTGCCGATCTGCTGAATGATCCCGTCATTGAGAACCAGGAGCCTGTCTGAAATACTCATGGCCTCATACTGGTCATGGGTGACAAATATCGTGGTGATACGGATGCGTTCCTGGATATTTCTAATCTCGTCGCGCATGACAACCCTTAAGTTGGCATCTAAATTTGACAAAGGTTCGTCAAGGAGAAGTACTTTGGGCTCCAGGGCCAGAGATCGTGCCAGGGCCACCCGCTGCTGCTGTCCGCCGCTGATCCGCTCAATGGTTCGATCTCCCAGGCCTTCCAGATGAACCAGGGCCAGAAGTTCATCCACCCGGTCATCAATTTTTTTCTGGGGCATTTTTTTGAGTTTCAATCCAAAACCAATATTTTTTCTCACATTCATGTGGGGAAACAGAGCATAACTCTGGAAAACCATTTTGGTATCCCGCATGTTCGGGGGAAGATCAGCAATATCTTCACCGTCCAGAATAATTTTACCGGATGTTATGGGCGTGAAACCTCCGATGATTCTCAAAAGAGTTGTTTTACCGCACCCGCTGGGTCCGACAAAGGTTAATAATTCCCCTTTGGAAATAGAAGCTGATATTCCTTTTAATACATCAACATCTCCAAAACTCTTATGAACATCCACAAGTTCCAGCATTGGTGTTTCTGTGTTACCCATTTATTTATGCTCCTTATTATTTTTCAATTACATCCAGTCCGGTTTTTTTCGCAAGCAGTTTTAAAGATGCAAAACAGATAACAACTATTAACATCATTTTAACTGTTGCAGCTGATGCCAGCCCAAGTTCCCCTAACTGAGCCGTGAGATATATATAAACAGCGGCCAGGTCAAACCCTGGAGTTACGAGGAATATAACAGAACTCAATGACATCATGGTTGTCATAAAAGTATATATGAATCCGGCGATAAAGGCTGAAAACATTATGGGAAGAATCACCTTGAAAAAGATGGTGATAAAGTCTGCGCCCAGATCAGCAGATGCTTCTTCAATTTCAATACTGATTTGGTGCAGCTTGCTGATTCCGGCTTCCACCCCTACTGCAAGAAATCTAAAGGCACAGTTTAATATTAAAATCCATATGGTACCTGCCAGAAGAAAAGGCGGTCGGTTAAAGGCCATGATATATCCAACACCAATCACTGTTCCGGGAAGTGCAAACCCGGATAATGCCATCATCTCCATGACTTTTCTACCCTTAAACTTGCCCCGCATGATGACATAGGCCAGAAGCGTTCCAACAATGGCACCAAAAAGACCGGCCAGAAGAGATAATTTAACACTGTTGAAAATCGCAGTATTGGACTGCATGTTCAGCATATGATCTATAACAAAGGTATTGTCAACGCCGACGATTTTTACAAAAGCGCCCATAACAATCACGGCAAAGCTTAACAGCACCATGATGGCCACGGGAATAACAATCGCTAAAAGGGAATACTTGATCAGGGGTGTCATGTCTTTGGGATCAACGGCTGTGGGCTTACCCACGATAGTTGTATATCCTTTCCCTTTCAGCATATAATTATGGATAACAAAAATAATAAGGCAGGGCACCATCAATACCACTGAGAGGACGGATGCCATGTTAAAGTCTCCTTCTCCTGTGATCATCAGATAGGTATCAGGGGCCAGAAAAGGAATTCTGCCACCCAGGATAGCAGGATTACCAAACTCTGCAATGGTCATTACAAAAACCAGGAGAGCCGCTTTGAGCACACCCGGTGCTGCAAGTGGAATTGTGATGGCACGCATAATGGTAAATTCAGAAGCACCCATATCCGAGGCACTTTCTTCAAGGGAAGGGTTTTGGGAATTTAACACATTTTCTATCATCATATAAGATAAGGGGAGAAACGCCAGGCATTGCGCCACTATAACACCGGTCCAGCTGTAAATATTAAAATTCAGGTCAAAAAAATTAGTAACCATCCCGTTTCTCCCAAAAAGGGTGATCAAAGAAATAGAAAATATGTAAGGCGGTGCGCAAAGGGGCATGAGCGCACAAACCTTTAAAGGTTTTCGCAGCCAATTCGGCCCCTTTGTCGTCATATAAGCGAAACAAAAACCAACAACCACAAGAATGACCATGGCTGAAAGTCCTAAAATCATGGTATTTAAAAATGACCAATAATAAAAATTGTAGGAAAAAAATTCCTGGTAAAAGCCTAATGTAAAACCGTCATCTCCCCACAGACTTTTTATAAAAACCATGACTATGGGGAAGGCCAGGAAAATGGCAAGAAGCGCAAACAGACCACCTGCAAACATATTTATTAGATGAGAATTGACAAATATCCTTATTTTGTACAAGAGGCTTCGTTGATCATTGCCTGCAACTGCTTCTGCCATCACCTGATTCCTTCTTTTAATTATTTGAATTAGACTGCACAAGGACCTAAAAAAATTATTCCTGTGCTGCAGCCTTTTTCTCTTTTTCATCACCCACCTTTCTTGCCTTGGCAGTCTCTTTCATGAGAAACTTGCTTTTCCACTGCTTAACGACTTTACGTTTGTTCTTAACGGCCCATGCATGATCAAGCTTGATAAACTTTGGTTGAACTTCCCCGTAAAGAGCACTGACAGAACCTGCGCGTGGTGGAATATATCCCATGGAACCCAGGAAATGGCTGATTTCTTCAGACCCAAGATAATCCATGACCTTTTTAGCAAGAGCCAGTTTTTTGGTTCCCTTTAAGATCGTGCAATAATTGCCTTCATAACCAATTCCTTCTACAGGAACAGACCATTTCAGAGGGTATCCATCCTTCATGCGTTTCAATACATTCTCGTCTGCACCCAGGCCCAGAAGATATTCACCGCGGCCTACTAGATCAGTTGGTGCATTACCGCTTTTTGTATAGAATGCAACATTTTCATTGAGCTTGGTAAGATATTCCCAGCCTGCCTTTTCCCCATAGAGCTGTAAAAAAGAATAGTTGATCATAAAAGCTGTTCCAGATGTTCTGGGAGAGGGGATAACGATCTGGCCTTTCCATTTTGGGTCCAGAAGATCTTGATAACTCTTGGGCATTTCATAGCCCTTTTCCGCAAGCTTCTTTGTATTGCCTAAAAGAAGAAATGAAAATGTTCCAAGGGCATAGTATGTGCCGTCTTTTGATTTAAAAGCATCGTCAATACCATCCCATCCCGGCGAATGATAGGCTTCATAATATCCTTTTTTTGCACCGTTTATTGCTTCAGACGCACCAAAGGATAATACCATGTCTGCATTAAACCTTGGGGATTCAGTTTTCAGTCTGGCCCAGATCTCACCCCAGGACAGGGTAATATTTTTTACCTCAATACCCAGTTTATCTTGAATTTGTTTTGCAAGTGCCTCATTGACTTCTCTTGAAAATCCCATATAGGCACTTATGGAATCTGAGGCCCAGACATTGGTGATCGGGCTTGTAAAGGTTATTAATGCTGCCATTAGAACAGTGAAAAAAATTTTGTATTTCATAATAATTTCTCCTTTCTAAAAAACCATTGATTTCCCTGGAGGGTTTAGGGTCCACTCAAAAATTAATTACCAATTTTTTTAAGTTGAGTCGCCTGTCCGGCAAGGCTTGAAAACTAAGGCATATCAAGTATATGTCGTGTTTTCACAACGCTGCCGGACAGGATGAATCGGCTTCAAAAATGTAAAGTTATTTTTGAGTGGACCCTTAAGACCAGGCCATGAGTAACTTCTTTTAAAAATGAATTTTTTTGGTGTACACCTCCTTTGATCTGAAATTTTTTATTATGCTGCTGAAGTATAACAATTACAGAATCTAAACTATTATTTCAACCACTTATTTCATCGTTGTTTTGTTATCTGGAAATAAGAATAAGGTCAACACAAATTATAAGTCAAACTAATTAATATTATGGTTATCATTACTTTTAGTTATTATTTTTTCTTTTAACAAGGTGCATCCATATGGGCACATATAACCTGATATTATTTAAGACATAATAATTATTACTTTGACTTTACCAGGCTCATAGGTCAAACATGAAATTTAATTTATATTTTTGATTCGACCTTTTTTTAGTGCCTGGCCAAAAACATGAAAATTTTTGGAACGAAAGCTTTACTTCAAACACAGGTCAAGGCAGCGATACTTTTATTCAAAAAGAACCGGCACAAACCTTGATATACAGATCAGGAGGTCATAATGGTAAAATTACACAAGTCGGAAGGTGATATCAATCTTTCTTTGGCCAGGGAAAAATGGCAGAAAGAAAACCTTGATGATGCGACTGTATCACTTTTGGAAGAAGATTCCCGCTATTTTTTAAAGCAGTCTCTTTCCACCCCCTGTCTGAATGCCATGAAAACCTGCGACGGTATTTACATTGAGGATTCACAAGGCCGCAGATACATGGATTTTCATGGCAACAATGTCCACCAGGTCGGCTTTGCCAACCCAGAAGTGATTGAAGCTGTAAAAAACCAGCTGGATGAACTGTCTTTTTGCACCCGCCGTTATACAAACCGGGTGGCCGTGGATCTGGCTAAAAAACTAATACAGATTGCCCCGGATAATTTTGATAAGCTTCTTTTATGCCCGGGAGGTACAGGTGCCATTGGAATGGCCTTAAAACTTGCCCGTGTTGCAACGGGCCGGCATAAAACCATTTCCATGTGGGACAGCTTCCACGGAGCATCACTGGATGCCATATCCATTGGTGGTGAGGCCATATTCCGCCAGGACATGGGTCCCATGATGCCTGGAACGGAACACGCGCCTCCCCCTGATGAATACCGGTGTATATTTGGCTGTGCCGATAGAGGGGGGTGTGATATGACTTGTGCAAAGTATGTTGAATATATGCTGGAGAAAGAAGGGGATGTTGCTGCAGTTATAGCAGAACCCATCCGCAGCACCCCCTATATACCAAAACCTGAATACTGGCAGATCATAAGAAAAGCCTGTGATAAACACGGGGCTCTGCTTATTTTTGATGAGGTTCCACATTGTCTGGGGCGGACAGGCAAAATGTTCACCTTTGAAAATTTCAATGTTGAGCCGGATATGGTTGTCATCGGCAAAGGTCTTGGTGGAGGTATTTTCCCTCTGGCAGCCCTTGTTGTGCGCAAAGGCCTGGATCTTGCCGAAACCCTTGCTCTGGGCCATTATACCCATGAAAAAAGCCCCATAGGATGTGCTGCAGCCCTTGCCACCATCAATTATATTGAAAAAAATAAACTTGCCGAAAATGCCAGAACCATAGGCTATTATGCATTGTCTCAACTTAAAAAAATGCAGGAACGCCATCCCTTGATCGGGGATGTACGGGGCCTTGGACTTTTTTTAGGGGTTGAGCTTGTAAAGGACCAAATCACAAAAGAACGGGCAATCGATGAAGCGGAAGCTGTTATGTATGCAGCACTTTCCAGGGGATTGAGCTTCAAGATCACCATGGGAAATATTCTTACCCTGACTCCCGCGCTTATCATAACCCGGGAACAGATGGATACTGCCCTTGATATCATTGAAGAATCCATTGCTGAAATTGAACTTAAAATTACTCAATAACAGGTGACTATACTACATATAAGCAGTACTATTTCAGGCCTTAATATTTATGCAACTTTATTTACTTAGGATCGCAAATGAAATCTCAGAATATGATTAACGCAGGCCGTTTTGTAAGTGAGCAGGGAGATGTGAATACAAGTCAAAACCGGGAAAAATACTGGGAAAAGAATTTGTCCAAAGCTGCTAAATCCATTTGCACAAGGGACGATAAATATTTTTTGCACCAGAATTTGTCCACTCCTGTGATGAATGTTTTATCAAAGGCCCATGGCATATATATTGAAGACATGGAGGGCAAAAAATATATGGACATGCATGGCAATGGAGTCCATAACGCCGGATTTAACAACCCCCAGATTATCCAGGCATTAAAGGATCAACTGGATACCCAGATGACCTTCTGCCCCAGGCGGTATACTAATTCCAAAGCCGTTGATCTTGCCGAAAAACTTGCCGATATTACTCCTGGAGACCTTTGTAAATCTCTTTTTTGTCCCGGAGGCTCAGAGGCTATTGAAATGGCCATCACCCTGGCAAAGCAGGTAACGGGCTGCTTTAAAACAATCTCCTTCTGGGATTCTTTTCACGGGGCAGGATTTGCCGCGGCCAGCGTGGGAGGTGAAGAGCTTTTCAAAGGGGGGATGGGACCTATGATGCCCGGTGCCATGCATGTGGAGTTTCCCAATTACTATCGCAATCCATGGGGGTTTGACAACAGGGATGAAGTGGACAATGAATACCTGCGCCAGATCAAAACAATCCTGGAACGAGAGCCCGGCGTGGCTGCAATCATTGGCGAGCCTATTTCAGCAACTCCCGTTGTTCCAAGCCAGAATTACTGGGAAGGGGTAAAAGTACTATGCGAAAAATATGGTGCCCTGATTATATTTGATGAAGTCATCGAAGGATTTGGCAGAACCGGTAAAATGTTTGCCAGCGAGCATTTTATAACACCGGATGTCCTGGTTTTAGGAAAATCCATGGGTGGCGGACTTCTGCCTTTTGCAGGCATTGTAACCAAAGACCGCTACGATAACCTGGAGAACCGTTCCATCGGCCATTATACCCATGAAAAAAATGCCCTTTGCTCGGCTGCGGCATTAGCTGAAATTGAGTACATTGAAAAAAACAATCTAAAGGAAAATTCTGCAAAGGTCGGCTCTCATGCCCTGTCCCGCTTAGATGAGCTCAAACAAAAACATCCTCTTATCGGTAATATTGCAGGTGTAGGGCTTCATATAGGAATTGATCTTGTCAAGGATCCCAAAACAAAAGAAAGAGCTGTGGAAGAAGCCGACTGCATCATGTATAAGGCCATGGAAAAAGGGCTTGCATTTAAAACTATTGAAGGCAATATCATCACCTTAAGACCTTCCCTCACCATAAGCATGGAAGAAATGGACCAGGTTGTGGATATCCTGGATGAAACCATCGGCGAGGTTGAAAAAGGCCAATTTTATTAAGTATTTCTCGATATGGGCGGTTTCTCCATGGAAGATATAGGGATCAGGGTCTGGGTTTTGGTCACATCCTGGACCTGGCGGACTTTTTTATGAACAAACTGGCCGATAATTTCTGCATCGGAAGACAATAGATCGCGTTTCATCATCATCTTTGCAATCAGATCAAATACACCGTGTACAAAATGGACCTCCCGGATCGCTTCCAGTTTGTGGAGCCGTTTCATTACTTCGTGTTCTTTTCCGGCTTTTACTTCTATAAGTATAAAAGCCGATATCCAGTGTTTCATTTCCGGCAGTTCAATGTCCTTTAAATGTTGCATTTTTAATCTGAACTCCTCCATGTGTTTTGGAATCAATTGGTCAATTCCAATGCCGTATTCACGTTCTTTACCTTTTTCCCACTGATGATTTGAGATGTACGCATACAGGTCTGAATTGGTCCTCTCAGGAAAATGACGATTCAAGCGGCTGTTCTTGATAATGGCTGCCAGAGGTATATATATTGTTTTATACCAGTCAATGGCAGCTGTAAAATAATCCATCTGACCTTTAACTTCAGCATCACTGGTTTTCATTAAAAAACCATGGTGTTCATCAATTTGTTTTAATAGATAATTATACTGGCCCACTTCTGTTAACTGGATTGTATCCGACAATTGTGTTTTAGCAAGAAAGGCTGCTTTTTCTCTGTAAATAATGTTTTCCAGGGTATTTTTAGAGGGAAGAAATTCCGTAATCTTGGCATCAATAAATTCATAACCCAGTCTTTTGGCAGCAGAAACCCTGTGATTCCCATCAAGAACATAGTATTCATTTTTAATCTGGTACAGGGTGATGGGAGGAAGTATAATTTTCTTTTTAAATGCTTCTTTAACCCGTTCAAATCTTGCCGAAGGTCGATCTTTCTTTAAACGGAACTGCCGGTTAAAATCCTTATACCGCCCCACACTGCCTACAATTTTATCAAGGGGAATTGCCCGAATACCGAGATGTCTTTCATCCCAGGCTTCTTCCTTATGCTGATTGTCGGCAAAATTTTTAATAACGCTGTCATCACCGTCATCTTCCCGGCTAAATAATTGTTTTAAAAATTTTATCATTTTATATAGTCAAACACATGGTAACCAAATGTATTGATGACACCTGTTTTATCAATTATTGTTTTGCGTTCTTTTTGATTTTTAAAACTTTTGTGGATATGACCATGCAAAAAATAGTCGGGAGAATATCTGTTGATAAGGCTCCTGAAGCACTTAAACCCTTTATGACAGATATCCTGTCCGTCATGGATATTTCTTGGCGGTGCATGGGAAATAACGATATCAATCCCTTTGTACCACCATATTTTCAATCTTATTTTCAAAACCATCCTTGCCATCTGCTTTTCCGTATATTGAAACTTCCCCCCGTTGTACCAGCGGGACCCCTCCAGACCCATTATCTTTACGCCCTTATATACTATTATCCTGCCATGCAGGTCAACACACCCCTGGGGTGGTTTTAATTCATACAACCCGTCATGATTTCCCCTTATATAAAACAAAGGCACATTGAATATAGTTACAAGATAGGTCAGGTATTCAGCTGGAAGATCACCACAGGACAAGATAAGATCTATACGGGGGAGGCACTTATTGCTGTCGGGTTTATAGAGAATGGGCTCAACTTGATCAGAAACGGATAAAATTCTCATTGCCTTATTTTGTCCTCACAATCAGGAAGTTGAATAAATACAATTAGACTGATTTTGCCTAAGCCTGTTCAAACACTCCGGGATCGGGTATTCTTTGCCTGTGATGGAGTCCGGCGTTTCACTGCCGCATTTTATGACAACCTGGCGCTTTTTCATTGTGGCACTCCTATCATGCCGCAACCTTCAGGGTCGTTTTTCTGGAATGAGGCCGCAGATATTATTGATTATTTTCTATAATTTTTAACCATTTCACTGTTGCCATATATATATTCTCCCATCCAGTCGTGACTCCAATGCACATGAGAAAAACCTGCATCAGCTATATTTTTCAATTGTTCTTCAATGGCTTCTATAGTAGAAATATCATTTTTATAATTTGTATTAATGGCTGTCATGCTGAATGGCTCTTCTAAAATTTTTAATAGGTTCCATATTTATGGACTGCATCCACGGCAGCCTTTATGTTTTCTTTAGGGGTACCCGGCTCAATATTGCACAGGTAAAACCAGAGGCGGCCATTTTCTCCGCCTACCTTAACATAGTGTTTCACCCTGTTGAAAATTTCTTCGGGCTCAGCCGTTCTTAAGAAAACCGCTCCCACACCCAGCAGCAAAGGAATATCATGCTTTTTTGCATAGGCTTTGTAAAACTGCGGGCCCAGGGCTTCAACATCAGGGTCCTGGCCTTCAACAAACAAAGGGTTGACCCGTAAACGGATATCCATTACCTGTTCAGGATTTTTTGCATATCGCTCCCCTGTCCAATTGGGCACACACACCCTTTTTCCACATACATAACGCAGCTTTTCAACATAGGGCGCAATAAACTCATCCATCAGCTTTATATTGACGATGGGAAGGGATGCCAGAGCGTCCGCACCTACAATTGAAGGTGTCTGGGGAAATTTGGATTTCAGATACTCAATCCATGGAATGAGAACTTCTTGTGTAACCCTTGTCATGAGTTCATGGGCAAATTTCGGGTTCAGGCACATGTCCATTATAAGGGTCTCAATTCCCCTTATGTTGGCCGCAAGGCTGAAGGGAGCGCAGAACGCCAGGCTTGTCCTGACCCCCACAAGGTTTTCAAAAACCTTATACGCATCAACAACAAATGAACATCTGCCAGCCTTGTCAAAATCAGGGGTGACAATTTTTCTAATGTCACTCTCCTCCCGGATCAAGGGATGGGCTCGATCAATATCCGGCATGATATCATCATTGAATCTGATTTTCTGACCAATGGCTTCAGCTTCAATATTGTAAGTGTCAACATCCATTGAAGGAATATCGATATTGTATTTTTCACAGGTTGTGAATATACCTTCATTGAGCAGGACGGGATCATGAAACACGTCCCTGGCGCTTTTTTTCATCTCGCCTGGAATCAGTTCGCACAATTGCGCATATATGGGAACCCTCTTAGGAACCCCATGAGTTGCCTCTTCAACCCATTTAAACGCTTCCTGAAACTTGAAATATTTTGGTTCAAGATCCATAGTTGTCACATTTTATCCTATTTAGTGTTTGAACGGCTCGTAGAGGAGCAAAGCTCACAAATCCACCCATCTGCTGCGTTGCTGCAAAACTCTGCCTAGTTTCCCGCCACATCGGCCTCAAATTCCTCCAACAGGTCTTTAATGGTTTTTTTTGCTCCAGGCCGAAGTCCGACAGGTTTATGATTCTCTATAATCTGCCTTGCTTTTTCATAGGCCATCTCAGTAAGATTTTTACCATTGGAGGATTGCAGCCATTGCGCCCGGGTTTTTCTGTCAAATACCACGGCCTGGGACTGGCTTCTTGTATGTTGAAATGTATGATCATGGGTAAGATAACTTCCACCCGGGCCTATCTCATCTATGAGATTCAAGGCCATGGATTCCTGGTCAACCTTTACTCCGCTGATCAATTTATGGATATTTGTGATACATTCATGGTCCATGATAAGTTTGGCATAATCAAAGGTCAAACCCGTTTCCAGGCCTCCTGCACCAAACACCATATTAGCTCCGGACAGGGCAATCGGCAATACGTTAAAGCAAAATTCGTAGCCTGCCTGGGCATCGGGAGCTTTGGAGTCACTGACACCGGCACCTATTCTGCAGGGAATACCATAATATTGCGCCATTTTTGCAATGGCTGTTCCCACCATACTCCATTCAGGAGCCCCCACAGACGTCAGTCCTGTTTTCAAATCCATGATAGTGCTGCATGAACCAAAGGTAACACAGGATCCTTTTTTAACTGCCTGGGCTAGAACCAGTCCTGCAAGATGTTCGGCAATGGTCTGAACAATGGTGCCTGCAAGGGTTACAGGGCCTGTCCCGCCGGAAAGAGCCATGGCCATGATATCCACATTTATTCCGGCTTCCAGGGCCGCAATAAGGGTTTCGCAGCATTGAGTCGCCAGGGTCAGAGGACTTGTAACACAGCATGAACAGGTGCATATGGGCCTTTCACGTAATTGATCCATTCCCCCCATGGCAGCTGCGGCCATCTTTACTATGGTTTCTACACTTTTTTTATCCACCATTCCGATGGTAATATGTTTGCTGTTATGTGTAATTAAAGATTCAAAATTATGTACGGCCTGGGATGCTGCCTTTTTATCTCCGGGGCAAACCGTTCGTTGGCACCAGGCAAGTCCGTCCAGAGCATCCACAAGGCGATAAACATTGTTACAATCCTCCTTGATTGTATTGCGGTATTGTCTGGTTTTAAGATCAATAAGATTTACCTGCTCACCAAATGTACTAAATCCCACATGGCCTTTTTCCATATAAAAATCTTTTGCAGGATCACGGGCATAATAGGTCACACTTTTTGCAACACTTGAAAGGCTGTCTGTAACCATCCATTCTGGAATTTTGACCAGCCAGTTTGATCCTTTCTTTACCACAAGGGCTCCTGCGCTGCCAAAACGTTCCGCTGCTTCTTCCATTTCCACAAGCACACCCGTATGTTTTAAAATGTGGCAGGCCCCGCGGTGTATTGTCTCAAGCTCATCTTTAGAAAAAGCATGTAATCCCATTCCAATAGATGTGGTTAATCCATTTCTGTTCATCGCTTTTTTTCGCCTCGCACCTGTTAAATGATTATCATAAGGGGGGTCAGGCTTGCGTAGTTGCGTTTTTGAGCAATAAACGCAACTACGCAAGCCTGACCCCAATACTATCTGCGGATTGCTTTGCCTTTGGGATCGTATAAAACATCAGGTGCAATTTTTGCCCCTATCATCTCTCCAAATACCTCCACCATAAGGCCTGTTTCATTTTCATCAAACCCTTTTGGCAGGTATGCAAAACCAATATTCTTTTTAATCGTATGCCCGTATCCCGTGCTTCGCAGGCGTGAAATGGTTTTTCCGTTCAGGGTCACAGCCTCGCCCCCGTATAGTGTCAGATATTCTTCTTCACCTATGGTAAGGGTGTAAAGCTGCTGTTTTATCCCTTGATCCTGAAGTGCAGCAAGAGCATTTTTACCGATAAAATCACCCTTCTGATTCATTTTGACACAATGATCAAGTCCTGCTTCAAAAGGGTTTTCCAGAGAAGTGATATCACTGGTTAATGCCAGAAACCCTTTTTCCAGCCTCAGGGAATCGATGGCCTTGAATCCACATGGCCTTATCCCGAAATCCTGACCTGCCGCCCATAGTTGATCCCATACAAAAATGGATTTATCTTTTGGAATATATAATTCCCAGCCCAGCTCACCAACATAGGTTACACGCTGTGCAAAGGCTTGTATTGAACCTGCTTCTATGTTTTTAGCAGTCATATACGAAAAAGATTTATGGGATATGTCTGATCCTGTGATTTTCTGCAATACATCCCGGGCATTAGGCCCCCAAAGGCCTATTACGGCATAGTCTTCTGTCACATCTTTGATTTCAACACTCAGGTCATCATCCTTTTGATGCAAACGGATCCATCCCAGATCGGAATCAATCAGGGCTGAGCCTGTAATAATGCGAAAGTATTGAGTATCCAGGCGGGTTATCATGATATCTGCTACAATACCACCCTGGTCATTGAGAAATTGAGTATAGGTCACAGAGCCTTTTGGACGGTCCAGATCGTTATCCGTAAGCCGCTGGATTAAGGGCAATGCCCCTGGCCCTTTAAGTTCAATTTTTCCAAAAGCACTCATGTCAAAAAGCCCGACTTTATTTCGTACTGCTTCTGACTCTGCTGCAATGGTTTCAAAAAAATCAGGTTTTACCCAGCCGCCCCATTCCCGCTGATCCTCACCAGCCTTTCGCCAGGATTTTTTAGGATCAAAATAATTGGGCCGTTCCCAACCATTTTTTGTTCCAAAAACCACACCTAAATCCTGAAGCCTGTGATGGAAAGGACTTGTTCTAATTGGTCGCATGGAAACATTTTCATCATGGGGATACTTTGTTCGATAATAATACCTGTAAACTTCTTTGGCACATTCGGCAGCATATAGCGCTTGATTGTGATGCCGGCTGAAACGCCAGGCACGATAAGCAAATACATCCCATTCCGTCTTACCCTGGGTGATCCATTCTGCAATAGTTTTACCTATACCCCCGCCCCCGCCGAAACCCTGCATATTGGAAACAGCTGCCATCCAGAACCCTTTCAGACCGGGCCAGGGTCCAAGCAAGGGCCCTCCATCCGGTGTAAATGCATCCGGGTGAGCAACCAGACGGATCATTCCGGCATCACCGATAAAGGGAAATCGTTTAATGGTATCTTCAAGCATGGGAGCAAACAGATCAAAATCATTGGAAACTTCCGATGATCCATGATTCCAGGGAACGCCATCTATCCAGATAGCCTTTGGATGCATTTCCCAGCCTCCCACAAGATAGCTACCTCCTTCGGGACGTCCATAGACAAGGTGATCATAATCTCTAAAGGTCGGGCTGTCAGCCGGTATCTCACTGCCTACAACGGCTTCCATTGCAATATGCTGATGTACAACGGGAGTACATGGAATTGTGATGCCTGCCATTGCGGCAATCTGCGCCGACCAGATACCTGCTGCATTTACAATAATATCACATTCAATTTCACCCTTATCCGTAATAACGTTACGAATCTCGCCTTTGGCTGATAATGACATCCCTGTAACACGGGTGTTTGTTAGAATCTGTGCGCCAAGATTTGTGGCGGCCTTGGCAACGGCATAGGTTGTGGTATGGGGATCAATATGACCGTCCCCTGGCAGGTGAAAAGCCCCATAAAGACTTTTTTCAGATGCCCAGGGCAATAATCTAATGGTTTCTTCTGGCGAAATAATACCCACATCAAGACCAATGCCCCTTGCCCGGCTTACATTTCGCTGAAATGTTTTTAACATTTCCGGGCTCGAGGCAATATTTACACTTCCCACCTCGCTGAAGGCATTAAGGCTTTTATACAGTTTTGTACTGTATTGCCGCATCCGCATTATGGTCTGTGAGGTATTGAACTGGGTCAGCATACCTGCAGCCTGGCAGGTGGCACCTGAGGTGAGTTCTCCTTTTTCCAGTAAAATAACATCTTTCACACCGGCTTTAACAAGGTGATACAAAACGCTGCATCCGGTTATGCCCCCGCCAATAACTACAATTCTTGCTTGACTCTGCACTCTTGAATCTCCCCTAAAAATTTTTCCCACTGCATATTCGGTAAAGTAACATTTTATCTTATCAAACGAGAATAAACTTAATTATCAGGCCTGTTGTTTGATGAATAACTGTTTTAAAAATGTTGTCAAGTTTTTGTTTCATATTTTAAAGCGCATGCTGAAAAATCACAGCTAAACTTCGACACGCTGTTTTATCTTTTAAGCACGGATGCGTTTGCCATTGGGATCAACAATAGGCATTGAGACCACTTTTGCTTTAACAAGCTTTCCCATTACTTCAACTTCCAGATCCGTGCCGGGCTCTGACATTTCAAGGGGCAGGTATATAAGACCAATATCAGTGTTGGCACAATAGCCATGGTTGGAACTTCTTATACGATCGACTATCCTGCCTTCTTTGTAAACAGACTCACCGCCAAACAGGAGATAATCCGCATCAAGGGTAAGACCGCATAATTTTTTATTCAACCCTTTTTCCCTGATCTTCAAAAGAGCATCTTTGCCTATAAAATCATCTTTGGTAAAATCTACACAGAATCCGAGCCCTGCCTCAAGGGGATTGTCCCCGGGAGAAATATCGCCGCTCCAGTACAGATACCCTTTCTCAATCCTTAAGCCATCAAGAGCTTTATAACCTATAGGTGTGATATCAAATTGTTTACCACTGTCCATTATGGCATCCCAGACCTTTAGTGCATCCTCATTTTTCATGTAAAGCTCCCAGCCAAGTTCTCCTGTATAGCTGACCCTCTGGGCCCAGACATTAACACCCTGGATATGAATATTTTTTGCAGTCAAATAGGCAAAGGCTTTATTGGATACATCGTCAAAAGTGACCTTTTCAAACACTTTCCGGGCATTGGGACCAAAAAGACTTAAACAGGCAAATTCATCAGTAACATCTTTGATTGTCACATCTTTTCCCATTTGCGCATGCATTTTTATCCAGCCTATATCATTGGAAACAAAGGATGTTCCTGAAATAATCCTGAAATGGTCCTTTGCAATCCTGCAGACAGTCACATCACTTTCGATTCCTGCGGTTTCATTTAAAAACTGGGTGTAGACAAGTGATCCCAAAGGCCTGTCAACGTTTGATATAGCAAGCATCTGCAAAAGATCCAGAGCATCTTTACCCATGACATCTATTTTACCGAATGAAGTCATATCCAGCACGGCAACATTCTGCCTGGCTGCCAGTGCCTCGGTTTTAACCTGATCAAAAAAATCAGGTTTTCCCCATCCCCAGTTTTTCTGATCATAGCCGGCCTGTCGCCAGGATTTACCCGGTTCAAAATAATTCACCCGTTCCCAGCCATTTTTCTCCCCAAACACAGCACCTGACTCCTTGAGCCGCGGGTAAAAAGGACTGGTTCTTAAGGGACGTCCCCATACATTTTCATCATTGGGAAAATGAAGGTGATAATAATTACGGTACACTTCCCTGCAATGCTGAGTAACATAGTCAAGATTTTTAAGATGGGGCCCGAAACGTCTTACATTCATTTCATGGGTATCAATGGAAGGCTCTCCCTCCAGAATCCATTCACATATTAACTTTCCAACCCCGCCTGCACCTGCAATACCATTGATCGAGCCACCGGCTGCAACCAGGAATCCTTTTAATCCGGGAACAGGACCCAGAGCATAATGGCCGTCCGGTGTAAAGGCATCCGGCCCGTTAATCAATTCTATGACCTCTGCCTGCTCAAGAATCGGCAATCTTTGCATTGCCATTTCCATGACGGGCTCAAACAGGTCCCATTCAGCAGGTAAAAGCTGCTGATTAAATTCCCAGGGCACGGCTTTAGCAGACCATTGTTTTGGATTGGTTTCAAATGCACCGATAAGAAAAGACCCCACATCTTCACGGCAGTAAAACAGTTTATCAGGATCTCTGATCACAGGCGTTTTAGGAGGCAGTTCATGGCCGGGAATGGGTTTGGTGGTCAGGTATTGATGCATTAAGGGCACCATGGGAATATTCACACCCACCATTGCTCCAATGCGAGGTGCCCATTCTCCTGCGGCATTGACAACGCACTCTGTGTGAATATCACCTTTATCAGTGATGACCTTGGTGACCTGCCCCTTTGAATCCACTTTAATGTCCGTCACCCTTACGCCTGTGTTGATTTGTGCACCCAGTCGTTTTGCCTGGCGGGCCAGTTCATAAGTAATGGAACTGGGATCGATATGGCCGTCATCTGGAACCCATACTGCTCCGTGCAGGCCCTCACCTGACATAAAAGGTGCTATTTCAAGCGCTTCAGAAGGCGTGATGACTTGTGCTTCAATACCTATGGCCCTTGCACGGCTAACTTCCCGCCGCAAAGATTTTAGACGATCTTTGCTTGATGCAAGCCTGAGGCTTCCCACGGTATGCCAGCCAAGGTTGTCCCCGACCTCTTTTTTCAACTCATTAAACAATTTAATCGTATAGTTCATTATCTTCATTAAAGAGGGAGAAGTCCTGAACTGTGAAACCAGACCTACAGAATGAAAGGTAGTCCCGCTTGTTAACTCGCCTTTATCCAAAAGAACAATATCCGTACAACCGGCCTTGGCCAGATGATATGCCACACTGGTCCCGAAAACTCCACCACCGATGATAACTACTTTTGCCTGATCTCTCATATTTTTCTCCTCTAATCCTTTTAATGCACTTGTTAAAGCCTGCATACCCTCAAATAAATTGTCGATAATTTTTAAAAATTCTTTTAAATCTCTTTATCAAGGTCTTATTGGAACAAGTCAAAATACTAATTTTAATTTTATATAACCTCATGTTATATTTTTAGGACTTGGGTTCCTGCAATTTACAAAAAGACAAATTGTTGTCAAAGTTTGATTCTATAAGGGATAGCAAGGATAATCATTGACCTCAAGAATATTTCCATATGATATAAAAGATGGCTCAACAAAGTGTCCGAATTTCATTCAGAACTTTTGGCAGGGTTTCAACTAGGTATAAAGGCAATGATAGACGCTTGTAATTTGCAGATTCATGATCTGGAAAGGATTGAAAGTTTACAACTTCTGAATGGATTCACTCCACCCATGTTTGGCAGCAACCTGGGAAATGGTTAATATACGGAATAAATCGGTAATTGGGGATTTTGCCAATATTGGCATTTCCCCCAAATAACCCAGGCATCGACCAGTTCCTTATAATATTTTTGAAAATTGTCCCAGCACAAAACCATTATCCTGTTCCACTATATCGGCAAACGCAAATTCGTACAAAATATAACTATGGGTGGCATTTGTCCCTATCAAAGAGTCAGACATACTTGCATGTCAGCATAATCAGGATGATCTTTCAAAATGCGGATGAAAAGGATTTGGTCTTCAATAATCAACATCCCGGGTATGATACGTTCCCGAAGGTTATTTTATGTTTGCCTAAAGGCCACACTTCTTTTGGCACACTGACTGCGGCACGAGAACCAATTGCATGCTTCAGAAAGCTTGTATAAAAAAACAGGCCGTGGATATGGGGCCATAGACGAGCTTGACTAATTTTGTATTTGATTTAAGATGTAAACCCATGAACCTTAACCAGCTCAAACTTTTTTATCTTGCAGTCAAGCACCAAAGCCTGAGCCATGCGGCCCAGGAATTAAATATTACACAACCGGCTGTAACAAAAGGTATACAAAGGCTCCAGGAATATTATGAAGTACCCCTTGTTCACAAGTCCGGGAAAAATATGGAGTTGACCCGGGCCGGTGACAATCTCTTTAAGATTGCCAAAAAAATATTTGAGCTGGATAAACTGGCAGATGACTGCATGGCTGAGTTTCACAATAAAGGCTTAAAACACATTAAAATGAATGCTTCTGAAAGTTTTGGTGCATATTATCTTCCGGAATTCATTAACCGGTTTAATCTTAAGGCACCAAAGGTCCAGGTCACTTTAGAGGTTCTTTCAAATAGGCAGGTTGTTGAAAATTCGATCAACTTAAAAAATGACATCGGTTTTGTTTCTTTCCCCGTTAAAGATCGAAAATTAAACAGTATTGAAATAATTAAAGATGAAATAGTGATTATACTGAATCCTTTTCATTCCCTTGCAAAAAAAAAATATCTAAAAGCTTCTGACCTTGAAGGACAGATGATCATAATGCATGAGCAAGGGTCATATTTCCAGAAAATGATTCATGATCTGCTTGAAGCCAACAATGTTTGCGTGACAATGCCCATAACCTTTTCCAATAATGAAGCCATTAAAAAGGCTGTGGAAGGTGGTACGGGAATAGCTCCTATTTCAAAAAAAGTGGCTGCTAAAGAGATTGAATCAGGAAAACTTGTCGCACTTTCATTGTTATCCACACCTTTATATCGTACATTCTACATGATTTATCACAGGGAAAAGCATATCTCAGGGCCACTCAAGCAGTTCATTAACCTGATTCAACAATAGTCTTACCTTTATATCAAAAGACAATCAAAGGCCTGGCAACACATTTAAATATGTGAATAAAAAAACTTGAATTGATTTTTTACGCAGTGTATATAATTTTGTCATGATAATTTAAATTTTCATGAAAAAAGGTTATTTATATGAATCTTGGCCAACTTAAAATTTTTTACCTTTCCAGCAAACTTGGGTCTTTAAGCAAAGCCGCAGAAAAGCTCAATGTTACTCAACCGGCTATAACAAAAGGCATTCAGCGTCTCCAGGAATACTATGAAATAAAGCTGTTTAACCGATTCGGTAAAAAACTGATTTTAACGGATGCAGGTATTGCTTTGTATAAAATCGCTGAAAAAATATTCGATCTTGAGATCCATGCCGAGGCTACGATCAGAGAATTTTTACAGCAGAAACAGGGCCATATTCGTATTGATGCCAGTGAGAGTTTCGGGGCTTACTATCTGCCGTCAATTGTAAACCCCGTAAGCAAAAAACATCCTGATATACGATTTTCCGTAAATATCTTACCTTCCAACCTTGTTGTGGAAAATGTTGCCAACCTGAATAATGATATCGGGTTTATATCATATCCCATAGAAAACGAAAAAGTAATTTGTAGAGAAATCCTTGAAGACCATATGATTTTTGTTGCTTCACCATCCCATCCCCTTGTGAAAAAGAAAAGGTTAACCTATATGGATCTTTCCGGGCAATCCATGATTATTCATGAAAAAGGCTCCCTTTCCTTTCAGATCACCCATGAATTTTTAAAGAAAAACAAAGTGGATATTGTTGTTTCACTTGAACTTTCAAGTAACAGGGCCATCAAAAAAGCTGTGGAAGACGGGCTTGGCATTGCACTGGTTTCAAGGAATACTGTTTATGGGCATATACAATTGAAAAAACTTGTCATTCTGCCGTTTCCAGGACCTCCCATCACTCACAAATTTTATATTGTGCATCATAAGGACAAATATTTTTCTGAAGTGCTCAAACAATTAATCACAAAGGTTGATAACTGGGCTCTTGCATATCAGAATTCAATTAAAAGAGAAATTTGAAAAGCATTCAATGATTTTGCAGCCAATGGTTTCAAGGGATGTGAAAGCTTGCTCCTAAATAATTGCTTTCATAGACTTTTTTTTCCTGACTCGGATATCAAGCATACTGATATGATGCCTAAAACTGCAATGGCTGACAGGATCATAAAAAAGGGTCGATATGAATGAAAGAAATCCACTGCAAGACCTGAAAAATATATTGACAGAACCGTCCCTATATGGCCGAAGAACTGAAGTGCGCCTGCTCCGCTCCCACTGCTACCATCAGGCACCAGATCCAACATCCAGGCAAAAAACAAAAGACCGATTAAATTATCAAAAAATCCTATCAGGATTATAAAATATATATTGATATTAAAATTCTCAACCAGGGACAGCATAAATGTTGATATCAAGATAACAAAGAACCCGATCAAAATAGTCTGTTTTCTTTTTCCTTTGAAAAGTACATCGGAAATATATCCTCCCAGGGGTCTGGAAATGATTCCTGACAAGGGGTAAAGAGCTGCGAAAAAACCTGCCTGAACCAGAGACATATCGTAACTTTCAAACAAAAAGGCAGGCAGCCAGATCAAATTAGAGTAAGTGATATAGCACAGGCAAAAAAAACCAATGCCTAAAAAACATTTTTTTTTTGAAACAACCTGTTTGCGAATCTGGGTAAAAAAATCGTTTCCAATTGACTGCCTGCAATTGGAGTAAGTCTCTTCAACTGGCAAAGATGTGTGAACAGAAGGATTTTTGATTGCGAGCTTAAAAACAATGAGTACAGGTATAAAAACCAGGCCTGTTACCCAGAAAACCTGCCGCCAGCCATATGTCTGGCCGATATACCCGGCAAGGAAGAATGCTGCAACATTAAAAACAGCCGTGGATGTCATGACCAAACCCAATACTCTCCCTCTTTGGCCAAAAGAAAAGTGCTGGTCTATAATTTTGATAATCGGACTGAATCCACATCCCTGCCCCAGGCCATTGAGACTTTGGGAAGATACCAGATGCCATATTCCACTGCTAAAACTAAAGACGATATTTGAAAAGGCGGAAATCAAACCCCCTGCAAAAATAACTTTTCCAGCACCGAAACGGTCACTCAGAAAGCCTGCAGGAAGCTGGACCAGTGTATAAAAAACATAAAACAAAGAACCTATCAGGCCGATACGGGCATGGGAGATATCAAGATCCTTCATAATCAACGGAATAACTGGAGAAAGATTTAACCGGTTCAGGTAAAAAAAGCCGTATACAAACCAGCAGTAAAATATGATTTTAAATTTCTCCCTGGTCAACGGATTCTCCCTAGGTTATAAAACCACAATATTTCTATTCTTAAAAACCTGTTGAATGAGCTTTGAAGCATAGACCTTGTCATATGAGCCAAAATAATAATTTTGTCCTGCCGGGAGGATGATGTGCAGATCACTGATAGAGCCTGTTTACCCTGATCATTTCAAGAAGTTTATTAAGATCTGTTATAACACTGAACTGCGGTACTGTTTCCGGATCAGGCCAGGACCGTTTCACGGAAGAATGCTTTAACCATATGGGATTAATACCTACGGAACCTGCCCCAAGGACATCCTTTTGAAAATCATCTCCCACATAAATCGCTTCACAGGCTTTTATATTCATTTTTTCCAGGCACAATAAAAAAGGCTGGGGATCAGGTTTTGCTGGTATCTCCGACTCGCCTGCAACAATAATGGTTTCAAAAAATTTCTCAATACCCGGGAAAAGTTTTATGCGATGGCGGTTGGAAGTTTTCTGCCCCTGTGTATTTGTAATAATTCCAAGTTTGAATTGCTTTACAAGTTTTTCCAGAACTTTTATGGTTTCAGGAAATGGTGTGGTCATCGACTGGACAAGTTCCCAGTACTCTGTTTCCATTTGCGTAAGCCTTTTAGAGTCAGCCTTGCAATTGAACCTGTCATAAACCGCCTGCCAGATTGCAAATCTGGAAAACTGTGATTTGTCATGAAATCTTTTACGAACCTGCCGGTATTCCAATAGAAAAGATTCCCATTGATCCTTGTCTGCATGGGGAAACATATTTAAAAAAAGTTTTTCTTTGGCTGTTTTTTCAGCAGACCTAAACCCTTCTGCCGAGTCAACAAGGGTCTGCCCGAAATCAAAAATTATGGCCTTTACTGCAAGCTGTGCCATTAAATTAGATCCTCTATCGTAATTTAATAATTTGTAATTGTTCAGCCCGTAAAAAAGTTATCCCCAAAGCTCTGTCTGATGGATATTTGCAGGAGGTTAAGCGAATAGCCTCGAAACAAATATCCATCAGGCAGGGCGGTTTCAATCATAAGAGCTGAATAATTACAATAATTTTTCATTTTACCCCGGAGGTATTTTTCAATCTCCAGAGTAAAATGAAATGGATATCAGTTTACTTTATTTCATCTGCAGTCCTAAGCTTTACCATATTGTTCAAAATATTCCCCGAAAAATTCATCCTCTGTCGGCATATATTTTTCTTTGGGAATGGAAAGAAGGGTGTAGTTCAAAAAATGACTCCAGTTAATGTTTCCACTGGTGTTATTTCCAGCCCAGGAGCCGCCGCCAAGCGTATCCGTACAGGGAAGACCGCAGTCCCATCCGCCGCTGTTTGCATGGGCATGGGGGAAGTTGCAGACTACGCGACCCACATTGGCGTTCAAAGCAAGTTTTACCCTTTGGTCATCATCTTCAGTATGGATGGAAACTGAGTGGCCTTCACCGGAGAATTTCAAAATTTTCCCCAGCCGGTCCAATATTTCATCAAAGTCATTCCATTTCCACACCGTCAAAACAGGGGAAATTTTCTCACCGGAAAAACGGTCTTCCGGACCCACTTTTTCGCCAATGACCATAAGAAACTTTGTGTCATCAGGAACAGACAAACCCGCATTTTTTGCGTTTACCGTGGCAGGTTTTGCCACGACATCACGGTTTAAATGCACACCATCAGGCCACATATATTCTCTAAGTTTTTCCCTTTCTTCAGTGGAGCAAAGGTATCCTCCCTGCTTTTTCAATTCTTCAAGCATGGCATCATAGGAGGATTCATAAATTGCCACTGCATTTTCAGATGAACAGGATGCAGAGTTATTGGCGATTTTGGAAATTCTGATCTTTTCGGCTGCTTGGGCCAGATTGGCACTTTTATCCACAATGGAAACCACATTACCGGCACCAACGGTTTGTGCGGGTTTTCCTGCAGCATACACAACTTTAACCAATGCAGCTCCACCCGTTGCAACGGCATAATCACAGACACTCATCAGAGCAGAAGTTGCAGCATGGCTTGTCTGTTTGATGCATTGGACCAAATCCACAGGTGCACCAACTTTTTCAAGCCCCTTTCGAACATGCTGGACCGTTTCATAGGAAGTTTTCTGAGTCCTCGGATGGGGGGTGACGATCATGGCATTGCGTGTTTTAAGGGTGCTTAAGGCAAGACAGCAGATTGTGGATTCAGGATTTGTGCAGGGCACAACATTGGCAATAACACCAATGGGTTTTGCAAAGGTCCTGATACCCTGTTCCTTGTCTTCGCTGATCATGCCGCAGGTTTTTACACCCTTTTGATCCCAGAGTGTAC
>JABGOU010000010.1 GCA_018645325.1 Desulfobacula sp.
CAGGGAAAAAAATGTTTGAAAAGGCTATGAATTGTAATTGCGGTGCGAGATTCACCGGTGCCGGCGGAGGAGGGTGTCTCTGGGCAATCGGGGAAACAGCAGATATCCAGAATTTAAAATTTTTCTGGCAGGAAATACTGGAATCGGTTGAGAATGCAAAAATTCTTGATACAAAAATTGAAGATAAAGGCATAGTAATAATGGTGAATGGTGAGTTGTGAGTTGTGAATTGTGAGTTTTGAGGAAAGCGATGATTGATGTTTTTTTCTCAATAGTTAAAACTCATGTGTCAATGCTTTCACATAAATTTTTTATTGAAAAATGGAGTAAAATGAACTTTCAAGATGTAATTTTAACTTTGAATAATTTCTGGGCTGAAAAAGGATGTATACTCATACAATCCTATGACATGGAAGTGGGCGCCGGAACATTCCATCCGGCAACACTGCTAAAGGCCCTTGGACCTGAACCCTGGAAGGTGGCTTATGCGCAACCCTCAAGACGTCCCACAGACGGCCGCTATGGTGAGAACCCGAACCGGCTTCAGCATTATTACCAATACCAGGTACTTTTAAAGCCTTCTCCACCGGATGTGCAGCAATTATACCTGGACTCAATGAAAGCTTTGGGTGTGGATCCTCTTGAACATGATATCCGTTTTGTTGAAGATGACTGGGAATCTCCAACCCTTGGTGCCTCAGGGCTTGGATGGGAAGTCTGGCTGGATGGAATGGAGGTCACCCAGTTTACATATTTCCAGGTAACCGGAAGTATAGAGGTAAACCCGGTTCCGGTGGAACTGACCTATGGTCTGGAAAGGATCTGCATGTATCTTCAGGGTGTGGATAATGTATTTGATCTCAAATGGAACGATGAAATTACTTACAGGGATGTCTATCACATGCAGGAAGTAGAGCAGTCCACGTATAATTTTGAGATTGCCGATGTGGACATGTTGTTTGACCTGTTTAAAAAATATGAGGCTGAAGCCCATAGAATAATCGGAAAAGGGCTTGTTATACCCACGTATGAATATTGTTTGAAATGTTCCCATACCTTTAATCTTCTAGACGCACGCGGCGCCATAAGTGTGACGGAAAGAACAGGGTATATAAAGAGGATCAGAAATATTGCAAGGGAGGCCTCCAAAGCATATATCGAACAGCGCAAAGAAATGGGATATCCGTTATTAAAAAAGGGAGGGGAAAATTAAAATGAACACATTTTTAATTGAAATTGGCACAGAAGAAATCCCGGCCGGTTATCTTATCCCAGCTCTGGAAGCCTTTAAGGAAAATATTCTTTTAGCCTTGGACAATTTTAGAATTGACTATGGTAATGCCCGGACATATGGAACACCCCGGAGGCTTGCCTTGATGGTGGAAGATGTGGCTGAAATGCAGAATGTAAAAACCACAACAATTACAGGCCCTCCTGAAAGGGTGGGATTTGATGAAAACGGGGATCCAACCATTGCAGCAGAAAAATTTGCAGCAAAAGCTGGTCTTCCCCTTGATCAAATCAAAGTCACAGAGACAAAAAAGGGTCGTTATCTGACAGCGGTTGTCGGAGAAAATTGTCAGTCTTGTGCTTCCATACTTGAAATGATTCTGGAAAAACAGATTTTATCCATTCCCTTTCCCAAAAGCATGAGGTGGGGAGATCAGTCCATCAGTTTTGCCCGGCCCATTATTTCATTGGTTGGACTTTTGGGGGAGAAAAAACTTGATTTTAAGGTAGGCAATCTTAAATCGGTTTCTTATGTTTTCGGGCATCCTTTTATGCATCCGGGCAAATATATTGTGAAATCGGCAGATAACTATATCCAGGTGCTTGAGAGTGTCGGTGTTATCCCTGATATTAAGAAAAGAAAAGCTGTCCTGACAAAATCCATTGAAGCCTGTGCAAAAGAGCACGCTGTTCGGATTCTTGAAGATGATGAATTGATTAATCTTGTGACAAATCTTGTTGAATCACCATTCCCCGTCGTGGGAACCTTTGATGATGAATTTCTTGAAGTTCCTGACGAGGTTTTGATCACTGCCATGAGAGAACATCAGAAATATTTTGCCCTGGTAGATGAAAACAATAATTTAAAACCATTGTTCATAGCTGTTAACAATACAAACCCAAAAGATATGCAGCTTGTGGCAAGAGGGCATGAAAAGGTGTTGCGAGCAAGACTTTCCGATGCAAAATTTTTCTATGAAGTGGATTGTAAATCTTCTTTGGATGAATTTACCCAAAAGCTTAAGAATGTAACTTTTCAGGAAAAGCTGGGATCAGTCTATGATAAAACCCAGAGGATCAAAGAATTTGTCCAATATCTTGCCAGAGAATCATCCTATGGCGATAAAGAGACCTTGATACAGGATGTTGCAAGGGCTTCAGAAATATGCAAGGCTGACCTTGTCAGTCAGGTTGTAATTGAGTTTACAAAACTTCAGGGAGTTATCGGCAGGGTCTATGCAATAAAATCCGGTGAAAAAGAAGAGATTGCCCTTGCAATTGAACAACACTATAGGCCTGTTTATTCCGGCGGCCGATTGCCTGAAAATCCCATTTCCTGTCTTTTGGCAATTGCAGATAAGCTGGATACTATTTGCGGTTGTTTTTCACTTGGTTTGATCCCCACTGGTGGCGCAGATCCCTATGCACTGAGAAGGCAGGGGATCGGCATTATCCAGATTATGCTCAAGGAAAATATGGAAGCATCTCTGGCTGCCATTATAAATAAAGGGCTTGAGGCCTATAATGAAGGGGAAGATACAAAGCAGGAAACAGCGGTTAAAATAAAGGCGTTTCTTAAAAATAGAATGGTCAATATCCTGACCGATAAAGGATATTCAAAGGAAGCGGTAAATTCTGCTCTCTGGGCATCATTTGACAATGTTCCAGATGTTGTTTTAAGGGTTAAGGCCTTGGATTCTTTAAGCAAAGAACCTGATTTTGAGCCTCTTTCCATCACCTTTAAACGGGTTGATAATATCCTTAAAAAAGCAAAGGATTCAAAAGGAGTGGCCTTGGATGAAAGCCTTTTTGAAGATTTGTCGGAAAAGGGATTGTTCACTGCTGTCAATGAAGTGAGCCTCCTGGTAGAGGATTTGATCGGAAAAGGAGATTATGATAGTGCACTCTCTCATATTGCAGGCTTAAGGCCGGCAGTGGATACTTTTTTTGATGATGTCATGGTCATGGCAAAAGATACAAAATTAAGACAGAACAGGATTGCTTTGTTATCTTCTGTGTCAGCATTGTTTAAAAATATTGCAGATTTTTCTATGATTTAAAATATGAACTTTAGGAGAAAAATATTATGGCGGGATATGATCCTGAAAAGGATAAAAAAATAAAAGAATGGAAAAATGAAGAGACAGGGCTTCTTGTTTCAATTCATCAATATGGAGAAGGTGAGCCAAAAGTTCAGTTAGGCCCCAGGATTCTGAAAAAAAAAGATGGGACAGACAGGGCTCCTTCAAAGGCAGGCAGGCTATCCATTGAAGACATTATGTGGATATATGATATTATTGATGAGGTAAAGGATGACTTATCCGACATGGTTGGACCTGGATAATGAATCCATAGTACCTCCCCATGGAACACAAAAAGGGAACAAAATTGGTTCTGTGGCTGTGATGGTAAGTTGCAAACCTGATTTTAAATTCATTAAATCAAATATTGTAAACTTACAGGTGTCCCCTTTTTTTACAAGCACTCTTATTACACGCCAAGGTAGTAATCAGGGCGTTTGTATTGCAGGGCCTTTTATTGGTGCCCCCTATGCTGCCATATTGTTGGAGTCATTAATTGCAAAAGGGGTTGATAAAATTATTGTGCTTGGATGGTGCGGGGCTGTGACGGATAAATTGAACGTCGGAGATATCATTCTTCCAGACAAAGCCATAGTTGATGAGGGAACCTCTATAAATTACCTGAAGCTGGATAATCATATTCCAGTTTCAGCACCTGACATAAATTTAACGAATCAATTGTCAGATCACTTAAAGGCCTGCGGGAATGATTTAAAAAAAACGACCATCTGGACCACAGATGCAATTTACAGGGAGACCCAACAAAAGGTTGCTTATTTTAGAAACCTTGGCGCCCATGCAGTTGAAATGGAATGCTCAGCACTTTTTTCCGTTGCACGTTATAGAAATGTAAGTATTACAGGAATCCTTGTAGTGTCTGACAGTGTGGCATCCAAAGACTGGGATCCCGGATTCAGGAATAAAAAATTTAAACAGGCCAGAAGGACAGCCTGTGAATATGTCATGACCTTTGCAAAAAAAATTGTTTAAAAATGAATGATACGATAAAAAAAGAAGCCCAAAGACTTCAAAAGGAATTAACTGAGCACAGCCATCGATATCATATCATGGATGATCCTTTGATTTCAGATATTGAATATGATGATATGCTGAAAAAACTTATTGAAATTGAAGAGAATTTTCCTCAATTTTCCACTCCTGATTCGCCCACAAAAAGAGTGGGAGCTCCTCCTCTTTCAGCATTTAATCAAGCCATTCATTCAATACCAATGCTAAGTCTTGATAATGCTTTTAATAATGAGGATGTGCTGGACTTTAATACAAGAATAGTGAAAATTTTAAACCGGGAAAATATTTTTTACGTGGCTGAACCAAAGCTGGATGGTGTGGCCGTTGAACTCAAATATGAAAATGGGACACTTGTGCAGGCCACCACCAGGGGAGATGGTATCACAGGAGAAGTAATCACAGAAAATGTCAAAACCATCAGATCTGTGCCATTAAAATTACACAGGGAAAAATTCAAAGTCCCTTCTTTGCTTGAAGTCAGAGGCGAAGTCATCATCACAAAACCTGATTTTGACCTGCTAAACAAAACCCGCATAGACAATGGAGAGAGCGTTTTCGCCAATCCGCGAAATGCTGCAGCAGGATCATTAAGGCAATTGGACTCCAAAATAACTGCCAAAAGACCCCTTGATATCTTTGTATATGGTGCTGGTGAAGTAAAGGACCTTTCTTTTAAGAGCCATTCCCAGATGCTTAATATGATGAAACAATTAGGCTTCCCAGTCAATCCCCATATAAAAGCAGGCCTGTCCATTGAAGGAGTTTTGACATTTTATAAAAAACTTGAAGTGTTGAGGGATAGCCTTGCCTATGAAATTGACGGTATGGTGATTAAAGTAGATGATATCCTATTACAAAGGCAATTGGGCGAAAAAAGTAAGAGCCCCAGGTGGGCCATTGCCTATAAATTTCCAGCTATACGGAAAAGCACAAGAATAAAGGACATCATTGTTCAGGTGGGTCGGACAGGAATCCTGACCCCGGTTGCCATACTTGAAAGCGTTAATATCGGCGGGGTGATGGTATCAAGGGCAACATTGCACAATGAAGATTTAATTAAAAAAAAAGATATCCGCATTGGGGATATGGTCCTTGTGATAAGGGCAGGGGATGTCATCCCAAAGGTGGTTAAAGTAATTGAATCGAAAAGAAAGGGAAATGAAATTCCTTTTGAAATGCCGCTGCACTGTCCTGTCTGCCACAGCAGACTTGTAAAGGTTAAGCTGGATATAACTCATGTCCACAAGTGTATCAATACTTCCTGCCAGGCCCAGTTAAAAGAAAGGATCAGACATTTTGTTTCCAAGAAGGCCTTTGACATTGAAGGGCTTGGAAAGAAAATAGTCGATCAATTGGTTGAAGAAAAAATGATTCAATCATTTGCAGATGTGTTTTTACTTGAAAAAGAGAAACTGGCAAAGCTTGATCGAATGGCTCAAAAATCGGCTTTCAACCTTGTCCGGGCTATTGAAAAATCAAAAACATGTTCATTAAGACGATTCATTTATGCACTGGGGATTGATCATACCGGAGAAAATGCCGCCAAGCTGATATCAGAAAGATTTTCCGCCCTTAAAGATATAATGGATGCGGACAAAGAAAATTTGGTAAGCATACATGGAATAGGCCCTGAAACCGCATCAGCAGTTTGTCAATTTTTTTCCAATATGGAAAATCTGAATATTATAAGCAAGATTATTAATGAGGGTGGAGTTAAACTAACAAATGATAAGCCATCTCGGGTTGAATCCTGGGATAATCCTTTTAACAACAGACGAATTGTGCTCACTGGAACACTTGAGACCATGACACGCAGTGAGGCAAAAAAAATACTTGAAAAATGCGGGGCCGGTATTACATCAAGTCTCAGTTCAAAAACCGATTTTCTCATTGCCGGGAACAAGCCGGGCAGTAAATTTGCAAAAGCAAAAAAATTAGGTATACAAATACTGGATGAAAAAAGTCTTACAGCAATGCTAAAATCGCATCTATAAATGCAGGGGCCACCTCTTGTTATCAATTTCAAGGGTTGTTTTTGAATAGGTCAGTTTATTAATGATCTTTCCATCCTGAAAATGAATGACATCAACTCCTTTTCTGATTTCAGGCTTATCTTCAAAGCCCGTTTCTATTGAAGGCCATTCAAGAACCCATCGGTAGAGAACTTTCTGGTGCTGTTCATCAATAAAGGTTTCTTCTTCCAAGAACCTGAAGTCACCATGATTGGCAAACCATGGTTCCCAGGCCTTTCTAAGTGATTTTATCCCTTTTATATAGGCGCCGGTCCAGTTTTCAAAAAAAATATCTTCATGGAAAAAGGTCAATACCTTTTCAAGGTCATGCTTATCCCAGGCAAGGTTCCAATCTATTAATAATAATTTGATTTCTTTTCGCGAAAGCTTCATGATTTCACCTATCCTGAAAAGGTTAGTGCGTTCTTCTTCTTAGCATAATATTAATGCCGGGGCAACCCATGGTCGATAATAACCATGCCAGGGATAGTACACAACCCCATGGCCAGCCAGCAAATGAAAATTTGATAGTGGATTTGGGGAAAATGATGATCACAGGTTGATTTAAATAATCTCAGATCCCAGAATTATTTGTAAACCTTGATTATAATTTAATCAAATAATGCATTGATAAAGAGTTTGGGATCAAACTCCTGAAGATCAGCAATCTGTTCTCCCACGCCAATATATTTTATGGGTAGTTTCATCGTGCCGGCAATGGCAGCAACAATGCCTCCTTTGGCAGTTCCGTCAAGTTTTGTCAGTGCTATCTGGGTGAGTCCAACTGCTTCATTAAAAAGATTTGCCTGGGAAATAGCATTCTGGCCCGTGGTTGCATCTAATACCATGAGTACTTCATGGGGGGCACCAGGCAGTTTCTTATTAATGGAACGCTTTATTTTTTTAAGCTCTTCCATGAGGTTTTTCTGTGTATGGAGCCTGCCTGCGGTATCAATTAATACGATATCAATATTCCTGGCAAGAGCTGCCTCAACTGAATCATAGGCTACAGCTGCAGGATCTGCACCTTCTTTATGTTTTACAATGGAAGCGTCTGATCTATTTGCCCAGATTTCAACCTGCTCAATTGCAGCCGCCCTGAAAGTGTCTGCTGCAGCAATGAGAACTTTTTGTCCCTTGGAAGTGAATTTCATGGCAAGTTTCCCCAAAGTTGTGGTTTTGCCGGTCCCATTGACACCTACAACCATAATAACGTGGGGTTTTGTTATTTGCAGCTCATTTGCAGCATCCAAATTGTCAGTTATAGGATTGTTGGGAAAAAGTCCAATCAATTCATTTTTTAATACCTGCTTGAGTTCTTCTGAGTCTGACAGTTTTTTCGCCTTTTGTTTTATGCTTTCCATCATTTCCATGGTCACATCAATGCCCAGATCAGATGAGATCAATATTTCTTCCAATTCTTCAAAAAGTGCTTCATCAATGGCCTTGCCGGGACTAAAAAGTTCATTGATGTCAGTGGTTAATACTTTCCTTGTTTTTGACAACCCGGTTTTTAGTCTTGAAAAAATATTATTGCCTTGTTTTTTTTTCTCCGGACTCTTTTTTTTAAATAAATTAAATCCCAATTTTGCTTACTCCTTAAATACTGTTTTTGTAATGATTCTTACCATTTTTCTTGAATCAGAATCAAGGATTGTCGTTGAAAATTTGAACAAAAGATTGACTCATATGTAAATGTATCATAGGTATCCCTATTAATTTAGATGGGGAAAAAAAGGGGTATGGTACAAAAGGTTAAAAAACAATGGTTTTTACTGAGTCTTGTTTTTGTTTTTGCTGCAGTTATTTTTGATTCATCCAATATTCTGGTAAAAATCGGTTTTTTTTTAAAGGGAAACCACGGCCCGGAAGTATTGATATTTATAATTTTTATTATATCAGGCCTTTTAATAGAAAGTGATCAGATAAAAGCGGGGATCCAAGATATTAAATCAACGGTTTTAGCTTTGGCTGTTATTATTATTATTGCCCCCATTGCAGCAGGGTTGATCTGCCTTTTACCCCTTGAAACCGGTGTTGCCATTGGACTTTTTATCGTTGCTGTAATGCCCACGACATTATCTTCCGGGATAGTGATGACGGGAACGGCAGGAGGCAACATGGCCCATGCGCTGCTTATAACGATTCTGTCAAATTTTATAGGTATTTTTTCAATACCTGTCATACTTTCGATTCTTCTGTCATCCCTTGATCAGCAAAAAGAGCTGATGATTGACCGGGGTGCCATTTTTTTTAAATTGATCATATTGGTTCTTTTCCCTCTGATGATCGGGATCGTGTCAAAGGCTGTGGTTTTTAAAACAGGTCAATTGGGACAATTTAAACTGCAGGTCGTAAACCAGTGGATGATTATCGGTGTCGTTTTTATTGCCCTTTCCGGGGTAAAACAGGTGATTTTAGGAAGTGGACTGTCGGTTTTTTACATATTGGTTCTTGTTAGTGGTTTCCATTTAATGCTTTTGGGGAGTTGCTTTTTGCTTGTAAGCTTTTTTGGAGTGGAAAAAGGCCGCTATGAAAGTATTTTTTTCATGGGATCACAAAAAACCTTGGCCTTATCCGCCATGATCCAGGTGACTTATTTCAGCGAATTTGGGACAGCTTTACTTGTCTGTGTCCTTCACCATATCGTTCATTTGATGATGGATGGATATTTGAGTACAAGTATGAATAATGGTCTTTCATTTAAAAATAAATAAAGAGGCTTTACTTTCCATCCATCTGTGGTTAAAAATAGAAACATTATTAGCATCTTGGAAAAAACAGGGACAATGAGTTCCGCGGACTGGATAAAAAAATAATAATATCTCCCAGCATGGTAAGTTGTGATTGTTTAAATAGAGAACAGGAGTGAATATGGAGCCTTTTAATCGTGAGTCGCTTGAATTTTTATTGAATCAACCTAAAACTTGTCATATAACCTCGTATGTAAATACTGAAACCATTGAAAGGAGATCCTTTTCTCCAAAGAAAATTAAGATTTTTTCTTCAAAATATACAAATATCAAAGATTGTCCGGAATATAAATTAAGCAATAATAAGGAAGCTGAAAAATTACTTCCCGATGTTATTAATAATAATGTTCAAAAGATTATTATAGGGGATAAAAAGTCTGAAACTGCAAAACATGAATTTAAACGATGTCGAAATATTGGTGTATTTTTCTCAGGGGGACCTGCGCCTGGAGGACATAATGTTATCGCAGGTCTTTACGATGAGGTGAAAAAGTATAATTCAGAATCTAAATTGTTTGGATTCCTTTCAGGTCCTGATGGTTTGCTTGAGTCACAATATATTGAAATTACCAAGAGTCTTGTGGATGCCTATAGGAATATGGGCGGGTTTTCCATGATTAAGACCGGGAGAACCAAAATTGATTCTGAAAATAAAATGGAATTATCTTTAAAAACCTGCATGGACCTTGAACTTGATGCCTTGGTGGTCATCGGAGGAGATGACTCAAATACCAATGCGGTCTTTCTTGCTCAGCGCTTTAAAACTGCTGGTATTAAAGTCATAGGTGTGCCAAAAACCATTGATGGTGATATACAGGTAAAAACCGATGACAAAGAAACACTTTGTGCAATATCATTTGGCTTTCATACCGCGGCAAGAGCATTTTCACAAAATATCAGCAACCTGACAACCGACGCAAGTTCCGACATTAAATACTGGCATGTTTGTAAAGTAATGGGAAGAGTTGCAAGCCACCTGACATTGGAATGTGCCTTTCAGACCCATGCCAATCTTTCTTTTATTGGTGAAGAGCTGGCAGATTATACAGATTATCAGAGAATTGAAAAAGCCCAGGAAAATGGAATAATCGATTACACTGCATATGGAATGACATTGCGCCATTGGTCCAGATTAATATGTGATACCATTGTTCGAAGAGCCGCGTGCGGGAAAAATTTCGGGGTAATGATCATTCCGGAAGGTATACTTGAGTTTATAAATGAAATTCAAGTATTTATTATTAAACTGAATACTATTATTGCCGATTATAACCATATTCATGACTCTGATTTCCACACCTCTTTTCCAACATTAAATGCAAAACTTGAATACTTAAGGCGACTGACCCGTGGTATGGGAGATACAGACAAATTTTCTATCTGGAATTTAAGGGATGATGATTTATTTGACCAGCTGCCATCATTCTTTCGGGAAGGCCTGCTAATGGAAAGAGATACCCATGGCAATTTTCAATTTTCTCAGGTAAAAACCGAGGAGATTATAATGGATATGGTCAAAGAATATCTGAGCATTTTAAAGGAACAGGGAAAATACAAAATCGGTATTGAAAGATCCTATTACAAGTATATTATGGAAAATTCAAAATTCGCTCCTGATAAAATTGCCAAGGTCATATTTAACAATCCCAAAGATAAATATCTGTTAATAAAGGAATCCATCATTTCCCTGAAAACATTGAAACAGGTATTGATAAATTCAGAAATGATAAACCAGGATGACAAAGTACCTGAACCTATAGCCCGGATATTTAAAAAATCAGATCCCAAATTTAAAACACAGACCCATTTTTATGGATATGACGGCCGGGGGTCTGACCCAACATATTTTGATTGTAATTATACCTATAACCTTGGTATTACAGCATTCCACCTCATCGCAAACGGGTCAACAGGACAAATGGCAGCTATAAGGAATCTTGAGAAAAACTTTGATAAGTGGGAGCCCATAGGTATCCCCATTGCAAAGTTGATGCGTCTTGAGGAAAGAAAAGGAAAGCTGGAACTTGTGATTGAAAAAAGCCTGATTGATCTGGATTCAAATGCCTTCAGAGTTTTTAAAGCCTTGAGAGAAGAGTGGATGGCTGCTGACGAGAGCCCGGATAGATACAGACGTCCAGGCCCGGTTCGCTTTGCAGGAAGTGCAGAGGAAGACCGACCCATTACACTGTTGCTTAATTCCATTTAATTTATTGCGAAGCTCGGGATTAATACCCCGCCGCTTGCGGCGGGGATTATTTATTGAGTTTTCTTAGGCTTATAGGAACACAATGGTTCCTGGGAAAGATAACTGCCGGTAGCCTCATAGGCCCGAGCCCGACACCCGCCGCAAACCCTTTTAAATTCACATATACCGCATTTGCCTTCAAGATTATTGAAATCTCTCATTGAGTTGAAAACCTGTGAATTTTCCCAGACATCTTTAAAAGTTTGTTTGGTAATATCGCCGCATTCTACATCAAGAAAACCGCATGTTTGCACCCTTCCCACATGGGATATAAAGCAAAAGCCCGTTCCGGCAAGACACCCTCTTGTGACAGCATCCAGGCCATGGGACTCAAATGTTACTTTTTGCCCTTTTTCTTTGGCTCGCTGGCGTAATATTCGATAATAATGGGGTGCACAGGTCGCCTTAAGCTGAAGACTGGTTTTTTTGCTTTGATCATAAAACCAGTTTAAGGTTTCTTCATACTCCCGGGCATTGATTTCACTGTCCACGATATATTTTCCGCGTCCTGTGGGAACAAGAAGAAAAATATGATGAGCCACTGCCCCTAAATTTTCCGCAAGCTTTAAAATTTTCGGTATTTGATCCAGATTGGTTTTTGTAATGGTGGTGTTTATTTGAAATTCAATACCAAATTGTTTAACAATTTCAATTCCCTGGATGGATTTTTCAAAGGCATTTTTTATTCCTCTGAAGGTATCATGGGTTTCAGGTGTTGAACCATCCAGGCTGATGCTGATTCTTTTTATACCTGAAGATTTCATTTTTTTAGCATTATCTTTGGTGATCAGGGTCCCATTGGGGGCCATAACCATGCGAAGCCCTAATTTTGTTCCATAGGCTGCTATATCAAAAATATCCTCTCTTAAAAGCGGTTCTCCGCCGGTAAGGATAATAATGGGATCACCGACTTCTTTGATTTGCTCCAATAACTTAAAGGATGCCTTTGTATCAAGTTCATTATCATAGGGATGATCTTCTGCTGTTGCTCTGCAATGTTTACAGGCGAGGTTGCATCTTCTTGTGGTTTCCCAGGCTACCAGGCGGATGGTATTTGCCTTTGGTTTAAAATTTTTTCCATGGGGATGATTCATTAAGATTTTAACTCCCTTGCAACTTCAATTGCTGAATAGGTCAGGATCAAATCTGCGCCGGCCCGTTTTATGGATAAAAGAGTTTCAAAAATGAGGTCTTTTGCATTTACCCAGCCCATCATTTCTCCGGCTTTCATAATTGAATACTCCCCACTGACGTTATATGCAGCAATGGGAAGGTCTATCTCTTCTTTCAATCGATAGATAATATCGAGATATGCAAGAGCCGGCTTTACCATTATAATGTCGGCCCCTTCTTCAATATCCATTGTGGCTTCTCTAAGGGCTTCATTGGAATTGGCAGGATCCATTTGATAGGTTTTTCTGTCTCCAAATTGTGGAGCCGACTCGGCTGCCTGTCTAAACGGACCATAAAATGCTGAGCTGTATTTGACTGCATAGGACATCACTGGAATGTTGGAAAAGCCTTCTTCATCAAGAGTCTGTCTGATTTCACCTATTCTTCCGTCCATCATATCAGACGGGGCTACCATATCAGCTCCGGCCTGAACATGTGAAAGAGCCGTTTTGGCAAGAAGGTCAAGGGAGGCATCATTTTCAATAATACCGTTTTCCACAACCCCGCAATGGCCATGATCTGTGTATGCGCAAAGGCAAACATCCGTAATAATAGAAATATCAGGAACTTTTTCTTTCACTTCTCGAATGGTTTTTTGAACAATGGAATCAGATGCATAGGCCCTTGTTGCCAGAGAATCTTTTTTATCAGGGATGCCGAATAAAATAACAGCCGGAATCCCGGCATCATAGGCCTCTTTTGCTTTCTTGACAACATGGTCACAGGAAAGCTGGAAATGACCTGGCATGGATTCAATGGGCTTTTTTACATCTTTCCCCTCTGTGGCAAACAATGGAAGTATTAAATCATCACGGGAAAGTTTTGTTTCTCTTATCATTCTTCTAAAATTTTTACTTGCCCTTAATCTTCGTCCACGGAAATCTGGGAAAAGCATTATAAATCCTCCTTTTTGATCTCTTCATCAGTCAGATAACATGCAGGATCACTGTCCCAGGGATCATTGGCGACAGACTCTGCACGGGCTCTGAAGTTTCCACCACAAATATCAAGCCATCTGCATTTGGAACACCTGCCTTTTACATATTTTTTCTTTTCTTTGAGCTTCATTAAAAATTCATTTTCATCATTGGTCCAGATTTCGGAAAAGGGTTTGTCTTTAACATTGCCCAGACTTTTTTCCCGCCAGAACTGATCCGGATGGACTTCACCATCCCAGGAGATACATCCAATACCCCGGCCTGAATTATTGCCTTCATTCATTTCAAGCAATTCCATAACCTCTGAGGCTCTCTTAGGATCTTCATCCAGCAGTCGTTGATAAACATAAGGACCGTCAGCATGATTATCTACTGTGAGAATTTCTTTTGGCAAGTTACGGTCATGAAGATCTTTTGTCCTGTCCATGATAAGATCAAGAATCTTGCGAGTCTCTTCATGGGAAAGGTCTTCTTTGGCGATTTCAGAGCCCCTGCCAGAATATACCAGGTGGTAAAAACAGGCTCTGGGGATATTTTTTTCTTCAAGAAGATCAAAGATACCAGGGATGTCTTTTACATTTCTTTTGTTAATGGTAAATCTTAATCCTACTTTTATGCCGGCTTCCTGGCAATTTTCTATTGCTGCCATGACCTTTTTATAAGAACCTTTAACTCCCCTGAATTTATCATGGGTTTCTTCCAGTCCATCAAGACTGATACCAACATAAGAAAGTCCTATTTCTTTTAATACTCTGGCTTTTTCCTTTGTAATAAGGGTTCCATTGGTGGAGATAACGGCTCTCATACCTTTGCTTACAGCATGTTTGGCATACTCGACAAGTCTTGGATGCACAGTGGGCTCCCCGCCGGAAAATAAAAGAACGGGTACACCAAATTCGGCCAGATCATCAATCATGGCAATGCTCTGTTCATGGTTAAGTTCATTGTCATAGGAAATGTCTTCGGATCTGGCATAGCAGTGAACACATTTGAGATTACAACGTCTTGTCATATTCCAGACCACAACTGGTTTTTTATCTTTGGAAAATTGTAAAAGGTGGGAGGGCATCTTCCCTGATTGTCTTGAGTATCTTAAGGCATCTGACGGTTCTACAGTTGCACAATAAAGTTTTGAAATTCCAATCATGTTATTTCTTTCCTTATAAGATCGTTAAGATAGGTTTCATTGTCTATCAAGGCATTTTTTGACAGGAAAAATCTATCTTTCCCTGTTTTTTCTCGGATAAGGTTAAATCCGTCATAATAATTGTCATATATTTTTGATAGTATTTCTTGAATCGTTGCATTGTGGTTGATAAATTGTTCAATCAAAAAATCAATGGCATCTTCTTCAAAAATAATGTTTAGGTTATAAGTTTTCAACACTTCAATTTCAATTTCTTTGATTGAATCCTGGTGATTTTTTATTTTTTTTAAGGCGTCTTCAATTTCCATAACATTGTTACAAAAGTAAAGTGCTATCATATCGCATCGGATTTGTGAAAGGGTGAGTCCATGGCGTACTGACAATGTTTTACTATTATTATTAATATATTTTGAAATATAATTTTTGTGGTCGAGCAGAGCTTTTTCATAAAGATCATTGAATTTTAAAAATTTTTGTTTTGATAAAAGGTCTTTAAGATGAGCTTTTGGGTTTTCCAGAACTTCTTTAGTCACAGTGAATTTTAAAAGATCATGAGATGGAAGGTTTTCTTCAAAATCAAGTAAAGCTTCTTCAATCACACTGACAAGTCCCCGGGCCCCGGTGTTTTCTTCATAGGCCCTTTTTGCAAGAATTTTTAAGGCCTCATCTGTAAAAATAATGTCTATATTATAGGCACTAAAGTCAAGCCGTTTGCTCAAAATAACCGGATTATTGGGCATTTTTAAAATTGCGTACAGATCTTCCTGGTTAAGCGTTTCAAGAATACATCTAACAGGAAGCCTTCCAATGAATTCAGATTCAAAACCAAAATTCACAAGGTCTTCTGCTTTTGTCAGTTTTAAAAGCTCATTTTCTTTTTTAGATTTTACAATTTTTGAGCCAAAGCCGATATTTTGTTTTGATAATCTTTTTCTGATCACATTAGAAAGTTCTGAAAATGCTCCACTGACAATGAAAAGTATATTAGATGTGTTTACAACCTGCTTGGTTCTTTTGCCTGTTCTTTGAAAAGATTCCAGTTCCTGCATCATGGAAACAGGGTCATGGGGAACTTTTAGGTTAACCTCAGTTTCTTCCATGGGTTTTAAAAGAGCTCTCTGAACACCGGTCCGCGAAACCTGGGCGCCAATTACACTTGGGCTTGATGCAATTTTATCAATCTCATCAATATATACAATTCCACATTCGGCAAGCTTGATATCATCATTTGCCTCCTTTACCAGATCCCGGATCAAATCTTCTACATCTCCGCCAACATAACCTGTTTCTGAAAATTTTGTGGCATCCGCCTTTACAAAAGGAACTCCGATTTTTTTTGCAATGAGTTTAATCAGATAGGTTTTACCAATTCCTGTCGGGCCTAACATCAGAATGTTGGATTTAATATTTCCTGTGATTTTTGATAATCCGTTTTCATTAGCCTGAGAATGTCTGATCCTGTTAAAATGGGTGCATATTTTTGTAGACAGAACTGATTTTGCTTTTGTTTGTTTTACAACATATTGATCAAGATAAGTAATAAGTTCACGGGGCTTGATATTAAAATCAATAAGTGGTTTATTTTTTTCTGAACTTGAGGTACCTGAGATAGTTTCTTGCCTGGGAAGAGTCGAAGGGCTGATAATTTTAACGTTGGCCCCAAATTTTTTATTTAAAAATTCTCCCAGTTCTTTTTCAATTTTTTTCGGATCGTGTGATATGGTGTTTTTTTCTTTCTTCATAATAGTTTAATATAAACAAGGTTGAGGATAATTCAAGATAGATCTGATTTCTTTAGGGTTTTTTCTTTATAAACCTCGCATGGTTTTCCGGCATTTGTCACCTGACCTGTATAAAACAAAAAAAGCCGCAAACAAAAATTGATGCGACTTGTATATTTTTGGTGCCGAAGGGGAGATTTGAACTCCCACGGGTCTCCCCACACGCCCCTCAAGCGTGCGTGTCTACCAATTCCACCACTTCGGCATTGGATTCTTTTATGAAATTTTTGAAAATAAGTTTAAAATACTAAAAGTAAACCCTTGGTTTTTCAATTTCATTATATCTCGCAGCTTATTTGCCGGTCTGCTCAACAGGTATTGTGTTTTCAGTCATTACGGATGAGTCTGACTTATGACCTGACATATAGGCAAGAGTCAGGGATGTTACCATGAAAAGAATGGCAACACCTGTTGTAATTTTAGTCAGTATGGTTGCAGGACCACCTGCACCAAAAAGGGTCTGGCCTGCTCCTCCACCCAAAGAAACACCCATTTCAGCACCTTTACCGCTTTGAAGCAATACAATCAAAATTAATAAGATGCAAAATGTAACATGTAATGAGAGAAATAAAGTTGTCATATTGTTAACTATTATATTTTATAATATTAATAAATTTATTCGCATCAAGGCTTGCTCCTCCAACAAGAGCTCCATCAACATCCTCAATACCCATTAAAGCTTTTGCATTCTCAGGTTTGACAGAACCGCCATACAATATACGTGTCTGATCGGACAGATTACTTGAAAATAAATTTTCAAGCAAAGAACGCAAGTATTGATGAACTTGTCTGACCTGACCAACACCGGCAGTTTTTCCAGTGCCGATTGCCCAGATCGGTTCGTAAGCTAGAACCAGTTGCGAAAGCTCATCAGAACCTAAGCCTTTTAACCCATCTGACACCTGTTTGTCAAGTACTGAGAATGTTTTTTCTTCATCTCTTTGGCTTTCTGACTCTCCAATGCAGAGAATAGGTTTTAATCCGACCTCAATGGCAGCCTTGATTTTTCTGCATATAGATGTATCAGTTTCCCCGAAAAATTGTCTTCTTTCAGAATGCCCGATAATTGCATATTCAACCCCGGCATCCCTGAGCATTTCAGCAGATATTTCACCTGTAAAAGCACCTTCTTTTTCAAAATAAAGATTTTGTGCACCGAGAGTTACTCTGGTGCCTTTAACAACTTTAGACACCTGAGATATAGCAAGAAAAGTTGGTGCTATCATGATTTCCACATCTTGAATATCCGCACAGAGGAGTACTAGTTCCTTTGCTGATTCTACCGCTTCAGGGCCGGTTTTATACATTTTCCAATTACCGGCAATTAAGGGGGTTCTGTTCATTTTATACCTCCTGGTCGATATCATAAAGATTTGCCTATCATTAGAGCAAGATCAACCATTCTATTGGAATAACCGGATTCATTATCATACCATGAATAAATTTTTACCATATTGCCGTTAATAACATCAGTGCATTCGGCATCAACAATTGAGGACAGAGGATTAGAGTTGAAATCAATTGACACAAGAGGGATATCGCAAATTCCTAATATTCCCTTAAGGCTTTCATCAGATGCCTTTTTTAGAACTTCATTAACTTGTTTTTTATCAAGACCGCCTTTCTCTGTAACCACTACAAAATCAATCAGGGAAACATTGGGAGTCGGAACCCTGACGGATAATCCATTTAATTTTCCTTCAAGCTCAGGAAGCACCAATGATACTGCTTTTGCAGCGCCGGTTGTTGTTGGGATCATTGAGAGGCCTGCAGCTCTGGCTCTTCTCAAATCTTTATGGGGAAAATCAAGAATACGTTGATCGCCTGTATAAGCATGAATGGTTGTCATCATTCCACTAACGATTCCAAAATTTTCAAGTAAAACTTTGGCGACCGGTGCTAAACAATTGGTCGTGCAGGAAGCGTTTGAAATGATGTTATGGGACCTGGGGTCATATATATCATGATTTACGCCCATCACAATAGTAATATCCGGGTTGCTGGCAGGTGCTGAAATAAGGACTTTTTTTGCACCCCCATCAAAATGTTTAGATGCCCCGTCACGGTCTCTAAAAAAACCTGTGCATTCACAAACAATATCCACATTTGAATCTTTCCATGGGATTTGAGCTGGATCTTTAAAAGCCGTTACCTTGATGGTATTATTATCAATAATAAGAGCGTCTTTGTCTGCAATCACTTTGTTTTCCAGATGGCCATGAACAGAGTCATATTCCAGAAGGTGAGCACAGGTTTTTGTATCGGTTAGATCATTGATGGCTGTAACTTCCACTGAAGGGTTCTTTAGAGCAGTACGAAATACCATCCTGCCAATTCGGCCAAATCCGTTAATACCTATTTTTATAGTCATTTCTATCCACCTCTATTATAATTGCCATAATTAAAAATTTATGTAATTGTTCAGTCTGTTAAAAAAATATACCCAAAGCCCTGTCTGATGGATATTTGCAGGAGGTTAAGCGTTTAGCATCGAAACAAATATCCATCAGACAGGGCGGTTTCAAGCATAAGAGCTAAATAATTACAAATTTATGTTCTTTTTGTTCCCTTTAAAATTTCGCTTGCAAGTGATATGCTTTTTTTCCCATGTTCAACAAGTGATAAAGTTAATTTTCCCATATCCATCTTGGATCTGGCAGTAACTGCTTTTAAAAGAATGGGGAGGTTTACCCCGGAAATCACTTCGACCTGTCCTTCTTTTAAGAAAGAATAGCTTAAGTTTGAAGGTGTTCCACCAAACATATCAGTCAAGATTATAACCCCTTTGTCTGATTTGACTTTTGAGATTCCCTTCTTGATTTTTTTTCTTAATGTGGCAGGATCTTCCTGGATATTAATTGAAACACAGGAAAGGTTGTCTTGGCTTTTTCCTAAAATAAATTCAATAGTTTCAATTAGTGTACTTCCTAAATTTGCATGGGTGACTAATAGTATCCCTGTCATGTTTGTTTTATATCCCGGTCAATATCCCTGTGGATCAGTTCGGGATTAAGACCTTTTTTATTAAGATGTTCAAAAATTCTTCTTGCAATGGCTACACTTCTATGTCTACCGCCTGTACAACCAATGGCAAATGTCAGATATGCCTTATTCTCTCTTTTATATAAAGGGATTAAATAATCAAGAAGGTTCAAATACTTTTCAAGGAAAAGTTTGGTTTCATTATTTGATAATACAAATTGTTTAACAGCATCTGATTCACCATCATGGTTTTTAAGCGCCGGTATAAAATAGGGATTTGATAAGAATCTCATGTCCACTACAAGATCGGCATCATTTGGAATACCATATTTAAAGCCAAAAGAAATAACATTGATTTTTGTTAAACTAATGGATTTATCCCCATCATGAATCAGATCAAGGATTTGGGATTTAAGCTGATGGATATTGTATCCTGTCGTATTGATAATATGGTGTGCTGTCTGTTTTATAGGTAACATCATTTTTCTTTCAAGTTTGATATTGCCTAAAAGGCTTTTTTCGTTTGAAACAGGATGTTGACGTCGGGTTTGACTGAATCTATTTAACAAGGTTTTAACATCTGCTTCAAGAAATATTATTTGAACAGATATGCCTAAGGCTTCAATTGCGCAAATACCTGCTGTATAATCTGATATAAAATTTTTACTCCTCATATCCATCACAAATGCCAGCCCTTTTATATCAGTGCTCTCTTTTAAAGGCAGGTCTAAAAATTTTGGCAAAAGCTCTAAAGGCATATTATCAACGCAATAAAACAGAGCATCTTCAAATGCTTGAATGGTTGTTGTTTTGCCGGATCCGGAAAGCCCGGTTATGATGTAAACCTTTTGCATTCTAATTACCTGTTGCCTTTAACCTGAAGGTCACACGCAGGTTAAAAGTCTTCATCCTGGTCCTTGATGATATTATAAATCTCATCAACAGATTCAGCAGCTATTAAGCCTTTTTTAAATTGATCCCTTTTTAAGAGTTTGGAAATCTGGGCTAAAACCTTTAGATGTCCTCCGGTAGAGTTTTCAGGGGTCAGTAACAAAAAAAATATATGGACTGGTTTGTTATCAAGAGATTCATATTCAACCCCCTTGCGACTAAGCCCGAAGCCAACAATAATAGATCGTACTGAGTCAAGTTTGCCATGGGGAATAGCAATTCCACCACCAATTCCCGTACTGCCTAATTGTTCCCTTTCCATTAGAACAGCGGCTATTTCCCTTACAGGCGCTTTAGTTGCTTTTGAAACTGCCAGGGCAAGTTCATCAATAGCCCCTTTTTTGTCATGGGCCTCAAGGTTTACAATAATTGAACCCTTACTAAGAAGTTGACTGATTTTCATTTAATATATTATCCTCTGGGCTGGATTAGTCCCAGCTTACCATTATTTTGTTTGTACAGGACATTGACCTTCTGTGTGCGGGCATTGTTGAAAACAAAAAAAGATTGTTTGCCAGAATCTAATTCAATTACCGCATCTTCAATATCCATAGGCTTATAGTCAATCGTTTCAATAATTACCCGGTCTGTGGTAAGGTTGTCTGAAAATCCTTGAGTGGAATCTGTTAGAGTCGGCTCATCCTTAATACTTTTTTTGTTTCCTGACATATGTCGTCTTATTTTTTCTTTATTTTTTTTAATTTGTACTTTTACCTTATCCATCAATGCATCAACGGATGAATACATGCTTTCAGAGTTTTCTCTGGCGTGGATATTTAATCTGTCACAAGTCAGACTAATTTCAGCTATATGTCTTATTTTTTCAACTGACAGAACAACATGTGCTTCAGCAGGGCTGTCCAATATTTTATCAAATTTATCAAGTTTTTTTTGAACATAAGATTTTAAGGAATCAGAGGTATCAATCTTTTTAAAGGTAATTATTGTTTGCATCAAACCTCCTTAAAGCTGTTTGCGTTTATTGGAAGGGAGTATGTTGAGTACCTTCCTGTATTTGGCGACAGTTCTTCTGGCTATCTGGATATTTACGTCCCTAAGAATATTGGATAATTTTTCATCGCTCAAAGGATTTTCATGATCTTCATTCTCTATCAGCATTCTTATTTTGTCCTTTACACTCTCCGATGCCATGGATTCTCCTCCGATCCGTTCTATGGATGAGTTAAAAAAGTATTTTAATTCAAAAAGACCTTGGGGTGTATATGCATATTTATTAGTTGTCACACGGCTGATCGTGGATTCATGCATTTCAATATCTTCAGCAATATCTTTTAAAATGAGGGGCCTTAGATGTGCAATACCATGTTCGAAAAATTGTTTCTGGAATTTGAGAATACTTTCCATGACAAGATAAATTGTTTTCTGGCGCTGGTGTATGCTTTTTATAAGCCAGGATGCAGACTGCATTTTTTCATTAAGATAATTTTTTGTGTCTCTTGAAATTTTACGGCCATTAGCAATAGCATCCTTATAAAATCTATTAATTTTTAATTTTGGCAGCCCATCATCATTCATGACAATTTTAAACCCATTTCCTTCTTTGTAAACATAAATGTCCGGAGTAATATAGGCAGGTTCATCAGCAGAAAATTTCCGACCGGGTTTAGGCTCAAGATATTGGATGATATTGACTGCTGCTCTGACATCATCTGTTGATATTTTTAAAGCCTTTGCAATTTTTTTACTATTCCTGTTTTCCAGGTTTTTTAAATGGTTCTTTATAATTTCAGTGATAATGGGATTATCAATACCAAGCAGTTGCACCTGAATTAACAAGGTTTCACAAAGATTTCTTGCACAGACACCAGGCGGATCAAAGGTCTGAAGAATTGAAAGTACATCTTCAACAAGATCTATATCTACGTCACAAGCCTGTGCAATTTCTTCAACCTCACTGCAAAGATAACCGTCTCTGTTAAGGTTACCGATCATCATGATACCAATTTTTTCTTGTGTTTCATTCAGTCCTGAGAGGCCCAGTTGCCACTGAAGATGGTCTTTAAGGGTCTTTTTCTCAGAAGTAAAGGCCTCGTAATTTGGCGTTTCTGTATTTTCCGATTCCGTATAGACCCTGCCAGTGGAATTATATTCATTGATATAGTTTTCCCAGTTTGTGTCGGGCCTTATTTTTTCTTCAATGGTGATTTCTTTTATGCGTGTTTCTTCTTCAGAAGGATCGGGTTTATTTTCCAGGGCAGTAATATTTTTATCAGACGGCTCATCAATACCTGATTCTTCCAACGCAGGATTTTGTTCCATTTCCTGTTGAATCATTTCTGCAAGTTCAAGGCGGGACAACTGCAGCAGTTTTATCGCCTGCTGAAGTTGAGGCGTCATGACAAGTTGCTGGGTTAAGATTAGGCTTTGTTGTAATCCAAGTTCCATTTTATAATTTAAAATTTTTCCCCAAATAGATTTTTTTAGCTATTTCACTTGAAGTTATTTTATCAGGATTTCCTGATTCAATGACTTTGCCCTGGCTCATAATATAAGCATTATCGCAAACCCCAAGGGTTTCTCTCACATTATGATCTGATATTAAAACTCCGATACCTTTTTTAGTCAACTGATAAATTATTTGCTGGATATCAATAACAGCTAAAGGATCAATACCGGCAAAGGGTTCATCTAGAAGAATAAACAAAGGGCCTGTTGCAAGAACTCGTGAAATTTCAAGACGGCGCCTTTCTCCCCCGGAAAGAGAGTTTGCTTTTTGATTGGCAAGATTACTGATACCAAGTTCTTTCATCAGATCCATTGCTTTTTGTTTAATATTAAATTCATTTTGAGGCAGCACCTCAAGTATGGCGGTAATATTTTCTTGCACTGTCAGTTTTTTGAAAATGCTTGATTCCTGAGGAAGATAGCCAATCCCTTTTCTGGCTCTAATATACATGGGGTGGTGGGTGATATCTTCATTGTCTATCAGAACTGTTCCACCGTCGGATTTGATCAAGCCAACAGACATGTAGAATGTTGTTGTTTTGCCGGCCCCGTTCGGGCCTAAGAGACCTGTTACCTGGCCTTGTTTCACTGTAAGGTTGACATTATCTACAACTTTTTTATCATCATAGATTTTTACAAGATTTTTTAGTACAAGTTGTGTCATTATTGTTTGTCTATGATATTGTCTTCAGGATTAAAAAAGGCTTCAACTCTTTTTGAGTCTTCACTTTCCACTAGTACCTTATCCTGAAGTCTAAAAAGGGTGATTTTTTTCCCGGTTACAAAACTTGAACCTGTTGTTAATTTTGGAGATTTGCCCGAAAGAATTAGTATTTCATCTTTTGCAGTATAGACCGCTTTATCAGCATATGCCTTTTGCTCTCCAGCAATGTATCTGACATTTCCGGTTGAAACGATTTTTTTTACATTGCTTTGGGCATCACTTTCTTTATCATTGTTGCCGGCAACAAAATAAATTTTAATGGAATCTGCAAAAACGATGAAGTCTTCTCTGGTTGCTTTGACATTTCCTGTAAATTCAACCATTGATGTGTTCTTTTGTGCAATCATTTTATCAGACACAATATGAAGGGGGACTTCTCCCTCCTTTGCTGGGGTTTGAGCTTCAATCGTGGTTATTTGCAAAAAAAATATAAAACCAATAAAAATAAGATAAAACAAAAAAATGAACACTGATTTATTTAATATCAAAGTTTTCACTGAAATTTCCTCTAACATTCCCTTTTAGAATTGTTATATTCTCATTTAATTTGGTTGTCATTGAATCCGCTTCAATTACGGAATCTGTCTTTTCAAGCCTCACGCTGTTATTAGAGTATATTATATGTTCTTTTTTGTTATAATGCAACTTATCAGTTACCAGGAAAAAAGTTTCATAGGCTACTTTAACATTGTCTGAAAATGTCATGTCATGGGTCTTTGTATTCAAAATCCCTTTTTGGGACGTCAAATGGACTCTTTTATTATCTTTTGTGAAGAAAGAGACTGATACCTCTAAGAGAACGGCTTTTTCTTCATCTTTTAATAGCGTTGCAGAAGAAGCTTCCAATTCCCATTCTTTTATGCCGTTTTTTTTTGAAATCTGTTTTAAGATGTTCAATTTAAAACTAGCTTTGGTGTCTATTTTAATATCATGAAATTGTATTGGTTTGGAAAAATAATTGTTAAAATAAACAAAACCGCTGATGATGATAATTATCACTATCAATAATCCGATCAAAGGGGCTGTCATTTTTTGTTTTAAAGACTTTGTCATGACAGGTATTTATTCAGGATAGTTTCCCATAACCCTTGTGATTTTAAAATACTTTCACAGATTTCCCGGACAGCTCCATGACCTCCTTTTTGTTTTGTGATAATCTCTGAATGGTTTTTAACCTCCTGACAGGCGTCTGACACACAAAAAGAAACACCAACCATTTTCATGACAGGAATATCCATCAGGTCATCTCCGACAAAGGCAATTTGATCAGGCATTATTTTTGTCTGGGACCTGATCTTGTCAAGAGCTTTTGATTTGTCTTTTATCCCGTCAAATAATAAGGTAATGCCAAGGTTTTTACACCTGTATTCCAAAGCCTTTGATTTGCGGCCGGTAATAATACCTACTTGAATTCCTGAATCCATTAGAAGCCTTATTCCGAATCCATCTTTTGAATTAAAAGTTTTTATCTGTTCTCCAGAGTCTGAATAAGTGATACCACCGTCAGTTAAAACTCCATCCACATCCAAGAGCAAAAGTTTAATGTGTGCAAGTTTTGTTTTCATAATATTTTATTTATCCAACCGCTTTTTTTATAGCCATAAGAGAGGATAAAAAGTTTTGTATTTCATTTAACTGCAGGGAATTTGGTCCGTCACACAAAGCTTTTTCCGGATCTGGATGAGTTTCAATAAATAATCCATCCGCACCTGCAGCAATGGCAGCCTTTGAAAGGGTGGGAACAAACTGGCGTTCTCCGGCGGAAGAGTCTATGGCGCCACCCGGAAGTTGAACACTGTGTGTTGCATCAAATACAACGGGCACCCCTAAATTTTTAATGATTGGAATCGACCGAAAATCCACCACAAGATTATTATATCCAAAGGATGATCCTCTTTCAGTGATACAAATATTTGTATTATTGGATTCTTTTGCCTTGTTAAGGATATTACGGCATTCAATGGGTGATAAAAACTGGCCTTTTTTAATATTAACAGGTTTGCCCGTATTACAGGCTGCCAGTATCAAGTCGGTTTGCCTGCACAGGAAGGCAGGAATCTGGATTATATCCAGAACTTTTGCTGCCTTTTCGGCTTGATCAGGTAAATGGATGTCCGAAAGAATAGGAATATTTAAGTCTTTTTTTATAGCGTTAAGAATGCTTAAACCATCATCAAACCCCGGACCTCTGAAAGATTGAATAGATGTCCGGTTCGCTTTGTCAAAGGAGGCCTTGAAAATAAAAGGAATGTCAAGCAGGCGGGTAACTTTTTTTAAATGTTCTGCAATCAGATAGGTGGTTTCATAGTTTTCTATTACACAGGGGCCTGCAATCAGAAAAAAGACGGGTTTAGATCGGTCAATTAAATTAAAGAAAAAATTATTCATAAATGAGTCCTAAATATAAGTTTTTGAGGTCAAATTATATTTTGAGGTTCAAAAAGTCAAGAATGGAAAACTGCTTGATAAGTTCGACCATAGCTGCTATTTTATTTTAATTTTGTTTAAGTATATACTAACCTCCTGAAAAGATAGGTATTATTGATGAAAAGAGTTGTCTTTTTAACCCTCATTCTTATGGTTTTGATTCCAGTAATATGGATTTTTGTCTATCAATTTGAAGGGAAAAAACCAGTTGTTGATATGTCGCTGCCTTCTTTATATTTGAAAAAAGCTTATGAGATGTCTCTTAAAGTATCAGACAATAAAACAGGCCTTCGTAAAGTTATGGTATCGATAATGCAGAAGGGCAAAGAAACAATATTACTTGAAAAGCAGTATAAATCCAAAGGTTTTTTAGGGGTGGTTCCAGGCTCAAAAATAATTAATGACACTTTTACCATTCCCGTACATTTTTGGAAATATGGAATGACGGATGGTGATGCTGTTATTCGAATAATGGTCTCCGACTATTCATGGCGTGGGTGGAACAAAGGTAATATCTCCTATACTGAAAAAAAAGTTATTATTGATTCAAAGCCACCTAAAGTAGCAGTCTTAACTAAACGCCATAATATTGAACGAGGGGGTGCCGCTCTTGTTATTTATAAACTCTTTGAAAAAAATATAAAAAGTGGTGTAAAAGTAGGAGAAAATTTTTTTCCGGGGCAATCCGGTCTTTTTGAGAATAAGGATATCTATGCTGCTTTTTTTGCATTAAGCCATCTGCAGGGTCCAGAGAGTCAAATATCAGTCCTTGCTGAAGATATGGCAGGAAATATTACAAAAAGAGGATTTTATCACTATATAAGAGATAAAAATTTTCGAACTGACATTTTAAATATTTCTGATCATTTTTTAAACCAAAAGGTAATAGATTTTGATGTGGATGGTAAAAATGGATCTTTTCAGGGAGAAAAAAATCCTTTATTAAAAAAATTTTTATATATCAACAAAAAGATTAGAAAGCGTAATGTTGAAGAAGTATTAAGTATTCCCCAGATTTCAGAAAATAAAAAATTATGGGATGGCAAGTTTTTAAGACTGAAAGGGGCAGCACGAAGAGCCGGGTTTGCCGATCATAGGATTTATAAATATAAAGGTAAAGAGATTGATAGGGCAACACACTTGGGAATTGATCTTGCTTCAACGGCTAACGCATCTGTGAAAGCTGCCAATTCCGGCACTGTGATTTTAGCACGGGAAATAGGTATTTTTGGCAATACTGTCATAATAGATCATGGATTTGGGCTTTGCAGTCTTTATTCACATCTAAGCCTGATTTCAGCCAAAAAAGGTGATGCGGTTAAAAAAGGTGATGAAGTAGGTTCTACAGGTATGACAGGTCTTGCCGGGGGTGACCATCTTCATTTTTCAATGATTGTTCACAATGTTTTTGTAAATCCAGTGGAATGGTGGGATAATTCATGGATTAAAAATAATATTACATCAAAAATAAATTTTGTGAACCAGATGTGATTATAGGGACAAATGTAAAATATATACCAGGATAACAAAGGGCAGTTATGAGTGATTATAAAGTCAATAAAACCATTGAACAGATAAACAAAAAAATTGCTAAAGGCCAGGCTGTGGTTGTTACTGCAGAAGAAATTGTCGATATTGCAAAAAAAGAAGGAATAGTTGAAGCAACAAAAAAAATTGATGTTGTGACAACAGGTACTTTTGCCCCCATGTGCTCCTCAGGAGCCTTTATAAATATCGGCCAGTCCAAACCTTTGGTAAGAACAACGAAAACCTGGTTCAACAATGTGGAGGCATATTCAGGTGTGGCAGCCGTGGATTGCTATCTGGGTGCAACCCAGACCTGCGAAGATGATCCGTTGAATAAACGCCATCCCGGTGAATTTAATTATGGGGGTGGTCATGTTATACAGGATCTGGTTGCAGGTAAACAGGTTCATATTAAAGCCCAAAGTTATGGTACTGACTGTTATCCCAACAGGGAAATAGAAAAGATTGTCACGTTGAAAGAATTACCCAACGCCATGTTGTGTAATCCTCGAAATGCCTATCAAAATTATAATTGTGCCATTAATAAATCCGATAAAACAAAATATACCTATATGGGAACATTAAAACAGGGCATGGGTAATGCCAATTATTGCTCAGCAGGTTTGCTGAGTCCCTTGTTGAATGATCCGTATTTAAAAACCATTGGCATTGGAACAAGGATTTTTTTAGGCGGTGCGCAAGGCTATGTAACCTGGACTGGAACCCAGCACAAATCCCAGGTTGAAAGAGGATTAAATGGTGTGCCCGTTGCACCTGCAGGAACCCTTTCAGTGATGGGAGATTTAAAGGAGATGTCTCCTGAATGGCTTGTCGGGCAAAGTATCCGTGGTTATGGATGCTCTTTGTCCATTGGATTTGGTGTCCCGATCCCTATTTTAAATGAGGAAATCCTCAAATTTACATCTGTTTCTGATAGTGACTTGTTCACCCAGATAATTGATTATGGATATGATTACCCACAAGGTATCTCAAGATCCTATGGACAGATCAGTTATGCTGAGTTGAAAAGCGGCTCCATCATGATCAAAGGTAAAAAAATTCCAACGGTTCCTTTATCCAGCATGGTAAAGGCTAGAAAAATAGCTGATATTTTAAAGAAATCAATACAAAAAGCAAAGTTCTTTTTAACCCAACCTCAGCACATGTTCTACTAGGAAAATATTTAAGGATAAAAAATGACGGAAAAGAAACCCAAGAGTTCTTTGCGGGAAAATACAGAGGCAATCATTATTGCCATTATTATTGCCATGTTTATCAGGACATTCATTATTCAGGCATTTAAAATTCCATCCGGTTCCATGCTTGAAACACTTCAGATCGGAGACCAGATTCTGGTTAATAAATTTATATATGGTATAAAAATTCCTTTTACAGAAGGGAAAACCCTTATTCCAGTGAAAGATCCACAAAAAGGTGATATTGTTGTTTTTAAGTATCCGGAAGATCCTTCCAAAGATTTTATTAAAAGGGTAGTTGCCACAGGAGGTGATACCTTGGAAATTATTGATAAAAATTTATATGTGAATAGTAAAAAGGTTGAAGGTGAGACCTATGCTGTGCATAAAGCAAAAGATATAATCCCGGGAAATTTCAGCTCAAGGGATAATTTAAGAAAAATCAAAGTTCCTGAAAATAAATTATTTGTAATGGGTGATAACAGGGACAATAGTCATGACAGCAGATTCTGGGGATTTGTTGACCTTACTTCTGTAAGGGGTGAAGCCTTTATCATTTACTGGTCATGGAATAAAGACAAGATTGTACCCATATGGAATAGTGTCAGGTGGAGCAGGATTGGTGACATATTAAGATAAGGCAGAAAAATGCGGTTTACCAAAAAAGACATTCTTGATATTGAATCTCTGGAGCCCAATGAAATTTCAATGATCCTGGATACAGCTTATGGGATGAAGGAAATTTCAGAACGAGCTGTAAAAAAAGTACCTACTCTAAGGGGTAAAACCATAGTCCTTTTTTTTCAGGAACCCTCAACAAGAACAAAGCTGTCTTTTGATACTGCAGCCAAAAGACTTTCTGCGGACAGCCTTTCCATTTCAAAGAGTTCTTCAAGTATTGTAAAAGGAGAAACCCTGATAGATACAGCCAAGAACCTTGAAGCCATGAATCCGGATGTGATTGTTTTGAGGCACCCATCATCAGGGGCTGCCCATTTAATTGCAAAACGTGTAAGAGCTTCAGTTATTAATGCAGGGGACGGTATTCATGCCCACCCATCCCAGGCACTTTTGGATATGATGACTGTCAGGGAAAAAAAGGGAAAAATAAAAGGGCTGAAGATTTCCATCATAGGTGACATTGCCCATTCAAGGGTTGCACGATCAGATATTACAGGATTTTCTAAAATGGGGGCTCATGTTTTCATTTGTGCCCCTGGGACTATGATTCCAATGGGAATAGAAAATTTAGGGTGCACTATATCACCCAATATAGAAACCTGTATTGAAGGTGCTGATATTATCATGATGCTTAGAATTCAAAAAGAAAGACAGGGTAATATACTTTTCCCCACTGAAAGAGAATATGCAATGCTTTATGGACTGAATAAGGCTCGGCTTAATCTTGCGAAAAAAGATGTCATTGTCATGCATCCAGGCCCCATGAACAGAGGGGTTGAAATATCAAGTGAAGTTGCTGACTCTGAGTACTCCCTGATTTTAGAGCAGGTTACCAATGGTGTTGCATTGCGCATGGCATTATTTTACCTTGTTGCAGGAGGTGGCAGACATGCAGACTCTGATTAAAGGTGCGCATTTACTTGATCCTGGAAATATTGATGGGAAAAAAGGTATCTTCATTAAAGACCATCTTATTGAAGCAATTGTCGATCCGGACGATATTGAAACAAAGACTTATATTGAAACCAGGTCCGATACCAAAATCATAGATGCTAAAGGGATGATTGTTGTGCCGGGATTAATTGATATTCATGTTCATTTGAGAGAGCCGGGACAAGAATATAAGGAAACAATTAAATCCGGGCTTTTGGCTTCTGCCCGAGGTGGTTTTACCGGGGTTTGTTCAATGCCTAACACAAATCCTGTGAATGATAATAGGCAGGTGACAAAGTTTATTATCAATCGATCAAAGGAATTAGGTCTTTCAAAAGTATATCCTACAGGAGCAATAACAAGGGGTTCACTGGGGAATACATTGGCTGAAATATATGATATGCAAAAGGCAGGGATCGTTGCTGTAACCGATGATGGGAAACCAATTGAAAATGCAAACATGATGCGCCGGGCAATGGAATATTGCAAGGGGCTCAATATTCCTGTCTTTGTCCATGCTGAAGAGTTAAGCCTGGTTGATGGCGGGTCTATGAATGAAGGACCTTTTGCTACTTTCTGGGGGATAAAAGGTATCCCTAATGCGGCAGAGAGTATTATGGTTGCAAGAGATATTGCACTTTGTGAACTTACCGGTGCATCAGTACATTTTTGCCATGTCAGTACTAAAGAGTCTGTGGAAGCTATCCGGCAGGCAAAAAAAAGAAAAATAAATATCACCTGTGAGACAGCACCTCACTATTTTACATTAACAGATGCAGATGTAAAAGATTATGATACAAATTTTAAAATGAATCCTCCGCTGAGATCTGAAGAAGACAGACTGGCAATTATTTGCGGTCTTTCAGATGGGACAATTGATCTGATTGCATCTGACCATGCGCCCCACAGTGTGGTGGAAAAAGATGTGGAGTTTGATATGGCAGCCTTTGGTATTATAGGCTTGGAAACATCCTTGCCCCTTTCTTTAAAACTGTTCCATGACAAGTTTTTAACCCTGGAAGAACTTATTAATAAAATGTCAAAGAATCCTGCAAAAATCATTGGGATCAATAATGATATCAAACCGGGGAATTTAGCAGATTTGACCATTATAGATCCGGATGTGGCCTATGAAATCAACCCTGAGTCATTTAAATCCAAAAGTAAAAATTCACCTTTTTCAGGGATGAAGGTCAAAGGCAGGGTATTTTTAACCATGGTAAATGGAAAGGTTGTTTATTTAAATGGAAAATAAAGAAACTATCCTTGTTGTAGATGATGAAGCAAGCATGCGTGAGTTTCTTGAAGTTTTTTTGTCAAAACAAGGGTATAAGGTGTCTGATGCCAAAAATGGCAGACAGGCATTAAAGATGATTCAAAAGAACAATTACGATCTAATCCTGACGGATATTCGTCTTGGTGACATCACAGGGCTTGAAGTTCTGAAAGAAGCTAAAAGGAAAAGTCCGGATACTGTTGTTATTATGATTTCTGCATATTCTACGACGGAAATTGCAGTTGAGGCCATGAATGAAGGGGCATATGATTTTGTTCCCAAACCTTTTGATAATATTGAATTAAAGCAGACTATAAAAAGAGCCCTTGAATTAAAGACTCTTGATCAGGAAAAAGAGCGGACATCCACAGAGGTTCGGGACAATCTGTATTTTAACCGGATTATCGGGAAAAGTCCTGGAATGCATGCTATCTATAAAAGAATCGAACAGATTAGCTCAACAAAAACCAATGTTTTGATTTCAGGAGAAAGTGGAACCGGAAAAGAGTTGATTGCACGAGCTATTCATGAAAATTCCGACAGAAAGGATAAGCCTTTTGTGGTTGTCAATTGTGGAGGTATCCCAGATACATTAATGGAAAGTGAATTTTTCGGACATGTCAAAGGATCTTTTACTGGAGCAACAGGTGATAAAAAAGGACTTTTTGAGGCATCCCATCAAGGTACCATTTTTCTGGATGAAATAGGAGAATTATCCACCTTTCTCCAGGTTAAATTATTGAGAGCGGTTCAGGAGACTTTTGTGAAACCTGTTGGTGGTACAAAAGAAATTAAAGTAGATACAAGGATTATATCTGCAACCAATAAAAAACTTGAGCAGGAAGTCATAGATGGGAATTTCAGGGAAGATTTGTTTTTCAGGCTTAACGTTATTCCGATTAAGGTTCCTCCATTAAGGGATAGAAAAGGGGATGTGGAGATTCTTTCAAAGCATTTTGCTGAAAAATACTCAAAAAAAATGGATAAAGATATCGTAAAGTTATCTTCCTATGCTATTGATTTTTTAAATAAATATAGTTTCCCTGGTAATGTCCGCGAACTTGAAAATTTAATCGAACGAAGTGTAGCCCTTTCTTCCACAAATATTATTTTACCTGAAAGTCTGACAATTTCCATGCATAAAAAAAGAAGATGGATTGAGGGCATAAAAGGAAGGCGGTTTGATCTTGAAGACGTTGAGCAGGGGGTGGATCTGGATGAAATTTTATCGATCATTGAGCAGAGCTATCTTAACAAAGCCATGGAACTTACAAGAGGCAATAAAAGCAAAGCTGCTGATTATTTAAAATTAAGTTTAAGGTCTATGCGATACCGCCTTGAAAAAATTGAGCCTGTTGACTAATGGACACCTGCAAATAATCTAAGGGATTCGATATCTGCTTAAAATATTTTTAAAATATCTCCTTACACTTTATAATTGTATGGCAAACAATATTAATTATAGAGACAAAAATGTTTAACAGATTAAAGAACTATAAAGATTTATTTTTTGTTTTTGTGTGGCGTGAATTATTGATCCGGTATAAACAGACTGCCATCGGAGTATTATGGGCTTTAATTCAACCCTTGAGTATGATGGCTTTGTTCGTCATTGTATTTGGCTATGTCTTAAATATTAATACAAAAGGTTACCCAAGATCATTGTTCTATTTTGCAGGGCTTGTGCCCTGGACGTTTTTTTCCTCTTCTGTCAATGCATCAATAAATTCCCTGATAGATCACAGGGATTTAATTACTAAAATTTATTTCCCCCGGGAACTGATTATTTTTTCCAGAATCTCTGTATTTATAACAGATTTCATAATATCTGCTATGCTGCTTGCTGCAATGGTTTTCTTTTGTAAAACACCATTTACATTAAATTTTCTATGGGTGATTCCATTGTGTGTTCTTTTGTTTTTATTTACAGCTTCCGTATGTTTGCTGTTTGGTACCATCAATGTCTATTATAGAGATATGAGGCTTGCATCGGGTTTTTTGCTACAGGTTTGGTTCTTTTCATCTCCTGTATTCTATTCTATTGATACAATTAGTTTGAAAATGAAATTATTTCTATTTTTAAACCCCTTAACCTATATTATTGAAAATTTTAGAAGAGTACTCATCGAAGAAAGAGGAATTGTACTCTGGCAGTTTGCCATTGCAGCCGGCTTTGTAATGGCACTGTTTTTTGTTTCCTATAAAATTTTTATACGTCTTGAAAGATCGTTTGCAGATGTCATCTGATACAGCCATACGCTTTGACAAGGTCAGCAAGATCTTTTCAAAGGGCCACAGACAATATGGTACTCTGCGTGATGAATTTATATCTTTTTTTTCAAAAAGAAAATTAACAAGAAGCCGTAATCCTAACCAGTTCTTTGCAATAAAAAACCTTTCATTTTCAATCCGCAAGGGTGAAAGTGTTGGGCTGTACGGTCCAAATGGCTCTGGAAAAAGTACTTTGCTTAGACTGGTTGCCAAAGTCATTACACCAACTTGTGGAAGTATTAAAGTAAATGGTCGTATTGCGCCCTTGATAGAACTGGGAGCCGGCTTTCATCCTGATCTTAACGGCTTTGAAAATATTTATATGAATGGGGCTATATTGGGGATGACAATTGGTGAAATAAAATTAAAAATGGATCAAATTGTTGAATATTCAGGGCTAGGTGATTTCATGACAACACCTGTTAAAAAATATTCATCAGGAATGAATCTTCGACTGGGTTTTTCAATTGCAATTCATTCTGATGCAGATATCTTTCTGATTGATGAGATTTTAGCTGTTGGAGATGAAGAGTTTAAAAAGAGATCTTTTGATTCCATAAAAGAATTATTAGAAAAGAAAAAAACTTTATTAATCGTATCCCATGACCTGAAAAAATTAACAAAGATGACAAATAAGATTGTAAAATTAAATAAAGGCTCAATGCTCAATGATTAATTGTTTCTTTCAATGAAATATTTTCATGGAAAGTTTTTTAATTAAATCCAACAATTTTTAAACAGGCAATTTTGAAATTTTCAAGGCCAGTTGATTTATTGAATCGTTCCAGGAGATTAAGGCAGGTTTTTTTCTTTGTAGATTTAATTGTCCTGCCTCAAGCTTTTTTATTAATTCAAGCAAGGAATCAGAGTTATCCAGGTCAAAATAAAACGGGTATTTTTTAGAAATTTCTTTGAAAACAGGGATGTTGGATGCAAATACTATTTTGTTGTAAGCCATTGCTTCAACAATAGGCAGGCCGAAACCTTCAACAATTGAAGCAAAGATCAAAGATTTACAGCTTGAATAGAAATTTCCAAGATCCGAGTCTGATACCCTGTTAAAGAAAAAAAGACATTTATTATAATATGCAGATTTTAAAATCCTTGTCATCGTAAGTTCACAATCCCAACCAATTTTTCCAACAATGCACAATTGTCCAGTTCCGCCCTGGCTCCAGTATTTTTCAAATACGTCCAGTACAAAGTCATGATTTTTTCTTGGTTCAATTGTACCGACCATCAAATAAGCATTCTTTTTTTTACTGGAAACATTATGGGTGACGGATTTGGAATCAAAATTACAGCCCAGATGAAAAAAATCAGAAGGTAATTGTTTGAAATCTTTATAATGTTTATTCAAATGATTAGTAATTTCAGATAATGTGAATTCTGAGTTACAGATAAAACCATTAGCCGATTTTATGATTTTTGGAAATTTTTTTTTAAAGTTTGCAAGGTGTCTTTCCTCAACAAACTCAGAGTGTGTAAAGGGGAATATATCGTGGAGTAATACAATTATCTTAGCACCGCTTTTTTTAGCTTTTCTGACGGCACTTGTAGAGAAGTTTTTTGACCAGAATGCATCTGGTAAAAAGAGTATATCATTTTTTGAAAAAGAGATTTTTTGATTTTTTAGAAACAATGTGTCAATATATTCCATGATTTTAAAAAGATATTTCAGAATATGCCTGGAAAATAGAATAATTTTTATATGCATTGTGACATAATTTTTCTCAGGTATTTCTTTTAAGAGCGTTATATTTTTTCCCCGATTAATAAATTTGAATATAAAATCAACTAAATGCCTTAACTTGGTGGCCAGAAAAAAAAGAGCGTTTTTAAGATTCAGCGATAATGTTTTTCCATATTCCAATTTATAAAAACTGTTGCTTGATTGAACCACGCCCGTCACTTCGTCAAATCCGTAATGTTTAAACGTCTTTTTCCGGATGAGAATGTTTCTGACAACCCTTTGGATTCCCGTCCCTGCTTTTGAAAAATATGTATCTGAAAAATCAATATACAACTTTGACATAAACAAACCTTGTATACAAAAAAGGTTAAATAGTTAAGGGAATTTTCCATCTCCTGAATAAATAGCCCAAAATGTAGAAAAAACAGAATACAAAACCACACATACAAGCATAAAAAAACCAATCATAATTCCTTTTAAAGGTATGCCGATTACTGGAAAAACAATAAATACAAATAATTCATAATCAGGAAATGAAATAAATGATTTAATATTTTTTTTTAAAAAAAACATTCTATAATTTTGATATAATTTAAGAATTCCCCAAAATTTATTTCCAATACTATTTGTATCCGGCATCCTGTCTTTGACTATTAATCCTGCAAGATAACTTATATATGCTTCAAAAATATGCATAACACACATTGATATTATTATGATTGAAAAAAATTGTCCCTGGCCAAAGGCAAGACAACATAAAATAAAAAGATCTCCTGTAAGGTCAGATAAATGATCAAGGTATCGACCAAATTCAGATGATTTTTCGGTAAGTCTTGCAACAGGTCCGTCAATACAGTCCAGAGTATAGGCAAAGTAGTAAAAAGAAGCTCCGGCAATGTCAAAAGACCAGTCACCCTTTAAAAAACTTATCCCTGAAATAATTCTGAAGCAAAATGCAATAATTGAAACTGTATTTGGAGATATTTTTGTATGGTTTACAATCAATACAACTATTCTGTTTGCTATGGGGAGAACTCCCCATATTGCCCACCAGGTTTTCAACTGCAAGGTATCTTCAACCTGCTCTATGGTATAAAGCTTTGGATTGTCCAAATTTATCCCCTGTTTTACTGTTATATTATTTCAAAAACACTTCCAGTTGTCTTCTGCACCATTGCAAATATAATTTTTTTTGCTACATATTCAGGGTTAAGAAGCGTTGCTAAATTTTCTTTTCCAAAGTTTTTGTACCTTAATGGAGTATTAACCCGGCCCGGGCTTGCTATATTAACTCTGATATTATGATTGATAGCTTCCTCAGCAAATGCCTGGCAAAAATTAACAAGGGCTGCCTTTGAACTGCAATAAGCTGAATATCCGGCTCTACCCCTTGTGTACGAACTTGAACCCACAAACATAATATTTCCGTAATTTTGTTTTTTAAAATAGGGGAACAATGCTTTTACAAAAAGAAAATTTCCTTTAAGATTTACATCATAGATATGATCCCATTCTTCAATGCTTGTAAATTCAACATTTTTTTTTATAAGATCACCAGCACAATTTACCACATAATCAATTCTTTTTTCATTATCCCAGATTGTTTTAAGCGTATTTGATATAGTGTCATAATTTGTAATGTCGAATTCCAAAGATGTTTTTCTGCCAAGAGCATATATTTTTTTTGCATGGGGTTTCAAAAATAGACTCAAGGCTTTCCCGATTCCACTGGTACCACCAGCAATTATAATTATCTTATCAAAAAATTGTTCAAGTAAAATCTCGTTTATTTTATCTTCAGTGGTTTGACAACGCAGCTGAAAAAGTTTGTCTGCAATATGAAGATCAATAGGATGTGTGATTTTCATATTTTGCTTATCTCCCATCACTGTATATACGGGATGTTTCATTTGCATTACAAGAGCACAATCATCAGTTGCATTTTTAATATTTCTATTTAATGCAGTTTCGTGCGCTTTTTTAATAAGCTGATATTCAAAAGCCTGTGGTGTTTGACCGCGCCTCAATAGTGAACGATCAGGAATGTTAGAAATAAAGCCGTTTCGATTTATCTGAACAATTGTGTCGGCTGAAGGAATAACTGTGTCAACTGCCTTATGTATTTTCACCCAAACAATTAATTCATTAATTGTTTGGGTTGAAATAAACGGCCTGACACCATCGTGGATAAGAACATATTTTGTTTTTTTATCACACCTGTCTATTCCAATTTTAGATGATTCCTGTCTTGTTGCAGCACCAGCAACCACTCTTGAAACTTTATTTAAAGAATGTTCTCTGACAAATTGCCAGACAAGAGGTACAAAATTTTCATTAGCTACAACAATGATTTCTTCTATATTGTTGTTTTTCTGGAATACTTTTATGGTATGAACAAGAATAGGAAGCCCTGAAAGTTTGGTAAACTGCTTGGGTGTCTTACCCATAAACCGCTCACCTGACCCGGATGCTAATATAATAGCGGAGTTCAATAATACCTCTTAGTTATTAATTTTTATTATTTAAAGCAGAACGATATGCTTTTATAGTTTCATCGGCGCATTTTTTCCATGAAAATAATTTTGTTCGTTCAATGCCTTTTTTTGAAAGATGATTACGGAGTTTATTGTTTTTTACAATATCAATCATGGCCTGGCATAATGCATCACCATCTTTTGGATTAATCATTATACCGGCATCACCCACCACCTCGGGCAGAGAACTTGTATTAGATGTAATAACCGGTGTTCCGCACTGCATCGCCTCAAGAGGAGGCAGACCAAATCCTTCATATAATGAAGGATAGATAAAAGCAAGAGCACCGCTGTAAATTGCACTTAAATATTTATCAGGAATAAACCCTGTGAAAACAATTCGGTTTTTAAGTATTGGGTCGGAAAAAATTTCTTTGTAGAGATGGTCTGTTTTCCAGCCTCGTTTTCCAGCAATAATAAAATGAATATGCCCCATACCGGGTTCTCTTAGGATTTGTTTGAAGCATCCAAGAGTATATAATAAGTTTTTTCTCGGTTCAATAGTGGCAAGACTTAGGAAATAGTCTCCTTCTGGAATATTGAATTGCTGAGTTGTGTTTATAATTAGATTATTATCAGTAATAGGAAAATATAGTTTTTTTGATGCCGCCAGATGGGTTACAAACACCCTGTCTTTTGAAATACCAGAAAACTCGCATATATTTTTTTTTGAACATTCAGATACAGCAATAACCCAGTCATTTTTAATATCAATACTTTTTACAACATTATGCATACGTTTGGATTGAAAACCAGTGCAGTATTTCGGGAACAGAATCGGAATAATGTCATGGATTGTGATAAACCTGGTTTGGCTTTTGTTACAAATATTTTTAGGAATAGGAAAATATAATGAATGGAAAATATCGATATCTTCCCGTAAAAATTTATTCTTGGGCAATTGCAGCAAAAGAGCGGTATAAAGCATGAGTCCATATTTATGTTTGAACCAGGGAGATCCAGTCATTACTCTGTAAAGAAATTTTTCAAGTTTTGTGTTTTCAAAAATACATTGAATGTGATGATTTTTATTTGAGAAATATTTTTTTGTAAGCTCAATTGAATGCGGCAGTTCCAGAAGGGCGAAATAAAGATCTAATTCAGCCCTGTCCAACAGAGCTTTTGATAGGCTTGTCGCAACACGATATAAACCTGTCTTTCCTGTTGGGTCCAGTTGACCTTGCCCTATGTTTGAAACTTCAAGTGAGATTTTCATCACAATTTACCTGTCAGGCCAATAATAATATCATCAACTGAAATTTGAGTCATACATGACAGGTTGTTCAAACAGGGCGGGGTAGAACCAAACCTTGTACAGGGGCTGCATTTAAGGTTTTTATTGATGACAAGGTGCTTCCGACCTTCTGGCGCCCATTTGGCAGCAATCCCGGCACCAAACAGAGAAATTGTTGGAACATTGCTCAATACCCCCATATGCAGTATTCCGGAATCAGTACTGATCAATAATTCTGATTTATTAAACAGAGCCGCTGTTTCAATAATTGAAAGTGCGGAGCATAGATTTATTCCTGCATCTGTTTTACAAAGCTCCATGATTTTTTTGCATTGATTATATTCTTTTGAACCACCGATTAAAATTGGTTTGATATTTTTATTTGCTATCCAGTCCATGACTTTTGCCCATTTTTTTTCAGGCCAGAGCCGTTCATCTATTGTTGCACCCGGGAATAAACAGATAATTTTTTCTTTTTTGAATGATTTAGGCTGATTGTGAACCTGGGGAATAAAATATGGAAATTTAAAATGAAATGGTTTTTTAAGGTCAAACACCATTGAAAAAAGTTCCCAGAATATCTTTGCCTCATAGATATTTTGGCTGTAGGATATGGCTTTGTCATACATTTTCTCACGGCCATTGGTTTTAAATCCGGCTTTGATATCTGCAGAGACTATCCTTGTAATAATTGCAGACAAAAAGTGAGATTGCTCCGTATCAAAAACAAGGTCATACTTAGTTTGAAAAACAGACAGCATGGATAAAAATTTTTTGTATGAAAAGACCTGATTTAAAAATGTAACGCTGTTAAATACAATTATATTTCTTGGTTCACATAAAATATCAATCTTTACATGAAATGAGAAGGCAATCTCTTTCAGAATTGGGAGCAGTAAAAGGGCATCTCCCATTCCTCCTGGCCTTATTACCAGAATTTTTTTTATTGGTGTATCTTTGGATTTAGATATGGCTGGTTTGGGAAATAATTTTAATAAAATCGGACCAATGATTTGATCAATTTGTTTTATGATTTTGATGGTATTCATCATGTACTATAAATAATAATTGTTAAAAATAAAAGAAAGATTGATGCGGAAAGTAAGAGCTGACTGTCTGAAAAAAGTGTTTTGATTGGATCAGCGGCTTTACCAAAGTCTGCAAGATAAATAAATCTAAATATGCCATAGGCTGCCGGTATAATGGAGAAAATAACAAATTTGCCATGTTCAACCGCATACAGGGAGTAGACCACCAGGGTTACACTTCCGCATGCCCAGAGCATGTTGTTAAGAAAGGTCAAAGAATATCCTGCCTGACTTTGCCGATGAAGCCTTGCTGTCTTTTTCCCAAGTTCCTTGAGTTCGTTTAACCGCTTGGCAATGGAGATCATCATGGCAATGAAAAAAACAGTTAAAAATAACCAGCTTGATACTGCTACATTACAGACAGCTCCCCCTGCAAGCACCCTTAATACAAAACCTGTGGCAATAACAAAAATTTCAAAAATTACAATAGATTTAAAGTATAAACTATAACTTAAGGAGAGAAGCAAATAGGCCAGAAGATAGGTCAAAAATAATGAAGGGAAATGGGAAAAGACCGATATCAATATGATAAGGAAAACCAAGCCTGCTGAAAGAACCAGCGCAGTTTTTCCAGAAACGGTCCTGGCGCAAAAGGGGCGATTTTGTTTTTCAGGATGAAATTGGTCATTTACTTTATCTACCCAGTCATTAACTATATACCCCAATCCTGAAACAAGGCAGAAAACAAAACAACCTAGACCGGTAATAAAGATAGTTTCACTTAAAAGGTTGCCGGAAAAAAACAAAGGCGAAAATAAAAGAAGGTTTTTGATCCACTGATTTGGCCGAATCAGTTTAATGTGGGTTTTGCAAAATAAGATGATATTAATTTTATTTTCAGCCATTTAGCTAAAATTCCTGATTATTTTCAGAAGTCTAAATAGGATAAATGAATATATCACCATATGTATTTAGAACAAAGGTATTATTTGCAAAAATGATTAAAATCATTTTATAAAAATAATATCAGAGATATTTTTTTGTTTATGCGACAATTTTTGGTAAAATGTTTCAAAAATTGTTTGTAATTTAATTAGTTTTTTTCAAAAATAAAGCTGCAATTTTTTAATAGTCTAAAAAAGGTAATCATATCAGAATGTTCCATGTTTTTTAGATTTTTTATTCAGGCTGGCACCTTTTTTGATAAATAAATTTAGTAAATACGATCTTAAGTAAAGAATTAAAGTAAGAATTAAAGTAAGAATTAATTAACATTAAAAAATGGAGGTGACGAATGTTGACCTGGCTAAGACAAAGAAGAAATCAAAAAGGTTTTACCTTGATTGAACTTATGATTGTTATTGCAATTATAGGTATCCTTGCTGCAATTGCTATCCCACAGTTCAGCAGCTACCGGGCAAAGTCCTATAACTCGGCAGGATTAAGCGATATCAGGAACCTGAGAACCGATCTTGAAGCATACTATGCAGAATGGGATGAATATCCTAATTAATCAATATGGATAATTCAAGAATTCAAAATTTTTAGATTCAAGCTTAATCCAAAATACAGGAGAGATAAAATGACAAAAAATATAATAATAGCTTTAGGTCTTCTCATGATGATAGCCTTTACTTCAACTGTTTGGGCAGAAACAGTGACTATTGACGGAAGCAACTCCGGGGGGACAGATCTGGTATTTACCACTTCTCCCAATACAACAATGAATACTGCAACCACGGCTACTGCGTTTTATATTGCTGCTGCCAGCACCAGAACTACTACAAGTAACGGGATTGAATATGCAATGACATCAGCCAATGGTTTTATTTACCAGAAGGCTCAAGCAACTGCCGGCGCTTGTACTGCAGCTGGAACTGCCGGTGCTGTACCAAGTGGTTATACAGTAAAAGGCGGAACCTGATCCAAAACATAAAGAGTTAATTTGCGTTTAAAAGCCAGACCCCAAATTCTTGGGGTCTGGCTTTTTAAAGGTATGTATGAAAATTAAAACCGGTTCATTTAAAAGCCAGCCTTTTCTTATCTGCCTGTTGCTCATCATGGCCATTTACCTTCCCGTTAATTATTTTGGTTTTGTGAGCATGGATGATGCAGAACATTTTGATAAATTTTTAAATGAAGATTTTAATTTTGATCTTTTCAAAACATTCTTTCGTGATTCAGCAACAACATATTACAGGCCCTTGTTAGCCCTGTCCTTTTATCTTGACGGCCAGATCTGGGGATTGTCAATGAAAGGATATCATTTTACCAATTATTTTTTCCATATCATAAATGCCATACTTGTCTATTTGATTGCTTTGCAGCTTTTTAAGCAGGATAAGAAAGTAAAGTTTTATGCAAGTCTTGCCATGGTTTTATTCGGCCTTCATCCATTGACCTGTGAATCAGTGGCCTGGGTTTCAGGTCGCTCAGATATTGCCGGGGTTTTCTTTTTTCTTTTGGGGGTTTATTTTTATTTTATAAGGAAACCTTTTCGATTTGTACTGACACCCTTTGCAGTTTTTATGGGAATGCTGTGCAAGGAAAACGCTTTAGCAGGCATTCCAATTATTATACTCATGGATCTGTTCATCAATTGTATCCATAAACATCGGGTTAAAGATATTTTAAAATCTTTTGTTGTATGGAGCATTGTCATGGCAGTTCCCCTTTTTTTATACCTGTTTTTAAGAACGGGCGGGTGGGAGTATTATACTAATGTTTCTTTTTTCGTGCCTGCAAAAACAATTGATACGGGTAGCGGTGAAATAAGTTTTTTTAAGTTTTTTCAAGTTTTCCCAGTGATCGCTTTTTATCTTAAAAAGCTTATAATCCCGTTTCCGCTTAATTTTGCAATATCCCAGATCAATACATTGATTTATTCAATGGTTTTTTTTGCTTTTTGTATGCTGAATATTTTTTGGTTCTTTAAAAAAAAAAGATTTTTAGCACTCTGGAGCATGATCCTTGTCATATCTTTTGTTCCGGCCCTGCCAATTGCTTTTGGAACAATAGCATGGGTTCCTTTTGCTGAAAGATACTTGTATCTGTCCGTCAGTGTGGCAGGTATTTGCATGGCTGCCTGCGGCCGTTATTTTGTTAAAAAAGGTTTTATAAGTTTTCAAAACCAATGGATAGTTTTCATTGTCCTGATACTTGTTTTTTCTATTACAACTTTTAACAGAGAATTTGTGTGGAGAAATAATCAAACCCTCTGGGCAGATACCTTGAAAAAAAATCCGAATTCCAGCATGGTATTGTTTAAATATGGTCAGGCTTTTGGACGAGAAAAAGAAATATGGGCTTACAAAAAAGCTATAGCTATTTCAGATAATTTCAAATTTAAAGATCTAACTCTTCTTGAGATTGCAGAATATGAAAAATCTGTCGGGAATTATGATAAAGCAATTGAAAATATTGAAAAGGCATTGGCTATTAATAAAAATTTTGAAAATCTGTGTCAAGCGGCTGAAATTATTTTATCAATAGGACTAGAGAATAAACATCTTGAAAAAGAATATACAGCACAGGCTATACCATATTATAAGTCTGCATATAAAACACATAAGACCGCCTTTGTTCTGTATGAAATTGGAATACTAATGAAAAAAACAGGCAGGCAGGCTGAGGCAATACAAATTTTTAAAAAGGTGATTCATAAACATCCAAAGTCGAAATATGCTCTTTATGCAGGTATACAGCTAAAAAAAATATAAAATTTTTTGTAATTGTTCAGCCCGTTAAAAAAGTTATCCCCAAAGCCCTGTCTGATGGATATTTGCAGGAGGTTAAGCGAATAGCCTCGAAACAAATATCCATCAGACAGGGCGGTTTCAAGCGTAAGAGCTGAATAATTACAATTTTTTAATACATCTTTTGACAATTTATGAGTTTTAGTTCAATTTAAGCAAAACTTTTCGATAACAAATCTTGCATAATGTGTTATTCTGTTTTAATGCAAGTAAGATGCAAATTATAACCGTTTGAATATATTGAATATTTTGAGAATTATAATTTTTTTCTATTTCGCAGCAATCGGGCAAAAGAGTGGGTTATTCAAAGGCCTCTAACTGTGTAATTGACAAAAACTGTTGGTTAAATTCAGTAATGTCCGGTTAGGTTTTTGCTTGTGTTATTATTTTTTGATCTTTGACAACATTGTCCCTACTTGGATTCGGTGCAGCAGCATCAGTGCCACTGAATAGTTCATTTAAGATTGTGGTCCGTAATTCTCGAACTCTTTTGATAGAAACCTTTTCACTGAACTGTTCCCGGCAGTATATAGCCATCAGCAAATATGTGATGAGGCCTCCGAGTATTTGAACCATGAGCCCATATTCACTTCTGGCAATCAAATGGTATACCTTTAAGTGTTCTTTCCACCATTTGAAAAAATTTTCTATGGTCCACCTGAGTTTATAAATCGTTGCTATCTGTTCAGCTGTCAGATCATGCCGATCAGTCGCAACATAATATTTAACCCCGGCAATCTTATAATCGACGACTCGAACAGGCTTCCGGGTCTGATTTTGTCCAGGGGTGCCAATAAGTACCACAGCATCATAGAAAATATAATTGCCAGGGATAACGCAGTTCTCTTTAAGGATTGTCCTTGTTGTTTTGGTTTTGATACGGCAAACAAAATGTTTGTTTTCTTTTTGAAGCAGGTCAAAATCCTTATGAGATTGATACCCCCGGTCCATGACACCGGTTTGTCCTTTTGAAAGAATAAGGTTAACAAAAGGACGTTCTCCACCATTACCGTCAGTAAGGAATATTTTGTTTGGAATGCCGTGATTGATATCAAATCCGCAATGAGCTTTGGCTTTTTTAGAACCTTTTCTGTAATCAGCCCAGTACATTGAAAGAACTGCATCAATCAGTCTGCCATCAATGGATACAAGATTTCCTAACTGTGAATGCTCTTTAGGAAGAACGCCCGCAGCCTGTTTATAAAGATTTTCAAAAATGAATTGTAATTGTTCAAGCCCCCTATGGTTGACTGCCTCAGAAAAGCTGCTGCGACTAATACCCCATCCGGGGAGATGTTTTGTTTGGCAAATTCATTTTCTTTCAGATCTTGAATGAGGTGCCGGGCTGATTTGTGTTCCTGAAGATGAAAGTATATCAGGGCGTTTAATTGGTCCTCAAATGTCATTTTTAAAGGTCGATCTCCTCTTGATAATAATTCTGGCGTAAATGGAAATAACTTTACCAGAGGAATCTTAAATTTGTCAAAAGTCAGAGACTGAAGCTGTTTTTTAGGGATCGATATGCAAGTCATGCTTTAACTCCTTGAAAATAAAGGTTATATTTTCAAGGCGCGCGGCATTTTGCCGCCCCTTTGTCAACAAAAAAATGAAGTTTTAATTAAAAAAAATGTGTTAGATGTGCTATGCAAGTATCTAACCGGACATCACTATGTTAAATTGACAAGTTTTGTAAAATAACAATTTTATAATCTTAAATGAAATGATTTGTTCTCAGTGAGCCATATTCTGTATTCATAATTGATCAATCTACGTTGACAGTGTTTTCGACGATAATTTGTTATTGTAAAGAGTTTACTATGTGGATTATTAGAAAATAAATTAATGCTTGCATTATTCTTGCTTATAATATTTTAGATGGATAATCATGAAATCAGGATTTTAGTATGGTATTGAGAAATAAAATAGAGGCAAAGGCGGGTTTCACGCTAATAGAGCTTATGATTGTGATTGCCATGATTGGTATTTTGTCTGCTATTGCAGTTCCAAGATTCAATGCCTGGCTTCCAGGGTACAGGCTTAAATCAGCTGTTAGTGATTTACAATCAAATATGCAAAAAGCAAGAGTTATGGCAATAAAAGGAAACCTTTCAGTTCAGATACGATTTGACAATACAAATTTACCGGGTTTTTATTATTTTGATACTATTGACGATGATGCGTACACAGCCGGAGAATTCCGGGTTAATCTCTCATCCTACAGCAGTGGAGTTGATTATGGCACAGGAAATGCCAGTCTTAACTGGAGTGGAAATAATTGTACCCAGGCTACAGCCATAGGTTTTGGAAGCCGTGGTACGGCAAACCAGGCAAGTGTTTTTCTGCAGAATGAAAATGCAGCTGTCTGTTATGCAGTAACTACCAGTATTGCCGGTACTGCAAAAGTCAGAAAATATAACGGATTACTGCCGTTTAGTACTAACAATTGGATTCAATAATGGTCTATAATATTTATAATTCTAATAAATCCAAAGGTTTTACATTAATTGAAATTCTTATCACTTTATTAATTTCAAGCGTTGTGATGATTGCAGCTTATCAGACATTCGACTCCCAGCAAAAAAGTTATTTGATCCAGGAGAATGTTGCAACAATGCAGCAAGGGCTGAGGGCGTCAATGCTTCTTCTGACTAATGATATCAGGATGGCAGGATATGACAGCCAACTCAGCGATAATTTTGGAATTACAGATATCACTCCCAGAGACATAAATAACAACGTAGATGCCGGGAATACTGGAAAAAGCGGTATCGAGATCACAGCAGATTTAGATGATGACGGGCAAATCAGTACTGGAGAAAGGATTCACTACTCAGTTTATGATTTCGTCGCAGGTGATGGAAATCTTGATCTGGCAAGAAATAGTGGTAATGGTAGACGGCTATTGGCCGAAAATATCCAGGGATTTGGTCTTGCTTTTGCCTTTGACGATGATCTTGACAATGAAATGGACACCTATACTGCAACAAATCCCGGTGCAACCCAGCATATTATTTGGGCCATAGATTCAGACGGTGACAATGACCTTGATACAAATCTTGATACAAACCTTGATGGGATTATTGATGTTGCTGACAGCCCCGGTGGGGCTGGGAGTAATGGTATAATTGTGGGAACTGCCCTTTCAACTGATGTTCCCATTGCCAATATTCGGGCCGTAAAAGTTTGGCTGCTTGCAGAAACCGACCAAATACAAACCGGCCTAAATTCAACAGACACCTATATCGTTGGAAAATATGTAATTACACCAAACAATAACAAACTGATGAGGCTTTCAAGCACAACCATTAAATGCCGAAACCTGGGGTTATGAAAAATTTTATTTTAAAATTAAAACAAACATCAAAGGTTCAAAAAGGATTCACTCTGATAGAAATCCTGATTGCCATTGCCATTTTATCCATAGGCTTATTAAGTATTGCTGCTATGCAGGTATCAGCAATCCGTGGGAATGCCAAGTCAAACAAGTTATCACAAAGAACCACAACCGCATCCAACCATATAGAATATCTCTTAAATCTACCTTTTAATGATTCCAATTTGTCAGCTGGAAATCATGACCCGGAAAATGACGGTGTTGATAATGATGGAGATGGTGTTACAGATGAACCAGATGATGACGGTGAATTAAAATATTCTGTCACCTGGAATATTACAGATGACACCTCAAGTCAAAAGACCATTGCACTGACCATTGCCGTAACTTCTTATGGCTCAGCAACAACCTTAACTATCAATACTATAAGAATTAGATAGAATGTCAAGGAGGTAAACATATGCGGATCAAGACTTTAAATAATCAGGAGGGGTTTGCTTTAATTACCACCTTGCTTTTTTTAGTAATTCTGACCATTATTGGAATTGCAGCAACAAACACTACCTCCATTGAAATCAGTATTGCAGGTAATGAAAAAGTCTATAAACAAAATTTTTATCAGGCTGAAGGGGCAGCCAATGAAGCTGCCAGCAAAAATCTTGAATCCGCCTGGGTATGGGAATTCAACAAAAATGATTTTCCTGATAATGGTAATGGAGAAGTGGACGTAGACCAGGTTTTTACACAAACCTCCGGACTGAGTGCCAATACAAATTATGGTGTTGTTGATAATGATATCCCTTCAGGTATATTAGGTTCAGGTCATTCTTTAAAGGTTGAAGGAACCAGTGGTTCCGGAGGTAGGATGAATTTTTTTGATTTATATGGTCAAAGCACTGAGAACAACAGTACTGTCAGAATTGTCATGGGATACACAAAACGGCTATAAGAGGGGTGATTTATGGTTTTTAAAAAAAAAATCGCTGGCTTTACTGGAAAATGCAAGTTCATCATGCTATCTTTATTCTTTCTTTTATACTATACCACCAATGGATTATGCATAGATATAAGTGATGATCCAATGGATACAAAAGTACAGGCAGCACCACCCAATATCATGTTTGTCATTGATAATTCAGGCAGTATGGACTGGGAGTTCATGACAGAAGAGAATAACGGAAGATTTACGATTTCAGGCTCCGCGCATGAATACCTTTTCTCAAATCCCGGTGATAATGTCTACTCGTCCTATAGCTCTAATGGGACTATTTTATCAAACACAGATAAAGAGTATTGGAAAGGCCAGTGGTCTGGTTACAATAAACTTTATTACAATCCTTCATCTACCTATACCCCATGGCCCGGCACAGCAACCTATACCATGGATGATGCTGATTTGAAAACTTCTTATTCCAATCCTATTCATGTCAGCGGTGGAGATCCATCCATAACTTTAAAAAATACTTTTAAAACAATTACCTATAGAACACCGATCATTGTGGATAATGCTGACGGTGGACCTGATTTTACCACAACGGGTACCTGGTCTGAATCATCCTATGAAAATGAGTGGCCATATCCAGATGCAACTCATAGCTCTTTATCTACAAATGGCAGTGGGACGGCTGTTTTCAAACCTGACATTCCCAATACGGATGTTTATGAAGTTTATGCGTGGTGGAATTGTTATTCCAGCCGTGATACCAACGCAAAAATCACAATTAACCACATTGGAGGTCCAACAATAATATTCAAAACTCAGCAGGCTTCTGCTGTCACTAAAAATGAACCTGGTGTTTGTGGAGAATGGATATCTTTAGGTGATTATAATTTTAACAGTGATGACAGCGGAAATGTCGTTATCGAACGCCACGGCGCCAGTACAGGAGATTCTACCATTGCCGATGCCATCAAGTTTATTCGAACTAGCACTCCTGATGCAGACATCCTAATCAAGAACGCCCATTATTTCACATGGTATGATGAGAATAGCAATGAGACAGTGGACAATCTGGAAGTCTATCTTGTTACATGGGAAGACACGGATGCTGATGACATTCTTGATCACAGGCTCTATTACCAGGTGGACAATACTGATGACGATAAAGTTGAGTCATTGGAGTTAAGGCCTCTATCCTATCATAAAGATGATCAGGGAAATGATGAAGTTCCCAATGATATACAACCCAAAAATTATGATGAAAACGGGAGTGATTTTACATACAAAACAGATGAAGAAGACCTTCAAAATTTTGCTAACTGGTACTCTTACTATCGGCGAAGGGAACTTGCAGCAAAGGCAGCTATTGCAAAATCCATTTTAGACCTTGATTGGGTATATGCAGGATTTTATACCATTAACAGCGGACTTCGACAGACGGTTTTACCCATAAATGTAGAATCAAACTCGATTATTGTTGATAATAAAGACAGCGGATTTACTAAAAGCGGTACCTGGAAGGAATCAAGCGCCCAAAATTATGGCCAGGAGTATAATGAAAGCTCTCTTTATTCAAGCAGGGGTACTGCAAAATGGACTCCCAGTCTTACTGCAGGCTCATATAAAGTCTATGCCTGGTGGGGGTATGCCGGTAGTCGTACCACCCAGGCACAATATACCATAAATCATAGTGGCGGAACTTCAACTATTACTAAAAATCATAATATTCAAACCGAGGCATTTCAGTGGCAGCTTTTAGGAACTTACTCTTTTAATGCAGGAACTTCAGGATATGTAACTGTAAAAAACATAGGAAGCACTAGGAAATATGCCAGTGCAGATGCCATAAAATTTGAAGGCACATCCGGCGGTACAACGGTTGATGACACGGATACGCTTTTGAATCTATTATACGAAATGAACTCCAGTGGTGGGACACCTTTGCGAGCTGCTCTCAGAGATGTTGGACGATATTATGATCAGGATGACGGGTATACGGGGAATCTTGGCACCTCTCCCTTTAAGGATGAGGCAGATGGAGGTGCCTGTCAACAGGCTTTTACGGTTTTAATGACGGATGGATATTATAACGGCAGTGATCCTGGAATTGGAAATGAAGACGGGGATGATGGAGCACCCTATGCAGACTCGTATTCAGATACCCTGGCAGACATGGCTATTAAATATTATGATACTGATTTAGCCGATACTTTACCTGACAATCTGCCCACTAACAATTATGACAATAAAAAATCCCAGCATATGATCACATATTCTGTTTCATTCGGAGTTACGGGCACGATTGATCAAACCGATATGGATAATGATGGAATCACTGACAACCCGAGTTATGAAGATGACCCATATTTTTTAAATTCTAACACCCCAAAGCCGACCTGGCCTAATCCGGACAGTGGAGATTCGCAGAAAATTGATGACCTCTGGCATGCTGCTGTAAATGGCAGGGGAGAATTTTTCAGTGCTGATGATCCTGAAGAACTGGTCTCTTCATTAAATTCAGTTTTTGAAAATCTGGCATCCAGAATTGCATCCGGTGCATCTGTCTCAGTAAATGGTGATGAACTGAACACAGGGTCAGTCATGTATCAGTCTACATACACATCCGGAGATTGGGAAGGAGATGTGACAGCATATCCCATAGACTCACACACAGGTGAAATTAAAACAGAAGATAGTGATATTCTCTGGCATGCATCAGAAAAGCTTCAATCACAGGATTGGGATACCGGGCGAAAAATTGTAACCTATAACGGATATGATGATATTATAATTTTCAGATATGATAATTTGACAGCTCTTCAGAAAACATCCATTGACAGCAATCCCGATGTGGTGGATTTTATCCGGGGTAAAGAAATATCAGGATTTAGATCCAGACAGAAAAAACTTGGGGATATTGTCCATTCTGCTCCACTTTTGGTGATTGGGGACAGTATGGATAATGATAGTGACTCAGATATTGATGAAGAAGATGAAGAATCAGGCCTTATTTTTACCGGAGGAAATGACGGGATGCTGCATGCATTTGACGCACAAACCGGTGATGAAATGTTTGCGTATATCCCCCACATTGTTTTTGAGCATTTAACCGATTTGACTTTAGTTGACTATGACCATAAATTTTATGTTGATGCCACACCTTTTTCAAAGACTATCAATGTAAACAATAATGAACTGGTTGTTTTAACCGGCGGACTTAAAAAGGGAGGCAAAGGATATTTCTGCCTGGATATCACCAAAATTTTATATCAGAACACCACTTTTTCCGAAGATGAGCTGGCAACCCCTGCCCATACTGATGGGATTGATGTCTTATGGGAGTATCCGCAGTTAACAACAGCCGGAGCAATTTTTGCAAGTGATGATGATTTGGGATACAGTTTTAGTGATATTTTTATTGTTGAATCTTATAAAACCGACAGTGATCCTGGCAACCACAACTGGGTAGCCATTTTTGGGAATGGCTACGATTCTGTCAATGGGAGTGCCATACTTTACATTCTTAATGCATATACGGGCGAACTCATTAAAAAAATTGATACAGGTGCTGCGGGAAATAATGGCTTGTCAAGCCCGGCCCTGATTGACATCGACAATGATGGAAAAGTTGATTATGCTTATGCCGGGGATCTTTTGGGCAACATGTGGAAATTTGATTTGACCAGTGATGATTCTGCAAACTGGAAAGTTGCCTACACAGAGACTGACAGCTCTCCTGCCCCGTTGTTTTCATCTCCGAGTCAGCCTATTACATCTACACCGGATGTAATGAATCATTGCGCCGATGATGAAGGCTATATGGTCCTTTTTGGCACGGGCAAATTTATTGCTGAATCCGACCGAACCAATAATGACCAGCAAACAATTTATGGAATTTGGGATACGGGTTTCCCCGTGGGTGAATGGAATGAAACACTTGGTACTTTATCAAAAATGGCCGGAGCTACTCTGCTTGAGCAGACAGAAATTAATTTCCAGTATCTGAATGATCATTATTTGAGGACATTGAGTGACAATGAAGCCACCTGGGTTGAAGTTAATGAAGCCAGTGGACTTATAGAATCCGGCACCCATATTGGCTGGTATTTTGATTTACCCATGGACATGGACAATGATTTGGTTTTAGATGGAGAACGAGTAATTAAAAATGTCATGATTCGTGACGGACATCTTATTGCTATTGCATTTACTCCCAATGATTCACCATGTACAGGTGGGGGTACATCCATGGTGCATGAGTTAGATGCCTGCGACGGTAGCAGACTGAGTTCACCACAATTTGATATTAATGAGGATGGTATTATAGACATAAGTGATATGATAGAGATAGATGATCCCGACAATCCTGGACAGATGATCTTGGTACCCCCAACGGGAAAAGGATATGATGGTCTTTTACATCCTCCGATTATTGTGACTATGCCTAATAAGACGGTTGAAATGAAAATATTCAGCAGTTCAGCCGGGACAACGGAAAGACTTTTTGAAAATGCTGAAGGTGGGTTTTATTATTGGCGGGAAATTAAAAATTAAAAATTTTCAGGATAAAAAGATGAAAATATTAAAATTTTTTTTAATCATATTAAGCAGTTTTTTTTGTTTACTCACTATTTACACTGTAATATCTTTTGCAGAAGACCCGATACACCCTGGTTACCCTTTTGTCTTTGACATGACTGGCAAGCTTGACAAAATTTATGATAAAAAACTGGTTATAGATGATGTTCTAGTCAAACTTTCCTCATCAACAACTTATCATGCTCCTGATTCGATCTTCACGAACCCCTCTGCATTTCAAAACAGAGATACAATTGGAATTATTTTGAAAAATAACAATACCAGGGAAGCTCTTTCTGTCTGGCTCATAAAAAAAGCTGATTAATTGGCTATTCCATTTTTCATTGTTTTTTATTCATGAAACTTGATATGTAAACCTATGCAGAAAATCTTGATAAAAAATGTATCCAAAGAATATATTTCCGATTTTAAAAGGAAGAGAAAAACAGCGGTTGACAATGTTTCTTTGTCCATAGAAAAAGCAGAAATCTTCGGGATTATCGGTGTGAACGGTGCCGGCAAGAGCACCATTATCAAGATGATCATGGGGTTTATCAAACCTCATTCAGGTCAGATCTTTGTTTCTGGAAAAACGCCTTTGGACCCTGATTCCCGGCGTAATCTAGGGTATCTGCCTGAAAATCCCTATTTTTATGATAATTTAACAGCCAGGGAACTCTTGATGTTCAGCTGCCAGGCTTCGGGGCTTGATAAAAAAACTTCCATAAGGCGGATTGAAATTCTTTTAAAAAAAGTAGGGCTTTTTGCAGAGCAAAATCAGAAACTGAGGACCTTTTCCAAAGGGATGACCCAGCGGGCCGGCATCTGCTTTGCCCTGGTCCACGACCCGGATATCATTATCCTTGATGAGCCAATGTCCGGCCTTGATCCACTTGGCAGGAAAATCGTGATTGATCTTATTTGTGATCTTAAACAAAGAGGGAAGACAGTCTTGTTCTGCTCTCATATTTTAAATGATGTGGAAAGGATCTGTGATCGTGTGGGCATCATGGATGGCGGAAGTCTGAAAAGGGTTTATACCAAAGAGGAAATTTTTAAAAGTGTTGATGCAGAAAATAACCTGGAAGAAATATTTTTAAAGATAATAGGTAGAAATCAATGATGACGAGAAAATTGTTTGCCCTGACCATTTTAACATTTAAAGAAGGAGTCCGGGACAGGGCATTGTTTGGGATTGGCCTTTTTTCATTGTTGTTAATGGCAGGTTCCATTGTTGTGGTGAGCATGTTCATGCGGGAACTTCACAAGGTGACTGTGGATATTAATCTTTCAGCCATTACTTTTGCAGGTCTTTTACTGAGCTTTTTTGTCTCAATTAACCTGATGTCAAAGGATATTGACAGGTACACCATTTACTCGGTTCTGTCCAAACCATTTTCCAGAAGCCAGTATATCTGGGGAAAATATCTGGGAATCATGCTATTGATCGTTACTGCAATGGGTATATTGACTTTTTGCAGCAGTCTTGCCATCTGGTTTACCAAATCACAGTATTCATTGTATTTTCAGGGATTTTCCTGGATGGAATTTTATAAAGCCGTGTATGCTGAACTTTTAATGTTTTTTCTGCTGAATGCGCTTATAGTATTTTTTTCCACAATCACAACCAGCTCATTTATAACACTTTTATTCAGCATATCCACTTATATTGCCGGCCAGACAATTGAAGAAGTGGTTCTGTTTTTAAAGACAAAACATGCTGCTGAAATATTTATGTCCGAGGGCATAAATACTATTATTGGTATTGTTCAGTATATCCTGCCCAATCTGTCTGTATTTGATCTTAAACTACAGTCTGCCCACGCCATTACCATATCATGGGACTACCTTGCCGCCGTCACGGGTTACAGCATAGTATACTCCATAGTCCTGCTGATTATGGCATCTCTTATCTTTAATAAAAGAGAGCTTCGATGAAGCGGCAGTTCATCCTGGTGTTATTTCTTTTTGTGTCAATATTTTTTTGTTTTATGTTTCAAAAAAATTTAATAGAAAAAAGAGAAATTTTTCTTAAAGAAAACTATGCAGGATATATACTGCCTTCAAAGATTACAGGTCCAGCATCCCTGGAATTTTCAGGTATTGTTGCTGATTTTCTTTTTTTGAAAATTACTACATTTTTTGGGGGTGAATTTAATCAAAATGAACCTATTGACAACAAATATGCCCAGTTTCTTTATGAATCAATGAATATTCTTACGGATTTGGATCCCTGGTTCTGGGATGCTTATCTGATGGCAGACATGATTCTGACCTGGGATTTCGGAAAGATTGATCTTGCCAATAAACTTCTTTTAAAGGCAATGGCACACAGAAAAGAGGATTTTAAGGTGCCGTATTATATCGGCTTTAATTATTTTTATTTTTTAAAGGATAACCTTAATGGGGCCAGGTATTTAATGCAGGCTGCCAGGCTTCCCAAAGCACCAGGTTATTTGTCTTCCCTTGCCACAAGACTTTCAATGTATCAAAATCAGTACAGGCCCGCCATTATGTTTTTAAATGATATCATTAAATCCACCCAAAACCCGGAACTTCGAAAGCAGTTTGAAATAAGGCTTAAAACCCTGATGATTATGGACAGGCTTGAAAAAAAAGTTCATGAATTTAAAAAAAGATTTGGAACTTTCCCTGACCGGTTATCTGATCTTACTGACAAGGGGCTTGTTAAATTAATTCCCGATGATCCCTATGGTGGAAAGTTTATCCTTCTTGAAAACAAGAGAGTGTATACCACCAGCAAAATGATTTATAAATAGTGCCCGCATATGCTTTATTTTTCCTGCCAGACCGGGGGGCGTTTTTCAAAAAATGCGTTAACCCCTTCTTTTGCATCATCTGTGGTGCAAAGTCTGGCAAAGGCCTCATTCATATAGGCAAACTGTGCCTGGTAACTCATATCTTCTGAATGGTAAAATGCAGTTTTTGCAATTTGCACTGCAATGGGGCTTTTTTTAGCCAGTTCTTCTGCCCATTGAAGTGCCAGGGAATCAAGGTCTTGTTTTGGGACAATTTTATTGATCAGGCCAAGAGAAAGCGCTTCGGGTGCTTTTATTAATTTTCCATAGAGTAACAATTCCAATGCTTTTTTCCGGCCAACACATCTGGCAACGGGAATGACAGGACCCACACAATTAAGGCCCACATTGATGGCCGTAAGGCCCATGCGGGAATTATCAGCAGCAATAACCAGATCTGCTGCAGCAATAAGGCCCATGCCGTTTGCTGCCGCAACCCCCTGAAGCTGGGCAATAACTGGTTTTTTTAACTTTGAGATGGTAACAAGGGGTTGTTCCATTCTCTCTATCCATTCGCGGTATTCTATGGCTGTTTTTCCGGAAAGCTCTGTTACGTCAATTCCAGCACAAAACGCTCTGCCGGCCCCCTTTAAAAGAATGACCCTGACTAATGGGTCTGAATCCAGGTCAATTAGTGCCTGATTCAGTTCGAGGGCCATCTGGCTGCTAAAGGTATTCATGCTTTCAGGGCGGTTTAAAGTAAGTGTTGCAACATGGTTTTCGCCTGTTTTAATAAGAATTTTTTCAAATTTCATTATATTACATCCTTTTTAATAAGTTTTAATCCCAAATTATATCCTAAAACTCAACTTTCGATCTTAAGTTCTTGTAGGCCCTACTCAAATCTGGCAACTCCAAAAGTTGAGTCCTATAATATTCAACAATTAAGTTTTTTCACCATTTTGATTATATTAAAACCTTCCGGTGTACGAGTATATTCAACCTTGTCCATCACCTGGTTTATGATATACATGCCAAGTCCCCCGGGTTTGATTTCAGTAATGTTCCTTATTTTGATGGAATTTTTATCAAATTTGATGCCATTATCAATAATTGAGGTGGTAAGAAGATTCGGCTCCAGTCTAAAATTCAAGTCAATTTTCCGGTTATATTCATTTTTGTAACCGTGCTTTATAATATTTGAACAGGCTTCATCAATAGCAAGAATAATACAACCCGAATCCTCTTTTGAAAGACTGGTCTTTGACATAATTTCTTTTATCGCCTTTCTTACATCTTTCAAGTTTTTTGGATGCGACATTATACTTAAAGAAATGGATTCAAATTTCATAAATTATGTATCTTTTTAAATTATTGAAAATATTAATTTGTAGTAAATACAAGAAGGGTCAAATCATCACTTCTGCCTTCTGTTAAGGTGAATTGATCCACAGAATTTATTATCCCTTTGATAATCAAATCAGGATCATTGGGCTGCATTTTAATTACCTTTAAAAGTCGTTTTATATCAAATAATTTTCCACCAGTGTTCTTTGCCTCAATAACGCCATCTGTATAAATGGTAACGCTTGAATTTTCTTGAAGTTCAAATGTTTCCTGTTCATATTGGGCATCCGAAAGAATGCCAAGCGGCAGGCCTTTTTTATTATCATGGCCCAAAAGCTGGCTTTCTCCATCATTGCAATAAACAGGGGATACATGACCTGCGTTGGCAATCTGGATATTGTTGCCGGCAGTATCTAAAAGCATGTATATAAGGGTTACAAACATGCCTCTTTTTGCCCGTTCACATAAAACTTTGTTTATTTGGGTTAAAAGGTCTCTGGGTTCGGGGTATAAAAGGGTATAATATTGCAAATCGCTGGTCAGCCGGGCCATAAAAAGAGAAGCAGAAATCCCTTTTCCGGAAACATCTCCCAGAACTATTCCCAGTTTATCTTCAGGCAGTTTGAAAAAATTGTAAAAATCACCGCCTATCTCAAGGGCAGGTTGATTTAATGCGGCAAATCTATATGTTTCAACCATGGGAAGCTCTTTAGGCAGAAAACTTTCCTGGACTTCCCTGGCAAGTTTTAAATCCCTTTCAAGGGTTTCTCTTTGCAGAATGATTTTATGCATTTTAGCCGTATCAATGGCTACTGCAACGCTGCTGCTGATGGTAACCAGCATCTCAAGTTCTTCATGAGAAAAAACAAAGGGTTTGGTCAATTTATTAATCACTTGTATGACGCCTATGATTTTGCCTGAAACCTTAAGTGGTACACAGAGCATTGCCCTGGTTCTGTATTTTGTCTTTTTATCATTTTCCGGAGAAAATTTAGGGTGCTGATAAACATCTTCAAGGTTCAGGGGAATCCCTGTTATGGCAACTGTTCCTGCAATGCCTTGCCCTTTTTTTAATCGAAAGATTTCCTTGATTTCATCGCCAACTTCACCAAGGGCAATCTGGAAAGTCAAGTCACCAGATTTATCATCAATTAAAAGCAGGCTGACTGCATCTGCCACAAAGGTTTTTTTTGTCGTCTCCATTACGCTGGAAAGAAGTTTTCCAATGGAAAGTTCCGAGTTGATCAAATTGGCAATTTTAATGCAGGTAGACAGGCGCTCAACTTTACGAAGACAGGATTTAAGATCAGATGAAAAATTTGTGGAAACAGGGAAAGGTATGTTTTTATTTGTTGTCATAGTCTTATTTTTATATAAAGGAGTTCTGGCTTTGTCAATCTTTGTAATTATCGTTGACACGCTAAAACCGGTAAGTTATTTATGATCATTCATAATTTGTACCTGACCGAAAACACTAAACAGACAGGTAACCAGCAGAATATATGATCAAAGTAGAAAATCTTGTAAAAAGGTATGGCAGTCTAATGGTTTCCAATAATTTAAATTGTCATTTTGAAAAAGGGAAAATTACTGTTATCCTTGGTGGGAGCGGATCTGGAAAAACTTCTCTGCTAAGGCAGGTCACAGGATTGGAAAAACCGGATTCAGGCTCTGTCTATTTTAATGGGTTGGACCTTACAACCATGGGGAGAAAAAAATTATATGATACCAGAAAAAAAATGGGTATGCTCTTCCAGGGTTCTGCTCTTTTTAACTATTTGAATATTTTTGAAAACATAGCCTTTCCTTTACGGGAACATACTAAAATTGCTGATAATATTATCAAAACAATCGTGACCATGAAACTGGAAATGGTGGGACTAAGGGGGACGGAAAAATTGATGCCCTCCCAGTTATCCGGCGGGATGACCAAAAGGGTAGGGCTTGCCCGGGCCATTGTAATGGATCCTGAAATTATATTTTATGATGAGCCGACTTCCGGTCTTGATCCGATTTCAACAGGGGTGATTGACAAACTTATCAAGGATCTTAACCAGGCGTTGAATATTACATCTGTTGTGGTTTCCCATGATATCAAATCCTGTTTCAGGATAGCAGATAATATTATTATTCTATTTTACGGAGATATTATAGCAGAAGGAACCGTGGAAGAAATAAAAAACAGCAAAGATTTAAGGGTGAAACAGTTTATCAATGGGGAACCTGAGGGCCCGATTCCATTTACACGTACAGATAAGAACTATTTAGATGAAATATTATTTGATTAAAGGAGCCTTTTGAATTTGGATATTACAGCTAAATTTGGCAGATTCACTTTAAATCGGCTTCAGATTCTTGGCAGGAGCGGCATATTTTTGTTGGCTGCAATTTTTCAGGCTTTTCTTCCGCCATTCAGAATAAGGCGACTTGTAAAAGAAATCGAATTTATAGGTTCAAAATCATTTTTAATTGTTTTTGTCACAGCCCTTTTTACCGGTATGGTACTGGGTATTCAAGGATATTACTCTTTAAGCCAGTTTGGAGCGGAAGCCGCCCTTGGTGTCATGGTTGCCCTTTCCATTATCAGGGAGTTGGGACCGGTGCTCTGTTCCCTGATGGTGGCAGGAAGGGCAGGTTCTGCCATTACTGCTGAAATTGGTATTATGAAAATTACAGATCAATTTCCAGCTCTTGAGATGATGGCCATTGATCCTTTAAAATATGTGATCAGTCCTAAAATTATTGCAGGAATCCTTTCTTTACCACTTTTAACTGCTTTTTTTAACCTCGTGGGTATTGCCGGCGGATACCTTGTGGGTGTAAAATTATTAGGAGTTAATGAAGGTGCATATCTGGGTAAGATGGTTTTGGCCATAACTTTTACAGATATTTATGGCGGGATTTTAAAGTCGCTTTGTTTTGGAGTTTTGATAACCTGGATTGCATCGTTTATGGGGTTTACAGCTGAACCAACCACTGAAGGGGTGAGCCGGGCAACTACAAATGCGGTTGTTCTTATCTCGCTTTCAATTCTTATTGTGGATTATATCTTGACATCTTTATTGCTATAGGATTTAAATTATTCATCATGTATGGAAGAAAAACAGAAATTTCAGTCGGTATTTTTATGATGGTGGGTATTGCCTGTCTGGTATATCTATCCATTAACCTTGGCAACGTTGATCTTTTCGGGTCTGATTCTTTCATGATTGATGCGAAATTTGGCTCCATAGAAGGTCTTGAGGTTGCAGCTTCCGTGGAAATTGCCGGAGTGCCCGTGGGAAAAGTGAAAAGAATAACCCTTGAAGAAAATGAAGCCTTTGTGCAGATGGAGATAAAAAAAGGAACGAAAATCACAGAGGATACTATTGCTTCTATTCGTACAAAAGGCATTATAGGAGACAAGTTTGTCAAATTGTCACCAGGCGGTTCTGATAATTTACTGGGAGATAAGGATGTTCTGATGGACACAGAGTCGGCAATTAGCCTTGAAGAACTGGTCAGCAAATATATTTTTAAAAAATAACGACCCTATGAGCTTTAAAATTAAAAGTAAAGAAAAAGAAAACATTGGTATCATCATAGTAGAAGGCGAGATTGATATGTTCTCCTCACCAAATTTACGGGACAAACTGGTTCCTTTTTTTAAAAAAAGGATTAAAGGTGTTATAGTAGACCTCTCAGGGGTTTCATTCATGGACAGTTCAGGTATTGCAACCCTTGTGGAAGGCCTTCAATGGAGTAAAAAAGAAAAAAAAGAATTTATATTGACAGGATTGGGTACAAATGTGAAGAATGCGCTTTCCCTGACAAAACTGGATAATGTATTTACCATAAAATCAGATATGGATGATGCATATAAAAAATTGTGTGAATATTAACAAAGAGTTGCTTTACTTTGGAGGTTTTAATGAAACAATTTAGGATAATTATCCTTATTTTTTTTGTGGTCTGTATTTTTCCCCCGGTTAATAACGCTTGTGCGTCATCTGTTCAGGATGAGCTGAAAGTCACTCTGGATCAAATTTTAAAGATATTGCAAGATAAGTCTCTTAAGGGAGAAGACGCTACTGAAAAAAGAAGAACCTCCCTTCGTAAACTGATCCATGACAAATTCAGTTTTGATAAAATGTCACAATTGAGTCTTGCCAAGCACTGGAAAGCAAGAAGTGATGAGGAAAAGAAAACCTTTATTGATTTATTTGGACAACTCCTTGAACAAACCTATATCTCCAAAATAGAATCCTATTCCAATGAAAAAGTGATTTTTTTAAAGGAATATGTGACAGATAAGAAAGCACAGGTTGATACGAAAGTTATTACAGAGACTATTGAAATCCCCATTGATTATCGATTGTATCAAACAAATAACGGCTCCTGGATGGTATATGATGTGATTATTGAAGGTGTCAGTCTTGTGGGGAATTATCGCTCCCAGTTTGACCAGATGCTGCAGAAAAACTCTTTTGAAAAATTAATAGAAGACCTTAAAAATAAAATTAAAGCCTGATGGAATTACAAAATAAAAATATTCTTCTCGGAGTTACAGGGGGGATAGCTGCCTACAAGGCTGTTGAGCTTTTAAGGCTTTTGAAAAAGACGGGTGCCAACGTAAATGTCATAATGACGGACAGCGCACAAAAATTTGTCGGTAAAACAACATTTGAAGTTTTATCTGAAAATAAAGTGCTGTCGGATTTGTTTTTTGACACTGAATCTTCTGTAAAGCATATTGAGCTTGCAACAAGAGCCCATGCTGCAATTATTGCACCTGCAACGGCAAATACAATTGCAAAGCTTGCCCATGGCATAGCAGATGACGCATTGTCCACAACTCTGCTTGCAGTGACCTGTCCTGTCCTGGTATGTCCATCTATGAATACAGACATGTACCAGAATATCAGGGTGCAGAGAAATCTTGATATTCTTGAAAAGGATGGATGGGTAATTCTTGATCCGGATTCAGGTGTTCTGGCCTGCAAAACTATTGGAACAGGACGACTGCCAGAGCCCTGGTTTATTTTTGACAGGGTTGAAGCAATGCTTGTTAAAAAGGATTTAAAAGGCAAAAATATTCTTATTTCAGCCGGCCCGACTATTGAACCCCTTGATCCGGTCAGATATATCAGTAATCATTCTTCCGGCAAGATGGGATATGCCATTGCCAGAGCAGCGGAGAAAAGAGGAGGGCAGGTTACCTTGGTGTCCGGGCCTGTCAGTCTTAGTGCGCCAGTGGGTGTCGAGTGTATTTGCGTTCAAACCTGTGAAGAAATGGGAGATCAAATGCTTTCAAGGTTTGATCAGGCTGATATCATTATCAAGGTTGCGGCAGTGGCTGATTATAAACCCATGGATCCCAAAACCAGCAAAATAAAGAAAAAAGAAAAGGATAAAGATCTTTCCATTTTAATGACTCAGAATCCTGATATTTTAAAGCTTCTTGGAAAAAAGAAAACCAAAGGCCAGTTTCTGGTAGGATTTGCCGCTGAAACAGATGACCTTGAAAAAAACGCTTTATTAAAAATGGAAAAAAAGAATCTGGATATGATTGCTGCCAATATAGTGGGATCATCTGATTCAGGATTCAAGGCAGATACAAACAAGGTAAAGCTTTTTTTTAAGGATGGCTCATCATTTGATATCCCATTAATGGAAAAAGACAAGGTTGCAGATATCTTGATTGATCAAGTGATTGAGAAAATGGAATAGATTTTAAAATGGAATCAGACATTTCGACTGACCCGGCTTCAATCAAATTTGAGATGGTCCGGGTGATAAAAGATTTTTCTCAATATTTTCTTTACCAAAAAAAAACAGGGAATACATTTCTTAATCTTTCTGAAGAATCTAAAAGCCTGATAAATAACTGGGAAATCAAAACACAGTCGCACAATTTTTTTTTTGAAGGTCCTGAAAATGCGGATATTTTTATCATAGACAGTGGTACAGGTTTTTTTAAAGGTGACAGTGGTGTGCTGCTCAAAAAGATTCTTAAGGCCATGAATCTTTCTTATGATTCCATCTTTATCTGCAATTCAGATGACTTGAAATCAGTTCAAGAAAAAATAAAAATCGTTTTTCCTGAAATTATCATCACTCTTGGAACAAAGGCTGGCCAGTCCCTTTTAAAGATTGAAAAGCCCCTGGAACACTTTCGGGGAAAATTTTATGACTATAATGGAATTAAGGTCATGCCCACTTTTCATCCATCCCTTCTTTTAAAAAACCCGGAATATAAACGCCAGGTATGGGAAGATATGAAACTTGTGATGGAAAATGCAGGGTCCAAACATGATTCTTGATACCTTTATTGATACTCTTATGGCTGAAAAAGGTTATTCGGTCCACACCTGCAGAGCATACCGATCAGATATTTTTGATTTTGTTCAATTCGTTTTAGACAAACAGGATATTGATGAAATTGATCCGGAAAAATTATTTTGGCAGCATTTGAATACACTTGATAAAACTATAATTAGAAATTACCTTGCCCAGCTTGTAAGGCTTGGAAAAACCAAACGAACCATTGCACGAAAGCTGTCTTCTTTAAAAGCATTTTTTAATTATCTGGTCAAATCAGGGCAGATCCGGGCTAATCCTGCAGAAACTATTCCGTTTCCAAAGCTTGAGAAAACAATACCGAAGTTTTTAAGCATTGATGATGTCGTAAGACTTTTGGATTCCATAGAGACGAATACCTGGTTTGACAAAAGAAATCTTGCCATGTTTGAAACATTCTATTCTACTGGTATGCGGGTATCGGAAATGGAAGGACTTAATATTGAAGATATTGACTTTAAAAGTCAAATGATTAAAGTCTTTGGAAAAGGTTCAAAAGAAAGGATTGTACCCGTTGGCAAAAGAGCTGTAAATGCAATAAATGATTACAGGGCATCTTTAAAAGAAAATTATATTCCGATTTTTTTGAATAAAAATTTTACAAGATTAAGTTCCCGGTCCATCCGGCGGATTCTTGATAAACTTGTTAGAGACTGCCAATTGAATGTGCCGGTTTCACCACATACATTGAGGCATTCCTTTGCAACCCATATGCTTGATTGTGGTGCTGATTTAAGGGGTATTCAGGAAATTTTAGGACATGCAAGCCTTTCTACAACTCAAATTTATACCCATGTGAGTATGGATAAACTCATGAAGGTCTATGACAAAGCACATCCAAGAAGCTGAAAAATACAGGGTAATTAAAATGAATACAGAAAAATTTCATGGAACAACCATTCTTGCTTTAAGGCATAAAGACTCAGTCGTAGTTGCAGGAGACGGCCAGGTGACATTGGGAAGTGTTGTCACAAAACACAAGGCAAGAAAAGTCAGAAGGATCTATAATGACAAGATTATTGTAGGTTTTGCAGGAGCCACTGCAGATGCATTGACCCTGTCGGAAAAGCTTGAAACAAAGCTTGAAAGGTATAACGGCAATTTAACACGCGCTTGTGTGGAACTTGCCCGGGACTGGAGAACGGATAAATATTTAAGGCGGCTTGAGGCCATGATGATTGCATCGGATCAAGACAACACATACCTTTTGTCCGGCAACGGTGATGTTATTGAACCCGATGACGGAGTGATCAGTATTGGCTCAGGAAGTACAGCTGCGCAGTCTGCAGCAATTGCCCTGATTGAAAATACGGATTTGGAATCAAAAGATATTGTAGAAAAAGCCATGAAGATAGCAGCGGATTTGTGTATCTATACAAATCATCATATCATAGTGGAAGAATTGTAATGATCGAATGATCGGGGTCAGGCTTGCGTAGTTGCTTTTATCGTTTAATAAACGCAACTACGCAAGCCTGATCCCATATGATATATAAATAAGAGAAAATAAAAAAATGAAAGATTTAAAACCAGGACAGATTGTTACAGAGCTGGACAAATATATTATTGGTCAGAAAGATGCCAAAAAATCAGTTGCCATTGCCCTTAGAAACAGATGGAGGAGAAGACAGGTTGAGAAAGACCTTCAAGATGAAATCGCTCCAAAAAATATTATATTGATAGGCCCCACTGGTGTGGGAAAAACAGAGATAGCCAGAAGGCTTGCCAATTTGACGGATTCGCCTTTCTATAAGGTAGAAGCCTCCAAGTTTACAGAGGTTGGATATGTGGGCCGCGATGTTGAATCCATGATAAGGGATATTGTGGAATTGACTGTAAACGATTTAAGGTCCCGGCAACAGGATGCGGTACAGGAAAAAGCATCCAAAATAGCCGAAGAAAGGCTTTTGGATATTTTGCTGCCACCAGCGTCAAAAACCGGACCCGCCCTTTCAAATGACCTTGATATTATTGCAACAGGGCAGGGGGATGAAGAGAATCAAACCAAGGCATCTACCCGGGAAAAGCTAAGAAAAATGCTTAGGAACGGGAAGCTTGATTCAAGACAGGTAGACCTTGAGGTGGCAGATAAATCCTCCCCCATGGTCGAGATTTTTTCAAATACGGGCATTGAGGAAATGGGGATTAATGTCAAAGATATGCTTGGTAATTTGATGCCCAAAAATACAAAGCGCCGCAAGGTAAAAATTAAGGATGCATTAAAACTTGTGACCCAGGAAGAAGCTGCCCATCTTGTAGACATGGAGCAAATAAAGACAGATGCAGTAACAATGGTGGAACAGGCCGGAATTATTTTTATTGATGAAATAGATAAAATTGTGAGTAAAGAAAAGAGCCATGGGCCGGAAGTTTCGAAAGAAGGCGTTCAAAGAGATCTTTTACCCATTGTTGAAGGAAGTTCTGTTCCAACAAAGTATGGTATTGTAAAAACCGATCATATTTTATTTATAGCTTCAGGAGCATTCCACGTTTCAAAGCCTTCTGACTTAATTCCGGAACTCCAGGGAAGATTTCCCATAAGAGTGGAACTCCACTCTCTTGCTGCCCATGAATTTACAAGAATTTTAACGGAACCTAAAAATGCTCTTGTACTCCAATATATTGCCCTGCTAAGAACAGAAGGTATACAAATTGAGTTTACTAAAGGTGCTATTGAAAAAATTGCTTTTATCGCTGAGGAAGTTAATTCCACAACAGAGAATATAGGTGCAAGAAGACTTCATACTGTGATGGAAAAGCTTTTGGAAGATATTCTTTTTAAAGCACCTGATATAGAAGAAAAAAAGATTGTCATTGATGCATCTTTTGTTGAAAAACAATTGATGGATATTGTTGAAAATGAAGATTTGACAAGGTATATCCTATGAAAAATAGTGTTGCAGATTTACTCATTGAGGCCTTACCATATATAAAAAGATTTTCCGGCAAGACGATTGTGGTCAAATATGGCGGTCATGCAATGAAGGATGAAAATCTGAAAAAGGATTTCGCCAATGACATCACCTTGTTAAAATACATAGGGGTGAAGCCTGTTGTGGTTCATGGTGGTGGACCCCAGATCAATAAAGTTTTAGATTCCATGGGGATTACGTCTAAATTTATTCGGGGAATGAGATATACTGATGATGAAACAATGGATGTAGTTGAAATGGTTTTAGGCGGCAAGGTGAATAAAGATATTGTAGCAAGGATTAACCACCAGGGAGGAAAGGCTGTCGGCTTAACCGGAAAAGACGGCATGTTGATTACAGCCCGGAAGATGACAATTTATCATCAGGAGGATGCAAGCAAACCACCTGAAATAATAGATCCCGGTATGGTTGGAGAAGTGGTAAATATCAATCCTGATATTATTCACACCCTGACTGACAAAGGATTTATTCCAATTATTGCCCCGGTGGGTTTTGGCAAAAATGGAGAAACATATAATATTAACGCTGATATTGTTGCATCAAAGATTGCATCAGCTTTACATGCAGAACGTCTGATGCTTGTCACAGATGTGGATGGTCTGCTGGATATGAATAAAAAACTGATTTCTTCTGTGGATGCCGCAAGTATTAAGGAAATGATTGCTGCAGGTGATATCATTGGAGGTATGATCCCCAAGGTTGAATGTGCAGTGGATGCATTAAAAGCCGGTGTAAAAAAATCTCACATTATCAACGGGAAATTATCCCATGCAGTATTGCTTGAGCTGTTTACGGATTCCGGTATTGGTACACAGGTCTTTTTGGATTAACTTTTAAATAAAGCAGGTTTAAAATTGGATTCAATTAATAAAACAGATAATTTTGTATTTCAAACTTATCAAAGGCAGGGCAAAGCATTAGTTAGGGGTGAGGGCGTTTATCTCTGGGATGAGGATGGAAAAAAATATATAGATTTTTTAGCGGGGATTGCTGTCGTAAGTCTTGGGCACTGTCATCCGAAAATCACCGAGGCAATCAGCAGACAGGCATCCACCCTTGTTCACGTGTCTAACCTTTTTTATACCATGCCCCAGGCAGATCTTGCATCAAAACTATGTGAAAAAAGCTTTGCAGACAGGGTGTTTTTTGCAAATTCAGGTGCGGAAGCCAATGAAGCAGCTATAAAACTTAGCAGGCGATATTTTCAAAAAAAAGGGGAAAAGGATCGGTTTAAGATTATTACCATGGAACAATCTTTTCACGGGCGGACCATGGCAACTTTAACTGCAACGGGCCAGGATAAAATAAAAGATGGATTTTATCCGCTTCTTAAAGGTTTTTCCCATGTTCCCTTTAATGATATTGATGCATTGAAAAACCAAATCGATGAAACAGTCTGTGCCATAATGCTTGAACCGGTTCAGGGAGAAGGCGGGATTATTCCGGCAGATCCTGATTATCTTTTCGCAGTAAGACAGCTTTGCAATGATAAGAAAATTTTATTGATCTTTGATGAGATTCAGTGTGGTATGGGCCGGTGCGGCACTTTGTTTGCACATGAACTTTATGGTATCACACCGGATATTATGACCATTGCAAAGGCGCTTGGCAATGGTTTTCCCATCGGAGCCATGCTTGCAACCCAAAATGCTGCAACCGGGTTTGATTATGGAAGTCATGCTACGACTTTTGGTGGGACACCCCTTGCCACGGCAGCAGCCCTAGAGGTGATGAATATTATAAGCCAGAACATATTTCTGGATAAAGTACATCAAATCGGTGAGTATTTTAAGGGAGAACTTTTAAAACTCAAAGAAAAACACACAAAAGTTGTTGAAGTAAGGGGAAAAGGCCTTTTGCTGGGATTGGAAATAGATAAGGATGCCGGCTTTTTTGTAGGAAAATTATTTGAAAAAGGCTTTATCATAAATGGAATTCAGGATAAAATTTTACGATTTGCCCCACCTTTAATTATAGAAAAACAAGAAATTGACAAGCTGATACTGGCATTGGACAGCCTGTTATAATTGAGGAGATTGTTGTGAAAAAAGATTTATTATCTCTTTTGGATCTTGAAAAAGAGGATTTTGTGGCCCTTTTTACCCGGGCGCTACAGTTAAAAAAAAGATATAATAGGGGTATCCTTGATAAATTATTGGCCGGCAAGAGTCTGGGCTTGATCTTTGACAAAAAATCAACCCGGACAAGGGTAGCCTTTGAGACCGCAATGATACAGCTTGGCGGGCACCCAATTTACATGAGTGCGCAGGATACTCAGATTTCCAGGAACGAACCTGCCAAGGATACGGCAAGGGTTCTTTCAAGATATATTGATTGTCTTGCCATGAGGACCTTTGACCACTCCCTGGTTGAAGAGTTTGCTCAAAATTCAACTATCCCGGTGATCAATGCCCTTACAGATTCTTTTCATCCCTGCCAGATATTGAGTGATATTATGACCATTATTGAACACAAGGGTGGATATAAGAATTTAAAAATTGCCTGGGTGGGAGACGGAAATAATGTTGTTAATTCATGGATCAATGCTGCAAGCGTTATAGGGCTTGACCTGGTTGTTGCGTGCCCGGATAATTATGGTGTAAATCATCATATCATTGAGGCGGCATTGGTTAAAAATAAAAACAATATTGTTTTTACAAATGATCCCAAAGAGGCAGTTAAAAATGCAGATGTGGTTTATACTGATGTCTGGGCAAGCATGGGGGATGAAAATGAATTATCTAAACGGATAATTGCTTTTAAAGGGTTTCAGGTCAATAAAGATCTTTTATCCCGGGCAAAACAGGATGTGATGGTGATGCATTGCCTTCCGGCTCACCGGGGTGAAGAAATCTCAGAAGATGTTCTGGAGGATGAAAACAATGTATTCTGGGATCAGGCGGAAAATAAAAGACATATGCATAAAGCCATTCTGGAAAGTTTGATATTAGGTCCAATTAAATAGCAGGGAATTCATAGGACAATGGAAAAAAAAGGCAGGAATGAAAAACTCTGGGGCGGAAGATTTTTACAGGGTACGGATGAACTTGTTGAAAAATTCCATGCATCAATTGATTTTGACAAACGTCTTTATGACAGTGATATTGATGGAAGTATAGCCCATGTGAAAATGATGGCAAAAGAATCCATTATACCCCAGGATGATGCAGGGATAATTATTGAAGGCCTTGAAAAGGTGCGAAAGAAAATTGAGAATAATGAAATTGCTTTTTCAGCCGCTCTTGAAGACATTCATATGCATATTGAAGATGCCTTGGGAAAAGAGGTTGGTGAAGTGGGGAAAAAGCTTCATACGGGGCGTAGCCGAAATGATCAGGTCGCTCTGGATGTGAGGATATATTTAAAAAAAGAGACAGAACTTATTATAGACCTTTTAAAGGGCTTTCAAAAATCTCTTGTCATAATGGCCCAAAAACATCAGGATGTGATCATGCCGGGATATACACATCTTCAAAGGGCACAACCTGTTCTTTTCTCCCATCATCTCATGGCATATTATGAAATGTTTAAAAGAGACATCCAAAGATTTGAAGACTGCTTTAAAAGAATAGATGTAATGCCTTTGGGTGCGGCAGCACTTGCAGGTACGACATATCCTCTGAATCGTGAATTTACAAAAGAACTGCTTTGTTTTTCAAAAGTCTCAGATAACAGCATTGATTCTGTGTCGGACAGGGATTTCGTCATGGAGTTCATTTCCCATGCATCCATAACCATGGTCCATTTTTCAAGGCTTTCCGAAGAGCTTATTCTCTGGTCCAGTTCTGAATTCTCTTTTATTACCATTTCAGATTCTTTTACCACAGGCTCAAGTATCATGCCTCAAAAAAAGAATCCTGATGTGGCAGAACTGGTAAGGGGTAAAACAGGCAGAGTTTTGGGTAACCTTATTAATATTTTTACCCTGATGAAATCATTGCCCCTGGCATACAATAAGGATATGCAGGAAGACAAGGAACCCTTGTTTGATACAGTGGATACGCTTAAAATATGTACTGATGTTTATACAAGGATGTTAGCAAATATTTTGGTCCATAAAGACAGAATGTATGATGCCTGCAAACAGGGATTTTTAAATGCAACTGATCTTGCCGATTATCTGGTTTCAAAAGGTATGACTTTTCGCCGGGCCCATTCTGTTGCAGGACAAGCTGTTGCCTTTGCCCTGGGCCATGGAAAAGAACTAAATGATATGACAATTGAAGAGTTTAAAACTTTAAGTGAGTTGATAGAAAAAGATGTCTATGGGTATCTTGAGATTGATAAAATGATAGAAAGACGGATTTCTTATGGGGGAACCAGTTTTAACAATGTCAAAAAGGCAATTCAAAATGCAAAAGTGGAGCTTGGCTTACAATGAAAGATAAGAGAGCTGTCATTCAGTCCTTAATAATATTGTCCGGGATCATTATCCTGATATTGTCAGGATGCGGGGAAAAAGGACCTCCACTTGCCCCTGAAATAAAAGGGCAAAAAATTGCAGCACCTGTTGAGTTGAAAATTATTCCCGGCAACAAAGAAATCATTTTTTCATGGAACCATAAGGTTGATAATGAGATAGCTGTTGTAAAACCCAAATATTTTGAAATTTTTATGGCAAAAAAAACATTGGAAGCCTGTATTGGATGTCCTTTTGAGTTTAAGGCGATTGGAGTTGTCACTGCCCCTTTAATGGAATTTATTATTAAAATTGAAAAAGGATTTAAATATTATCTCAGGGTTCAGGCCAAAGGGGAAGGCAGTATGAGAAGTGAATATTCAAAATCTGTTAAATTTGAATCTAAATGAAAATTGCCCACCATATTGCATATTTGAGTATAGGTTCGAATATTGGAGACAAGAAAAAGAATCTCAATGAAGCAGCAGTCCTTTTAAACAGCCATGATAAGATTGAAGTGCTGTCTATATCATCTTTTTACAAAACAGAACCCCAAAATTTTATAGATCAGGACTGGTTTGTAAACGCAGCCTTGAAAATAAAGACGGTATTGAATCCAGAGGATTTGATCGCTGTTATAAAAAATTTGGAAAAAGATCTGGATAAGGATGGGAAACCATTCAGGTTTGGTCCCAGGATTATTGATATTGATATTGTCTATTATGATAATCTGGTTCTCAAAACCAGTCAGCTTGAAATACCACACCCAAGAATGCACGAAAGATGTTTTGTATTAACGCCTATTTGTGATATAGGAGCCCATACAATCCATCCGGTTTTAAATTTACGATCAGATGAATTATTAAATAAAATTAAAATACAAAAAACCCAGAAGGTGATTCTTTTGGACGAGGAGGCTTAAATTGAAATTTTTTATTGATACAGCTAATATTGATCAGATCAAAGATGCCAATGATATGGGCATGGTTGACGGGGTAACCACCAATCCTTCTTTAATTGCTAAGGAAGACGGCGAGTTTAAAGAAATTATTACCGATATTTGTAAGATTGTTAAAGGGCCTGTCAGCGCTGAAGTCATCAGTCTTGCCTATGAAGGTATGTTAAAAGAAGCCCGCGATCTTGCAAAAATAGCTGATAATATTACTGTTAAAATTCCCATGACTGTTGATGGATTAAAAGCTGTAAAGACCCTTTCGGATGAGGGCATTAAAACAAATGTGACATTGGTTTTTTCAGCACTTCAGGCATTGATGGCAGCAAAAGCAGGTGCCACGTTTGCAAGCCCTTTTATAGGCCGGCTGGATGATCTTGCCCAGGAAGGAATGGGGCTGATTGAAGAGATTGTTCAAATTTATGCTAATTATGATTTTGATACCCAGATTATAGTGGCCAGTGTGAGAAGTCCGCTTCATGTTCTGGACTCAGCACTATTGGGTGCTGATATTGCCACAATTCCTTATGGGGTTTTAAAGAAACTTGCAACCCATCATATGACTGATAAAGGAATTGATGCTTTCCTGGCAGACTGGAATAAAAAAAACGGATAATTAAAGATGGCCAGGTTTGATCGAGTAAAAAACATTGTCCTGACACCCAATTTCATGACCATATCCAGAATTGTTGCTGTTCCTTTGATTGTGATACTTTTAATATATGAAACAAAAATCACAACCTTTAGTGCTGCCATTGTTTTTTCCCTGGCATCTATTACAGATTATCTTGACGGATATCTTGCAAGGACCAGAGGGTTGGTTACAAAATTAGGTAAAATCCTGGATCCCATGGCAGATAAACTTCTGGTTTCTTCAACATTGGTGATGCTTGTTTCTTTAGGGTTTTTACAGGCCTGGATTGCCTGTGTCATTATTGGAAGGGAGCTTTCAGTGACTGGTTTGAGGTGTGTTTTGATTGAAAATGGTCAGGATATTGCAGCTTCATGGTTAGGCAAATATAAAACAGGTTTTCAGATTGCAGCCATCATACCATTGACAATGCATTACAATTATCTGGGCATCAACTTAAATGCCATAGGTATATTTTTTCTTTATGGTGCATTGATTTTTACGATCTGGTCCGGGCTTGATTATTTTATCAAGGCCAGAAAGTTCTTAATGCTTTAAATTGATATGGACAAATTTGATATTGACAAATTAAGTGTCTAAGTATATAAATCTCTTTTGTTTGCTGGGCGGGAATAACTCAGTGGTAGAGTGCGACCTTGCCAAGGTCGAAGTCGCGGGTTCAACTCCCGTTTCCCGCTCCATAAAACAAGGCGGCTTCGCCAAGGGGTAAGGCAACGGCCTGCAAAGCCGTTATTCTCCGGTTCAAATCCGGAAGCCGCCTCCATAATAAAATCAGGGGTTTCGAGGTTTTCTCGAGACCCTTTTTTTATTGAATAAATTTGATTTCCAACCCTATTTCCAACCCATAAGGCATCTAATAAAAAAATAGCCAAATAAATGATCGGGCTTTATTCTTAAATATAATTTTATAAACAATTTTTATTAATCAAAAAAAAATATGGTATGGAATAAATGATGCAACCTAATACACCGCAACATTTTTAATTTTTTTCATCCACCCCGGGTATTGCTGCCTGGGATGGTTTTTTTGCTGATGACATTGCATAAAATTTTTTTTAAAGAGTAACCTTATCTACTTTTTTTCTAAAGCACCAATATATATTCATTACATCATGGCAAAATCTTTTTGTGAAATTTCTTCACTCTTTCTATAGAATTAAAGGGATCGCCCAAAGGTGAGCTTGGCCGTTCGCTTTCAAAGTAAATTTTGATACAATTCGCAACAGTATATTGCACAATACAATTTTTTGTGTTATTTTGTTATATATAATGATACTTATGGAGGCAACCATTATGACGACCGCAGTAAGAATTACAGATAATTTGGCAAAAGAAGCAAAAATATTTAGTAAAATTGACAAACGTTCATTAACTGGACAAATTGAACACTGGGCATATATTGGAAAATGTGCTGAAGAAAATCCTGATTTAACTTACAGCATGATTAAAGACATTCTCATCGGCCTTGTAGAGCTGGAACAAGGCGAATCATCAGAGTATGAATTTGGATAGCACTCAATGAAAATTATTCAATCCCGTTCATTTAAGTGGAAAGTTAAAAAATTTAGTAAGCAAGAAAAAAAGGTGCTTGATAAGCAGGTTATTGAAATTGCTAAAACTCCATATATTGGCACAGAAAAAAAAGGCGACCTTCGTGGCGTATTTATTCATAAATTCAAATTGAAAAGCATTGAATACTTACTTTCATATCGGTTTATCAGAAATGATTTTGAATTGATAATAATTGGTCCACATGAAAACTACTATAGAGATTTGAAAAATTATCTCAAAACAAGATAAAAAGCGAACAAGCCGCCGGAGTTGACCTTGGGTTACTGAGCAGCTCCCAAAAGTATTGAACTTTGAACTGTTCACTGAATAAGAGGTTTTAATATATTCCCGTAAAAGCCAAACTTTGGAAGTCCCCCGGCAGAGCCGAGGGTTTACCCATTATAATTAATTTGCCTTGCGCCGCGATATATTGTAAACATATTTCACGGGGAATGATTCTTATTTGTGGAGAAATATCGTATGGGGTCCATAAAATATTTTAATTCATTCTTATTATTGCTATTTTTATATGCACAGATAGGTATGAGTGCAATTCTCAACGCCCAGGTTGTTCTTGACGGTAGTCTAGGCATAAAAGGCTCTATATCAGGTCCCGATTATGCCATAACGGCTGATCTGGGTCTTCAACAGGGCAATAACCTTTTTCACAGTTTTAATACATTTGATATTAACACCTTGGAAACCGCTATTTTCAGTGGCCCGAATTCAATTTCCAACATTATAAGCCGGGTAACAGACGGCAAAACAAGTTTCATAGATGGAAAAATACAGTCCACCATTACAGACGCGAATTTCTATTTTTTAAACCCTGGCGGGATTATGTTCGGCCCCAATGCCTCCCTGGATGTCACAGGTTCCTTTCATGCCAGCGCGGGGGACTATTTGCTGTTCACTGATAACAGCTTTTTTTATGCTGATCCTGCCAAGGTATCCATCCTGACCATTGCTCCTCCGGCCGCATTTGGCCTTCTGAGCGACAACCCTGCCACCTTGACTGCATCCGGCAGTCTGCTTTCAGTACCAAAGGGAGAATATATTTCACTTTCCGGTGGCAATATCACCCTTGACAATGCCAATTTATTTGGCCAGAGCGGTCATATTTCCCTGGCCGCACCAGGCGGCACGGTTACAATCAATAGAACTAAAACCCCGCCAAGCTACAACTCAAATATGATGGTGGCCGACCTTGAAGCCGGGGGAATGGAAAGTGGCTATGACGGGGGCAGTATTTCCATTGTTGCAGGCCAGCTCAAGATGACCAATGCTTCAATTCGGACAGATACTTACAGCGCCACGGATTCAGACGGTATCCTGTTCAATGTTGACAAGGATATTAACATCAGCGGCGGCTTTATCAGCGCTTCGACGTATGGCCAGGGAAACAGCGGCAGTATAACGGTCCTGGCCGACAGATTTACCCTTGGGGAGGAAGGTCAGATTCTGGCGGCGGCATATGGAACGGGCAACTCCGGCGATCAGGATCAGATGGCATTTTCTCTTAAGGCAAGAGAGGTTAATCTGGTCACGGGCGGACAAATTACCAGCCCCACAAATGGAAGCGGGCTTGCCGGCAATATCGAGGTTATTGCAACGGAATCAGTCAACATTTCAGGATCACAGAATCTATACTATAGCGGTCTTTATTCAAACACCTTTGGCACGGGACAAAGCGGTAAAATTTCAGTAACAGCTCCCTCTCTGATTATTGAAGATCAGGCTGCCATCCAGATCGGGGTATTTGGCCCGGGAAATGCCAACAACCAGACCGAATATGCCATTGATCTGTTGGTTGACACCCTGGAAATAAGCGGCGGAGGCCAGGTCTCGTGTCGTTCCCAGGGCAGCGGCAATGCCGGAAAGGTCAGAGTTAATGCTGCAGACTGGGTTACCATCTTTGGTGCAGGCCAATATTTCACCAGCGGCATAGTGGCGGACAGTTACGCAACGGGTGATGGAGGAATCATTTATTTATCCTCCCCGCAATTAACACTCAGCAAGGGAGCTACCATTTCCAATACCATGCAAAGCAGCGGTTCTCCCGGCAGCATTACACTTGAACTTGAAAAAATGGAGATGTCTGATTATTCCCAGATTAATGCCAGCAGCTATGGGACTGCTGCCGCAGGCAAGATCACAATCACTGCCGCGGATTCTTTTTCCATTACAGGTGATGATGCAGGCTATATTACCGGTTTGTACACAAATGCCTACGCGTCAGGGCCAGGGGGGGATATCAACATCACCACCCCGACCTTTACAATTGATCATGAAGGGGTTATCCAGGCTGCCACCTTTGGCACGGGCAATGCCGGTGATATAACCTTTGACACCAAGGACATGACCATTGCAAGCGGAGGCCGGGTAAGTGCTGCCTCCGGAGGAACAGGTGCAGCTGGAAATATCGTGGTTAATGCTTCCTCATCCCTTTCAGTCAATGGCCGGGACGGCGATAATAATTGCGGCATATTCACCTTAACTGGCAAGGACGGCGGTCAAGGTGGCAATATCAACATCCAGACTCCAAACCTGAGCATGAGCAAGGATAGTCGGATTGAGGCTTCCACGGACAGCAGCAGCAAAGCCGGTGATATTGACCTTGCCCTTGATTGGCTGTCCCTTGCCAACGGCGCCTTGGTCGTCTCCCAGAGCACTGGAGCCGGTAATGCCGGAAATATCAATATTGCAGCCAATGAATCCATCCTGATCTCCGGGGCAGGCAGTCTCAACAGCAGCGGCCTTGCAGTCAATGCCCACTCAACCGGGGATGGCGGCAAATTGACCGTCAATGCCGGGAATCTGATCCTTGCCAACCAGGGGGCAATCGAGGCTGCTACCGATGCCCAGGGCCTTGGCGGAGATATTGAGATTATAGTCAACAGCCTGTCCATGTCCGGTGATTCCTGGATATCCTCCAGAAGCGCGGCTTTTTCCAGTGCAGGAACTCCGGGCCTCACCCCGGGTGAGGCCGGCAGCATCTGGATTCAGGCCTTTGATGACGTAGATCTCAACAACAGCAAAATCACCACTCGCACGGAAGACGCAGATGGTGGAAATATAATCGTGGACACTTCAAACCTGCTCAAACTATTCAACAGCACAATTTCAACCTCCGTGGCAGGCGGGCTCGGTAATGGCGGCAATATCACCATTGACCCGATATTTGTAGTTCTGGACAATACCAGTAAGATAATCGCAAATGCCTATGGAGGCAGCGGTGGCAATATAGGTATTGTTGCCGACTACTACCTGGCCTGGCCTGGCAGCCAGGTTACTGCATCATCCCAACTTGGTATTGACGGCCAGGTTGTAATCAATACCCCCAATATTGATTTGAGCAATGTATTGGTGATGCTGCCCGAGTCTGGAAATATTCCAGAACTCAGTCAGGATACCTGCGCTACCAGGAAAAAGGAGGAGGCCAGTAGTCTGGTGATCACGGGCCAGGGCGGCTTGACTCCCACCCTTGATGACATGCTGTTTTCCAATGTAATACTTGGTCAATGAAAATATTTTGTAATTGTTCAGCCCGTTAAAAAAAATTATCTCCAAAGCCCTGTATGAAGTATATTTGCAGGAGGTTAAGCGAATAGCCTCGAAACAAATATCAATCAGACAAGGCGGTTTCAAGCGTAAGAGCTGAATAATTACAACATTTTTTAAAAAAGGTCCCATTGGAACAAAAAATGTATTCCGGAATCCTGTAAATCATGACTGGCATTTTCAATATTTTTTAGCCCTTTTCCAAAATAAATCTGGGCATGTAAATTCTTTGACGGGTCCCATCTTATTCCGGCACCAACACTGTAAATTATTTCGGATTTTAAAGGACCCTGCTTGTTCCAGGCCTTTCCCCAGTCAAAAAAAGGAGCAAGCTGAACCATTCCGTCTTTTAAGTCTTTGCTCACCGACAAAAGAGGAAGTCTGAATATGGGGAACCGATATTCTATGGAGGCCACCTGGCCGTTGTCCCTGACAAGCTGATCTTCCCTGTAACCCCTGACAGTATTCATTCCCCCCACGGAGAATCTCTCCATGGAAGGCAGGGCATTATCACTGATCTGAAAACTGTATTTCAGGATCATTTGATCCCCTTTTACAATATCAAGCCGCTTACTCCATTGAAGCTGGCCCAGCCAGCTCACAAATTCGCCATCTGGTTCCATGGTAAATGAAGTGGCATCAAGGATATCAAATCCAGAGGAAATAACTGACCGGATTGCAAAAACCTGGGTTGGTCTGAAAATAGTCCAATCCATGGATAAACGTCCGATGGTGATATCAATTTCCCCTGTATTTGTATTGCCGACAAAGGAGTATGACTGCCCAAACAGATATGTTTTTGTATTTCGTTTTTCACCGCTGATGGTGAATAAAAGTTCCTGAACAGGGTTTTTAATTATAGGATGGCTCAAACTTATTCCGAAATTTCTGGCTTCACTTGTAATATCAATCAGATCAAATGGTTCCTCAATGATTTGTGAATCAGTATTATTGTGGGTTAAGGCAATCATGGTTCCTTTGGAATTGATTGGAATTGTGTAATTAATTGAGTATTCATCAGCTCCCTTTGTATGTTCGTAACGACCTGAAATGGAATCACCCCAGCCTGAAAGATTAAGGTATTGAATGAAAATTCCCAATCCCAGACTGCCGGAAGCGGGTGTATAGTCATTTGCGTATTTAACAGATAATTTAAAAGGGTTTGATTCAGTCACCGCAACTTTTAAGAATGCTTCTACAGGCATCAATCCCGGGCTCAGTTCCACGTTTATTTTGCTTATAAGAGGGTTCTGGTGCAGCAATTGCAGATTTTTCTGGAGTTCATTAATATTTAAAATTTTTTCCCGGCCCGGATCAATCCGCTTTAAGACATAGCCTTTTTTGATTCGTTTTGTTCCAATAATCTCAAGATCGGTTAGTCTTCCCTCGATAATTTTAAAAGTGATCACTCCATTTTCAACCTTCTGGTCCGGCAGCACAGCTCCGGAATTGATGTATCCTTTATTAATATAATGCAAGGTGATTTTATAACGAAGCTCATGAAGCTCCTGGGTGCTTATTTTTCTGTTGGTAAATGGTCCTGCAATATTATCCAGTTCTTTGTCAGAGACTATTGTATTACCGTTGAAACGATATTTTTTAACATAAACAAATCCGATTGTGGAAAGTCTGTCCTTTTCAGGGGCAGGCAGGGGAGGTAGAACAATTTTCGGGCCTGGTTCCTGTGGTGTGTATTCGGGTAATTGTTTTTTTTGCTGGGACTGATTCTGGTTAAACATGTCTGCAAAAGGAGCCTGGGCACTTGCAGAAGATATTGCAACTGCTGTAAGTAAAAAAAAAATCAATAATACAATAAATAATTTAGATCGTTGCGGTTTTGATATATTCATAAAAAATATCCAAAACATTAAATATTTAAGTTTCCTGAAGAAATATACCACTTATCCGGTAAAGCAGCTTTATGGCAAACTTATAACAAATCCGGTTTAAAATTCAAGGGAATCTTTTCCAGTTAAGCAAAAGCATACTTATCTGGTAGAGAAAAAGTGGACACTTTCTTTTATTGTGATCCTTGCCTGAAAATTTTTTGGGGTTAACAGCCCTGTCGAGCTTGAAACCTGTGTTCATTTAAATACCTTGCATACGAATGAGTATAAGCCTATCATACAATCGAACTATAGGTGTAACTTATTAAAATAAAAACAGGAGACAATCGTTGCCAAACTTTCAACGTGCGATTTTAACTCATGGGGGAGCAGGCTCTGATCCCAAAGATTTTGATGGACCAAAATCTGCCGCCAACAGAGGAATGGATCTGATGGCGAATGGTGAAACAGCCTTGACTGCTGTGGTTGATGCTGTGAAGTATTTAGAAGATGATCCCCGGTTTAATGCCGGTTTGGGCTCAAAGGTGAGGATCGATGGCCGTACCATGCAGCTGGATGCATCCTGTATGACAAGTAACAATGAATTCGGAGCAGTTGCCTGTGTGGAAAATATTAAAAACCCTATTGCTATAGCCCATGGGGTGTTGCGTCATTCTCCACATATCCTTCTGGTGGGAGACGGGGCCAGGATTTTTGCAGAAGAATATAATATTCCGGTTACAGGTTTAAGTGGTTCCGGCGACAGAGAAACGCCCGGCACATCATGTGATACAGTGGGCGCTGTTGCCTTTGACGGAACCACCTTTGCTGCGGCTTTAAGCTCAGGCGGGCTTGAAAAATCAGCCATGGGACGGGTGGGGGATGTGCCTCTGCCGGGATGCGGTCTGTTTTGTGGTGAATCAGGGGCAGTTGCCTGCACAGGGGACGGTGAATTTATCGCCCTTAAGCTTCTGGCAAAAGAAGTTTACACCTGGCTGGAAAACAACATGAGTCCTGAGCAAGCCGCAAAAAAGGCAATCACTTTGTTTGACCAGAGTGTGGATATCGGACTCATCATTTTAACACGGAATAGATTTGCATCAAATGCCCGTAACGGCATGGCGTGGTCACATATTGCGGAGAACGAATAATAATGGCATTAAATCCTATATTCCTGGGTCGCCTGATTGCCATTGGCGGAAATGAAGACAAGGCAGATGAATTGATCGTACTCAAACGGGTTGTTCAAGAAATCGGGAAAACCGATTACAAGGTCGGGGTCATCACCACGGCAAGTGAAGATCCTGAACAGCGCGGGAAAGACTATCATAGCGTATTTACGACCCTTGGTGCGACCAGGATAGACATATTTAATATTAGAGAAAGAGTTGAGGCAAATAACAGAAAATCAGCCAAAATTATCGCAGATCTTGATTTGATTTTTTTTACGGGTGGAGACCAATTGCGGCTGACAACCATTCTGGGAGGGACAAGGATCTTTGATGCCATTCGGAAATGTCTCGAAAATGGAGCGCTCATTGCAGGCACTAGTGCCGGGGCTGCTGTGTTTTCCGACACGATGATTTATGAAGGTAAAAGTGAAGACGGACTGTTTAAAGGCAGTGTCCTTTCAACATCCGGCTTCGGTTTTGTGAATAATATCATTTTTGATACTCATTTTATGGCAAGGGGGCGTATTGGGCGCTTGATTCAGATTGTCGCCTCAAATCCAACCTGCATCGGAGTTGGTATTGGTGAAGATTCAGGCGTTATTCTCAAGGGAGATGGGATTGCCGAGGTCGTAGGTACAGGACAGGTGATTATTGTTGATGGCTGCAGTATCTTGTCTTCCAACATAATGAATATTAAGCCGGGTGAGCCAATAGCTGTGGAAAATGTTCGAATTCATTCGTTGGTGGATGGATATGGGTATAATTTTAAAAAAAGACGGTTCCTTAAGCCATCGTCAAAATCAATGCAGGAGTAACTATGATTGAGATTAAAGAATTAAGAGCATTACGCGGCCCCAATCGACATACCCGACGTACTGCCATATCTATGGTCCTGGATATTAAAGCGTTTGAGAGCCTGCCTTCGGATAAAATAGACGGTTTTTCAGATCGTTTATTGACACTTATTCCGGGCTTGCAAGAACACGGCTGCTCCATTGGAAAACCCGGGGGCTTTATCCAACGGCTTGAAAGAGGAACCTGGGCCGGTCATATTATTGAACATATTGCCATTGAACTTCAATGTTTGGCCGGAATGGAAGTCGGATACGGCAAAACCCTGGGGACATCACAAAAGGGGGTTTATATTGTGGTCTTCCAATACCTTGTAGAATCTGCGGGTTTAGAGGCAGCCAAAGTTGCCGTATCTCTATATGAAAAAGTTGCCGAAGGAAACCCTTTTGATATCAACCAGGTTGTGTCTGATCTCAAGGTCTTGCGGGAAGAAGATATGTTGGGGCCTACGACCTGGAGTATTGTTAAAGAGGCGCAATCCAGAGGTATTCCCTTTATTCGGTTGAACCAAGACAGCCATATTCAGTTGGGCTATGGTGCGAATCAAAAACAGATTCAAGCCTCCATAACCTGTCATACATCGGCCATTGCCGTGGAAACTGCCGACGAAAAGACCCGAGTAAAGACATATTTAAAAAGAGCAGGCATTCCGGTTCCAAACGGCAAGGTGGTTTCCACTGCAGACGAAGCCATTTTGGTTTTTAATGAGCTCAGCTCTGCCGTTGTTGTCAAACCGGATGTGGGGAATCATGGTAACGGATCCACGATCAATATTACCGATCCCGAGCAATTAAAGATGGCGTTTCAAACTGCGTATGCCTATCACCCCGATGTGATCGTTGAAGAGTATGTCCATGGGGGTGATTTTCGTCTTTTAGTCATTAATGGAAAATTTATTGCTGCAGCAAAAAGAGAACCGGCACATATCATTGGGGATGGAACATCCACTATCCACGATCTTATTAAAACCGTCAATGCCGATCCGCTTCGCGGGTTTGGGCATGAAAAGGTGCTGACACAAATCGAAGTCGATGACATGACCGAAAGGCTTTTGTCCTTAAGAGGCCTTTGCCTGGATTCTGTCCCGGGGAACCAGGAGATGGTCTACCTTAAGGCCACGGCCAATCTGAGCCAGGGGGGTACTGCCACCGATGTTACTGATGAGGTCAGTCCGGATATCAAATTCATGGCTGAACGGGCCGCCCGGATTATCGGGCTGGATTGTGTCGGTGTTGATGTGTTGGCAAAAGACATATCTCTACCCCTTGAGTCCTCCGGCCTTAAAGTGGTTGAAGTGAATGCCGCACCTGGATTCAGAATGCATCTTGAGCCCACAGAAGGGCAACCCCGGAATGTTGCAAAGCCTGTTGTGGATATGCTCTTCCCAATGGGATATGCACAAATTCCAGTTCTGGCTGTGACCGGAACAAATGGTAAAACAACCACCTGCAAACTTATTGCACATACCTTAAAGTATTCGGGGAAAATAGTCGGCCTGACATGCACTACCGGTATTTTAATTGACGGGAAGCCCATTTTATCCGGAGATTACAGCGGCCCTGAGGGTGCCGGGATTGTTGTCAGGGAGCCATCGGTTGATCACATTGTTCTGGAAGTGGCACGTGGGGGAATCGCAAGACGCGGTCTTGGCGTCAGCGAGGTTGATGTGGGTGTTGTGTTGAACATTGGGAAAGATCACCTTGGTACTGACTGGATAGAGTCCCAGGAAGATCTGAGTATGGTAAAATCCACGGTGGTCGAGGTGGTCAAAGAAACAGGCGTTTCTGTTTTAAACGCAGATGACGAAACGACCATGACGATTATGGATCGTGCCCGTGGAAATATTATTTTATTTTCTTTAAATGCAAATAATCAAAAGATTAAAGCGCATATAAAAAATGGAGGCATCGCTGTCACGTTGATTGACCGAAATGTCATTATTAAAAATAATGAATTAAATATCAACATATGCACGCTTGAAGAAATCCCCATCACCTTTGGCGGAATGATAGATTTTAATATCTCAAACACGCTTGCTGCCATAGGTGCTCTGCATGGTGTGAACATTCCCATTGATCAGATTCGAAATGGAATTATGACATTTTATCCTAGCCCGAATCAAAACCCCGGCCGTATGAATTTATTTGATTTCCAGAAATATAAAGTCCTTTTAGACTATGGACATAATCCGGAATCAGTTCGTGCCATGGCCAGCTTATTGCCACGACTTTCACCCGGAAGAAAGGTCGCCCTGTGCCATGGGACCGGGAACCGAACCTCCGAACAAATCATTGAGTATGGCAAGGCCCTGGCTTCGGTTTACGATTATATCCTGTTGACTGATTTTGACCCCCGAAACAGACCAATCGGGGAAACGCCGGACTTGGTTTATGAAGGATTGATTCAGGGTGGTTTTAAGAAAGAGAATATTGAAATCGTTCCGGAGCCGGACAAGGCGGTGGATATTATTTTCTCAAGAGCACGGCAAGGCGATCTGTTGGTCATTCAACCGGATGAGCTTGAACCCGTTATGAGTCAAATCCTTGAAAAATATCGAAAAATGGTAACACGCATTTAATCGTAAGCTCTAAATAAACTCCATCTTTTAAAAAATTCTGCCATGAAATATTATGCCTTCAACTAAGGAGGCATTAACATGAAAAAGTCAGGACAAAACCCTGGCAATAAAAAATAATGGGGGCTTGGTTCATTTGATTGTTTCATTTACTATTTGAATTATATTTTAAAAAATATTTATTTTGTACCACAATATCTATTATATTGATTTTTATATAAATTTGGATAGAATACTAAACGTATCCTGATGGTTTATAGCTTGGTGCGTGTTAGGAATATGGCAAGTAATCAAACGTATGGTAAAAATTATCAATAACCATAGACCTATTGAAACAGGTCTATCACAATTAGGTTCTCTGGGATAAATAATCATGGGAAAAAGAAGCAGTTTTATAAAACTCATTCAATTCTGGGGTATCATATTTCCAATCGGCATTGGTATCAGTATTATCACCATTGATGTGATCAGTTCGTATTATTTTTTCAATTCTCACGCCGCCCTTATGCGCACAGATTATACCAATCGTCAGAAACAAATTATCAAACAGGAAGTTGACAGTGTTGTTGATTTGATCGCTTATGAAAAATTGCAAAGTGAGATATTGACAAAAGAAAAAATCAAATCAAGGGTTTATGAGGCGTATTCCATCGCTCAAAATATTTATCAACGCAATACTCTCACCAAAAACGATACTGAAATTCAGCAGATGATTATAGATGCATTAAGACCCATCCGGTTTGAACAGACAAGTGGCTACTATTTTATCACCCGTATGGATGGCATTGAGATCTTATTTGCGAACAAGCCTGAAATGGAAGGACTAAGTTTTTTAAATGTTGAAGATACACAAGGACAATATGTTGTAAAAGACATGATTGAAATTGTAGAACAATCCAGTGAAGGATTTTATGAATATCACTGGACTAAACCAGATGCTGAAGGGAACGATTTCAAAAAAATATCTTTTGTTAAACGGTTTGAGCCATACGACTGGTTTATTGGTACGGGTTTGTATGTGGTTGATGTTGAGGATAAAATAAAGGCAGATCTGCTTTCGACCATCAGCAGGATACGGTTTGGAAAAGAAGGATATATTTTTATTAACAGGTTGAATGGGGATGCTTTGGTTTCAAATGGAAAATTTTTTTCCGGAACAAAAAAACTATGGGAAGTTTTTAATGACAATCCTGAAAAGATGAAGAATATTTTTGAAAAAGAGTACATTGCTGCCCTAAAACCTGATGGAGATTATATTTATTATTCGCATATTAAATTAACCAACTCGAATAAAGAATCTCTAAAAACATCTTTTATTTATGGTATTCCGGATCTGCAATGGCTTGTTGGTGCAGGTGTTTATCTTGATGACGTAGAAACGGATATTGCCTTAATGCGGACCGGATTAAGGCATCAGACAAAACTAAAAGTGTTTTATTCTATTCTGGTTGTAATGGGCATATCCGTAATTATCATTCTGTTTTTCAATTGGTTGAACTGCAGACTTAAGAATGATTTCAAACTTTTCTTATCATTTTTTAACAGAGCGGTATACTCTCAAAAAAAAATTGATCGGGGAAATGTTAAATTTCTTGAACTTGACCTGATGGCGAAAAACGCCAATAAGATGCTTGCAGATCGCAAGCAGGCTGAGGAGGCACTGCAAGAGAGTGAGGAGAAATACCGACATCTCATAGAGAAATTGGATGATATTATTTGGACGGTTGATTTAAATTTAAACACCACCTATGTGAGCCCTTCAGTTATCAAAAATCTTGGATTTACTCCCAAAGAGAGAATGGATCAGAATCCTTCAGATCAGATGACTCAATCATCATACCAGAACATAGCAGAACTTCTTATTAAAGAATTAAATCAAGAAAAAGAACCAGGGGTTAATCCTGATAGGATCGATAGAATAGAAGTCGAATATTATCATAAGAACGGTTCCATTTTGTGGTTTGAAAACATCATCAGCGGGTTAAGAGATAAAAACGGTATCCTTTGCGGATTTCATGGTGTGGCCCGGGATATCTCAGACCGTAAGTTTGCAGAAAAGGAAAAAATTAAGGCTCAAGAAATTGCCGGAGAACAAAAAAAACTAGCTTTGGTTGGACAAGTGGCAGGAAAAATGGCCCATGATTTTAATAATATTTGGGTATTATTATGGGAAATGCTGAGCTTTCACTGATGGATTGCAAAGATGAAGAGACAAAAAAAACGCTTGAATTAATATTTGAACAGACCCTGCGGGGTAAAAATTTAACAAGAAATCTGGTTGCCTTTGCCAAAGATCAGGAACCAAAACAGGAATTTTTCAGAATTAATGAGAAAATAGATTTGGTTCTAGATCTGCTGAAAAAGGATTTAAAAGAAATTGAGCTGATAAAGGAAAATAAAGCAGGAGTACCAGAGTTGCTCGCTGACCCGGGAATGATCGAACATGCTATTGTAAATCTGATACAAAACTCAATCCATGCCACAAGTATAGTTGAAAATCCCAGAATAATTGTTCGTACATATTGTTCAGGCGAAAATATCTGTTTTGATATTGAGGATAATGGATGTGGAATTCCCAAAGAACATATGGAAAGCATTTATGAACCTTCTTTTACCCTTAAGGGAACCAAGGATACGACAGGTTCATATGAAAGAAGTATTAAGGGAACTGGTTATGGAATGGCCAATGTAAAAAAATATATAGAACAGCACAAGGGCAATATTTCAGTTGAGTCAGAATTTAACTTGGGCACAAAATTCACGATAGGTCTACCAATCATTAAAAAAGAATTAACAAACAAAGAAAAAGCAGAAATCAGAAAAGAAATGGCGCATTTTGAAAAGTATATTCTTCTGGTGGAGGATGAACCGGCAATATCAGATGTGCAATACAGAATATTAACCCAGGATCCTTGTAACCACAAAGTTGATACTGCTAATAGTGGACAGGTTGCAATGGATCTGTTTGATAGAAATGAATATGATTTTGTAAGTCTGGATTATATTCTTCCAGGGAAAACCAACGGGATGGACGTATATAATCATATCAGGAAAACAAATATAACCATTCCAATACTATTTATTTCCGGTAATATTGAATTTTTAGAGTCCATAAAAACCTTGAAACAAAAAGATACTAAAGTCGATCATCTGTCAAAGCCCTGTCAGAACAAAGATTATGTAAACTGCATAAATAAGTTAATAGAAAAAACAGTGTCTGCAAAATAATAATGGCCTAGGGTTCGCTTTTCAAGGTTCTCAACAATTTGCAGAATAGCAGGAGCCTTCTTATGATTATTTTAATTAAACTCTGATTCAATATCTTGTGGTTAAAAAAGAAAAATTCTGAATACACTGATTATAATATAGCCAAAGTCAATTTTTTCTTACCGTATCGATCTGCATAATAAGTAAATGGGACTGACAAGAAAAACAGAATAACTGAAGGAAGTGACAGCAGAATTAACACATCGGAACTTTTTAATCCCATTTTTAAAAAATATGAAAGTAAAAACCCATTTTTGAAAAAAAGCTGGAGCATGATGCTTGCGCAGACAGAAAGCCAGTAGCCCCCTGAACAGGAGTCCAGGAGAGGTCAACCCAAGTTCCAGAAGTGAATAGGCTTAGCACCGGAGGTTGTGGTTGAGATTGCGCAGAACCGGATATCAGCAATATTATGGCGCAGGTCACGATAAGTAAGTGTTTGTTCAATTCCATTCTCCCTTGCTATTTCTGGTCCCATGTTACCCTTAGAATCTCCTGGTAGGTGGTCTGCCCTTTCAACATTTTTTTAATACCGTTCTGGCGTAAAAGGACTAGTCCCTCTTTCAGTGCTTTTTCCCTTAAGATTTCCAATCTGGCATCCTGAGTGGTCAGCATTTTAAGAGAATCAGAATACGGCATAATTTCATAAATCCCGGTGCGGCCCTTATAGCCAGTGTTCCTGCATTTCACGCATCCTTTTCCATGTTTTAGTTTAACCAGGCCACTGGGTTTAATCTTAAGCCCTAGATCGCACAATTCCTTTGCATCCATTTCAAATTCCTGGGCACAATAGGGACAGATTTTCCTCACCAGCCTTTGCGCAATAATTCCGATTAACGATGAATGGATAAGATAAGGGGGAATCCCCAGATCAAGCAGCCTGAAAACGGTTGAAACCGCATCGTTCGTATGCAGGGTGGAAAGAACGAGATGGCCTGTTAAAGCTGCCTGGACCGCTGCATGAGCTGTCTCAAGATCCCTGATTTCACCCACCATGATAATATCAGGATCCTGGCGGAGTATGCTTTTCAATACAGCACCGAATGTAACATTGACCGCAGGTTGCACAGCTATCTGGTTAAACTCTTCATGTATCATTTCAATGGGATCTTCAATTGTCGTAATATTGACTTCCGGTGAAGAAAGCATCCTGAGAGTTGAGTAAAGAGTAGTAGACTTCCCGGATCCTGTGGGACCCGTCACCAGAACAATACCGAAGGGCATGCTAATCAATTGTTTATATCTCTCAAAATCGTCTCTGAAAAATCCCAGCATTTCAAGGTCCTGAAATAATATGTCCGGGTCCATGATTCTTAATACCACTTTCTCGCCAAATGCCACAGGTATGGTAGAAACTCTGATCTCAACCTCGGTCTTACCTTTTTTCATTTTTATCCGGCCGTCCTGGGGCCTTCTTTTCTCAGCCATATCCAGCCTGGAAAGGGTTTTAATCCTGCTGACCACTGCGTTGTGAAGTTTTTTGGGAAGCTTATAAACAGTATTGAGCACTCCGTCAATTCTCATCCGCACAAGGCAGATATCCCGTTTGGGCTCGATATGGATATCACTGGCCTTTTGATCAAACGAATAGGAAAAAAGATGATTAACCGCATTCACTATATGCTGGTCTGTTGAGGGAAACTCATCAGATGTTTTTAAACTGACAAATTGTTCAAGGTTGCCTATATCAATCCCTTTTGTCGAAAAAAGATCTTCAGCCGCTGAAATGGAATACCTAAATCCGAAAAATTCATTAATCAGTTTTTTAATATCTGATTTTGAACTGATAACAACTTTTACCTTTAGTTTTGATACCATTTCAACATCTTTGATGGCCTCATAATTAAAGGGATCAGGGGTTGCAACGATGAGCTTGCCCTCCTCGATCATCAATGGCAGCAGCAAATATTTTGAGGCAAATGCTTTTGATATGGTTCCTGTCACAAGATTCAGTTCAAGCTTCAATGGATCTATCTTTTTGTGTGGAAGTTTCCAGGCATTGGCGAGGGCCTTATAAATTAAATCCTCATCTATTCTTTTACCAGCTTGGTCAAGGCGTTCTATTTTCAGATATAAGATGACATCAATAAAAGAAACCGAATCTGGCTGCACTCCCGCTGTTATACTCTTATCAGATGTTTTCTTGACTTGTTTTAATAGACTGTTTTTTACACGAATTTCTTTTTTCAAAAGGTCTTGAGCCTGCTCCTTTGAAATTATTTTTGCAGTGATAAGAATCCTGCAGATATTTTGTGAGGAGAATCTTTTATCTCTTTGATCCTGCATAAAAATATTTATCCTGATCGATATATGGTTAAAATCTGTCTTCTATATATAATTGATAGTTAATGAAATTGTAAAGGTATAAGTATTTTTAGATATAGGTAAAAAAGACATCTGCTTTACCAGGTAAAGGTTGAACAGATATCTTAAATTGTATTGATCAATAAAAGCTCCGATAAAAAAACAGCAATACTCGGCGAATTTTTTTTTCGACAAAGGTTTGTTGTCCTGGCTGTCTTACAAAGAAGTCCAAGGGGAAAATTCGATATCATCATCAAATTCTTCAAGCCGTTATTGTTCATCCGGATATGAAACAGGAGGGGACAGTCCTGTAAATGAGTGATCCTCCATCCG
>JABGOU010000100.1 GCA_018645325.1 Desulfobacula sp.
AAATTAACAGGTTATATTGAATGGAAAACGGGAATTTTAATTGTCGTTACAGGAAAAAAATAATTGTCGTTGATCTTGTGATATCCAAATATGATCTATTAACTGCTTTTTGTATATGATCTAAAGTTAAAGCGAGTGCTCTTAGAGGAATCCTATGGTTTGTAACCATTTCGCCCGAGAAATGAATTTCAATTGATGACATGATAAAGTCCTTTTTAGAGATAAGACTTACATTAAATATTAAAGCGTAGAGTAATTTATCTTTGTGAAGCCTTATATAATGATTACAGGATAGTCAAGTTGATATTTTTATTGCTCATAATTTTTAAGCTGATTAGTTAAGCGATTTGATAACAACTCACTATTTGGCTATTACATTTTGAAGAATAGTTTGAATGGTGCACAAATGGTGCGGCCCTATGAAAATTTTTAATGATTTCAGGCATGGAGAGGGGTTCGAATCCCCCAAGGTATAATTCTAAAAACCCAGCAGTTCTTACCACGTTTTGCCACGAATTACCACGAATACACGGAAGTTAACCTACTGATTTTATTATTAAAAATGGCGGAAGTGCATGGGAGTCGAAACCAACCGGCCAAAAAATTTATGTTTTTTGAAAGTGGTTGCGGATTTTGGTTGCGGCTTTGGGGTGATTCTATGTAAAAAAGGGGGAAGGTGTAGAATGATAACCCCTGTAATTAAGCATCTATGGGGCTTCTAAAAACTCGACGTCTGTTCTGTCACGCAAGAGGTCGCGAGTTCGAGTCTCGTCACTCCCGCCAAACATAATAAAGGCTTTCAGCATTTTGTTGAAAGCCTTTTTTGTTTATTGGGAAAAGATGGGATTAATTATGCCATGTTTTCAAGTTCTTTAATAATCGCATCTCCCATGGCGCAAGTCCCAATAGTTTTGTCTTTTTGATTAGTAAGATCAGCCGTGAAAATATTTTTTTCAAGAACATTTGAAATTGCTTTTTCAATGGTATTGGCAGCATCTGAAAGATCAAAGCTATATTTTAGCATCATGGCAAAGGACAGGATTTGGGCAATGGGATTGGCAATACCTTTGCCTGCAATATCAGGGGCAGATCCTCCTGCAGGTTCATAAAGACCAAATTTTTTTTCATTCAGGCTGGCGGAAGCCAGAAGACCCATTGAGCCTGTAATCATGGCACATTCATCAGAAATAATATCCCCGAACATATTGCCGCAGAGAAGTACATCAAATTGATGGGGGTTTTTAACAAGCTGCATGGTTGCATTGTCAACATATATATGATTTAAGGTGGCATCGGGAAATTCTTTCGCAATCTGTGTAACCGTCTCTCTCCAGAGAACCATGGAAAACAAAACATTTGCCTTATCAACTGATGTCACGATATGGTTTCTTTTCTGTGCAGCCTTGAAGGCCATCCTGGCAATCCGTTCAATTTCAAATCGGCTATATACCATAGTATCAAAAGCTTTTTCATTAGGGCCTTCACCTATTCTTCCTTTTGGTTCGCCAAAATAAATTCCACCGGTTAACTCTCGTACACATAGAATATCAAACCCGTCTTTAACAATTTCGGGTTTTAAAGGTGAGGCAGATGCCAGACAAGGAAAGACCTTTGCCGGCCTGAGATTGCAATATAGGCCAAAATGTTTTCTTAAAGGCAAAAGAGCCCCTCTTTCCGGCTGCTCTTTTGGTGGAAGGTGTTCCCATTTGGGGCCGCCGACTGACCCAAATAAAATAGCATCGCTTTGTTCACAAAGGGCTAAGGTTTTATCTGGTAAGGCTTTGCCATGGTTATCAATGGCTGCGCCTCCAATGTCTGCAAATTCATATTCAAAATCAAACCCATAAAGGCTTGACGTTTTTTTAAGAACTTTAATGGCCTGATCCATTACTTCGGGCCCGATTCCATCACCTGGAAGTACAGCAATTTTGTTCAAAATTACGATCTCCTAATTATTTTAGTTAAACATATTATGAGGTTAATTTTATATTAATTTTAACAATATGCAATAGTTTATTTAGTTTTTATAAATAAAGTTTAGATATACTGGATAAAGTTGAAAGACCAGCAAGGCCGGTCCACCGAGATTTAAAAGACTGTTCACATAGAATTCCGGTAAGAAATGTATTGAAAATAATAGAATCAGGCAGGGTCAAGCTCTGCCTTTATGTGCCTGCTTTAGACTTTTATAACTTTCTTTGCTGAAAGTCCTTTGTCATTTTCTTCTACTTCGAATTGTACGTTTTCTCCTTCTGACAATGTTTTGAAACCTGACATCTCAATGGCGGAAAAATGAACGAATACATCCTCGCCGGTTTCCTGCTCAATAAAACCAAAACCTTTTTTTGAATTAAACCATTTGATAGTTCCTTCTGCCAAAGTCTTTCCTCCCTAATAAGTATTTATCAAACAAGCAGATTAAAAGTCTGTCTTAAAAAATTTTGCGGTAAGAAATCTGTTAACCATTTTGGGTTCATGTAATAATGCCTTATTACTTCATTTTCAAAAATGCAAGGAAAAAAAAGGGGGCTGATAAAAAAATCAGCCCCCCAATACAAATTTTATGTAGTTCTATTTATTTTCGGTTCCCATACTCGGCATAAGCCATTGCAGTCAGTCTGTAAACCAGATGTGCCATTTTTGAAAATGGCAAAAATGCAAACAATTCAAAGATGGCAATAAGATGCAGGTAGTAAAAGAAATAAGAAATATATTCCATATGGGCAATACGTGCCATCTCTGTCAGCATACCTGTTAAACCGAGTGCAAAAACTACACCAAGAATAAACCAGTCTTTATAAAAGGTTATTTGATCATCTTTTTTATCCAGTCTGTTTTTTATCATTAAGCCACTGCCAATAACTAAAGCGGGTCCTGCAATATTTGCCAGCCATTTTATCGGATTGACAAAGGTGTATGGTCCGGGCAAGTTCCCTAAATAAAGGAGAGAACCTGCTACAGCTGTTACAATGAAGAGGCCGATAAATGAAAACAGGACCATCATATGGGGGGTGGCCCTGTCTTTATTGGATTCACATTCATTGAACTTATCATGTTTGAGAACGGTTGGAATGACCCGTATAAGGGCTTGGAAAAGCTCTTTGTAATTTATAGTTGTTTTATCTGTTTTGCCTTCCAGAACAGCATTGCTATGAATGTCATTCAAGAACCGTTTCAAACCAAGAAAGAAAACGATGGTCGCGAATAATGCTGTGGGGACAAAGGTAATATCAACAAACCAGGTGGAGAAAAAGTTGGCGTGTGAAATAACATGTTCCGCACCGTCATGGGCATGAGACCATTGAAGCCGGCCGCCAAGAATATTCCCAAACACAGCATCAAATAATTTTGTCATGGTGTCGCCGGCATTCATGGTAATAAAGGCCAGTATTGCAAACCAGATAGCAGGGATTCCAAGCAGTAAAGGTAGTTTTTTGGGATCATTGACGGCATTTGCCAATGCCTTGGGTGTTGCATATTCAGTAATGGCTGCAGACCTGACGGCGGACAGAACATCTCCTGGTGCTGCGCCCCGCGGGCAAAGATCAGTACAGTCTCCGCACTGGTGACACAACCAGATGTCACCACTATTTAGAAGTCTGTCCTTAAGACCCCAGGAAGCGGCGATCATTTCTTTTCTTGGAAAGGGGCTGTCTTCAGGAGCAATGGGACATGCAACCGAACAAGTTGCGCACTGATAACACTTTTTCAGTGTTTCACCACCAAGATTTCTTACTTGAGCTATAAAGTCAAGATCAGGTTGAGCAAGATATTTTTCAGTCATACTTATATACCTCCTAAACTATTTTGAAATAGTTTTGATTAGAATCCTTTGAACGGGTTTGGACCAAGGTTTTCAACTTCTTCAACAAAAGCATTTATTATTTCAGGAAGTTTGTCATATTCATCAATGGCAACTTCTGCAAATGCCACCCGCTCTTCTTCAAGTGCAAGACTTGTCAGTGCATCACCGATTTTCTTTACACGTACTTCTGCAAGTTCTGAACCTTTCATAAAATGACACTGGTAATCATCTCCATGTTTACAGCCAATGAGGATAACACCGTCCATACCTTGAGCTAGAGCATCTTTAATCCAGATGGTGTTAACAGAACCCAGGCACCTGACGGGGATAAACCGGACATTGGGGGAGTAATCAATTCTGTTCAATCCCACCATGTCAAGGGCAGGAAAAGCATCATTCTCGCAGATCAGTGCCAGGAATCTGAAGGGGGGCTCATCATAGTCATCTTCCGATGGTACGCCAACCGCTTTAACCTGGGAACCAATAGAATCAATTGTATAGTCAGAAAAAGAGATGATCCTTTCAGGGCAAGCACCCATACAGGTCCCGCATCTTCTGCATCTTGTCGGATTTGCTTTTGGTGTTCCTTTTTCATCATCATCAAGTGCTCCAAAAGGACATTCAACAGTACACCTTTTACACTGGGTACATCTTTGAAAGAAGAAGTCCGGATATGTCATATCACCTGATCGTGGGTGTACAGCCATACCTCTGTTAGCACTTTCAATACATTGAATCGCTTTAAGGGCAGCCCCTGTTGCGTCTTCCATTGATTCTTCAATGGTCATGGCACGTCTGATGGCACCGGCAGCATAAATACCGGTTCTCTGGGTTTCATAGGGGAAGCAGATATAATTGGAGTCTGCATATTGTCCAAAAATATCGTTATCCCTGAATCCCGGTCCCTGTCTATAAGCAAGGTTGATAATAGGATCATCTTTGGTTACAGGAACCATACCCGAGGCCACAACAACCATGTCGGCTTTAATGGCCAGATTTTCACCCAGAAGCGTATTTTTAGCAGTGACTGCAAGTCCGTTACCCTGCTGGACAACTTCAGTAACAGCGCCTTTTGTCATGAAAACACCATCTTCCTGCTGCATGCTTTTGTAAAAATATTCCTGAAGGCCGGGAGTTCTCATATGCTGGTAAATCACATAGGCTTTACCATCAGAATAATCTTCTCTCACATATCTTGCCTGTTTTAAAGCTACCTGGCTTGTAACCGAGCCTGAGTATTCAAAATCGGCATCATCTTCATCTTTGCCGGGAGACTGAATAAATACAACGTTTTTGGCTGCCTTGCCATCTGAAGGTCTGATAACTTTACCTTTAGCTGCAATTTTTTCAAATTCGTCATTGGTTATAACATTGGGAAGATCAATGCCAAGATGTGCATATTCTTTGCCTTCTATTTTAGAAGGTCGCCAGCCGGCCGCCAGAACAACAGCTCCATACAGCTCTCCATCAGGATCAAGTACAAGGATATCGTTTTTACCTTCATTAAATTCAAGGTATTTGGCGTGGGCGTCTTCTGCGGTCAGGTCTTTACCCTTTTCATCCACCAGCATTTCTTCAGGAAGTGGAAAAGGAACATCAAAGGGAATTTTTTCACCCGGTTTTTTGAAAGTTACGGTAAATTCACCTGGCTGGCCGGCAATACGCGCAACTTCAGTGGAAGTTCTGACATCAATATTGGAAAAGTTTTCAATTTCAGAGATCAAATCATTGACAACCGGTGCCCTTAACTCTTCAAAAGGCTCTGCAACAGGCATCTGGCTTCTCAAGTTGGCAGCATAGCCGCCAAGTTTGTCTTGTTTTTCAACGATTGTTACCTCATATCCGGTTTTGGCTGCATCAAGTGCTGCTGACATGCCGGTTACACCACCACCCAGAACCAGAATTTTTTTAGAGAACGTTTCTGTTTTGTAAGGTTCTGGAAGGTTTACTTTTTCAATTCTGATCATGCCCATTTTGATATAATCTTCAGCTTTCATCTGAATGGGATCAAAATGTTCTTCATCATCCTTTTGGTCTTCTTCAAGCTTAGGGTATGTTTCCCTTGAGTGGGGCCATACAACTCCTTCTCTTAAGTTTGCTCTTTCCACGATACATCCGTCAAATCTGAATACGTCAAAGTTAACCCGCCTGGAACATGCACCGATAACCATGGCATTTACTTTTCCATCATCAACATCTTTCTGAATTAAATCCACACCTTCTTTGGAGCACAGAAACGGATGGGTGGTACAATTTACACCTTCTTCATCAGGAACATCTACCAGATCTTCCATGTCGAGGGTATCACCGATTCCACAGCCTGTGCAGATATATACTCCATATTTTTTATCCATGATTTTCCTCTACCTCCTTACAAGGGTCTGAATGGCTTTAAGAG
>JABGOU010000101.1 GCA_018645325.1 Desulfobacula sp.
TGGTTGCACAAATATACTATCTGCTTGAGCCATCAAGCGCAACGAGGTTTTTTATTTTTTTGATGGTGGATTGGGGTAAATTAATCTCTACCCATTATGACGAATATCAGAATACGATTTTTTGTCTTAAAAAGAATCTTTGATTGTATACTGCTTGACATCCATTTATACCGGAGATATGAAATATAGTATATGAAAAATATAATTGTAAAAAATTTGATGGTTCCAATCCACAAATATGCAATTGTTTCCCATAATGCAACCCTGCAAGAGGCTATCCTTGCCCTGGAAAAAGCTCAACAGACCATTGACCCATCAAAATTTAAGCACCGTGCCATATTGGTTTTTGACAAGGATGACAATATTGTTGGTAAAATAACCATGTTTGATATTCTGAAGGCGCTTGAACCAAAATATGGTCAAATGGAAGCTGCCGGGACATTATCGCGTTCAGGATACAGTCCCGACTTTATAAAATCCATGCTTAAGGATAAATTATTTTGGAATGAACCTTTCGAGTTTGTCTGTGAACGTACAAAAACACTGCGTGTGAGCGATTTTATGGAGGCTACTGGAAATGGTACGTATATAGATGAAAATGCTAACCTGAGTGAGGCAATGCAACAACTGGTTGCAGGTCGATATCAATCTTTGCTGGTGACGGCAGATAAAAAAGTGATAGGTATCCTGCGATTGTCTGATGTATTCACCCAAATTTGCGATAAGATTAAAACTTGTGAGCTATGAATCCTGACTGATGTTGAAATCGGGTAGAATGTGTTAAAAGACAATTGGAGATTTTTTTGGATACACACGGGGAAAAAACCGGAATATTGGCCAAGAAAAGGCTATGGGTTGGTATCGGTGTTGGTGTTTTTATTCTGGTTGCCTATATTTTACCAACACCCCAGTCTCTTATGGACGTGTTGGAAAAATACGGCTATGTCCAAAAGATGATCGACTGGGAAATCGCCCAAAATCTGGAGCAGGCATCTGATAAAACAATGATAGTATTGGGGCTGGTTCCCATGGCCATTATCTTTTTTGCAGTTGAAGCCCTCCCCATTGGAGTGACCGGACTCCTTATGCCCATCATGGCTTATTTCTTCGGCCTTCTCCCTTTTAATATGATCGGCAAAACCTTTGCAGGTGATGCGCCAATGTTCATGCTGGGCGTTTTTGCTCTGGGAGCGACTGTAGTGGAAGTCGGATTCCATAAACGTCTGGCCGTATGGTTGCTGGGATGGACTAAAGGGTTCTGGGTTCCCATGTGCGTGCTGTGCATAAGTATGTCTATCATGGGCTCATTCATGTCAGCCCCTGCCATGTGTTCTTTTATGGTACCTGTGATTATGGCCGTATATTATGGATCGGTCAAGGCTGTCACTCCGAAGGGTGAGAAAATTATTCACGATCCTGCCCTGGCGAAATACCTGCTTTTTTCCCTTTGCTTTGCTCTGAATATGGGAGGACCGGGAACACCATCGGCTGGAGGGCGCAATGTGATCATGATGGGTTTTTTCACCGATTATGGCATATCGATTACGTATTCTGACTGGATGAAATACGGGTGGCCCCTGGTGCCGCTGGGCAGCATAATGCTGATCCTTTATATGGCCACATTTTTTAGTAAAAAGATAAAGACTCGCGATCTTACCCCTGGTCTGGAATACATTAAAGAAGAAACGCGTCAAATGGGTAAGATGAAGTATGCAGAGTATGTCACTGCCGGCACTCTTTTTCTCATTGTGGGTCTCTGGATATTTGGTGGAGAAGCCGCTGGGCTGGGTGGCCCGGCCCTACTGGCCTTTGTCATTCCCGTATTATTCAAAACAGTAGAGTTTGAACAAATATTGGTCCGTATATCCTTTAATGCCTGGTTCATGTACTGCGGCGCTTTGACTCTGGGCGCCCTTTTAAAGGAAAGCGGCGGTGCCCTGTGGCTGGCAACGACTTTTTTGAATACACTTTCAAAAGTAGGCATGGATCAAGGTTACGGGTTATGGGTAGGAATGTCAGGCTTTGCCGGTCTTATTACAAATTTTATGTCGGATGCAGCTACAGTTGCTTTGATCGGACCCATTGTAGTCCCTATGGGGATTATGAGCGGTGTTGCGGGAGAGCCCTGGGCCATAGGTCTGGCCGTGGCACTGGCATCCTCGTTCGCCCATTTCCTTATCGTGGGCTCCCCTGCAAATGCACTGACATTTGCACTGGGAATTTATCCGGATACAAATAAAAGGGTGCTTGAAGCAATTGACTTTGTAAAATATGGTTTTGGATTTTTTCTGCTTTCCATGGCTTTGCTCTGGATCGTTGGATTTCTTGTGATCTATCCTCTTGTCGGGTTTCCAGAGGGAATTCTCGAAACTGCCACCCAGGTGCTTCAAAGCACTGCCAATTAAAATCTGATGCATTTGAACAGCTTATTGTAACAACACGTCCCAAAATGCTCATCCAAGGCAAATTGATCTGAAATAGTTGCTGCGCCGACAATTACAATTATTGTAGCGGATAGCTAATATTGTTTTCATGCGTTGGCCCTGCTCGTATTTTGGGTATCTATAACAATTATTCATGTATTATATTATAATTATTAGTTTGACTTATAATTACCCATATCAATATAAGGATAACAAGGAAAGCAAAGGGGTTGGGGTAACCCCCCCTGGAACTTTTTTAGGGGTGTGTCTGGGTAAATTTATGCAGACAAGAAATTTAAAAAAAGAATATTAATGATCAACAAAATTAATGGAGAAATAAGAATGGATAGAGATCCAACCTTACGCAGAAAAACGGCACTTTCCTACAAAACTGAAGAAAAAACAGTGATGAGAGGCTATAGTTTAAGCGATATGGCCGAAGAAGGCTATTCGTTTTACGATGCCATGTTTGTACTGTTCCAGAGCCGTATCCCTACGGAAAAAGAAGAGAAAATGCTCAAGTATGAAATGGGTGTATTTCTTGAACACTCCATGTCTCCGTCGGCAGTTGGAGCAATCGGCGTAAGTGCCGGCAGACCAAATCTTCCCGTTTGCGTTGCAGCAGCCGTTTCTACATTTGGAGGGGTTCATGGGCCGGGTGCCGCCCATGGGTATATGCTGAACAAATACCTGGAAAGAGGGCTTAAAGAGGGAAAAACAGTGGATGAAATGGCTAAGACTCTTGTGGATGATTATATGGATAACGGTACGCCGGTCATGGGCATGGGGCAGCCCCAGCATATTGACAGTGATCCAAGGGCGGAACCGATTCATCTTAAGCAGGAAGAACTGGAGCTTGAAGGTGTCTATCTTGAATTTCAAAGGGCGCTTGAAAAATATTTCCATGCAAGACGAAAGGCTGACGGACGTTCCTATGTTGGTGTTAATGTCGTAGGCTCCGGCAATACTGCATTAATGGAAATAGGGTTTTCACCCAATGCCGGTTGGTGTATCGGCAGTGTTGTTCGCGGATTCAGCTGTGCCGCCCATGCATTGTATAACATGAAAAAGGGTCGAGCATGGGGAGCTTCCCGAAATGAACCCATGGTCCAGATGATTGATTTGTCCATGATTAAATATGTGGGACCTGAAGACAGAATTGTGCCGAAACAGGAAGAAAGACAGGAATATGCAAAGAAACAGAAAGAAGAAGGAGAATATAAACAATGGGTTATCTAGATCAGGAAAAAACCGATGCGCTGAACAAACTGAAAAAAGAACGTGGGGTCGGTAATCTGGCAAGTGAAAAAAATCCATTTGATTATCATGCCAGAGAATATGGCACAATGCCGCCCGATACGAAACGAGCCCCCTTTCAGTGGGTATCTGAAGTTTCCTATAAAAATGTTCATCGCATTGTGGCCAGGGGGTATGACACAACTGAACTCATGGAAGAAGGGTATGGGGTGATTGAAGTTTTGTTTGTAGATTACCAGGCAAGGATACCCACCATAGAAGAAGAGAAAATGCTCAATTATGTCATGATCATGATGATGGAGGACGGACTTTCCGGGCCTGCTGCTATTTCCAGAATTGTGGCTAAATCCAAGACGTTTTTAACCCAGGCCTGCGGGGCATCAATTATGGCTTTTGGGCATGCTTATGGCGCTTATTCAAGCTTTGGAAACAGGGTAGAAAATTATATAAAACATGCTGAACTTGAAAATCTTACCCTGGGAGAAGCTGCAAAACTTCTGGTTCAAAAAGAGGGTATAGACGAAGCATTGGGGGTTTCAGGTCTTATGCTGAAAGATCCTGCAGCTAAACGCATGATTGCCCGGGCCCAGAAACTGGGTGTGGCCGGTGTCAATATTGAATTCATGAATGAAGTGGTAAAGGCTGCCCAGGCCATAAGTATCGAACCCGTGGATATTGATATGCTTGGTGCAACGGGTGCTGTGATGCAGGATCTTGGCTTCACCCCTGAAGCGACCTGGGCCATTCTTGCCATTACGCGTTCATTTGGTGCCGGTGCCCATTATATTGAAGAAGTGGAAAGAGGAGAATTGTCAAGAATGGGCCAGCAATTATCGCCAAAAGAGGATTATGATGGACCAAAAGACAGGCCTGTGCCTCCACTCAAAGATAGAGAAAAATATGCCCAGTCAGCTATCTGTAAAACTCCTGAAGAATGGAAAAAGCGGTTTGAGAAAATGAAGGATGTTATGGGCAGTGGATTTTCCATCATCGAAGAGGTTGCAGATCCCAGTAAGAAATCCGGGATGAAAAAGGTAGGAAAATTATAATATTTTTATTAAGAGGGAGAAGATAAAATGGAAGTTGTCAAACCTGTTAAAAGAAATGTCCTTTTAAACCCTGGGCCTGCTACTACCAGTGATGCAGTGAAGTATGCCCAGGTCATACCTGATATTTGCCCAAGAGAGCAGGAGTTTGTTGATATTATGACCCGTGTTCGTAAGGATCTGGTCAAAGTTGTCCATGGAGATCCTGAAAAATACACCTCAGTGATTTTCACGGGATCAGGAACCATTGTTCAGGACGTACTGGTCAACTCTCTGGTTCCTGAAGGCAAAAAAATCCTGGTTGTAAACAATGGGGCCTATGCAGCAAGAATGGTTGAAATTGCCCAGTATTATAATATTGATTGTGTGGATATTCAGTCATCAACAACAGGCCTGCCGGATCTTGCCGAGGTAAAAAAAGCCATTGAAGAGGACAAAGACATTGCCGTGGTTGCAGCCGTGCATCACGAAACAGGAACCGGTGTTTTAAATCCAGTCAAGGAGATAGGCAGAATTGCCCACGATAATGATTGTATTTTTATTGTAGATACGATTTCCACCTATGGATTAAGACCCCTTGATATTGAAGAGGAAAATATTGATTTTCTGATGTCTTCGGCCCAAAAAGGTCTGGCAGCCATGACAGGCGCTTCCTGGACAGTGGGTAATATTAAGGCCATTGAAAAGTCAAAAACCTTTCCCAAAAGATCATATTACTGCAATCTTTTTATGCAGTATGACTTTTTTAACAGGGTGGGAGAGATGCACTTCACTCCTCCTGTTCAAACCATCTATGCTTTGGAACAGGCCCTTAAGGAATATTTTGAAGAAGGAGAGCTAAATCGCTGGGATCGTCTTCAAGGCTGCTGGAATGCCATCCACAAGGGCCTGGCGGAAATCGGGCTTGACCCTGTGATCGACAAGGAGATCCAGGGAAAGCTTGTGGTGACGGTAAAAGCTCCGGATGATGGCAACTTTGATTTTGCCACCCTCCACGATTATTGCTTTGAGCGCGGATTTACAATTTACCCGGGCAAAATGTTTGGTCTTAAAACATTCCGGTTGTGTAATCTTGGGTTAATTAACCATAAAGACATTGAAGATTACTTTGTGACGGCCAAACAGGCATTTAAGCAGATGGGATATACACTTCCAATAAAATAGTGGTTTTGATAATGATATAATAGGTATGAAATTTTGTAACTATTCAGCTCTTATGTTTGAAACCGCCCTATCCGATGGATATTTGTTTCGAGGCTATTCGCTTAACCTCC
>JABGOU010000102.1 GCA_018645325.1 Desulfobacula sp.
TGTCCTCAAACAGTTTGCTATTTCACGTTCCGCTTCATTAAGAATTTGTAAAAACAGATCCAAAATCCGACGCTTTGCAAGGCAACCGGACCTCCACTGGACATTGCGGTTTATTTGTACAGCAAATTAAAGATCTCTCTGGATAAGAGCACGTGTATTGATATCATGGTGGCACAGCAACTAGTTCAGGTCAGTTTGCCTTGGATGAGTATTTTGGGAGCCTGTCAACATGTCCCATCCAGCGATGGAAAAGTAAACTGACCTGAACGGGTATGGACGAATCATAAGGAAAATAGATGCGACTGCCCTGATTTCTTGACAAGGCTTATAATATAAATTATGAATATGAAACATACTGTATATACAGGCATAAAAATGAAGCTGTAAAAGAGCCTGGCAAGAAAATATTCGAATCCTGATCCAACATCTTTTGCATTTTTTTTTGAAATAAATAACAAGGTTTTATCACGGAGGCATGAAATTTAAGATGGAACAAAAAACAGCAATGGTTATTTTTCAACCTTCCGGAAGAAGGGGACAGGTCCCGATTGGAATCAGTCTTGTGGAAGCATCCCGTCTTCTCGGAGTGGATATTGAAGCACCCTGTGGTGAGCACCAGGCCTGTGGAAAGTGCAAAGTCCGTATTGAAGAAGGAGTGTTTGAAAAATTTGCCATTAATTCCAGATCAGACCATGCCGCCCCATTTCAATCAGAAGAAGAAAAAATCCTGAGTTCTGAAGAGAAAAAACAAGGATACCGCCTAGGCTGCGTTGCGAGAGTTTTGAATGATCTTTTGATATATTTACCAGAATCATCCCGGGCCGGAAAACAGGTTGTGAGCAAAGCGGCCCGAAAAATTGATATCAAGCTGGATCCCGGGGTAAAGCAATACACGGTAAAGGTGGCAGCACCGACACTTGAAGAAGGCCTGGCAGACTTTGAAAGAGTCTGCCTTGAATTGGAAAAAAAATATGGCCTCTCATCCCTTGAAATCGATATTTTTGCATTAAGATCTCTATCTTCGGCACTCAGGGACGGAGACTGGGAAGTTACATTAAGCATATGGATGGACAAAGAAATTATCCGCGTCAGGCCGGGTATTAAACCAAATGGATTCGGTCTTGCCATTGATATCGGCACCACAACTATTGCAGGCTATCTTTGTGATCTTGAAACCGGTGAGGTCATTAATACCATTTCCATGATGAACCCCCAGGTTAAATACGGTGAAGATGTTGTATCCAGAATTTCATACCATATGGGAAATCCAGATGGACTGGCCCGGATGAGTTCAGATATTATTGAGGCGATTAATAATCTGATTGACAGAGCTGTCACGGAAAATGCCGCTTTTGATGAAGCAAAATCTGGTTCCCCTGTTTTTTCTGACATAGTAAAAGAGGATATCATTGATCTTACCATCTGCTCCAATACCGCCATGCACCACATCCTGCTTCAGCTTGATCCACAGCCTTTGGGAACCATTCCTTTTACCCCTGCAATTCATCACAGTATCAGCCTGAAGTGCAGGGATCTTGGAATTAAAATCCTTCCCGGGGCAAAGGTTTTCTTTCTGCCCAGCATTGCCGGGTATGTGGGAGGAGACAATATAGGGGTGATGCTTGCTGAAACACCTCACAAGCAGGAGGCAGTCCAACTGATCATAGACATTGGTACCAATGGAGAACTTGTACTTGGAAACAGTGAAAAACTGCTTTGTTCATCCTGTGCCACGGGTCCGGCGCTTGAGGGTGCGCAGATTGAATTTGGCATGCGCGCTGCTCCCGGGGCCATAGAAAGAGTTAAAGTAGATCCGGATACCCACGAGGTCGATTATAAGGTAATCGGCCGGAGTACCTGGAAAAAATATTCTGCACCAGAAGATATGAAAACCCGCGGGATCTGCGGGTCAGGCATACTGGATGTGGTAGGCGAGCTGTTTCTGGCAGGGATTATTGCTAAGTCAGGGGCTTTTAGTACAAAAGGAAAAGAATCACATCGGTTTCGTAAAAATGAGAAAACCGGTTTTGCAGAGTTTGTACTGGCCTGGAAAAAGGAGACATGCATCCACACTGATATTGTAATCACCCAAAAAGATATTCGTCAGATTCAAATGGCAAAGGCATCTATATATACGGGGTGTAAACTCATGATGCGGCGCATGGGAATAACTGCTTTAGATAAGATCAAGATTGCAGGGGCCTTTGGAACTCATGTGGACAGGCATCTTGCAAGGGTGATCGGTCTGATCCCCGACTGCCCCCTTGAAATAGTGACAAGTGTTGGCAATGCTGCAGGAGACGGATGCAGGGTAGCTCTTTTAAACAGGGAAAAAAGAAAAGAAGCTGACCTATTATGCCGTAACCTTACCTATATAGAACTGACAATGGAGGATGATTTTCAAAATGAGTTGGTGAGCGCCACACAATTTCCCCATATGACAGATCAATTCGAACACCTTTGAAAGTAGCTCCTTACACAAGTTGAAATTTTAACCAAAATAGATAATGCCCATCCTAAAAATCCCGGCATATATTGGTAAGACTCGTTTGATTAAAATTCGATGATTTGATAAAAGAGGTAACAATAAAAATCGAAGAACAAATATAAGTCAGCCTTTGCAAGAAGATGCATATATGACTGGTGTTTTACAGATGGAGTATAAGAAATGGATTTATTTTTAGCAGTTCTCCTGTTTGCAGCATCAACCACTGTAACGCCGGGTCCAAACAATGTTATGATTATGACTTCCGGACTGAATCATGGTATCCGAAAAAGCCTACCTCATTTATTGGGGATAAGTATTGGTTTTCCCGTCATGTTGATCTTGATCGGTCTTGGGTTGGGAAATCTTTTTGAAGCAATACCAGCCATTCATGAAATTATTAAATTAATAGGCGTTTTATATCTGCTTTATCTGTCATGGCTCATTGCAACATCACAAGCAGGAGATATGGAAGGGAAAACTTCAAATCCGCTATCATTTTTTCAGGCAGTATTATTTCAGTGGGTAAATCCAAAGGCATGGGTTGTGGCAATAGGAGCGGTATCAGCATACACATCTTTGTCTTCTCATTTTTATAAAGAGGTTATGATTATTGCCATCATATTCTTTTTTGTCGCTATTCCAAGTTTATCCACATGGTTGTTCTTCGGGGTTGGCTTGAAGCGGATCTTAAAACAGCCTTTCTATCAAAAAACATTTAATATATTCATGGCCTTATTATTGGTTGCTTCAATTATTCCAGTGGTTTATGAACTTATCATGAGCCACCTGGCATAGCTTCCAGACAATTAAAAAATTAATTTTAAAAACAGGACACCTGAAAAAGGAATGTAGGTGTAAAAAAAATGTTGACTATTGTTTTATGTTTGTTTTATAAAACAGATATAAAACAACTGGTACCATCAATTTTTTCAAAATCAAAAGGAATAGGTGACATGGAAGCAAATTTTGAGGCGATTCAACGGGTTTTAGACAGCAAAGACACAACAACGGGGGGAGGAACTGCATCCAGCTTTGCAGGAGCAATGGCTTCCGGACTAATTGGCATGGTCGCTCGTTTATCAATTGGTAAACCAGGAGCGGATTCTAAAGAATATTATCAAGAACTGATATCATCAGCAAACAATTTAAAAAATCTGCTGTTTGACGGTGGTTCAAAAGATACCTCAGCTTTTGAAGAAGTTCAACTGGCGTACCGCCTGCCAAAATCTTCGGAAGAAGAAAAAAATATACGCGGACAGGCAATTGAATCTGCAATGATAAAAGCAACCACCGTGCCCCTGGAAAATGCGATCAATTGTGCCAAGGTAAAAGATTTGTGCCGCAAAATAGAAAACAATTATAATAAGAATACTCTTTCTGATCTGAAATCTGCAATGTATCTTTCTCAGGCAGGTTTTTTAGGATGCGTGGAAAATGTAAAAATCAATTTACCCTATCTTAAAAGCCAAAAAGTTATCGATGATATAACAGCGCAATTGGATTCCATCATGAGAAAAACCCAGGGGTCCATGGGCAGTTGAGGTTCACTTGATTTATGATGATTGATTCAATGAAGTCATGATTAATTTTTAACGGAAGGTGTTTTTATGAAAGCTTTAATGTGTGTACCAAATATCAGTGAAGGTAAAGATCTTATTGTTATCGAGAAAGTTGTTGAGACTATACGATCTTCTCCAGGTGTAATTCTGCTGGATTATTCATCCGACAAAGATCATAACCGTTCGGTAATTTCATATATCGGGGAGCCTGGTGCGGTTGTGGCGGCGACCCAAAGCCTGGTCAAAACAGCTATCGATCTGATCGATATGTCCAGACAAAAGGGATCTCATCCGCGTCAGGGCGCTGTCGATGTGGTTCCGTTTATTCCCATCTCCGGTATTACTGAAGAAGAATCTGTGGACATCGCTCATGATTTTGGACGATTTGTGGGCAAATTAGGCGTTCCCGTTTACTTTTATGAAGATGCAGCCAAGCACCCTGATCGAAAAAGCCTGGTAAAAGTACGGAAAGGGGAATATGAAGCTTTGGCTGAAAAAATTTTAAAACCTGAGTGGAAACCGGATGAGGGACCGGCCCAATTTATATCAAAAACCGGGTCCATACAAATCTCTTCACGATTTCCCCTGGTGGCTTTGAATATCAATCTTGGGACCACTAAACTGGAAATTGCCCAAACTATTGCAAAAAGTGTGAGGCATATTAATGGCGGATTCCGCTTTGTTCGGGCCATGGGACTGTCTTTGGAAGAAGAAGGTTTGACACAGGTGTCCATGAACTTAACCCAATATCAGAAGACCCCTATTCCCATGGTAATGGAGGCTGTAAAAAGAGAGGCTGCCAAATTCGGCGTTAACGTGGTGGGAAGTGAACTTGTGGGACCTGTTCCTCTTGAGGCCATGGGGCAGGTTTTACGTTATTATCTACAGGCCCATGATTTTTCAATGGATCAAATTATCGAAAATGCATTGATCAATTGATCAGAACAATTAGTGAGGTGAAAATGAAACCCAAAGCAGATCTTTTGATCCATAACATAAGTGAAGTGATCACTTGTGTACCCAATGAATCAGATCCTCTGGGAAGAATTACAGATGGTGCCCTGGTGATCGGGAGTGGGTTAATTATGGCCATAGGGAAGTTGTCTGATTTAAAGAAAACCATGGATCTATCCCTGGTTGAGCAAATTGATGCCAAAAAAAAAATAGTTGCTCCCGGATTTGTGGATTGTCATACCCACTTAACATTTGGAGGCTCGCGGGGAAAAGAATTTGCATTGAAAATGACTAAGAGTATTGATGAAATTGAGTCTATGGGAATTGCCACAGGCATTCCCGCATCTATTCAAATGACCCGTGAAGAAAGTGAAGAAGCGCTTTATTTTTCAGCAATGGATCGTCTTGGAAGAATGCTTCAGTACGGAACCACAACTGTTGAAAGTAAATCCGGATATGGAATCAATTTAAAGGACGAATTGAAACAATTGTACGTCAACAGAAGGTTATCGACAACTCAACCTGTGGAAGTGGTTTCAACGTTTTTAGGTGCCCATGATTTTCCTCCTGAAGTCGATCGAAATAACAAATCCCAAAGAGAGGGCTATGTTCAGTTTTTGATTAAAGATATGATTCCCCGGGTGGCAAAAAAAGAACTGGCCGAATTTTGCGATGTCTATTGTGATAGAGGATACTACACTCAAAAAGAAGCCGAACTTATATTAAAAACCGGTATTGACTATGGTTTGGATGCAAAAATTCATACAGACGCATACGACAATATAGGAGGAAGTACGCTGGCCGCAGATCTGCCCTGCATATCAGCCGATCATTTAAATTATACTACAAAGTCGGAAATGTATAGATTGGCAGCTTCCGGTGTCATTGGTGTTGTATTGCCTGCTTTAGATTTTGCAGTGGCACATCCAGATCCCTTCAAGGCAAGAAAAATGCTGGATGCAGGTATGACCCTGTCTTTGGGAACAAACTT
>JABGOU010000103.1 GCA_018645325.1 Desulfobacula sp.
TACATCAGATTTTTGGAATCTTCAGGTGGGGGATTTTGAAGTGGCCACGACTGGGGGATTTTGGGTGGCCATCGGGGGCAAGGGTGCAAGATAGCCTTTTATTGATTGTTATGCTATTTTATATTAAAATAAGTTTGATTATCCTGTAATCGAAAAGGTGGAACTATGTCTATTAAACAGCAGTTAAAATATCTGATAATTGTATTATTCTTCCTTGCATGCTTTATGAATACATCAAATGCCGATCAGGATTCATATTCTGGATCCAGTCTTTATAAAATCGGAATAGGAGACATTTTATCGATCACAACCTGGAAGGAGCCGGATTTTACTGTGGAATCCGTCAGGGTCAGAAGCGATGGAAAAATTACATTTCCTTTGCTGGATGACATCCAGGCTGAAGGTTTATCAACCATGATCCTTAAAAAGGCAGTTCAAAAAAAATTAAGTGTCTATGTGGAATCACCCAATGTGACGGTAACACTGATTAATCCCATGAGCCGAAGATTTTATATCCTGGGTGAAATATTAAGGACTGGCGAATATCCTCTGACAAAAAAATTAACAGTGATGCAGGCATTTGCACTTGCAGGTGGATTTACAGAGTGGGCAGATAAAAATAAAATTCTTCTTTATCGACGAGGGGATAATATGGAAGAAACCATTATTATTAGATATAAAGACATTATCAAGGGTGATTTCAGCAAAGACATACAACTGCAGCCTGATGATACTATTATTGTGCCATAGCATAAATTTGACCAGAGAGGCTTAAAATGAAAGGCTTAAAATGGGAAGCATAAAACAGAAGGTTTAAAATGGAAGGCTTAAAATGAAATTTAACTATATTCTAACAGCCATGGTCTTCCTGCTTTTAATATTGTTTTTAGCTGCTCCTGCCTTTTCTGCAAGAAAACAATTCACCCCTCTTATTACGATAACTGAAGAATTTACAGATAATTTTTATCGAAGCAAAAACAATAAAGACGATGAATTTTCAACCCGCTACCAGGCAGGATTTTCCTTTGGTATAATAGATAAACAAAACAGTTTTTTTATTGACTACAGCCCGAATTACACAGACTATATGGATAAAAATGAAAATGATTCCTTGAATCATATGGTATCCATTGATGCTGTCTTTCAGCCATCAAAAAATACCATATTAACTTTTTCAGATTCTTTTGACAGTAGCCTGAGTCGCACTATCCGGACAAATACATTTGAACAACATGATACAAATACAGGAACAGCATCACTTAGTTATCAATTTGGTAGAAACAATTTTTTTAGTTTAAGTTATACCTATGCTTTTGACAATTATGAAGATCCAAACCAGGATGAATTTGAAACCCACAGGCCCTCTGCATATATGATGTACTGGTTCACACCAAAATTCGGCATGGATCTTAACGCCTCTTTTTCAAAAACGGATTATGAAATATCGACAGATGATCTTGAAACCTTACAAGGGGATTTGCGGTTTCTTAAAAAAATCAACCCGCATCTTGATGCCTATGTGAAATACGCCCATACCCATACTGAACAAACCCTCGGCGATCATATTGTATATAATCCATCAATCGGATTTGACTGGAGACCCACGGAAGATTCCGGCATAGCCCTTGGCGGCGGTGTATTGATCCAGGAATATAAAAATAATTCAAATTTTGATTCTGAAAGATTGTTTTTAGAGTTTGATATCTATAAAAATTTTACTTTTTCAAGAAGAAGTAATTTATCCATTACCGGATCAAGCAGTTACAATGATATTAGTGAAGAAGCATCAAGCCTGGGCTTTACAATTAATTATCAGGCAGGTTTCCTTCATACCTATAATCTCACCAAAAGGTTATCATCAGAACTTCGCGGATCTTATAGTTTGTCTGAATATGATGAGCCTGGAGTGGATCGTAAAGATCAAACCATGACCCTGGGTGCAGGCCTTGTCTGGTCACCTTTGAGATGGCTGAGCTTTAATTTTTCTTACACATTTACGGATTTTAATACTGACAGTGTATTAGATGATTACCAGGAACATAGAGCGTTTATTTCTACAACGTTAAGGCCCAGTGAACCCCTGCAGCTAAATCCCTCTACTCCACGGCAAGTCCTGGAAGGCAGATTGTTTAATTGATTTGAAGACCATACTCCTCACCTTTGATGTTGAAGACTGGTTCCAGGTGGAAAATTTTAAAGAATATATTACCTTTTCTTCCTGGAATGATCATGAGCTGAGAGTTGAGAAAAATATCCACCTGATTCTGGACCTTTTAGATTCATTTTCCTTTCAACCCAAAGCCACATTTTTTATTTTAGGCTGGATAGCTAAAAAGCTACCCGCCATGGTAAAGGAAATTCAAAAAAGAGGTCATGAAGTAGCCTCCCACGGCAGCCTGCATCATATATGTACTGCCCTCTCATTCAAGGAACTTGAACAGGATTTGAAATCAGGAAAAGCCCTTCTTGAAGATATCACAGGGTATAAAATTTTCGGATACAGGGCTCCAAGTTTTTCAATAAATAATGATATCCTGAAGATCATACAAGACACAGGCCATATCTATGATTCCAGCTATAATTCATTTTCCATGCACAAAAGATATGGGACCATTGATCTTTTAAAAAACATTAAAAAAGGAATAGCTTATCAAATTTCTGATAATTTTTTTGAACTTCCCATCAGTAATTTTGCTGTCAAACAAAAAACTTTTCCCCTCGGTGGTGGTGGTTATTTCAGGTTAATGCCTTTTCCTTTATTTAAATTCGGAATGAACAGGGTGTTAAACAAAAACAACGCATTCCTTTTTTATTCCCACCCCTGGGAATTTGATCCAGATCAGCCAAGGGTAGAACAGGCTTCAATAGGTTTTAAATTTCGACATTATATTAACCTTAATAAAACCCAGAAAAAACTTGAGTCAATGATTAAACATTTCAACAATTTAAAATTTATTTCCTGCATTGACTATCTTAATAAAATATATTGATTCATGAACAATGCTTTATTCTATAAAAAAATCAAGAATGAGGAGGTTCATATGGCAACAATGCAGATAAAATCAATTGATGACCAATTATATAATGCGCTTAAAATAAAGGCTAAAGCTGATAACAGATCTTTGAGCCAACAGGTCGTAATGATTTTAAAAGAATATTTATCAAAACCGGATCCAAGACTTCAGCATCAGACAGATGAGTTTTTAAAGCTGGCAGGTTCATGGAAAAATGATGAAAGTGCTGAAAAAATTCCTGATCTGACTATCATTAACTGGACAAATTCAGACGTGTAGTTATCGATAACCCTTTGTGGCACAGTGTCTTTGTGCGAGAATAAGAACTAATAGAAACCTACAGGAAGATCCAGACGTCTCAGAAAACCAATGAACTTTTTATCAAATGTCGCAACAATAGAGCCTTTGTTTGCCTTACAGACACCTGCAACAACGGCATCACCAAAATCAGGAATGTGCTCCGGCCAATAGGAAAACAAAATATTTAAATCAATATCATGAATGATTTTTACACCTGGCATGGAAATAAAATTTCTAATCATCGTATGAATCGTCATTTTTGGGATCCCGTAAACCTTTTCCATAACATAAATAAATTCAGTCAAAACATTTTGAGGACAAAAAATTTTTTCTTTAAGCCTGGCAGCATTTTTGAAAACCGTTGCAATAATTTCCTGCTGAGCACTATCCCTGTCAGTTATAAAAGAGATTAAAGCATTTGTATCGATAATATATGTTTTCATTTAAATTTTTCTATTCTGAGATCACGGGCATTTAGTATATCATTTGAAATACTCCCCGGACCAGTCTTAATACTGTTTTTATAGTTTAAAAATTTTGTCTCTAAAGCAGGAATGACAATGATTTTTCCATTAACTATGTTCCATTCAAGTCTATCCTTTACTGATAAATTGAGGCTTTCACGAATTTGTTTCGGAATGGTTGTTTGAAATTTTGAAGTAATGGTAGATTGCATTTTTAATATCCTTTATTTAAATTCCTTACCTTTAAAGAATATCGTAAGGAAAACCGAATGTCAATTATTATTCCGGAACAAGCAAACTTAAACCCTTTGTGCCTTATTTATTAACATATGAAACCCATAAAAATCAAAGACCTAACCTGGGATCCATCCATCTACCCAAGAATTACCAAAAGCCAGCAAACCATCAACGCCTACGCTGAAGCCCTTGATATCAACGCCCAGTTTCCCCCAATCGAGATTCAAAGGGTCTTCAACTATCCTGATAGCAATAAAACAACCCAGGCAACCATAATCCTGGATGGCAACCACCGCTGTTCAGCCTTCCAGGAAAAAGGCATCGAAGAGATCCCGGCAGTTGAATGGAAGGACCACCCCCTTGATTACGAGGAAAACAAAATACCTCTTCTCCTTGAATTAGCTCAGTGCAACACTATCCATGGCGATCGATTAACCCCAAACGATAAAAAACGGGTAGCTCGTGATATTGCGTCAACAGACCCGGAATGCAGCTATACTGAAGACGCACTTGCCCAAAAATTAGGTGTTACCCGGCAAACCATCAACACCTGGATTTCAGATATCCGTGCCCGGCAGCGAACAAACAGAAACTGTATTATCATCCGCTTAAGCCGCCTTGGATGGTCCCAGGAAAAAATTTCGAAAAAGGTGGGAATAAATCAACAGAGAATTTCTCAAATTACCAATAATGCAAATTTTGGCAATATTGGTAATTTGCTCACCCAGGGCCACAACATGGAATACATAGCCGCTCATTACCAAATGGACCTTGCCCAAACCAACAACAACCCTGGCTTTCCTCAATGCTGACTGGCGTGATTTTGAATCCACACCAGCTGCAGAAGAAAAACCGGATAAAGCAATCACCATATTTGACTACCACAGGCTTTTATCAGAAACGGGATGGAAAACAATCTTTCGCATAGAATGCCCTCTATCCTCTGAACGTCTGACCGGGAACCAGGTACAAAAAATGCAGGACAAACGCATCCTCGGCACCATCGGAAGAACACTTCTAATAGCAAAAATTAAATAAACCATCTGAGTCATCAGAGAAAATCTGCGTCCTAATAAATATTTTTGATTGATTTTAAGGGACAGTGAATCCTGCAAATATTTTGACAGTAGCGAATAGGTTTGGTATTCTATGATCAATAAAAAAATTATCGCTATTCTCTTTAAGATAGAAAGGTGACATAAATGATAATCCAACCTAACATTGAAGAAATAACTAAAAATTTTTTTAATCTGTCCAAAAAAGAACGATTGGAAATAGCAAGATTTATTTTATTTCTGGATACTCAATCTTTAGATATTGATGTCGAGTCAGCCTGGGAAAATGAAATCATAGATAGAGCCCGAGCTGTTGATGAAGGAAAAGCAATAGGTATTGATTTTAACAAAGCACTGAAAAAAATTGAAAAACGATTTGCAGTATGAAAGTGATAATACTTCATTTCATAGCCTACACCATAAAGGAAGAAGCGATCTGGATTCTTGCGATTGCCCACGGCTATCGAAAACCACAATATTGGATTAAAAGAAAAAGTAATATGATTTGAGTTAATATGATTTTTTTGAACTTCCTGTGAGTAATCTTAGGATTAATAAAAAAATTTTCCTCGATAAAAAATTTCAACAAATTTCAATTTATTTCCTGTATTGACTATCTTCATAAAATATCTTGATTCAAATGCTTCTGAATTATGGGATAAATACGTGTATGATCATCCCGGTGGGATTTTATACCATTTGTTTTCATGGAAAAGGACAATTGAAAAGACCTATGGTCATAAAACATACTATCTGGCCGCATTTAATAAAAATTCAGAAGAATCTTTAACAGGTATCCTTCCGCTGATTCACTTAAAACATTTTATTTTTGGAAACAGTCTTATTTCAATGCCATTCTTTGACATGGGAGGCATCCTGGCTGACAATGAAGAAATTGAAAAAGCGCTTCTTGGTG
>JABGOU010000104.1 GCA_018645325.1 Desulfobacula sp.
ACGCTTTTCTGCGTTTTTCAATTACTGCATTCCCTTTCATTAAAATTCCTCTTTTTCATAAAATTTTTGACACTACCATACTTATCAATTTCTTTTTTAAAAAGTTCCTGGTCCAGATATTTATTAACAATTTTTAAAAAGACAGGGATCAAATCAGATCTTTGTTCCTTATAAAGATTGGCAACAAGGTCTGTTACAACCTTTTTATGATCATAATACCTGCCGATAACATCATCAAGATCAAGCATTCGTACAAGCCAGCGGATATACACTGGAACGCTTTGCAATAATAATTCAACCTCCAGTTGTTCAATTGCATTTTTGCGTACAAAAGGTGTTGAAGTGTCAACCAGAACCAATTTTTTTGTCCCGTTCTGCTCCACCCAAACCCAGTTGGAAAGCTGGCAGTCAATTGCTATTTCAAACTTGGGGGCAATCTTAATATCCTTCATCTGCTCTTTATTAAAGTCCCAGATACGGCTTAAAGCCGACATAATCTGCTCCAGCATTTCAATTGTCTCACCTTCATTTAACGTATTAATAAGGTTATGGCAAAAACATTGATCATCAAACCGCTGCTGGACAAAGTAAATTACAACGGGATGCCCCGGAGCCTGGATAATAACAGCATCATCTTCAGGCAGATTTATCCCGGCCTGTTTAAGCAAAGAACAATATTCAAAATACATTAGTTTATAGGACTCAGCTGTTTTAAAATCAGGAAAAATCGGGATCCTTTTATAGATGATATTATCGTTGTCCCCTATTTTAAAAATAGCTGAGATTTCGCCAAACCCGATTATTTGTGCAGGAATGGAAGATCGGGACAGATCATGGGGAATTAACTCCTGCTCAAACCTTTTTAATAATTCAATATCAATATCCATTTTGTCCTTACTTTTTGTCTTTATTTTTTAATCTTATTTTTTGTCCTTATTTTTAGCCTTGTGACATTGTTTTAAAAGATATCTCAATTATGTTTAAAATATCTTCAGCCTCTGTTTTTAAAATATTTAAAACCGGTAAAAATTGTATGACCCTTTGATCATTGCCTGCATAAACCACATAAATACCATTATCAAATAATATTTTTATTAAAAATAATGCAGTGATCTCATCTTTGAACTCAAGCCCCATCATCATGCCCCTGCCTTTAAGCTTCAAACCAAGGTTTGGATATTTTTTCCCAAGCGCTTCAAGCCTTTGCCAAAAAAAATCTCCCAAAGACAAGACATGATCTAAAAACTTCTTTTCTTTTGATATTTCTATTACTTTCATTGCAGCAAAACAGCCTATTTCACTGCCCCCAAAGGTTGAAATATGAACAAAGGGGTCCTCTTTAAAAAAATCTTTATATTTTTCATCGTAAACAGTGGCGCTGATAGGATATATCCCCCCACTCATTCCTTTGCCCATAACAACAATATCAGGCTTTACATCATAGTTTTCAAAACCCCAGAATTTTCCTGTTCTTCCAAAACCGGTCTGGACTTCATCAAGGATAAGAAGGCACGAGTTTTTCTCACAGATTTCCTTTACCGATTTTAAATAACCAACATCTGGAGCAACAACCCCCAGGGTTGCGGGAATTGTTTCAAGGATTACACCGGCAGTGTTGGAACAGACCGCTTTTTCCAATTCTTCAAGACGGTTAAACCTGACTTGTTTAAACCCTGCTGGAACAGGTTTGAATTTTTCTTTAAATTTTTTATCTCCCGTTGCAAGGGCAAAACCCGTATGACCATGATAGCCCCCTTTTACAGAAATAATTTCTTGTTTACCCGTTACACCCCTTGCAAGCTTGATGGCAAGGTCAATGGCTTCTCCTCCGCTTACACCATATACAACCTGGTTTAAGCCTTCAGGCATTGTATCGGCTATCATTTTACCCAGCAGCGCTTTTGGTTTGCTGATTAAATGATGGTTCCCGATATCATAGGTTTGCATTGCAAGCGTTACAGCTTTTATAACGTCTTTGTTCCTGTGACCCAGATTAAAAACCCCGCCATTACTATGGCAATTATAAAAGGTCTTCCCATTGGTATCGCTTATTTGACATCCCCCCCTCTTTTCAGGGACAAGGACGATATCGTATTTTTCATAAAACGCAACTTTTCCCGGATAAACATGGTCTGAATATAATTTGATACTTTTATCTCTGTCTGAATCCATATTCTCCCCTGATATAGTGTATTGAAAGCCTTACCCGTCCGGAATGGTACAAATATTTATTTTTCAAAGCAATAGTTAACATTAAAAAAAGTCATGCCATAGGGGTTTTTCCCTATTGATTTTATCAAAACCCCTTTATATAACACAGATAATCCCTTTCGCTTCAACCTGTAATGGATCTCAATGGTGTAAGCGAAAGTGCGGAGCTGAGCCCTTCCATCAAAAATCCAGGTGATCCCAATACATTTAAAATCATCGACAAAATGAATTGGACGGGTGTTGGACTTGAAATTTCCCGTGATACCTGGATTAAACATAAAAACAGAACAGAGTTTAATCAAGCAGGGGTATATATTTTATTTGGCTATCAAGAAGGTGACGACCTTCCCACATTATATATCGGGCAAGGGGATGGTGTAAGAAATAGAATTGATTCCCATGAAAAAAACAAGGATTTTTGGGACAAAGTATTGGTTTTTGTTTCGAGTAACAGAGGATTAAATCGCGCACATATTACCTGGCTTGAATGGGCGCTGATTCAAAGAGCCCAAAATACTGGTCGTTGCAAACTTGACAATAACACCACGCCAAATGAACCCATCTTAACTGAATCGGAAAGGGCCGATACACAAGAATTTTTTAAAGAGATATTAAGTATTTTTCCGTTAATCGAAGTCCGAGTTTTTGAAAAGGCCAAAAAAATTGAAGTCTCATCAAAAACAGATCGTCTAACCACAAAAAAAAGAATTCAAAACACCATTATAGTGCCAGCTCAGGAAGAAGGGTTTAATGATGTTTTCATAGGTGAAAACTGTTGGCATGCTATAAGGATCGGCGGTGGTAAACTTAAAGAGATAAAGTATATCGCCGCCTATCAAACCGCACCGGTATCCGCTGTAACCCATTTTGCCGAAGTCGATTCAATTGAACCCTATGGAGATGGCGGGAAATACAAATTGAATTTTGTTGCTCTTGCGAAACCAATTGGGCCAATAAAATTTGCTGGGAGCAAACAAGTCACGCTGCAAAGCCCGAGATATACAACCTATGAAAAATTGTTGTCGGCAAAAGAGATAATGGAATTATTCACTTGATGTATTTTCATAAGCATCAAGACCAGGTTTTTAAATTCTCATTAACTGTTTTTAAAGAAAAGTTATTACGTTTAAAATCTATATGGCAGGCATAGATGGGAACTTTATTCTAAACCAACGATAGATTTTCTCACCTTAGATCGAAAAGAAATGGAATTGGTACAATATAAGCCAATCGTTGAGAAGGCTATTCAGGAACTAGATGGTGTTATGATTATTGTTTCTGCTCAGACGTCAAATGATCCCTTGGCCCTTTGGGAGATCGACTGTTCTTCGTCTAATTGTATTCCCATCGTTGGTGTTGATGTTCGCCGAAATTACGAAGGTATTATTCCAACAAACCTTGTAGGGAAAATGACGAGATATGTGTGGGAATGGTTTGCAGAGTTTTTTAATAGGCTATAAGGAATATAAAAAATCGATACACTGAGGTGGTCGCCAAAGCCTGAACAGTCTCAATGCTAAAATAAGCTCTAAATTTTTCAGGAGATAAAATATGGATAGAAATGAAAAGCTTTCCGAACCCTTTACATGGGATATTTCATCTGATCAAGGGCTTTTTTAGAAATCTCAAAATCCTAACTTAAAAATGCACCGGATTTCATCGGTAATTTTGGTGTTATTTGTAGTGAACCAGTGTCTTTATCGGAAGAAATAATATCAAAGGTTTCCCATTAAGGGAGATAAATCCAAACTGTTCATAGTATTTTTTGGTATGATTATCTTTTGCTTCGACAAAAAGTCCAATTATGCCAACGTTCTCTGAAATAAGAATGACTTTTTCAACTGCACTCCCTATTAAATAATTTCCATAGCCTTTGTGCTGGTATTCTTTTGATACAGCAAGTCTCGCCAGTTTTAAAGCAGGAACTTGATCTGGATATTTTTTAGCGATAATAGATGGTAAATAATCCGTTTCAACTTCACAAATCGACAGGGTGTAAAATCCAAGGATTTCTTTCGAGTTTTCATCATTAATCAACACAAATGTGCGGGACATACCTTTAGTAATATGCTGTCTGGCAGTCTTTTGCAGAAATATATTTAATTGAGTGTTTCCACAGTCAAACCGCTTTCTGTCATGCGACTTATCCAAAAGCGCGATCTTTATCATTTCAAATCCTGCTTATAATGTTTCATTGCTTGAGCCAATTTGGGATTCACCTTTGGAGAGTTTTCAATCAATTCAAACAAATGCCGAGCAGATTGTATATTTAACCTAATTTTATTTTCTTGTTCAATAATGGCCTGGGCTTTTTCAAGCGCCGCATGTACTACAAATTGATTTAATGTAGATCCCGTGATTTCCGATGCCTCGGTTAATGTGTTATAGACATTAGGTGATATCCGCGCTGAGACACGAGCGGTTTTAGTTTCAGCTTTCATTTTTGAGTCCTCTCCTAATCATTTGTATTTTATGGTTTGCTTTTCAGTTGTTCCATATACCATATGTTATTGGTGCCATTTTGACAACAAATATATTATAACGGTTTTTGAAATACAGAAAGCTCTAAAAACAAAAAAACTCATTGAAGATCCGTCATTGGCTGGCAAACAACAAGAAAATGAACCGGGTGTTACCGGTTATTTTCAAGTTAAAAATGGCAATCTTAAATGAAACCTTGGACATAGCAACAAAGAACGATCAAATTTGTCCTCAACTGGATAAGTGGGATGAATTGTACAAATTATTGCCCGCCAAAAAGTGAAAAAATGGAGGCCAGGAACAATAGATTTATTGTCGGTGGCTTCAATCGGAAAACATTTGTGTCAAATGTTATAATTAATTTGTGGTAATTAACAAAAAAATGAAAGCGGTTGAATAAAAATGGAACCCTCCACGCAAACTTACAACCATCGGTTTGAAGTTTTCAGTATTGCTTTTGCTCTTCTATTTCTTGAATCGATTTTTTTTAAAACTGCCTTATATATACACAATTATGTAAATGCATTGATGGTAATTTCCTATGCTCTTCTTGGATTGGGAATCGGTTCAATATTAAGCATTTTTTTTTATGAGCTCAAAGCCAAAAGTATTTTTCTTTTAAAATTAACGATGTTCATATGTGTTATTCTATCTTTTGTTAACTTTGTGGCTTTTCCTTCCTATATCTTTTTTTCACCTTTTCTGGTTCTCCCTTTTATTGCAGGTAATAGCCTTATCTCTTATTTTCTCCAGAGACAAAATTCCCATACAATTTATTTTTTAGATCTGAC
>JABGOU010000105.1 GCA_018645325.1 Desulfobacula sp.
AAGGGGAAACAAAATTTCATGACCATGATCTTCCGGTGAGTGTCATGCATGCAATTTTTGATTTAAAATTCAGCTATTGCACTCCTATACAGGCAAAGCTTTTGCCCCATACACTGAAAGGAAAAGATGCCACTGCTAAAGCACAGACCGGGACGGGTAAAAGCGCCAGCTTCATTATCACTATTCTAACGGCATTCATAAAAAAACCATTTAAAAACCAAAATGGGACCCCAAGAGCTTTAATCCTTGCCCCCACAAGAGAACTGGTTCATCAGATTGAAAAGGATTTCAAAGATCTTGCCAAATATACCAATTTAAGAATTATAGCCATCTTTGGCGGAACAGGCTATAATCATCAACAAAAGATGCTAAAAGAAAGGCCGGTTGATGCTATTGTTGCGACTCCCGGTCGTCTAATTGATTTTATGGGAAAAGGATTAATCAACCCTTCCAAGGTTGAAATTGTTGTTCTTGATGAAGCCGATCGAATGCTGGATATGGGATTTATTCCAGATGTCCGCAAAATTATTTTAAAGACACCTCATAAAAAAAATCGCCAAACCCTTTTCTTTTCCGCCACTTTAACACCTGAAGTTTTGAGGCTGGCCCAAAGCTGGTCAACCGGGGATGCTGTTCAAATCGAGATTGAGCATGAGCAGGCTGCTGCTGACAACATCAAACAAGTTGTCTACCTTTCAACTGAAAAAGATAAATTTAAACATGTCTATAACCTGATCCATAATGAACAATTAAAACGGGTACTTTTATTTGTAAACCGCAAAGATACAGCAAGAATGCTATCGGAAAAGTTCGAAAGATACGGTCAGAAATGCAGTATTCTCTCAGGAGATGTTGCTCAAGACAAACGATTTAAAGTCCTGAATAGTTTTAAAAACGGCAGGATCAATCTTTTAGTTGCAACAGATGTGGCTGCCCGGGGGTTGCATATTGAAGATATAAGCCATGTCATTAACTATGATCTTCCTCATGAGCCTGAACATTATATCCATAGAATCGGTAGGACGGGTCGAGCAGGAGCAAATGGGATATCCATCAGTTTCGCCGATGAGATGAGTTCTTTTTTTATACCAAAAATCGAAGAAGTACTGGGAAATAAGATCGAATGTGAGTATCCGTCTGAGGATTTAGACAAACCCCTTCCAAAACCCCGGAAAGACCATTATTCAAAACCAAGAGTTAAAAACAAAAAGCCTTTTAGAGGAAATCGCAGGCCTTACAGTCAAAGAAAAAAATGATTTATTTTACCTCACAATCTATCCTTCTTGACACTCAGCAGGTATTCAGTGTAAAACTTGAAGCCTAAATAATTTTAGTAATTTTCATTAAAGGAGTTAAAATAAAAAATGTTTGGTCTTGGAATGCCCGAAATTTTAATGATTCTTGCAATAGCGCTCATTGTTATTGGGCCCAAAAAATTGCCTGACCTTGCCAAAACACTTGGCCGTGCCATGGGAGAATTCAAACGATCTGCACAGGATTTTAAGCGCAGTATTGATGTGGAAACCACTGTTAAAGAATTTAAAAGCGGCGTTGATATTCCCAAAGCAGATCTTAGTGAAATCCTGAGCAACGACTCTCCTTTAAAAGATGAGACTGAAGCCTCTGACAAAGACGAAAGCGATTCTAAAGACCAGGATGAAGAGAATCCTTTAGAAAATGACGATTCAGGCAAGACAGATAACACATCAGAACAAGATAAGATCGATAAATAATGAGCAAAGAAAATAAAAGCCCTTTTACAGAACATTTGGGTGAGTTGAGAGATAGACTGGTCCGTTCCTTTATAGCTGTCGCCATCGGTTTTGTAGCTGCTTATTCTTTCAAAGAAAAATTATTTGAAATTTTGAACGCCCCCCTGGTAACTGCAATGGGTGAAGCCGGAAATGCCAAGATGATTTTTACAGGGCTTCCTGAAGCATTTTTTACTTATCTTAAGGTATCTCTTCTTGCAGGAATTATTCTTGCCACCCCTGTCCTTTTCTATGAATTCTGGATGTTTGTATCTCCAGGTCTGTATAGAACTGAAAAAAAATATATTTTACCCATTGTAGTCCTCTCTGTTTTCTTTTTTCTTATTGGTTCTTCTTTTGGATATTTTGTGGTTTTTCCCTATGGATTTAAATTCTTTTTAGGATTCGCCACGGAAACAATATATGCCATGCCTTCCATGAAAGAATATCTTGCATTTTCCTCAAAGATGCTTCTGGCCTTTGGCTTTGTTTTTGAATTGCCTCTGGTTTTAACATTCATGGCCAGAATGGGGTTGGTGACTGTTCCATTTTTAAAAAAGAATAGAAAATATGCATTATTGCTTTTCTTCGTAGGAGCAGCGATTATCACACCCCCTGATGTCGTTACTCAGATTATGATGGCCCTGCCCCTGATGGTTCTTTATGAAATAAGCATTATAGGTGCCAGAGTATTCGGGAAAAAAAAGACCGAAGAAGTTGATGCGGAAGATGCGGATACCCCTGAAAAAGAAGAGGATATTCAATAAGCGGCAGGCAAGGAAAACAGAGAATAACAGGTAGAAAAAAAGCCGATTTTAGTGTTGACTTTTCAATGCTCTTGGGTGTAAAAAAACTTAATTAAAATTATAAAAAAATAACTGGTGCTATGGAAATACTACCGGTATAGAGACAAAATAAATTCTTACTAATTAAAGGAGTAAAATAGATTATGAATAAAAAATTGCTCACTCTATTTTTGGCTGCGGGTATTGCGGTAATTTTTGTTGCTACAGGTCTTCATGCTGGAACAGAAATCAAAGATGATTTGATTTTAGAAGATCCTGGCTACAAAAAACCCAAAAAACGGGCACCAAAATTTAAATCCCTGGCTTTTACCCATAAAAAGCATATGGAAGACTATAAAATTTCCTGTGGAGAATGCCATCATGACGAGGACAACAAGCCTTTAGATCTAAAAATCGGTGACAATGTCCAGAAATGTAGCGAATGTCATAACAAATTCAAAAAAGATAAAAAGAACAAAAAAGACATTCTGGTTCATGAAAATGCCATGCATGAAAATTGTAAAGGATGTCATAAAGAGATCAATAAAAAAGCCGGCGATCCTAAAGGGATAAAGGGGCCTGCTCCTAATTCCTGTGGGAAATGCCATATCTCTACCAAGAAAAAGAAATAAGTTTTTTAAAACACACAAAAAATTATTATAAGGGGTTTTCCAAAGATTTGGAAAACCCTTTTTTTTTGATTTGAATACAATATAAAAAGTATAAGTCAGATCTGAGAATTTTTGAAGACTCTTGCCTTTTTGATCAAAGCGGGCGCCCAGGAGGGACTGCCCAGGGCATGGATATGTGTATAGGTTCCAAAGGTATTGTTTTTAAAAAATCCATCCTTTTTATCAAGGATACCTTTGCCACGTTCCATTTTAAAAGCCATTTCATGATCCTGATAATCAATATTCAGGATACTGGAATACCTGAATTCATGGCCCTTTAAAGTATCACCCTTGTTAAAAAATGGGTTCTCATTGACAACTTCGACCCTGGTGTACCCGTGCCCCTGCGGCCGTTTGGAAAGCCCGAACTTAATGGGAAGAATTTGGGACATGGGAAATTCCCGGTCACCTAGCCTGATACTTTGGCCTAAAAATATCAGGCCGCCGCATTCAGCGTATATTGGAAGTCCTTTTTGAGACATGTTCCTCAAATTTTCTCTAAAAGCTGTGTTTTGAGATAGCTGGGCTGCATGGGTTTCAGGAAAACCGCCTCCCATATAAATGGCGTGGACATCTGGTATACTTTCTTCTATCAAAGGACTTAGAAAAACAATTTTAGCACCCAGTTTTTTTAAAGCATCAATATTGTCTGGATAATAAAATTGAAAAGCAGAGTCTCTTACTATACCAATTGTAACAGGATCATGTTCATTGGGGTTCTTTTCTGAAAAATCTGTTTTAGTTATCCCTTCAAGATCATCGCTGCATTGCTCCCCTATTACTGCCTGATAAAGTGCATTCAAATCTATATTAGCTGTGGCGACTTTCATAGCAGCTTTGATCGCCTTCTCAGAAAAGGTATGTTCCTCCGACGTAACAAGCCCCATATGTCTTTCAGGAAAATCCCGGGTCTTTAATTTTGGAACCGCACCAAATACAGGGATATTACAAAATTTTTCAATATTTGTCCGAACTTTTCCTTCATGCCTTTTTCCAGCTACCTGGTTAAGAATAACCCCGCAGATTTTGACATCAGGATCAAAATTCATACAACCCATAAGCAAAGCTGCCATTGTTCTGGTGCTTTTAGTACAGTCTAAAACCAGTAGAACTGGCAATTTTAATAGTTTTGCAAGCTCAGCTGTGGAAGTAGATCCATCCATGTCAATACCGTCATAAAGGCCCCGGTTTCCTTCAACAACGGCAATATCACAATGTTTTGAATTTTTCTGATAGGATTGTTTAACAATTGGAGAGATACAAAGAAAAGTGTCCAGATTATAGCAGGGACGACCGGCTGCCTTTGAAAGCCAGCCGGCGTCAATATAATCAGGTCCTTTTTTAAATGGGGAGACCCTATAGCCTTTTTGTTTCCATGCAGCCGTGATCCCAAGAGAGATTATCGTTTTTCCTGATCCTCCTCTAAGACCGGCAATTACTATTCCCGGTACTTTTTTACCAATTTTATCCATTGGTTTATCCATTGGCTTTTTCATTGGCTTTTTTGCATGGGAACTTTAAAAGCTTTTTATCTAAAATTCTTATTCTTCCTTTTCAGACGAATGCTGGATCCCGGAGCCTTTCAATCCATACATGGTTGTACTCCCGGAAGACCAGTATTCAAGCACTTCATCTTGAACCATTTTATTGATAACTTTTTTAATGACTCTGGGTTTGTCATCGGGAAAAAGTTTATAAAAATCTTTAAAATAAAACTTGGTTTTAGTTTTGGACTTTTTTGTCATAAAATCCACAACCACTTTGGTTGCAGCTTCTTTATCAGCAAGAAGATCACTCATGGTCATACTCCTTTGAAATGAAATGTATCAGCCGGAATGCAAAGCAACTCCGGCTGATACCTCTATTTATAAACAATTATAAAAAGATAAGATTACAAAATCTTTTTAAAATTTAAACTGAGTTGACTGGCGCCAGCTCATGTATGCCTGCTGACGGAAATCATCAATAAGATGATGGGTGAACTCAAGCTCACATACCTCAAAGAATTTTTCCCATCCGATTCTCTCAGCCCAGTCACCAAGCCTTTCATATTTATTGGCGCCATTGGAATATGCATTCACCATTTTGTTAATGGCATCTGTCATGGAAGGCCATCTTGGCATGTCATTGGGCAAGAAACCCACAACAACTTTAGAAAATTTAGGATCGGAAATTCTGTTGGAAACTTTACCACCTGCCATAAGAACAATACCATCACC
>JABGOU010000106.1 GCA_018645325.1 Desulfobacula sp.
CGTATATGAATGGATGGTCGTCATCAGTCCTTTTACAATTACGAACTTTTCATGTAATACCTTCGCTACAGGAGCCAGGCAATTAGTGGTGCAGGATGCATTGGAAATAATATTATGTTTTACGGGATCATAGTCTCCATCATTTATTCCCATGACGGTTGTCACAGTATCTTCGGGCATTGCCACACCCTCTTTCAGCTTAAAGGGAGCCGAAGCAATAACTTTTTGAGCACCGGCTTCAATATGTCCTCTGATAGATCCTTTTGGTTCATCTGCACCAAGGGAAGGATCTAAAAACTGGCCCGTTGTATCAACTACAATCCTTGCATTATGCCGTGCCCATTCAATATCTTTCGGATTCCTGTTATTCCTTAATATCTTTACTTTTAAGCCATTCACATTTAACGAGCCTGCGGCTTCATCCACATCGCTGATAACCGATTTTGACTGATAACCGTTTAGAAATGATTCCAGTCTACCATAAGTTGTATCTCTTTCTATATAATGAATAATGTCTTGAAATGACATTCCTACTTCCCGGCCTACATTGATCACAATTGAATCAAAATATTTTCTGCCGGCATGATGCCACAATGACAATTTGCCTATTCTTCCAAGCCCGTTAATCCCAAGTGTTATAGAACTTTTTGTGTTCATTTGTTTCCTCTTTTTATATTTTTTTAATTAACCTTTATTGCGCCTTTGTATACAGATCCTTTTTGACCGTTAATACTGATATAATCACCAGAAACCATTTTGACACCATTGAGCATACACTCTTTTTTATGTTCTTTGCAAATAAGATTTTCACAGCCCACCAGACAAGTCTTATTAAGATTGTATGCCACAACAGCGGCATGAGAAGTAAGCCCCCCTCTAGCAGTGAGAATTCCATCTGCTGCGTCAATCTCCAGGATATCATCGGGGACTGTATCATTCCTCAATAAAATTAATGGTGTGCCCGGATCACTTTTTCTGAAGACGTCAATTTCTTCCAGAGTAAAAACAATTCTTCCACTCATGGCGCCGCCACTGACACCTATTCCCTGTCCAAGATATGCTTTGTCAAGTATTTCAGGATTCACATCAAAGTCTATAATTTTTTTTCTGTCCCGCAAAAACATTTCCCTTGCCTGGAGGATAAAAAGGTCGTTTTTATCTTCGCCTTCAAAGGTGAACTCAATTTCCTGGGGGTTCCACCCATCTCCATAAATCAGGCGGTGCATAAGTTTCACCAATTGTAAATATATATTGGGGAAGCTTTCTTCAAGACTTATCTTTGAATCACGTTCCTCAAGTTCTCGCTGGACTTCTGAAATGGGAAGGGTTTTTACAAGTCCTGACACAACATCTTCTCCCTGGTTACCAATGGTAAAATCACCCCAAAGCTGTATTGTATCCCCGGGAAGCCTTGGACTATGGCTGAATACCACACCTGATCCTGACTGCCTGGACAGGTTCCCAAACACCATGGATTGAATTGTAACAGCAGTGCCCCAGTCGTCTGATATACCCATGATCCGTCTGTAATCCCTTCCTCTTTTGGACTCCCAGGAGGCAAAAACCTGGTCAATAGCCAGAAACAATTGATCAATGGGGGACTCGGTCAGTTCAATCCCGGAATCAAGTATCAATTGTTTATAGGCAAGGGCAACTGCCTTCATCTGGTTACCTGTAAAATATCGTTTAAACTCAAGCCCTTTCTTTTTTTTCTCTGAATAAATAATATGATCAAACTCATCCCTTTTAATTCCAAAACCCATCCCATATCCTTGAATAAATCTCCTATAGCTGTCCCAGGCAAACCATGGATTATTGCTTGTTTTTGCTATATTTGCCGCTATTTCCTCGTTAATTCCTACATTTAAAAATGAATCGAGCATCCCTGGTTGTGAAATGGAAGAACCGCTCCTGACGGACAACAGCAAAGGATTTTTAGGATCCCCAAAGTTTTTTTGGACTCTTTTTTCCAGTTTGGCCACCATTTTTGCCACATGCTGTTTGAAATTGAGATTTGCCGGTTTGTAATTGTTTATGATTTCACGACATTTAAAAACTTCCGTGGTGATAATAAATCCTTCCGGGACTGCAGCTCCTAATCTTTTTAATTTGATCAGGTTTAATCCTTTATTACCTAAGAACATAATATTATTGCCGATTGGATCTGAACTGCCGACTTCAATTACAGAGCATTTAGGATCATAATTTAAAAGCCGGCTTAAATGTATTTGTGACAGCTTTTCAGATTGTTGAAAAAGGGTTTGCAGGATTCTATTTAGAAAGACATCCATCTGTTGAAGTCCAAGGGAAGTTGCAATCCTGTCCATGAAAAATATTTCAGCAACCCTCTTATCCAGTTTGGATTGCTTTTTTTTAGATCCATTGGGCAGATATTTTTTAAGGATGCTTTCTTTTCCTATCCTGGCTTCTATCTGGGATAAATTGCCAGAATGGATATTATTGAAATGATCATTAATGATATCTGCAACCGCCCTTATAAATCCCTTAAAAATATCCAGGTACTGGGTAAAGGTACAGGTTCTGATGTCCATGGAAAATTTTAAAAAATCCATCTGTACATCCAGCTGGCTGGATGAAATTCCATCCAGATTCAAAGCCATCCTGAACAGGTCCAGGATGCTGTAAATCCTTTTAAACGTAGACTTGGTTATCATCTGAAGATCAATGCTGTTGATCAATTCTTCAAACAATACATTAAGAATACTTTCAACTCTAAGGGTTAAGCCCAGGGCATCAAATTTTGCTTCATTATAACTTCCGTACATGGAGGGAATATCAACGGCAAAATGCCGTTTATAATAAATTGCTTCATTGGCTTCATAAATTTTATCGGAAAGAATAATTTTTTTAAGCTCTTTCATGTAGGCAAGAAGGGAGAGGATTTTATTTTCCAGGTTTTTTTCTTCAAGTGCGCAAAGAAGTTTCTCCGTATCCGGCAGGTTTTCACAATTAAATAAAGACAGGTATTTTTTCAATTCCAGATTATCAATTCGGTATTTTTGGTTTAAGAGTCTGTAGAATTCAAAGATCATTTTCATCCTTGACCGGTCCAGATCCGCTACTCCCTCTACGCTGTCAATTAAATTTTTAATGGCCTCTTCAGTATGGATAAGATATTCTTTGGGAAGCGATATGCCCTTTGATTCAATTGAAGCGAGAATATTTTGGGGTCCGTCAATAAATGGCCCTGAAGTTTCAATCTCAAGATAAATGGATGGAGGGACGTAAGGCAAAAGCCGTTTTTTGTTCCCCGTCTTCCAGAATAAAATCACTTCTTTTATAAAATCTACGATTCGGCTTGAGCTTTCAACATGGCATTGCTTCCTTAAAAAATGGATTAAAGGATCCTTCCGCAGGCAGGATTCATCCAGCTGGGTTGAAATATCTCTTAGTTGTCCCTCTGCACCTATTTCATTGAAAAAGGCGGGTAATAACCTGGACATCTGTTTTACCATATTAAAAATTGGTGCAATATCCGAGTTCAAAAACTTTGTAATATCCCTTGGGAATAAATCTGTATCTTTAATAAAGACACCACCTATAGACAAAGAGATGATCAAAGCAGATAATAGCCTTTTTGACTTTTTGGGATGTTGACCGATCAGGTCCAGGAACGCACGGATATTTTTAACATGGGCCGTATTACTTTTTATCTGCCAGTCATCACCTGTCCCCTCAATCATCGGGAACTGAAACCCATGATCAACAACCCTGTCAATAAAATGGTTGATAAGCTCAGTTTTAGAGGTTTTGTAAACCGCTTCCCCAATTTTATGGATGCAGTCCAGAACTGTTTCAGGGTATTTGCCCTTATGCTCTTTGAGCAGCGAAAAGGTTTGATTAATGATATTGATATCTTTTTTAAAATCCCTATCGCCGATCAAATGGCTAAGGGTTGTGTTAATATCCCGCAAAGCCTGAACATGGATAGTATAAAGTCCAGGAATATGAATAATATAAAAAAGCAGGGTCAGTTTCAGATGAAAGCCTTCGATATCATCACCGGTTTGCATAATTATTTTTTGAGGTATTTCCCAAATCCGGTTGACAAAACCCTGGTAGCTTACAAGGCATGTTAATTGTTTTGTTGCATGGCGAGGCTCCTTATCCAGGGTTTGAATTATGGACTCAAGCATTTTTCGCCACTTCAATATATTTTTATGTGAAACATCTTCTAATATATGCGATACCCTGCCATCAATTAGTTTTACATCAATACTCTTACCAATCCAGGAGATTGGGTCTTCTTGTCTCAACCAGTAATCAAATGAAGAATCATAAAATTTCACCAAAAATGGGTTTAAGGATTTAAAAATTGTTTCATTACTCTTAATACTGGTTAACAAGTTTTCTGCAATTTTATCCGGCTGATAATATGATCTGACAAAAAAATAAAAATCTTTGTCTTCATAGGATTCAATTTTTTTTACGGCCTTTTCAAGAACAGGTAAAAACCTGTCTAACTCTTGTCCGGATTCTTTGACAATTACTTGTAAAAACAGCATTAAATTATCAGCCGCATTTGTTTTTATTTTCAAATTTGAATCTGATTCAAAAGACTCTATAAAAATATCTACGAATAGTTCCAGTGCTCTGTTTCCATTTAGATGCGGTTTGTACATATAAAAATAATGAATACCAAGATGCCTGGCCTCGCTGACAATAAATTCCCAGTTTTTGTAAGGATGGGATAATTCTTTTAAAAAAATATTCATCCTGTTTAAGATTCCAAAATATGATGAAAAAATATCCAGAAAAATCTGATATTTTGAGTCAATGATAATGTCTACTTTTGTATCGGATAAATTTACCTCAAGGGCTGTGGATTTCACAAAGTGTCCTTTCTTTATTTGCAAATTGTATAATCAGGAGTTGCTATTTTACCATTTTGAGTGGTATTTTCAATGATCTTTATGGATTTTAAATATTTAGATAAAATTATACTCTTTCTAAAAAAAATTTTATTCCAAACAAGTGTTTTATAAAAGAGGTTGTTGCCTCCATATTTTTATAGTGATATTGAAATCTATATAGTGCTTGACCGAAAACACTATATAGTTGTTTTTTGCGGTCATGATTACATACTGATATTCAAAATATGTAAACAGGGGGATAATGTCTTCAGAAACTAAGTACGTTCTTGCCATTGACCTGGGTACTTCTGGTCCAAAAGTAGCTATCGTCTCTATGCTTGGCAATGTTCTTGATCATGAATTTGAAAAGACA
>JABGOU010000107.1 GCA_018645325.1 Desulfobacula sp.
GACATTTTGATACTTTTAGTCAATAGATTTTGAAAATTATACCCCTTTTCTGTTTATTTTATCGCGGTGATTAACACATGTGGTAACGGGGCTGGATTCCTTGGTAAACCATATGAACCAAATGGAGTTATCAAGAATGATATCGAATACATTCTGATGGAACGTAAACATGGTGGTTATAGAAAAGCTTCTGTTGATACCCGAGTGCTTTCTATTATTTCCAATGACAACCACAAACAATGGTTTCAATCTATTTGGTCTGGAGTTACTGGCGCATCAACCCGCAATCATCCAGCACCTTATCCAGAAGAACTTGCAGAACGCTTGATAAGAATGTTCAGCTTTGTCGGTGATACGGTGTTGGACCCTTTTATGGGTACAGGCACAACAACAGTATCAGCCGCAAAATGGGGAAGAAATAGTATAGGTGTTGAACTTGATCCGCACTATTTTGAATTAGGTGAAAGGCGTATACATAAGGCTACAGATTCTTTATTCTCACAAACAAAAATCAATAAGACGATAAAATGATATGATATATTCAGGTAAATTAGCAGAAGCTGTTGAACATTTTTGAAGAATTCGGCTTAAACAGGATAAAAGCCAGGGCTCAACTTCAGGTAAACGCGATGCTGGCAATAGAAGTGCTGTAACAGGTGGTGCACAACTTGATGGTTTCATTCATCTTCTCGGATCGATTCTGGAAGATGCAGGGTTACCAGGTCACACAATCTTTAAAAAGAAAACCGTTTTACCGGGATATTTCAGACCAACTAAAAATTGGGATTTAGTGGCTGTTATTGATGGTGAGTTGATAGCAAGCATCGAATTCAAATCTCATGTCGGCCCTTCGTTTGGTAACAATTTCAATAATCGTGTTGAAGAGGCGTTAGGAAGTGCTACCGATATATGGACTGCATACAGAGAGGGTGCGTTTAAACCATCCCAAAAGCCATGGTTGGGTTGGTTAATGTTACTGGAAGATGCTCCCAAGTCAAAATCACCTGTGCGTGTTTTAGAGCCTCATTTCAAAGTATTTGAGAAGTTCAAAAATGCATCATATGCTGCACGTTATGAATTATTCTGTGAACGTTTAGTACGTGAACGGCTATATCGATGCTGCATGTTTACTCTTATCTGATAAGAGTAATGGCCTGAACGGGGGATACTCAGAACCTAATGCAGAAGTGAATTTTAAAAGTTTTGCCACTTCTTTGAGTGCTCATGCTATGGCTTTTGCCAAAATGAGATAATGGCCCACCTGGGATTGAAGCGCAGGAATTACTTCCGGTCTAAAATTTTGCAACCTTTACTGGCTGAAGGCATATTGGCCCAGACGATGCCGGACACCCCCAAAAACCCGAATCAGAAATATTATTCCACGGGCCCGGATGAGACAAGCGAGCCAGGTAAAAATGAAGACAAGCAAATATGATGAATTAAAAATTAAATATGAAGCACTGCTTGAAGAGAACAAAAGCCTGAAAGCAAAAATACGGGAATTTGATTCCAACTCTAAAGTTATTATTCCCCATGATGAAGCTATACAACCCATGGAAACATTGTTTCAAGAGCTGGAAGGATCTGTTTCAAAACAGCAATCTGATACAATAACTTTAAATGACAATTTCCTAAATGACAAACCGGTTACCCGGCATTCTCTAAACCATGAAAAAATTTCTCTTTTTATGTCCCTATTCAAAGGCAGGAAAGAGGTGTATGCAAAAAAATGGCAAAACAAAAAGGGCTTTTCAGGATACAGTCCGGTTTGTCTGAATGAATGGGCACCGGGGATCTGCAATAAACCCAAAATAAAATGTGCCAAATGTGGGAATCAATCTTATGGATCTCTAAATGAATCCGTAATTGAAAAGCATCTCAGGGGTGGTGCAGTTATCGGAATTTATCCGATGAATCTTGATGAAACCTGCCATTTTTTGGCCATTGATTTTGACAAGGAAGGATGGAAAAAAGATATTTCGGTGATACGAAATATCTGTTCCCAGTTTGAAATACCTATTGCCATAGAACGGTCACAATCAGGCAATGGTTGCCATGCCTGGTTTTTCTTTGACCAAAAGGTTTCAGCAGTTTCAGCGCGAAAATTTGGAACATCATTGCTGACCCATTCAATGGATAAACGATATGAAATTTCATTTAAGTCCTATGACAGGTTGTTCCCCAATCAGGATACCATGCCAAAAGGCGGTTTTGGTAATCTGATTGCCCTCCCGCTCCAGAAGGTTGCACGGGACAACGACAATTCTGTTTTTATAGATGAAAACTTTAAGCCATATTCGGATCAATGGCAATTTTTATCCAGTATTCCAAAGCTCAACGAAAAAAACATGATGTCCCTCATAACTGAACTGACCCGGGGAAATGACCTGGGAACGCTTAAGAATGAAGTTTCTGAAACAAAACCGTGGGTAAAGCAATCCATTGTCTTGAAAAAACATGATTTCCCAGAAACGGTTAAAATTGTTACATCCGACATGCTGTATGTTGAGAAAAAAGGATTGAGTCAAAAGGCACTGAATACCCTGAAAAGATTTGCAGCTTTTAAAAACCCTGAATTTTATAAAGCCCAGGCCATGAGGCGGTCTACCTACGGTAAAGATAGGGTCATCTCCTGCTCGGATAATTACGAAAATTATCTGGCACTGCCGCGGGGATGTGAAGATGATATCAAGTCTTTGTTAAAAAGGAAAAATGTCACGCTAATACATGAGGATGAATCAAATCCGGGAAAAATGATCAATATTGAATTCAGAGGGGTTTTGCGGGATGAACAACAGAGTGCCCTTGATGCTTTGTCGGCACATGATAATGGCGTATTATCCGCTGCGACAGCATTTGGAAAAACCGTCATTGGCGCAAAACTGATTAGTATAAAAAAGGTAAATACGCTGGTATTGGTTCATCGGCAACAGTTGCTTTCTCAGTGGAGAGAAAGCTTAGAACAATTTCTCATCATCAATGAATCCCTTCCAGAACTGCCCCAGAAAAGAGGCCGAAAAAAAGAGCAAAATTTAATCGGTCATATGGCTGCCGGCAAGGACAAGCTAAGTTCAATCGTTGATGTGGCTATCATGCAATCAATGAATGTCAAGGGGGTTGTCAGAGAAGCTGTTAAAAATTATGGAATGATTATTATAGATGAATGCCATCATGTCCCGGCTGTCACTTTTGAACAGATATTAAAAAATGCTCCGGCAAAATATATTTATGGCCTGACAGCAACTCCTGCCAGACCTGACGGGCACCATCCGATTATCTTCTTTTATTGCGGCCCGGTAAGATTCTCTGTTGATCCAAAAGAGCAAGCCGAAAAAAGACCTTTTGATCACTATCTGGTCCCAAGATTTACATCCTTTAAAACTATGCCTGATGATGATGAAAAGGAATTGTCCCTCCAGGAAATCAAAGCCAATTTGATAACAGATGAAATAAGAAATCAGTTAATCTTAGACGATGCCTTGGAGTGCTACGAAAAAGGGCGAAAGATTCTTATTTTAACCGGACGGGTTGCCCATGTGGAAGAATTGGGGAAAAAGCTTAAAAAAAAGGTACCCAATGTCATTTGCCTTACTGGTGGTATGGGTGTTAAAAAGACGGCCCAGGTAATGGAAAAGATTGACGTCATTGCAGATGCTGAACCGTTTGTGCTGGTTGCCACGGGCAGTTATATTGGCGAAGGTTTTGACGAACCTCGGCTTGATACATTATTCTTAGCCATGCCAATTGCCTGGAAAGGTACGTTGCATCAATATGCCGGCAGGTTGCACCGGCTTTGTAACACCAAAAAAGATGTGCAGATTTACGATTATGTTGATCTTCATGTAAGGATGCTTGAGAAAATGTATGGAAAACGGTTGAAGGGGTATGCTTCAATCGGTTACAAGGCAAAAGCAACAACATTTCCTGATGCACCGACTAATATTATTTTCACCAAAGACAGCTTTTTTTCTGTTTACTTACAGGACATTACCGTTGCATCAAAACACCTATTGATCGTTAGTCCTTTTGTTACCAAGAAACGAATCCTCCAAATGATTGGACACTTTAAAGAAGTTCTTAAAAGGCAGGTGAAAATAACAATCATAACCAGGCCAGCCGATGAATTTAAAAAAGACAGAAGAACCACATTAGAAAATATTTTTTCAATGATTGATAAAGCCGGTATTAGTCTGGTTCTCAAATCTAATATCCACCAAAAATTTGCAATTATTGATAAAAAAATCACTTGGTACGGCAGCATCAATCTTTTAAGTTTTGGATATTCTGAAGAAAGCATCATGCGACTTGAAAGTAGTAGTATAGCGCATGAACTGATCCAGAGCATTGAAATAGGAAAATAAATATTGGGGACAATGGATGAATATCAGTGAATTGAAAAAGCATCTTGCGGAACCGACGAAAAAAGAGCTGATTAATGAGATATCGACTGCATCGCTTGCTTTATAGGATTTATTACAATTCAACTAAAAAATGAACCGAATTTCACAGGTTATTTTCATGTTATAGGTCTTTGGATATGGAAATTTGAATGCAAATAATTGATAAAAATGTAGAATTTTCGAGACGTGCTGAAATTGCACTCAATCGTCTAAGCGAACAAGACAGAAATAGAGTTTTAAAAAATATCGAAAAAGTTTTCGCTCTTGGACTTAAACCTCCTTTTGCTGCTAAACTGAAGGGTATAAAAAACACCTTTCTTGTTAGAGCAGGACGTGATCTGCGTATAATTTTCCTTGTCGAAACTGAATTTGTTCGAATTATTGATATCGTCAGACATGACAAATTAAAGCAGATATCTTTAACGAATAGGTCACAGGGAGGTAATTCATGAAAGCCTTCCTTGATCATCAAATCGACATTGAAAAAATTGGTTCACAACTGAATGAATTACAAGGTCTTTTAGAAAGCAAAACAGA
>JABGOU010000108.1 GCA_018645325.1 Desulfobacula sp.
GATCTATTCTTTTTGGCACCATGAAGCAGATTAAAAAGATCATGAGACAACGCAATGAATTTTTTAACACTTTTTGGTGATTGTTTTTTAAACGTGAAGGGATTTGTATTTTTTTTCTTGACTAAACTTATCATAGATGTCCCCGTAATTCGTCCCCGTAATTCGAGAAATTAAAAACTATCCTATCAAAATTATTTTATTGTATAGCTTTCAAGCTCCCAGAGGGATTTTCCGTTTTGATCACCAAAGAATTTGAAATACATCTCTATATTAATGTCACCAGTTATAGATTGATATATTGCGTTTGATAATTTAAAGGATAAATCCGGTCCTATGGTTACAGGATTATTTGCGGATGTTTTGAGTCCATAATCATAAACCTCCCAAATGGGTTTCCCATTTTGATCTCCAAAAAATTTTAACTCTGCCCACAGATTAGCTTCACCTGCTATGTCCTGATATATTACATCGGGAAGTTTAAAGGAGAGATCTGATTTAATGATAATTGAATTTACTACAGAATTTGAATAAGCACTTTCAATGCCGACATCGTTAACAGCTACGCATACAAAATAATATTGCTGACCGCAAGCAGGTACCGTAATAGTTGCATAAATACGACCAGCTACAGGCCCAGGGAGTCCAACATCAACAACATTCGCATATGGGCCGCCTTCAGTCTGGCCATAATAAATCGTGTAGTCTGCAATATTTGATTCAGTGTTGGGAAGCCAGGAAAAAGTCTCAGTGCAATTTGCTGTAGCTGTTCCACCAAAAAGAAAAAAACAAAAACCTGCATGAATCAAAACAAACCACAACTTTCTAATATTCCTATTTATAAAACTGGGAACCATAAAATCCTTATGATAATTTTACAATAATTGTACTTGGTAAATTACAATGCAAATATAGTGCCTTCTGATCACTCTTTCTTTTTAATCTTAAAGTCCAGACAAATGCAAGGTCTCTGTGGTAATTTGAAAAATTCTTTAATGATATATCTCACTTTCAAAAAATTCTTGAACCGGATATTATTTGCAAAAAAATCACCCTTTACTTATCACCTGAAAAACGGCATAAAACCCTTATGTGTGGAATTGCAGGGATTATAAATCATCAGGCTTCAGAAGAAAAGAGCCTTCTTATAAAAATGTCAGAATTCCTACGTCACAGGGGTCCTGATGCTTCCGGAACCTATGCTCAAGGACCGGCCAGCCTTGCCCACACCCGTTTAAGCATCATTGATCTTAACAGCGGCGATCAACCCATTCACAATGAGAACAAAACCATATGGATTGTTTTTAATGGAGAAATTTTTAATTATCCTGAATTAAAAAACCAGCTTTTAGCCAAAGGCCATAAATTTTACACAAAAACAGATACTGAGGTAATCATCCATCTGTATGAAGAATTCGGCACCCAATTATTTGACCATCTAAATGGTCAATTTGCCTTTGCAATATGGGATCAGAACACAGAAGAGCTTTTGCTTGGACGTGACAGGATGGGTATAAGACCATTGTTTTACTGTCATAATCATCACCGTCTTGTTTTTGCTTCTGAAATTAAAGCCATTTTTGCTGACAATACCATTCCAAGACAGATCGATCCTGCCAACTTATCTGATATTTTCACCTGCTGGGCAACTTTGGGCGATCAAACCTGTTTTAAAAATATTTTCCAGATCCCGCCAGGGCACTATGCCCGTTTTTCAAAAAAAGGTCTTAAAATAAAACAATATTGGCAATTACCCTTTGGCAAAAAAATCTATCAGGAACGTTCTGTTGAAGACTGGAGAGAAGAACTCAACCAGCTTCTTCTGGATGCCACCCGAATAAGACTTCGTGCTGATGTTCCCGTGGGAGCATATCTCAGTGGTGGCATTGACAGCACATATACCAGTGCTTTGGTGAAAAACAATTTTAATAACAAATTGTGTACTTTTTCCGTGGGATTTTCGGACAAACAATTTGATGAATCCTATTTTCAGAAAAAAGCCGTTGACTACCTGGGCACAGACCATAAAACCATATCCTGCTCTTACAATGATATTGGCAAGATCTTTCCCAAAGTGATCTGGCATACAGAAACACCTATCATCAGGACCGCCCCTGCCCCGCTGATGATGCTTTCACAACTTGTACGCGAAAACAATTTTAAAGTAGTTTTAACGGGAGAAGGGGCAGATGAAGTATTTGCCGGATACAATATTTTTAAAGAAGACAAGGTCCGCCGCTTCTGGGCAAAAAATCCAGACTCCAGAATACGTCCCAGGCTGCTTGAAAAACTCTATCCCTATATTTTTTCTCAGAATAATTCAAAGGCTGTCAGGTTCTTAGAACTCTTCTTTAAAAAAGGAATGATGGATTTAGACTCGCCTGTGTATTCACATATGCTCAGATGGGAGAACACCTCTCACCTGAAACAGTTTTTCTCCAAAGACCTGAAAAATCAAACCTCTGATCTTGCTGATTTCACCAATCGATATACTAAAACACTGCCGGATGATTTCATGTCCTGGGACACTTTATCAAGAGCCCAGTATATTGAAAACAAAATTTTTCTATCAAACTATCTGTTATCTTCCCAGGGAGACCGCATGGCCATGGCCAATTCCATTGAAGGGCGATACCCGTTCCTGGATCATCGGGTTATTGAATTTGCAGCAAAACTGCCACCCCATATCCGGATGAACGGGATGACAGAAAAATATATTCTTAAAAAAGCTGCCGAAGGCTTGATCCCGTCCGAGTTGATCAACAGGCCCAAACAGCCATATCGTGCCCCCATCAGCCAGGCTTTTCTTGGGGACACCCACCATGAATATGTACACGAATTATTGTCTGAAAAAATCATCCACGAATATGGCTATTTCGATCCCCAAAAAACAAGTCGTCTTGTAAAAAAATGCCAGCAGCAAAAGGGTAAACTTTTAAGCGAACGGGAAAATATGGCATTGGTTGGTATATTATCAACTCAACTTCTTGATTTTCATTTTATTAAAAATCCGCAAACCACCTGATGCTGCAAACCATATCAAAGGTTTTTTAAATTGACACACTTTAGCCAATTCATTATTACATTATTTAAACATAGTTACCAAATAAGGAGGACTTTTGACTTTAAACAATCTGAATATTCCAAAAGAAATCTGCCAGCAATGCATCCTTCCAGGAACATTCCCTGGCATTAAATTTAATGATAGCGGTATTTGCAAATATTGCCAGAAAGAATCCTCCTCCAGACAGATAAAAGCTGTTGAAAAAAAATCTGAATACCGGGATCGCCTGGACTCTTTGATTAAAAAAATCAAAGGAACCGCACCCGCATATGATATTATTGTTGCGTTCAGCGGTGGAAAGGATTCTTCCTATACCTTAAAACTGCTCAGAGAACATTACGATCTTCGAATTATTGCCCTGACCTTTGACAATCATTTTGTATCACCCGTCGCATTTGACAACATTAAAAAAATCACTGACAAACTGAAAGTGGATTCAATAATTATCAAACCGCCATGGTCCATTGTAAATGAGATATTTTCTTTGACCTCTCAAAAAGATATTTTTTCAAAACCAACTTTATTGCGAGCATCCAGTATCTGCACGGCCTGTATCGGCATGGTAAAAAGCATTGTTTTAAAAACAGCTCTTGAAATGTCTATTCCCCTTGTGGGATTTGGCTGGTCCCCCGGCCAGGCACCGATTCAATCAGCTATATTAAAAACCAACCCTTCTTTAATCAAACCGAACCAGGATGCTCTAAAAAAAGCATATCCGCTCGAATTATCAACCAAATTAAATGCCTATTTTATCCCTGAAACATACTTTGATAAATTTAAGGACACCTTCCCCTATAATATTCATCCTTTAGCTTTTTTTGATTATGATGAAGACCAAATCAAACAGGAGCTCAAAACCATTGGATGGCAGGCGCCGGAAGATACTGACACCAATTCATCCAATTGTCTTATTAATGCATTTGCAAACAAATGCCACATTTCCCGCCATGGTTTTCACCCTTATGTCTTGGAAATCGCCAATATGGTAAGACAAGGTATTATGAGCCGAGATGAGGGATTGATTAAAATTTATACTGAACAGAATACTGAAATGATAACTTATGCAGAGGAGAAATTGGGTTGATGGATAAAACAAAAGAAAAAATCCGGTCATTTATGATAGAAAACTTTTTATTTGGAGAAGACATTGATTTAAAAGATGATACATCTTTTTTAGAAGAAGGAATTATTGATTCCACAGGTGTGTTGGAACTAATCGAGTATCTTGAAGAAGAATTCAATATCCAGATAGATGATGAGGATTTGATTCCCGAAAACCTGGATTCTTTAAACAACCTTGAACAATTTATCAGCAAACTATTAAAAACTTCATGATGCTCCATTTTCTTAAAACTATTACAATCATGCAACCTGATTAAAATAAAAGAAATATTATGCTTGTTAATACAATTTTAGAAAATAGCGCACAAAAATATCCTGATAAAATTGCTTTGGTTTGCAATGATGAACGTCTTTGTTATAAAGAAATTAATAACAAAGCTGCAAAATTTTCATCGTATTTAATTAAAGCCGGTATTAAACGTCATGATAGAGTTGCAATTTTTATCGATAATTCTGCTGAGTCTGTAATAGCTCTTTTTGGTGTTTTAAAAGCAGGGGCAACCTTTGTTATGCTCAGTGCATCCATGAAACCTACAAAACTAAATTATATTTTACAAAATTCCGGGGCTTCTTTTCTTACTGAAGTTTCCTAAAAAAAGTCATGCCGCTAACCGTAACAGAGCGGCTACAAAGGAATTATCAACTGGTTTGCCCG
>JABGOU010000109.1 GCA_018645325.1 Desulfobacula sp.
TCAACATGTCCCATCCAGCGAAGGAAAGGTAAACTGACCTGAACGGGTATGGAGTAATCATAAAAAAGTTACATGCGTTGGCACTGATCTTTTTGTATTTTATATTGGATTTCTGAAAAGAGCATGTTAATTTAACCAGTTGTATAAAATAAATTTTAACAGATATGCAAGGAATGAAGATGAGTATATTTAAAATAGATAGTGAAAAATGTGATAAAGATGGTATCTGTGCCATTGAATGCCCCGCTTATATTATTGAAATGACCAGTGAGGGACCGGTTCCTGTAGAGGGTGCCCGTGAGATTTGTATTAAGTGCGGTCATTGTGTGGCGGTTTGTCCAAAAGCTGCTTTCAGTCTTGAATTTCTTTCACCGGACCAGTGCATGCCGATTGAAAAACAGCTTGTACTTACTGCAGATCATGCGGAACATTTTTTAAGATCCCGCAGATCTGTCAGACGGTACAAGGATAAGCCGGTCCCAAAGGATATTTTTGAAAAAGCGCTGACCCTTGCATGCTGTGCCCCCACTGCCAGTAACCGCCAGATTGTGAAGTGGCTTGTTGTAAATAAAAAGGAAGATGTTGTTAAGATCGCCGCCCATGTGATCGACTGGATGCGATATGTTTCAAAGACCCACCCGCAGGTGGCCCAGGCATATAATATGGAAAATTTGATTATTGAATGGGATAAAGGAACGGACAGAATATGCAGGGACGCACCACAGCTTGTTTTTGCCTATGCATCGGATGAATTTGCCAGCGCTGCGGCAGATTGCCATATAACACTGGCATATCTGGAACTGGCTTTGCCGGGATTTAACCTTGGAAGCTGCTGGGCCGGGTATGTTAACACTGCGGTGAACCACTGGCCGAATCTTGCCAAAGAATTGAAATTGCCTGAAAAACATACCTGCCATGGTATACTTATGGTGGGATTCCCAAAATTAAAGTATTACAGGGCACCTAAAAGGAACAGCCCGGATATCAGGTATCATGCTGGATAATATATCCATACTTGCTGGGTCTAAAGCCATTGACATTATTCGGGATGAAGGTTTGGACCTGTCCCGGGTAAAAGTTTTAGCCGGTGCTTCAGGTTCTGCTAAATTCCTGGTATTAACCGGAATTGACAGAGTGTTGATGTCGTTACTGGGAAAAAGGACTGCGCCTCTTTATCTTATAGGGACGTCAATCGGTGCATTTCGAATGGCTGCCTTTTGCCAGAAAGATCCGATTGCGGCAATCGGGAAACTCGAAAGAGAATATATTGCCCAGCATTATGACTTAAAGCCTTCAAAACAGGATATTACCCGGGAAACACAAAGAGTACTGGATGCCTATATTGATGACAAAGAGATTGAAGGCATGCTCAATCATCCTTTCATGAGGATTAGCTTTCTATCAAACAAATGCAAGGGCCTTCTAAAAAGCGAAAGTCCTGGATTCCAGATGCTGGGCCTCGGACTTGCTGCCGGTGTAAACCTGTTGAGCCGGAATAAACTTGGTTTTTTTTTTGAAAGAGCGCTTTTCTGTAATCCAGACAAAATGCCGCCTTTTGCTTCCATGAATCAATTTCCAATGAACAGCTATGGTTTGACATCCTCTAATTTTAAATCCGCATTATTATCTTCCGGGTCAATTCCAATAGCAATGGAGGGTGTTTCATCTATTAAAGGTGCAAAAGGAGTTTTCCGGGATGGGGGCATCCTTGATTATCACCTGGATATACCATTTTTACCCAATGAGGACGACCTTGTATTATATCCTCATTTTTATGAGAAAATCACACCGGGATGGTTTGATAAGGCTTTAAACCGCAGGCCTTCCAGCCGTCACATGGCAAATGTAGTTGTTGTTGCTCCGTCAAACAGGTTTGTGGAAAATCTTCCCTTTGCAAAAATACCCGATAGAAAAGATTTTAATATGTTTAAAGGAAAAGATGAGGAGCGCATGATTTACTGGGAAACAGTCCTAAAAAAAAATAAGCAATTGGGGGATGAATTTTTTGAAGCTGTACAATCTGGAAAAATAAGGCAGATTGTAAAACCCCTGTAAAAAATATGTAAGCCAGTTTTATATGATCAGGGTTTGTATTGTTTTCATCAAAATTATTCATTTGACAATTAAACACAAGGCAACAGAGTTTGCCCGCCAGATTGTATCTTGATACTGGAACCTGGATAAGAGTAAAAGAGCTAATACTTTTTGATTAAAATAGCGCCTGCAGTGATCAGCAGAATGCCTAAAAGCCGCTGCCAGCCAAAAGCCTGTACCGGGACCCCTAAAAGGCCAAAGTGATCCAGGAAGACTGCCATTGCGAGCTGCCCTGCTACGATAAAGCTGAAGGTCAGGGTGGCGCCTATTTTTGGGGCTAAAATAATGACTGAAGTTACGTAAAAAGCGCCTAAAAGGCCTGCAGACCAAACAGTCCAATGGATGTTTGATGCATGGCGGATACTTGTAAATTCTACCCGGGTGACTAGTGCATAGCAAAAAAGGCCCAGGGTTCCCACAAAAAATGAGATTAAGGCTGCGTAAACAGGATCTCCAATTGCCCGCCCCATTTTTCCGTTCAATCCTGCTTGCAAAGGTGCCATCATTCCAGCTGCCAGAGCAATGAATAAAAGTATGATTTTCATTATTCAGTTTTTCCAATAAGGTCTTATGGAGATTCAGTGATTGGATATGGGAAAGTTATTCTGCGTCTCGTTCTTCCAAGACTTCTTTTAAAACTGTTAAAGCTGTGTTTGCAGCAGGTACTCCTCCATAAATACTGGTCTGGAAAATTACTTCTGCGATTTCTTCTTTTGTGCAACCCACATTCAGTGCCGCATGGGTATGGAGTTTGAGTTCATCTGGTTTTGAAAGAACTGTCAAGGCCGCAACAGTAACGAGTTGCCGGGTTTGATGGGGGATCTTTTCCCTTGAATACATCTGGCCTGTTATATACAGGGACATATCACGGGCAAGATCCTTATCAAAATGTTTCCAAAGGTTGTAAGGTTTCTCCTCTTCTTTGACAGTGGAAAAATAAAGTTTTGCAGTTTTTCCTGTTTTTTTGGCGATCTCTTTTGGGTCCAACCTGTCCTCCTTAATGAAATGCCATGAACAGCAATTTAAAAAAGAAGTGTTTGCTGTTCACGGCGATATCTTTAATTATCTGTTGGCTTTTCTGAAACCAAGCTGATCCAGTGCTATAATCCATTTGCAGATATTTGTAGAACCTTCAACCATGGAATAGGTCGGAGCATCCCTGTAGTATCTGGCAACGGGATATTCTGTGGAGTATCCATAGGCACCCAGGATTTTCATGGCAAAGTTGGCGGATTTTGTAGCTATTTCCCCTGACAGATATTTTGCAATGGCCACATCACGTCCATTGTTTAATTTGCCCTGGTCTTTTTCCCAGGCAGCTTTGTAGACAATAAGACGGGCAGCTTCGATTTCAGCCGTCATCTGGGCTATCATGTCCTGGTTCATCTGGAATTCACCAATTTTTTTGCCAAATTGTTTTCTTTCATTACAGTATTTGGTGGACACATCAAGACAGGCCTGGGCAAGTCCTATGCCACCGGCGGCCGCAGACAGCCTTGTCTGGTTCAAGGATGAAAATACTATCTTTGCGCCATCACCGGGTTTGCCCAGAATATTTTCTTTGGGTACTTTAACATTATCAAGGAAAAGTTCTCCTGTTGGCGAGGAGTGTGAACCCAGTTTGTCAAGACCTGAAGTCTTGATTCCCTTAAAGTTTTTAGGCTCGATAACAAAAGCGGAAAGCCCTTTTGATCCTGCTGCTTTATCAGTGTAAGCATAGTAGAGTAGAGCATCAGCATAATTGGCATTGGAAATCCAGGTTTTGGAACCGTTTAAAAGCCAGTGATCCCCTTTGTCTTCTGCAGTTGAGGCCATGGCCATAACATCTGAACCCGCATCAGACTCTGTGATACCGAATCCGCCGATATATTCGGCAGTACACAGTTTTTCCACATATTTCTTTTTAACTTCTTCATTTCCATATCTGAAAATAGTATAGGCGCAACCCAGAACCTGCATATTGACCTGGACTCTTAATGAAGAAGACACCTTGGCAAGTTCTTCCGTCACAATCATGGCCGCAAGAAAACCCATGTCTTCTCCGCCGTATTCTTCAGGAATAACTGTTCCGAAAAACCCTAGTTCCCCAAGGGGTCTCATGACTTCATCAATGGGAAGGTAGTGTTTTTCATCCCATTCGTCAACATAGGGTGCTATTTGTTTCTTAGCAAAATTTCTAATTTCTTTCTGGAGCATTTGAAGCTCTTTTGATAGTTGAAAATCCATTGTTCCTCCTAAAGTATTATCCTGAAATGTTTTAAATATTCAAATGTTTATTTTATATCATTAAGTTGTAAGATAAACTAAAATTTGATAGACTTGTCAAGAAAAAAGTTAAAATATAGCTAAAAAATAGCTTGACAAATAAGGGGATTTATTTCATCTTTAACCGGCATTAAAATGCAGTTTATTATGGGAAAAAACAGGATTGAAAGGGCTTACCGGCATCTGTTGTTTTGTCTTAGGATAAGTCAAATGAATAAAGGCGTATAGAAATTAAAAGATGAACAATTTCATATCATGCAGAGAGCACCAAGAATGAGGCCCTCTGCAGATACAAAATTTGGCATGCAGGGTATTGAAAATTATTCAATAACAAGAAGAAGCTGTTTGGTGGCTACTTTGTCGTCCACTTTTACATTGACCGCTTGTACTTTGCCTTCTGCTGTTGAAACAATGGGATTTTCCATTTTCATGGCTTCAAGGACCAAAAGTTCCTGTCCCTCAACCAC
>JABGOU010000011.1 GCA_018645325.1 Desulfobacula sp.
CAGGGCGGGTTCAAGCGCAAGAACTGAATAATTACACTGACCTTTGTATTAATATTGTAAAATCCCGGGCTATATCATTTACCTGCACAGCCATTTATTTGTACTTATCTAATTTTATTTTTGTATCGGCGATAAAAGGAATGCTTTGAGTCCGACTTTAATGAATAATTTCATACTGCGATGGATTTTTTATTGGTTTGCAAGCTTTTGCCTTTTTATCATGGGATGGAAGGCAAAGGTTCCAATAATTCTGGGTTTTATTGATTACAAAAAAAAAATTGCAGGAATCGGTCTGGTATTCAATCCTTGTTATGATATTAATGCAGACATGAAATTAATAAAAGCTTTTTACTCTGATTTTTTAGGTAGATATCCAGATCAACCATCAACAAATTAATAGTATTGATATTATCCTTTATCAGGAATATTGGACATAATATGCTCTGAAAGAGCCGTTATGGTAAGGCTTGGATTTACACCCAGATTGGCTGAGACAACAGATCCGTCCGCCACATATAAACCGGGATAATTGAACAATTCTCCTTTACTGGAAACAACGCCATTCTCTGGCGAGGCACCCATGCAGCATCCCCCTAAAATATGGGCTGTCGTTGAAGTATTTAAAACAACCTCTGGAAACGAGCTTAAGGGAATACCGTCCATTTTTTTTGCCAGACGTCTGGCGGTTTCATTAGCCACGGGGATATAACTTGGAGACCGTTCAAATCCTTTTGGTATTTCAGAATTAATAGATTTGCCGCCAAAACGCCACCATCTTGGTTTATATTCCAGCTTAAGGTGATTTTTATCCGTCTGCATTACAAGCAGGATGGATATGGACGTAGCCTTTCCAAGGGGCCACAACAGCTTAACAAATCTGAAAGGATGTTTTACAATATTTCCCAGAAACCTTATAACTCTCGGAATCTTTCCGCCGCCGCCGGACATGATTGTTAGAAGATTTAAAAGAAAATCAGACCCTTTATTAAATCTCACAATTTCAATATGAGTGTTATCATCCGGGTAGATCCCGGATGTTATAGCAATCTGATCATTCCAATTTGTTATTTTATCATTGGATTTAACGCCGATAAGGACCTCTGAGTTGGTTCTTACAAAATTGCCCAGCTCGCGGGAAATATTTGGCAGCATACCCTTATCCCGGCATTCACCTAATAGCTTTACAGTGCCTAAAACCCCACCTGAAAAAACAACTCCTTTGGCCTTATATATTTTTTCTTTTTTTAAAAACCCCACAGTATTTCTGGTTATAACCTCATAGCCTCCATAAACCTGCTTCACACCTGTCACATAAGTTTCCGGGATAATCTTTGCACCCAGGTCTTTTGCCAAATAAAGATAATTTTTATCCAATGTATTTTTTGCCCCTACAGGGCATCCGATCATACAGGCTCCGCAAAAAGTACACCCGGTTCTATCAGGGCCTTTGCCACCAAAATAAGGATCTGGAATAGTCTTATCAGGCTCACCGAAAAATATTCCAACATCATTCTTATGAAAAGTATCTTTCCCTGTCATTTCCATACCCACTTCTTTTAACAGCAAATCAGCCTTTCCCACCTGGGGGCTTAAATTGGCCCCCAGCATTTTTTTTGCTGTTTTATAATGGGGCATCAATTTTTCTTTAGCATTTTTAATACACCAGTCCGGGCTTTCAAACACCTCATCAGGAGGAACAAGAAGCTGGTTGGCATAAACAAGGCTTCCTCCACCCACACCACCGCCATGGACGATACAGACATGCTTAAACATTGTGAGCATCTGATATCCATAACACCCTAAAACCGGTAACCAGAAATATTTTCTAAGATTCCAGCTTGTTTCTGGAAAATCTTTAGTCTTCCATTCCTTTCCCTTTTCAAGGACCCCCACACGATACCCTTTTTGTGAAAGCCTTAATGCAGAAACACTTCCGCCGAATCCGGAACCGATAACAATATAGTCAAAATCCTGTTGTATTGATCCCATTATACTTCCTTAAATTATATTGTATATATTCTAAGTACCTGTTATTTATGATAAATAATCTATCAATACAGCCTTAAGCTTGGGAAGGCTTTTGGAATAAAAATGGTCGCAATCTTCAATGATTTCAAACCGGGGATCAATTTTCCATCGATTGATATGCCCTTTAACCTTTCCCGGCGGAGCTATTTCGTCATTGGCCCCGGTTATAATCAGACCCGTGGAAGTCATTTTTTCAATGTCATCAAAATTCATAAATCCAACAGGGGGAGATACCATGATGTGATCCTTTATTTCACACCCCTTTGAAACAAGGGAAGCATTCATTCTTGCACCAAAAGAATATCCGGCAAGCCAAATTTGCTTATACCCTTTTTCAGTTAGAAGGGACAGGGCTGCCCTGATATCCTCCTGCTCCCCTGTTCCATTGTCAAACATTCCAGTGCTGTTACAGGTTCCCCTAAAATTAAATCTCATGGTTGTAAATCCTTTTTCAAAAAAAGAATCTGCAATGGTCATTACCACGGGATTATCCATATTCCCGCCATAAAGCGGATGGGGATGACAGATAACCACAGCCTTTTTAGATGTATTTTTCCTTAAACGGCCTTCAAGCTTAATATTTCCACACTCAATTGTAATGCTTAACTCCATATGGCTATCCTTAGTTTTATGAAACTATGGGTTTTTATTTCAATCTATTTTCTTGTCACCTGTGCTTATTTTTTGTAGATTCTATTTTATAAAATTCTTTCTTATTTATAAAGGGTATCATTGTGAATATCAATTCAATAAGCGTTTTTGATGAAAAAACATAGTATTAATAATTTATAGCCGGAGTAAATCATGGGAATAAATATCTGCCCTAGTTGTTCTGAAAGACTGACCAGGTTAACGCAAAAATGCCCAAAATGCGGTATCATTATAGAAAAATCAATATCTCCTGTAATGATCGTGGTTGGTATTGTGGTTTTCCTGCTATTGGTTGTGATTGCAGGATTAATTTTATTTTAGAACTTTATTGAAGAAATTGGTAATCATTCAGCTCTTACGCTTGAAACCGCCCTGTCTGATGAATATTTGTCAGGTATATGCCGTGTTTTTACAACGCAGCCGGACAGGATGAATCGACTTACAAAATGTAAAGTTATTTTTGAGTGGTCCCTAAACGCTTAACCTCCTGCAAATATCCATAAGACAGGGCTTTGGTGATATTTTTTTTAACGGGCTGAACAATTACTAAAATTGTTGAACAACATAATAAATAAGAGCTGTGTGTGTTTGATCAGGTGAATAAATTAGAATGGGTCAGGCTTTTAACAAGAAAAGCCTGACCCATTCTTTTATCGTCTTTTATTTTTTAGCGTTCTTTAATGAGGCTTTGATAAAATCTCTGAACAATGGATGTGGATTCTGGGGTTTGGATTTGAATTCCGGGTGGAATTGGCATCCAAGATACCATGGATGATCTTTAAGCTCTACGATTTCAACAAGTTCATGGTCCGGGGAAGTGCCACTGATAACAAGTCCGGCTTCCTTAATCAGTCTGTCCTTATATTCATTGTTAAATTCAAAACGATGCCTGTGACGCTCTGAAATTTCTTCCTGTTTATAGGCTTTCATTGCAAAGGTATCAGGAACAAGCTTACACGGATACGCTCCAAGACGCATGGTACCGCCTTTATCAGAGTCCTCATCCCGTTTTTCAACCTTTTTAGTCTGTTCATCATACCATTCTTTCATCAAATAAATGACTGGATATGGCGTATATGGATCAAATTCCTGTCCATTTGCATCGTCAAGTTTAAGAAGATTCCTTGCAATTTCGATGACAGCCATGTGCATTCCAAGACAGATCCCGAAATAAGGCACCTTATGCTCTCTTGCATATTTTGCCGCAATAATCTTTCCCTCGATCCCCCTTGAACCAAATCCACCCGGGACAAGAACGCCATCACTTTTGGAGAGTATTTCTACAACATTGTCTTCTGTCAGGGTTGTTGAATCAATATATTGAAGGTTTACTCTGGCATCATTGGATATGCCCCCATGGGAAAGCGCCTCATTCAGGCTTTTATAACTTTCCGTCAGGTCAACATATTTGCCTACGATGGCAATATTCACTGAAAATCTTGGATTTTTCAGCCGGTCAACCACTTCTATCCATTCATCCAGCCTTGGCGCCCTGGCCCAGATGTTCAACTTTTTTAATATCTTGTCGCCCAGCCCTTCTTTATTGTAAACCAGGGGAACTTCATAAATACAGTCCACATCTTTTGCAGTAAAGACATCATCTGCGCCCACATTACAAAAAAGTGCAATTTTTGCCTTAATTTCCTGGGACAGGTAGCTTTCAGTTCTGCAAAGAAGAATATCCGGCTGGATACCAATACTTCTGAGTTCTTTAACACTATGCTGCGTGGGTTTTGTTTTTACTTCACAGGCGGTTTTAATATAAGGTACAAGGGTTAGGTGGATATAGATAACATTAGATGGCCCGACATCTGTTTTAAACTGCCGGATGGCTTCCAGAAAAGGCAAAGATTCAATATCACCTATGGTACCGCCTATTTCAACAATAATGACATCCGCGTCATCAGATACCAGGCAAATGCTTTTCTTTATTTCATCGGTGATATGCGGGATCACCTGCACTGTTCCACCCAGATATTCACCTTTGCGTTCTTTGGTAATTACCTGGTCATAAATTTTACCAGTGGTAAAATTATTATTCTTACCCAGTTTGGCATGGGTGAATCTTTCATAATGGCCCAAATCCAGATCTGTTTCCGCCCCATCATCTGTTACAAACACTTCTCCATGCTGAAAAGGATTCATTGTCCCGGGATCAACATTTATATAGGGATCCAGCTTTTGTATGGTAACAGTCAAACCACGGCTTTCCAGAAGCATTCCAATGGCAGCAGATGCAAGCCCTTTGCCTAAAGATGACAATACACCTCCGGTAACAAAAATATACTTGGTATTTTTAGCCATTCTTCCTCTCTTGTTTTAAATTATTCATATAGTTTTTTAAAATTCTCCATGCCTTTGTCAAGCTCATCAATCTGTTTGGAATTCTCATCCAAAGCATCAGTATTATTCATCGGGTACAACCGCTCATTATATTCGATGTCAAATAATGAGGCGGAAAACCCTGATTTTAAATCAAAACTTTTCACAGCAATCGTGGCAAACAATTGATTGTCCAAAAAAATACTTACCTGCATGGGATACCAGGTTCTGCTGAACCGCTGCCAGTTATGATAAACAAATTCAGCCAGAAGGCCGTTTTTTATGACTACATATCTTAAGGGTAAAATCGTATCCTTTTCTATCCACAGCCCTGAAAAGGGTTTTCCTTTTGCAAGAGGGCGACCGATCACATAGCAGATCGTATCATTATATCTTTGAAATGATACCTTGTCAGTATCAACCTGTGCCAGACTGATCTGATTTAATAAACTTTCATAATCCCGATAAAAAAGGATATCCGTATACAGATCGACCAATGGTTTATCATGGGAAACTATAACCCCATTAATCACCTTTACAAATCTGGAATCAGATTCAACACTGAAACTTATAATCTTATCTGAAATAATTTCAGTTCTGAGCTGGTTGGGTTTTTTGTAGATAAGTTTTTCCTCTAATTCTATATACTCTTTTTCCCCGTCCTTGTGATTTAAGATCTTTTTGGTCTGAAAAGCTTCAATACCGACAGGCTGTTTGATTTTTTCAGCGACAAGGTGAAGAAGGTGAGGCGCCTTAGGAACAAAAGCCTCTCCAATGCCTTGCATCAGGGTAAACGACAGAACTAAAAAAAATAAACAAAAAAAAATTCTCATAAACTAAAGGTAACTTGTCAATTAAACAAAAAGATTAAACAAAAAGATTTTCAGGAAATGATGCGCTATCTCCCAGCATTTCTTCAATCCTCATGAGTTGATTATATTTAGCAACCCTGTCACTCCTGGACATGGATCCTGTTTTTATCTGTCCTGAGTTTATACCCACGGCAAGATCGGCAATAAAAGAATCCTCTGTTTCTCCGGATCGATGGGAAACAATAGTTGTATAGCCTGATTCCTTGGCCATTTGAATTGTATCCAGAGTTTCTGTAACCGTTCCAATCTGGTTCAATTTAATCAAGATGGAATTAGCTATCCCCAGTTCAATCCCTTTTTTAAAAATATCAGGATTTGTTACAAAAATATCATCACCAACGATCTGGATGGAATTTCCAAGCCGTTCGGTCATAATTCCCCATGAGTCCCAATCTCCTTCAGCAAGACCGTCTTCTATGGAATACAATGGATATTTATCAATCAATTTTTCATAATAATCAATCAAATCAATAGCAGAAAGTTCCTTACCTTCTGACTGAAATATATATTTGCCATCTTTATAAAATTCTGAAGCAGCTGCATCAAGGGCAATGCCTATATCCTTACCCGGCCTATACCCTGCAGCTTCAATGGCATTGATAATATATTCCAGTGCTTCTTCATTGGATTTAAGGTTTGGTGCAAACCCGCCTTCATCCCCCACTGCAGTACTTAATCCTTCACCCTTTAGTATTTTTGCAAGATGATGAAAGGTCTCAGCGCCCATACGAACAGCTTCGGTTAGAGAAATTGCACCAAAGGGGAGAATCATAAATTCCTGAATATCCAGATTGTTTGCCGCATGAGCCCCGCCATTGATAATATTCATCATTGGAACAGGCAGCAATCTTGCATTAATCCCTCCTAAATGCTGAAATAATGGGATTTCACACGCTTTTGCCGCCGCCCTTGCAGCTGCCATGGACACGCCTAAAATAGCATTTGCACCCAGTCTTGATTTATTTTCCGTGCCATCAATATCCAGCATGGTTCTGTCAAGGCCTGCCTGATCCATGGCATCATATCCAATAATTTCAGGTGCAATTACCTCATTGACATTGGCAACTGCATTTAAAACACCCTTGCCTAAAAAACGATTTTCAGCATTATCCCTAAGTTCCAGGGCTTCTCTTGTACCGGTTGAGGCACCGGATGGAACCGCTGCCCTGCCCTCTGCTCCACAGGCTAAGACAACATCCACCTCAACCGTTGGATTACCTCTGGAATCAAGTATTTCCCTTGCTCTGACATCAATTAATTCCGTCATGGCGTCTCCCTTGTCCTAAATATTTGTTAAGCATATTATTTATAAATTGATCATGATTTTTTCTGCCACCCATTCATAACAAGATCCATTCTGACATTCAAGGGCTATTCTTAAAATATTTGCTTTGAAATATTTGTCTTGCTCCAAATCCACCATCAAATTTTCGTTTGCCTGCTGGGCCATGGGTTGTGCATCATCCCTGGCCATCAGCAAGGTGCCAGATGCAAGGCGACAAGGAGTGACGAAAGAGGCGTATAAGTCATACTCCGCAGGGAGAAACGACCGACATACTCCGCAGGGAGAAACGACCGAAGTCAACGTAGCAGGTGGTACCTTGAAGAAGGATCAGGGTTGCTTCTTAACCTTGACAAATAAAAACGACTCTTATATTTAGAAAAGTTGTTCAGACCTTACACATACTAATTATAAAGGAATACTAAATGAACATTCTATTTTTTGGACCAAACGGAAGCGGCAAGGGAACCCAGGGATCTATCCTGAAAGATAAATATAATTTTGCACACATTGAATCAGGAGCTATTTTCCGTGAAAATATCAAAGGCGGAACCGAACTGGGTAAAAAAGCAAAGGCATATATTGATAAAGGAGATCTTGTTCCAGATGAAATTACCATCCCAATGGTTCTTGACAGAATAAAACAAGATGACTGCAAGAACGGATGGCTTCTTGACGGATTCCCCAGAAATAAAGTTCAGGCCCAAAAGCTCCATGCATCTTTGGAAGAAGCAGGAATCAAACTCAATTATGTCATTGAAATGCTTCTTGATAGAGAAATTGCAAAAAACAGAATCATGGGTCGCCGCCTTTGCGTAAAAGACAACAATCATCCAAACAATATTTTTATCGATGCCATCAAACCGGATGGAGATAAATGCAGAGTCTGCGGTGGAGCTCTTACCAAACGTGATGATGACCAGGATGAAACAGCAATTGATAAACGTCATTCAATCTATTATGACACGGATACCGGTACGCTTGCATCTTCATATTATTTCAAAGATGTGGCTGCCAAAGATGACTCTGTCAAATACTTCACACTGGCCGGTGAAAAAGCACTTCCTGAAGTAACAGCAGAGTTGATTTCCAAACTATAGATCACTTTGATTAAAATTCAATTTTAAAGCCTTTCTGCCTTTAATTTTAGGTGGAAAGGCTTTATTTTCCACTTGCTTTTAAACTCTTAGTTTGTTACAAAGTCTGGTTATAAATATTAAGGTATTTAAATACACTATGAAAGGGGCGATGTTTTTTGAAGGAAATTACAGTAACGGTTATAGATAACGATGTTGAAAGAGCATTAAGAATATTGAAGAAAAAAATCCAGAATGATGGCCTCTTCAAACGTCTTAAAGTGAAAAAACATTTTGAGAAACCATGTCAGTTAAGACGACGCAAAATGAGAGAAGCAATGAGAAGACAAAGGATTGCTGCCTCAAGATCACGTAGAAGAAACAGCTAATCCATTAAAATTCGCCCGGAATAAATGTTTTACTAAATAATTTATTCCGGGTTTTTTTATTTTACACATGAAAAAAACTGCCTTTCAAAATTGTCTTGATAAAATTTACAAGCTTGGTCGTTTCGGTATCAAACTTGAGCTTGATACTATTTTAAATATTTTAAAGTCTTTAAACAACCCCCAAAAAAATTATAATCTGGTTCATGTGGCCGGCACAAACGGCAAAGGGTCTACTGCTACATATATAGCATCAATCTTACAAAAAGCCGGATTTAAAACAGGTCTATACACCTCACCTCATCTTGTTCGATTCAATGAACGAATCTCAATAAACGGTAAACAAATTTCAAATGATAAGGTTGTGGAGGCCTATGAAGCAGTTCATGCAGTCGATACCGGAGAAAGAAAGGCCACCTTTTTTGAAATCGCAACAGCCATGGGATTTTATCATTTTTCAAAAGAAAACGTAGATTGGGCTATTATTGAAACAGGCATGGGCGGCAGGTTTGATGCAACAAATGTCATCAACCCCCAAGTGAGTGTTATTACCAACCTGTCCATTGAACATACAGATTATCTGGGCAGTACCATCCAAGCCCTTGCTTTGGAAAAAGGCGGCATCATCAAAAAAAACACACCCGTTGTCACAGGGGTGTCCCAGCCTTCAGGGCTTGGGGTTATAAAAAAACTTGCTAAAGAAAAATCTGCTGACCTGTTGATATATAAAAAAGATTTTTCTGCCAGAAAAAATCCAAGACAAAACACATATACATATAAGGGGTTGAACAAAAACTTTAACAAACTTATAAAACCCCTGCCCGGAGATCATCAAAAAGACAATTTAAGTCTCGCACTTGCCGCCTGTGAACTGATCTTTGAAAAATTACAATTGATAGACAAAAAATACAATTTTAATGAAACTCTTGTTAAAGAGGGACTCTCCATTGCCAAATGGCCGGGGAGACTTGAGCATATCCAACAAAATCCTCTGGTCATAATTGATGGGGCACACAACCTTAAGGCTGCAAGCGTGCTTAGCAAATACTTATTATCAACAATGGAAAAAACAAGACTTACTCTGGTTATTGGCATCCTTGATGACAAACCCTATAAAAAAATGCTTAAAAGCCTTGTTCCCTGTGCTCAAAATATCATTATCACAAAAGCAAAAATAGACAGAAGCCTTGACCCTTCAATATTGAAAGAAGCTGCCCAAAAATTTACCACCTGCCCTGTCACTATTATTGAAGATGTAAAAGAAGCTGTTATCCATGCCATTAACACTTCAAATACAGAAGATGCGATTTGTATTGCCGGCTCACTTTATGTAGCCGGTGAAGCCAAAGAGAAATTTGATAATGACCTTGCATATTAGCCATGGTTTAAGTATTATTCAAAGGTTTCATTTTATGATTTTAGCGCTCGTAGCCCAGGGGATAAGGCGTCAGCCTCCGAAGCTGAAGATCGCTGGTTCGATTCCAGCCGGGCGCACCAGACATACCTATGAATTCATCACTTAAAATAGGCCTGATCAGCTATCGCAGTAACCCGCATTGTGGAGGCCAGGGAGTCTATATCAGACACTTAAGCCATGCCCTTGCCGACCTTGGCCATAAGGTAGAAATCATTGCAGGGCCACCTGACCCATTATTAAATAACCAGGTAAATAATAAATTTAATAATCATGTAAAACTGACCATGCTTAAAACTCTGGATCTTTATAACCCAGAAGACCTTTTCAGAACACCAAGCCTAAGTGAACTTGCAGATTCCATCAACCTGATTGAATGGCTGGACGTCTCCTTAATGGGTTACCCGGAACCCATGACCTTTGGAATGAGGATGAAAAAACACCTCAAAGAAACAAAAAAGACATATGATATCATCCACGATAATCAGAGTCTTTCTTACGGCCTTTTGTCCCTGGCGAAAAGGATGCCAGTTACTGCAACCATTCATCATCCCATGACAGTGGACAGAAGGCTTGCCGTTCAAAGTACAAAATCTTTTCTAAAAAAGCTCAAGGCCCTTCGATGGTATTCATTTATCAATATGCAAAAAAGAGTGGCAAAAAAGCTATCCAGTATAATAACTGTTTCCAATAGTTCGAAAATTGATATTGCCAGGGAATTCAACATTCCTGAGTCAAAATTCAAAACCATTCCCATTGGTATTGATACAAGTAATTTTTATCCTGTGGAAACTATCAGAAAACAGCCTAACCGCATAATCGTCACCAATAGTGCCGATACCCCTTTAAAAGGGCTCTATCATCTTCTTTTTGCCATAAAAGGCGTTTTAAAAACAAGGCCGGTCAAGCTTGTGGTCATTGGAAGTCCCAAAAAAAATGGCGGAATTGAAAATCTGATTAAAAAGCTAGCGATCGGACAATACATTAAATTTACCGGCCGAATTAATCATAAACTTTTTGTTAAAGAGTATGCCAAAGCAAGCCTTGCTGTTGTGCCTTCGTTATATGAAGGTTTTGGCCTGCCCGTTGGAGAGGCTATGGCCTGCCGGATACCCGTGATCTGTACAACAGGAGGCGCCTTGCCTGAGGTTGCAGGAGATGCGGCAAAACTTGTACCGCCTGGTGATGCAAAGGCCTTGGAATCTGCCATTTTGGAATTACTGGATGATCCTTCCCAGTGCGAAAAACTTGCCCAAAAAGGATATCAGAGGGTATTAAAAGAATTTACCTGGGAAAAAACCGCCATCCGGACTGTTGAGGCCTATAGAGAGATTATCAATGATTACCATTGATTTTAAAAAGCTTGACATTCGCCCGGATGACAGGATCCTGGACATTGGATGTGGTGAAGGTCGACATACCATAAAGGCCTGTCAACAAAAAGACACTATTTGCGTTGGGGGTGATTTTGGTTTTAAAAGCCTTGTTGAAACCAAAAACAAACTGGCTTTTCATAAAAACTTCAATGATCTTAATTGCAAAAGCGTTGACCTTTCCTGTATGGATGTAACAAGGCTGCCGTTTAAAAACAGCAGTTTTGATTCTGTTATCTGTTCTGAAGTTTTAGAACATATACGGGATGATGCAAGGGCCATATCTGAACTTGTCAGAATTTTAAAGCCCAAAAAAATTCTTGCTGTCAGTGTTCCCAGATTCTGGCCGGAAAAAATCTGCTGGCTTTTATCAGATGAATATTTTAATGCCAACATGGGGCATGTAAAAATCTATAAAAAAAAATCTCTGATACAAACAATTGAATCTTTCGGGGTAAAGCATTATGCCTCCCATTATGCCCACAGTATCCATGCACCGTTCTGGTGGCTCAAGTGCTTTGCAGGACCAAACAGAACAGATTCAAAACCTGTAAATCTTTATCACAGGCTACTGGTATGGGATTTAATGAAAAAACCAAAATTAACATATACCATCGATAAACTGCTAAACCCTGTCCTGGGAAAAAGTCTGGTTCTCTATTTTAAAAAATTGTAAAATTTGATAGGCTGTACTCCTGTCCAGTTTATAAAATTTTTGGTAATTATTCAACTTTTGCGTTTGAACCCGCCCTGTCTGATGGATATTTGTTTCGAGGCTATTTGCTTAACCTCCTGCAAATATCCATCAGACAGGGCTTTGGGAATATTTTTTTTAACGGGCTGAACAAATATAATTTTTGATTTCAATGGGGGCCTTCAATGAATCGACTGGTTTTTATCTTAATAGTTTTTTTTGCCATATTCCTGATACAATCCTGCGCCACAACCCAAAAATCAATCAAGAGAAAAGATTCTTTAATCGGAAAAATCATTAACACAGAATCAAGCCGGGAAATTGATTTTGAATCCCTTATCAAGGATATAAGCCTTTATGATGTGATCTATCTTTCTGAAAAACATGACAACCCGGAACAGCACAAGATTCAGGAAAGAGTCATACACACATTAATTGAACAAGGTTTAATTCCTACGATCGGATTCGAATTTTTTTCCATGGAAGACACTTCTGATTTGCTCAATTTTGTCGATTCTGGAAAAGCTGCCCACTCAAAAAAGATAGAAAAAATTATTGAAGCTGATCTGAGAAAAAAACTGCGATGGGACACCCAATCCGATCAGATGTGGAATTATTACTACTCTCTTTTAAGCATCGCAAAAAAAGAAAAGCTCCAGATTGCAGGGATTGATCTGCCCGCTACATTAAAAAAAAGAATTACAAGAAACGGAATAACCGGCATAAGTCCCATTGAAAAAGAACAGGTTTTTACAACTCAATTGGCTGATGAGAATTATAAAGACTATATGTATTCCATTTTCAAAGCGGTTCACTGCGGCATGGGCAATAAAAAAATGCAGTCCCGGCTGTATGATACCTGGGTGGCAAGAAATGACCAGATGGCTTTATCCATAACAAGGCTTTATAAACATCGCAAAGGGCCAATTGTCATCATTATAGGCGGCGGCCATACCGAGTACGGCCTTGGGGTGATTGACAGGGTAGCTGCAATTGATAAGGCCATCAAACAGGTCAACATCGCTTTAAAGGAAATCAGTGTCGAACCATCTGACCTATCTGAATATGCTGCCCCGCTGGAACTTGAAGGATTTGAAAAAGCCCCTCAGGCAGATTATCTTTGGTTCACCCAGAGAGTTTCGTATACTGATCCTTGTGAAGAATTCAAAGAATCCTTAAAAAAAATGAAAAAAAAATCTGCCATAGACTAAACTCCAAGCATTTTAAGCCACCCTATAGTTTTTAGACACGCCCCCTATAAAATAAGTGCCATCAAGAATTTTGACGCAGGAATAACATGAACATTGCTATTTTTCTGCGTGCCTCAACAAAGACATCATATGATGGATACCCTTGAGATAAACGCAAAACCAGGCGACAAGATGGAGCAGAAATAATGCCCCCTCACAACAAAAAAACACAATAGCTTTCTCAAATAGGTCATAATTTATCCATATCCCTTTTAAATCAATATTTTAAAATGGACAAAAATGAATAATTTATGTTAGTTTGATTTACAATTATTTACTGAATTCAATTTAAGGAGAACAATTCACATGCCTGCAAAACTTGATGTTGTTATTATCGGATCCGGCCCAGGAGGTCTTTCTGCTGCTATTATTGCCAAACAACAATCAAAATCATTTCTGATTTTAGAAAAAGGCAGCAACACCATGCAAGGCATTATTGATACGTATCCAAAAGGTAAAAAAGTATACCCGACTATTCCTAAACGGTATACAGATCCCTTCCCTGTTGACGAAATAAAACCCCCGGCTGAAAAAATCCCTGTGGAAGCCTACATCGAGCAAGCTCAAAATGTAGTGACTTCCAATAATCTCAATATCCATTATAATGAAGAGTTCAAAGAGATTGATGGTAGTTATCCAGACTATATCGTAAAAACTGACAAAGGTTCCTATTTGACTAAGAATATAATTTTGGGATTTGGAAGTAACATTCCAAATGATCTTGGGATATATGGCGAAGCCAAAACGGTTGCCCGAAATATTGAAAATGGTGAGGATTATATAGGAATAAATGTATTGGTTATTGGGGGTGGAAATGCTGCCGCCGATGTTGTTTCATCATTATCAAAAATCAAACGTGAGGCCAAGGATGACGATACCAGCGTCTATTGGGCAAACATTAAAGAGACCTTTGAAATCAATAAAGATACGGCAAGAGATCTTGGAGAAGAAGTGCTATTGGGTGGACATATTAAAATTCTTCAAAAGGCGATTCCCAAAATTGGGGAAGTCGACGCCGATGGAATTGACAGGCTTTATATCCATCAGACAACATCTTCCAAGCAGGGCAATGATTTATATCTATATCAAGGCATGAGTTTTCCAATGAAAAATGTCATTGCCTGTATTGGAACCCATGGTCCCTCTGCTATTTTCGATGCATTAAATCTCCAACAAATTACCTGTACTGGTGCCATCTGTAAAATTGCCAAGGAAGGAGAACGATTATTGATGCTCTCTGACTATCTTGAGACAAACAGGAATGGTATTTTTGCTATTGGTGGTGCTATTAGTCCTTCTTATATGGAAATTGATTCAGATGGCATGATCAAGGAAAAGAAACACTCTAACCTTATATATACTGCAGTAGTAGATGCTCGAAAAGCTATGGACAAAATTCTTGAGCCTTTAAAATACCATTGAACGCCGCTGGATTCCAGCCGAAACTCCATATAGATTGACAAAACACACGTTTTTTAAAAAAATTGAAAAATTACTTAAACCCCTCGTTCTTAACTTTGATCTCAAGACCAGTTGATTCGATCTCATTCAACAGAAACTTTAAAAAGTTTCAACCCAAATCCACCATCAAATTTTCGTTTGCCTGCTGGGCCATGGGTTGTGCACCATCCCTGGCCATCAGCAAGGTGCCAGATGCAAGACGACAAGGAGTGACGACTGAGGCCTAAGTCATACTCCGCAGGGAGGAACGACCGCAGTCAACGCAGCAGATGGTGCCTTGATGGTGGATCAGGGTCAAGCAATCAGATAGGTAGCAGTACCTGTGGCAATCCTTGTTTCTTTTTCATTATACAAATCTATTTTGGCAACAACAATTCTCGAACCTGCCCGGATGATCCTGCTTTTACATTTAAATGACAGGCCTTTACCCGGTCTTAAATAATCCACACGCATGTCTATTGTGGCAGAGGATGTCAGCTTTTCGTCAATGACATCAAGGTGTTTGCCTTCATGGGATTTTGCACAGGAAATAAGGGCGGAAAGTCCACCGGTTAGATCAATGACAGATGCTGTTACCCCTCCATGCAGTATGCCGGCTTTTGGATTTCCTATAAGATCTTTTGTCATATTAAAACTTGTGACGGCCTGGCCCGTCTCATAATCCAAAAGATCAATATCAATACCAAGAACCTTGTTGAACGGGAGTAATTCCAGATAATATTTTCTTATTTTTTCAAGAACAGGTTCTATCATAACAATATATTCCTTATTTTCTTTTCAGGACTCCCAGGGTTTTTGTCATTTCAAGTTCTATATACTCTCCTGATTCCATTGCGTTTTTGTATACCTTCCAAGGGGCCTGCCCTCCTTTTTCAGGGCTTTTAAAAATATCATGAATCACTAAAAAACCACCTGGTTTAATATGACATGCCCAGTTAAGATAATCTTTGCTGCATGCATCAAATGAATGTCCTCCATCTATGAACAGCATTGAAATGGGTGTTTTCCACATTTTTGCTGCAATGTCTGACGATGCAACAATTGGCACTATTGTATTTTCAAGGGCTGCACCTATGATCATTTCCTGAAAAAATGGAAAGGTATTCACGCTTAAAGATCTGGTATCAAGCAAATCTGGGTCAAAATACTCTTCACCGGGCTGCTGTTCCTCAGATCCCCTGTGGTGATCAATGGAAAAGAGAATAGAATCATTCCCTTTACATGCAGATCCTATTATATAGGCAGATTTTCCGCAATAACTTCCTATTTCAAGGGCAGGGCCGTTTTTTGAAGCTTGACAAGCTATATGGTAGAGCCTTTTGGCTTCATCTGAATCCATAAAGCCCTTGATTTTATCCCATACATCAAAATCAATCTTCATCATAAGATCTGACAAGAATTTCTCTGGGCTTTGAACCGATCTGGGGGCCGACAATCTGTTCATGTTCCATCATTTCAACCAGTCTGGCTGCTCTGTTATAACCTATTCTAAGACGGCGTTGAACAAAAGAAATAGATGCCTGTCTGGTTTTGGTCACCAGGGCTACAGCCTCATCATATTTTTCATCATAGTCTGATTCATCAAACTCTTTTTTCCCTTCATCATTGTCACTTATTGTAATATCTTCAATATAATCCGGAGATCTCTGGTCTTTTAAGAATTTAGTTACCCTGGCAATCTCTTTTTCAGAAATATAGGCGCACTGAATCCTGACAAGTTTCCCCGTTCCAGGAGGGCAGAACAGCATATCCCCGTTTCCAAGGAGACTCTCAGGTCCCCCGCCGTCAAAAATAGTTCGAGCATCAACCTTGGAAGATACCTGAAATGAAATCCGGGTTGGGAAATTGGCTTTAATACTTCCTGTTAGAACATCAACAGAAGGTCTCTGTGTGGCAATAATAAGATGAATTCCTGCTGCCCTTGCCATTTGGGCAAGTCTGGTCAATGCAAATTCCACGTCTTTTGAAGCCACCATCATGAGATCTGCAAGTTCATCCACAATGACAACGATATAAGGAAGTTTTTTAAACTGGTCTTTACCTTCTTCTTCAGGATCTTCAACCTTTTTATTACTCTTTGATCTTACCATATTGTTGTACTGAACAATATTTCTAAACCCTGTCTGTTCAAGCAGCTCATACCGCCGTTCCATTTCTCTCACTGCCCAGAAAAGGGCATTGGTTGCCTTTTTCATATCAGTAACAACAGGTGAAATCAAATGGGGAATGTCATTATACACTGAAAGCTCAATTCGTTTGGGATCAATCATGATCATTTTAATATCATCTGGTGTGGCTTTGTACAAAAGGCTGATAATCATGGCATTCAACCCTACGCTCTTACCTGTACCTGTTGCACCTGCAATAAGAAGATGGGGCATGGAATCCATTTTCGTCACCATGGGTCTTCCAAGAAGATCTTTTCCAAGTCCTAGGGTCAGCATTGATTTAGACCTGGAAAAATCTTTTGATGCCATCAATTCTCTTAAATTAACAATCTCCCTTTCTTCATTAGGAATTTCAATCCCAACGACATCCCGGCCTGGTATGGGGGCTACAATCCGAATGCTTATTGCACTTAAAGCCAGGGCCAGATCATCAGACAAACCTGCAATCTTAGATATTTTAATTCCAGATGCCGGCCTATATTCAAAAGTCGTTATAACAGGTCCCGGCAGTATTTCAACCACCTCGCCCAACACGTTAAAGTCATTTAGTTTACTTTCCAGGATTCTGCTTTTTTCTTTCAACATATCTGTATCAATATTTTTTTCAACTTTCTTTTTCTCATCTAAAAATGAAATCAATGGAAGGTTAAATACAACTTTCTCCCGAATATCGTTAAATTCAATATCCGGTACAAAATCTGAATCTTCTTCCATTTCTACTATAATCGGCTCAAAAATGTCTTTTGTATCTGGTAAAACTTCTCTTTCTATAGTCTTTTCAGGAATTTTAATAAGGATCTCTTCTTTAATATAGGGGGGTGTAATGTCAATTGGTTTTTCAGCCTGCTCTCTTTTTTCCTTCCAAATTTTATATTTTTCTATAAAAAAATCAAGAAACTCCTTGAAATCATGTGTTATAATTTTTAAACCTTCAAAGATTTTTTCCCTTAAAAACAGAGCAATAGAAATAACAGATATCCCTGTGGCAAGGATAAAACCTGTGATCAGAAAAAACAACAGGACAATAATACTGCCTGTGATATTTGCGTATTTTAATAAAAATGAGGTAAAAGCAATACCAATAATACCACCGGAAGATATGGTTGTACCCAAAACCGGATAATCGTCTTTAAAAAGAAACAATATGCCGCCCGTACAAATCATTAATAAAAGGCCACCCAGAAGTGTCAGCAGGAGTATTTTTACAGATCTTTCCTTTAATAACCATACGCTGCCAAGACCTAAGACAAACGGGATCCAAAACGCACCCAGACCGAACAAAAAAATAAAAAATCCGGCAAAATGTGCTCCCAGCAACCCGAAAGCATTGTGAATATTATCTGGAACACTGAAAAAATTATTTGACACACAGGGATCTGCGGCATGATAGGAAAAAAGACTGACCGCAGTTAATACAATGGAAAAAAAAAGGAGTATACCATAGAGTTCTTTTTTCATACTTCAACAATCACCGGTACAATTAAGGGTCTGCGGTTTATGGTAAAAGCAAAGTATTGTTTCAGGGCTTTTTGCATTTTCTTTTTAATCTGTTCAATCCGTGTTGTACTTCCCGGATCTATGTCTTCTAAAATTTCAAGGATAACACACTGGGCATCATCAACCAGATATCCTGTAGCAGCATCAAAAACAAATCCTTTTGAAATCAATTCCGGTCCATACAGGACAACACCTGTCTCCTCATCAAGGATCATGGTAACAACAACAAGCCCGCCCTCAGAAAGTTCCCGCCTCTCCTTTAAAACACTTCTTCCTACATCGCCGATACCTTTACCATCGACAAGGATTCTACCAGTTTGAACTCGGCCCTCTAACCTTCCCCCATCTTCATCAAAGGTAATCACCTTGCCGTCTTCAGCTACAATGACATTCTCCCTTGGCATACCAAGTTTTTCAACGAGCCTTGCATGAACCACCAAATGCCGGTATTCTCCGTGAATCGGAATAAAATATTCGGGTTTGGTCAAATTCAGCATCAATTTAAGTTCTTCCTGATGAGCATGTCCTGATGTATGGACCTGTGCAATTTTTGAATACACCACATCAGCACCCCTGCGGTATAGCCTGTTTATAACACTGGCAATTGCTTTTTCATTTCCCGGGATATCTTTGGATGACAGGATCACGCTGTCACCTTTTTTAATCTTAACATGTTTGTGCATGCCGGAAGCCATCCTTACCAATGCTGACATCGGCTCTCCCTGGCTGCCCGTTGTAATAACTACGATCTGGTCATCTCTGTATTTACTTATCTGTTTTATATCCAATATAGTTTGTGGGGGATAGTTGATGTGGCCGAGTTCCGTTGCAACGGTAACAATCTGTTCCATGCTCCGACCATGAAAAATAACCTTACGATGGGTTAGGACGGCAATATCAATCACCGTTTGTATCCTGAACACATTTGATGCAAACAGGGCGACAATTACCCTGCCACTGGCTGCAACAATCAGTCTTTCAAGATTTTTACCCACTTCCTGCTCAGAGGCTGTATATCCTTTTACTTCAACATTGGTGGAATCCGACATAAGGGCCAGAACACCTTTTTCACCAAGTCTTGCAAAGCTTGAGATATCCGTGTTCTTCATCTTGTCTGCGTTATGACTGATTCTAAAGTCACCTGTATGAACAACTACACCTTCAGGCGTTTTTATGGCCAGGCCGACACCATCAATCGTACTGTGGCTGACACGAATAAATTCTATTTCAAAGGGATCTATTGATATCGTTTCCCCGGGATTCACAAGGTTTAAATCAACATATTTATTGAGATCAAACTCAATGAGTTTTTTTCTTACAATCTTCAGTGTAAAAGCAGTACCATACACAGGGATTCTGAATTCTTTTAACAGGTAAGGCAGAGCCCCGATATGATCCTCATGGGCATGGGTAATTATAATGCCATGAAGCCTGTCCCGGTTTTCCCTGATATAATCCATGGCCGGAATCACTATATCTACACCCAGCATGTGTTCTTCAGGAAACATAAGTCCGGCATCAATGATAAATACGACCTGGCCATATTCAACCACCATCATATTCAGACCTATTTCGCCAAGACCACCCAGTGGAATAATTTTAAGCATTTGGAGTTCCAATAATTTATGTTAAATTCTAATACCAAGTTTTTCAAAAATCGCATCAGCCTGATCAATAATCCAGTTCCGCTGTTCCTTTGTTGCATAATCCATGCAATCGCATTTTATATTTTTTTTAATTCTTACCAGGAATTCACAGGACAGGTAAGCTTCTTCAAGCATCAAGGCAAAAACATGGGGGTGACACCCTTGATGCTCTTTTTGAATGGGCGTTAACAATTCTTTTTCCAGTTCAAGCCAGTAAATTCCACCAAGGGGGGAGGCTTTCAAATATTTATCCAGATAAGCCTTTAATTTTTGATAATCCGTCAGCCGTAATCCATCTATTAAATACTGTTTCATACCCAAAGTAATTAGCACACATTAATTGCGATATGCAACCTGTAATGACAATAAATTGCGGACTTAGACAGAAGACATTTTTTTTTTATTCAAAGCCAGAAAATTTCCTCCAACCACCAGGGACAAGCCTATAACTGCTGAAATATTCCAGGAATAACCTTCAAAAAATGAAGAAAGAATCAATGCCACCACAGGAACCACCATAATAGCATATGAAGCTTTGTCCGCTCCTATTGAACCAATAAGTGTCAAATAGCTTCCAAAGGCAATGATTGATCCAAAAAAAGACAAATAAAATAGAGAACTTATATAAGGAATGGAGACTACAAAAGAGAACTCTTTGCCTGAAGAAACAGCTATCAATGCCAGCAGGACGGCTCCATATCCCATTCCAAATGCATTAGCCTGAATTACCGGAATATTATTTTTTGTATTTCTGGCCGAGGTAATATTACCGAATGAGGCCAGAAGAACGCTTATAAATCCAATGATAATCCCAAAGACTCCTTTATCAGTTAAATCAAAAGCCTCTATTTCGGGCATAAAAATAATAATAATACCAATAATACCTATGGCTGCTCCGGCAAGCATGTTCTTTTCAACTGCAGTGCCCAGAAAAATAGATCCATTGGCAATATTCATAAATACAATCGAGGAAAACAAAACTGCTACAAGACCGCTTGTGAGATATAACTCTGCCATATATACAAGCCAGTAGTTAACAGAGAACAGAAAAATTCCCAAAAGAGCCATAAACAAATGATCTTTTAAAGAAAATTTAAGATTCATCCCCCTTACATAGCAAAAAAACATGAGCAGAGCTGCTGCAAGTCCAAACCGGTAAATAACTGAGACCATCGGGTCTACTGAACCCAATTGATATTTAATAGCAAGCCAGGTTGATCCCCAGACAATAACTGTAATAATATAGAGTGATATATTTTTCATTCCATTTTCTCTTTTTATATGGAGTCAGGCTTTACTTATTGTCGTTATTGAACTCAATAACGACAATAAGCAAAGCCTGACCCCGTTTATGACCAAGTCTGACCGTCTAATTTTGAATGATAAAATAAATCAGGGGAATAAAAACAGCCGGGAGCATATTCCCTACTTTAAGCTTTTTTTCCCGAATCATATTTAAGCCCAATGCCACAATCAAAAGGCCTCCCACCGCAGACATCTGGCTGATGACAGCAGGAACCAGCAATGGTTTTAAAAGCCCTGCCATAAGGGTTATGGATCCTTGATATAATAACACAGGCACAGATGCAAACAAAACTCCGATCCCCATGGATGAACTTAAAATTATACCCACAATCCCGTCAAGGGTGGCCTTGGCAAACAAGGTGTCATGGTTACCGGTAAGACCGCTTTCAAGTGATCCCACAATGGCCATGGACCCAATGCAATACATGAGTGAGGCCGTGACAAATCCAGCTGAAAAACCAGAGGATTTTTTTGAAAATTTGGCTTCAAGAAAATTTCCCAGCCTTTCAAGATAATTTTCAATACCAATTAATTCTCCCAAAAGAGATCCCATGGCAAGGCTGACAATAATGATCACAAGATCATTAGATCCAAGGGCATTTTTCATCCCGATCAGAATAACACTAAGTCCTATGGCCTGCATCACCGTCTGGTTATATTTTTCAGGGATTCCGTTTCTAAATAAGATTCCAACAAGGCTGCCCGCAATAATAGTCAGGCAATTTACAATAGTTCCCAGCACAAGTTCTCCTGCGTTCAATCTAATTGTTAATTTTAAGGCGCTGGATATTAAAAAAAAGAGTTTTTAATATAATCAACTCCATTTTTAAACAGCTTGATACCAATGGTCATGTCCTGATCAAGGGGCTTACCTTCTCTTTTAAGAAGCTGGGTATTACGCGTCCAATCCGGATGATTTGTAAAATGGTTGTAGGCTTCAGGATGGGGCATCAAACCGAAAACTCTTCCTGTGGGATCGCAAATACCTGCGATATCTGAAAGAGATCCGTTTGGGTTTAAAGGAAACGAGCCATTTGCTTGAACACCTTTCGCATCAGCATATTGAAACACCACTTGATCATTTGCCAAAAGTGTTTCAACCACTTCTTTTTGGGCAATAAATTTTCCTTCTCCATGACGAACCGGATAATCCGCCAGCTTAATATCCTTTGTGAACACACAGGGGCTGTTGCGATTGGCAGCCAGATGCACCCATTGATCCCTGAAATTTCCACAGTCATTGAAAGTCACCGATACGCTTCTTTTGGTGTAGTCCTTGTCCAGTCCAGGCAATAGCCCTATATTAACCAGGGCCTGAAATCCATTGCATATTCCAATGATTAGTTTTCCTTTGTCCACAAAGGACAGAAGATCGTGTCCAATATGGTTCTTAAGCTTTAATGCCTGGATAACACCGGCCCCATGGTCATCCCCCCAGGAAAACCCTCCGCCAAAGGCGATGATATGAAAATCTTCCAGCTTTGTTTTTCCTGAAACCAGTCTGTTTATATGTATTTTTTGGGCGCAGGCTCCTGCAAGTTCAAATGCATGTGCGGTTTCACTGTCACAATTTAAGCCAAACCCGGTTAATACAAGTGCTTTAACCTTTTTCATATCATGTCTCCAAAGGTTTTATTAAATGCGTGATAAAGTTGTGTTGCTGAAAGGTCTGCCACAGATTCCCGGTCCGGGCCAAAAATCTTTAAATGATCATGAACATCGGTTACGATCCCTACACATCCTGCAGCCATGCCTTTAAACAATTTTTCAAAGACAGATCTGTTTTCCTTGGGAATGGTAACAATAAATCTGCCGGCTGATTCAGAAAACAAAAGGGTTTCACTTAAAAGACTGCCGCGGCTTTCATTCATTGGAAGACCTTTTAAATGGACTTCAAGACCCAGGCCGCCGGCCATGGTCATGTAAGACAGATGAACCCCGAGGCCTCCTCTTCCAACCGCATGACAGGATGCCACAAGTCCTTTTTCAATGGCTATTTGTACTGCTTTATAAACGACTTTAAATTTATCACAGTCAACATGGGGGACGTTCAGTCCTGTTCGATGAAAAATCTCGTAGAATTCAGAAGCCCCAAGTTCATTGGCTGTTTCTCCCAGAACATAGACAAGGTCTCCTGCGACCTTTGGGTCCATGGACACACACTTTGAAACATCTTCTATGACAGAGGTTGCTGAAAATTGAATAGTTTCAAGTGCTGAGACTTTAATTCGTTCGCCAAACGCGCCTTCAAGATGACCATCCACGTACATGCTGTCTTTTCCGGACAAAAGTGGGATTTCATATTTTTCGCAGGTCTCTTTCAATGCCCGGCATGCCCTTACGAGCTGGGCTGCCTTAAACTTTCCATCTGGATTTTTTATGAAATCAAACTGGATATTGGGCCAGCAAAAATTATCAAGCCCGCCAATATGATCGAAATTGCCCCCCACGGCCATCAGACGTCTGACTGCTTCGTCAATGGTGCAGGCCATCATATGAAAAGCATCGATTTTTGAATACCAGGGCAAAAGGCTTTGTGAAAAAGCAAGACCTTTTTCAGATGTGAGAACCGGCCGTGTCACACTGGCATCCGATGGAATATTATGGTTGACACCTACCAGAGGTTTTATAACGGAACCACCCTGAACCTCATGATCATATTGACGGATAATCCATTCTTTTGAGCTGATATTCGGCCGCTCAAGCATTTTAAGTATCAATGTATTAAAATCAGAAGGGGAATTTATAACCGGTTCTGTAAGGCCCCTTGTTTCAGGCGGCAGCCATATGGCATCAAATTCCCAGGAAGGGAACCCCTTGTCAAGCAAATCCATATCTACATAGGCACAGGTTTCATCCTTATATTTGATGTGCAGCTTACCTGTATCCGTATATTCCCCTATCACTGTGCTTTCAACTTCATGTTCTGCAGAAAGCTCCATATACCTGTCCAGATTTTCAGGCTTAACTGCAATGGTCATTCGTTCCTGGGATTCTGAAATCCAGATTTCCCACATATCAAGCCCTTCATATTTTAAGGGCACTTTATCCAGCCAAACCACGCACCCATTGGAGATCATGGCAGATTCACCAATGGATGAGGACAAACCACCACCGCCATTATCCGTAATAAATGGAATCAAACCTTCGTCACGGCAAATCAAAAGGAAATCATGCATTTTCTTCTGGGTGTAAGGATCACCTATCTGAACATGGCCTGCCGGTGTATTTTCCGAATAACTTTCAGATGAGGCGGTAACGCCATGTATTCCATCTTTCCCGACCCTGCCGCCACTCATGATTATCAATTCGCCCGGGGATGTTTTCTTTTCATGGCTTGGCTTTCCTTTGACCTTACTTGGCATAATTCCAAGCGCTGTAACAAATACAAGGCTTTTGCCCATGTATCCCGGATTGAACAATGTCTGGCCAAAGGTGGTGGGAACACCACTTTTATTACCGCCATCCTTTACACCCTCTATTACACCGTCAAGAAGACGTCTTGGGTGAAGCGGCGGTTTTAAAGGGCCGTTATAATTCACATCTCCCACACAATACCCGAAACTTCCCATGAACAATTTGGATCCAAGGCCTGTTCCCATGGGATCACGATAAACGCCTACGATACCGGTTATTGCTCCGCCATAAGCTTCCATATTGGAGGGAGAGTTATGGGTTTCACCTGTAACTACATAATTATTTTTATGATCAAACCTGCCAACCCCTGCATTATCCCACAATACAGAAACCACCCAGTCTTTTTTGTCTTTGAGTTTTAAGGTTGGTTCCTGAATATAGGTTTTAAAAAGGCTTGTTTCAATGCACACCTCTTTGGTTGAGGCATCCATATACCTGAAAATTCCCTGGAAGGTGTTATGGTTACAATGGTCGCTTCGGGCCTGGGAAATATATTCCAGCTCCACATCAGTGGGCTCTGAAAGACCAACTTCTTTTCTGGTTTCCATTACTTTTGGGTCCAGAAAATACTCACGAATCACAGGGATATCCCTTGGATTCAGTGCCAGGTTTCTCTCATCTGAAATTTTTGCAAGTTTTTCATCAGATTCAATGCCGACAACTTCGAAACAGGGAATATGATCAAGGATAACCTTGGCAGGTTTAACGTCAGCTCCAATATCCTTATCCCATTCTTTAATGGAAAAAATTTTGAATTGCTGAATGATGGTGTTTGATAAAAGCTCGGAGGCAAGCTTTTCCACATCTTCAAAAATAAGTGTATCGCCTTTCAGACAATATCGTTTTGAGGTATATATGCCCTCATCAGATCGAAAAATTTTCCCCAGATGATCTTGGATGGCTTCCATTGCAGTTGCACCTTGATTATCTTTTACCCCTGGCCTGAATCCTACCCAGATACACCAGTTAAATCCTATATCCAGTGGTTTTAAGCTTGAAAACTGGGTCACAGGATTGGTGAAAATTTCATCTTTTACAAGCTCAAGTTGATGTAGATCCAGATCTGACTCAATGGTCACGATATTAATACATCGTGCCTCCTGAATGTTAATTCCAAAATAAGAATCCGCCTTTTTAATCAGAGAAGATGCTTCAGCATCCCTCAACTCTTTTTTAAGAGCAATCTCAATACAGGAAATCATATTATCCACCATTGAACATTCTTACAATGTCATTATAAAAAACAAAAACCATTAAAGCTACAAGAACAGCTGCACCAAATTGAACCAATTTCTCACGCAATTTGTTACTGACCTCTTTTCCTGTAGCCGCTTCAATCCCAAAAAACAGCAGATGACCGCCATCCAGCACTGGAATCGGAAAAAGATTTATGATACCAAGATTTACTGAAAGCAATGCAATAAACCAGGCAAAATTCATAATACCTGCTTTTGCCTGTTCACCCGCCATTTGGGCAATCATCAACGGGCCTCCCAGGTTGTCTGCAGACACACTCCCGCTGATCATTTTTCCAACGGAAAGAAGCGTTAGCTTTATCAGACCATAAGTATCCTTAAAGGACCGCAAAAGAGCTGCAAAAGGGCTAAGGCTTTTATGAAAAGACTCACCGGCTCCAGCGATACCTATAACATATTTTTCAATTTCTTCACCAAACACATTTTTGTCAGGTTTTAGAACCGGGGAAAGAATAAGAGTTTTAAATCGTCCATCACGATCTACAATAATGTTCAATTGTTCCCCCTTGCCTGCACTAATAATCCGGGAAATATCTTCAAAGGATTCAATTTTGGTCTTATTTATCTCTTTGATCACATCCCCTGGCATGATTCCGGCCGACAGGGCTGGAGAATCTTCAATGACTTTACCCACAATCGGTTTAGCAAGGTAAATTCCTGAAAACTGGTAAAGAACATAAAAAATGAAAATCGCCAGGAGAAAATTAAAAAAAGGACCAGCAGCAACTATGATAGTTTTTTGCCATAATGACTTATGGGTAAAAGAAGCATTTTCATCATCAGGGTCAATGGATGCTCCAGGTTCTTCTCCCACCATTTTCACATATCCGCCAAGGGGTATGGCTGCCAGACAATACTGGGTTCGCCCGATTCTTTTTTTTAAAATTTTCGGTCCAAAACCAAGGGAGAACACTTCAACTCCGACTCCACAAAGTCTTGCCGCAATAAAATGTCCAAATTCATGGATAAAAACTAGAATGCCGATAACAATAATAAATGCTATAGCAGAATGCCCCATAAGATCTCACCTTTATATCAGAGATTGTGCTTTTTCACGTGCCCAACAATCCGCTTCAATAATACCTGAAAGATCTGGATTGTCAATCCGTGTATGATGTTCCATTGTGCTTGAAATAAGTCTGAAAATATCTAAAAAACCTATACGCTTTTCAAGAAAGGCACAAACCGCCACCTCATTTGCTGCATTCATGACAGCTGGAAGAGTCCCTTTTTGTTTGCAGGCCTCAAATGCAAATAAGAGAGACGGAAACTTTTGGGTATCCGGTTTTTCAAATGCAAGCGAACCTATGGTTGTAAAATCTGGGAAATCCATCTGCAGGTCCAGCCGTTCAGGCTCTGACATGGCGTAGGCAATCGCTGCCTTCATATCAGGCTGTCCCATTTGTGCCATGATGCTTCCATCTTTATACCCAACCATTGAATGAACAATACTCTGGGGATGGACAAGCACCTGAATTTTTTCAGGATTAACCTCAAACAGATGAACTGCTTCAATAATCTCAAGACCTTTATTCATCAAGGTAGCTGAATCAATTGTAATTTTATTCCCCATTTTCCAGGTGGGGTGCCGAAGGGCATCTTTTAATGATATATCCTTAAATGAATCAAAGGGTAATTCTCTAAAAGGTCCCCCTGAGGCTGTCAGAAATATTATTTCCAACTCTTTTTTCCGATTTCCCTTGAGGCATTGAAAAATAGCACTGTGCTCACTGTCCACAGGCAGAATTGAAATATTATTTTCCAGAGCTTTGGCCATAACTATCTCACCGGCCATGACCAGGGTTTCCTTGTTGGCAAGGGCTATCTGTTTTTTTGATTCAATGGCACAAAGGGCCGGTTTAAGCCCCACTGCACCAACCATGGCCAAAAGAACCAAATCTGACGACCCGTAAGAGGCGGCCTCACAATATCCAGCCTCCCCAAAAAGGATTTGGGGCCTGCAAGACCCCTTTAAAACCTTTAAAAGTTTCAAAGCCTTTGTCTCATCCAGCACTGCAACCAGTTCAGGTTTAAATTCGTCAATCTGCCCGACTAAACAATCTATATTATTAGCGGCGGTTAAAGCCTTTACCTTGAAGCGGTCAGGATACATCCTCACAATTTCCAAAGCACTGGTACCGATGGAGCCGGTTGACCCTAATATTGACAAATGTTTCATAAAACAAACACCAGATAGACATACAAAACAGGAATTGCAAAAAGCAACCCGTCTATTCTATCGAGTATTCCGCCATGCCCTGGAAGAATCCGGCCTGAATCTTTAATTTTTGATGCCCGTTTCATTGCAGATTCAAACAAATCACCAATTTGTCCTGCAATGGATAACAAAAAAGAGGCTGGAATGGTAAGAAAGGATAAGGACAGATCATTGAAAAAACACTGACAAAAAATGAATCCGGTAATTATTGAGGCTGCCATGCCCCCTAAAGATCCTTCAATGGTTTTGTTGGGGCTGATATTGGGGGCAAGCGCATTTTTCCCCAAAAAAGTTCCACTGTAAAATGCGCCAGTATCATTGGCAAAGGTGACAATTAACAGCCAGATAATCCAAAAAGTTCCCCCGTCAAATTCTTTAATAAAAATTAAAAGGGATAGCGAAACCGGAATATAAACAACACCTAAAACCTGCTTGGAAATAATATCAAATATACCATGATTATCAGCAAACCTGGAGAGCACAAAAATGGACAAGGCCATAAGGTTCATTGCAAAAATCAAAAACAAAATTTCCAATGATCCCAGGCAGGCACTTATGATAAGCGTCATTGAAACCGTGTAGGAGATAATCTTTATTGTATTGGAAATGGATTTTCCATCATTTTCAAAAATAATTCTCAAGTATTCTCGAATGGCAAATAGAGCAACGAGGGAAACCAATACGGCAAATAATAATAGATTACCCTTAATGAGGACCCATAAAAGCATGGGTATAAGTATGAGTGCGGTTATCCATCTTTTGATATGCTGCATGATACTTTACCGAACCTTCGGTCCCTATTCTGAAAATTGTTTAAAATTTCAATGAATTCATCTTTAGAAAAATCCGGCCACAAGGTATCAGTAATATAAATTTCAGAATATGCAGCCTGCCACAATAAAAAGTTACTTAACCTGTACTCCCCGCTTGTGCGGATAATCAAGTCCGGATCAGGTATGGCTTTTGTGTAAAGGTGATTTGAAATAAGATCCTGGGAAATATCCTCTGGATTCAAATCTTTTGATTCTATTTTTTGGACAATCTGTTTAACCGCATTCGTGATCTCTTCTCTTGAACCATAACTCAATGCCAGATTTAAAACCATTTTATCGTTGTTTTTTGTCAACGCCATTGTTATGTCAATTTCTTTTTGAACATCTGGGGGGAGCCTGTGCTTTTGACCTATGATATTGAGACGAATATGATTTTTTGATAATTTTTCTCTTTCAGATATAATGAATTTTTTCAAAAGCATCATTAACGCTTTTACTTCGAGTTTAGGTCTTGCCCAGTTTTCAGTTGAAAATGCGTATAAGGTGAGTACACCTATCCCAAGCTCTCTTGCAGCTGTTACTATGGATCGAACTGTTTGTGAGCCCTGTTCATGCCCCTTTACGCGATTCATTAATCTTTTTTTAGCCCATCTGCCGTTGCCATCCATGATAATGGCCAGATGGAATGGAAGTTTTTCAGGATTAAGAGTCACATCTTGTGTTGAGTTAGACTTCAAGAATTTCCTTTTCTTTTTTTGCAAAGATTTCGTCTAACGATTTAATATGAGCATCAGTGGCTTCCTGAACATTTTTTTGAGCCTTAAAGCTGTCATCCTCTGAAATATCCCCTTCCTTTTGAAGATCTTTTAACATTTCATTGGAATCTCTCCGAATATTTCTGATGGCAACTTTATAATCTTCACAGATTTTAGAAGCACTTTTTGCTATCTCTTTTCTTCTTTCTTCCGTTAAAGGCGGTATCGATATTCTGATCAATTTTCCATCATTGGAAGGTGTCAAACCAAGATTGGCTTTTAATATCGCCTTTTCGACCTGGTTAATTACACTGACATCCCATGGTTTCACCGTAATAAGCCTGCTTTCCGGAATGGATATGGTTGCCATTTGAGGCAAAGGCGTCTGTGTTCCATAATAATCGACATTAACCCCGTCAAGAATCGCCTGGGATGCTCTGCCGGTTCTTACTTTTGATAGTTCTTTTTCAAAAGCTTTTTCAGATTTACCCATTCTCTCTCTGGTTTCTTGGAGCACTTCATTTATCATAGCAACCCATCCTCAATAATGATCAACTATTTGTTATAGATTCGAGTACCTATATCCTTGCCCAATACAGCCTTATAAATATTATCCTCCTTGTGAAGATCAAAAACCTGCAATGGTAAATCATGCTCCATTGCAAGTGAAATAGCTGTCATATCCATTACGTGGAGCTGTTTTTCAATGACCCTCATATAAGATAATTCATCAAACATAACAGCATCTTCATGAACTATTGGATCTTTGTCATAAACCCCATCAACCTGTGTGGCTTTAAGAAGAATCTGGGCTCTTGTTTCATGGGCTCTTAAGACAGCAGCCGTATCTGTCGTAAAATAAGGATTTCCAGTACCTGCTGCAAAAATAACCACACGACCCTTTTCAAGATGTCGAATGGCTTTTCTCCGGATAAACGGTTCTGCAATCTTATCCATACGAATGGCAGACTGCACCCGTGTTGGAACATCACACTTTTCAAGAGCGTCACAAATAGCCAGGCTGTTTATAACAGTGGCCAGCATTCCCATATTATCGGCAGAAGTTCTGTCCATACCAGCTGAACTTCCGGCAATACCCCTGAAAATATTTCCACCGCCTACAACAATAGATACCTGTACTTTGAGGCGATAAACCTTTTCAACTTCTGCTGCGACATATTGAATCATTTCAGGTGTAATGCCAAAGCCCTGATTTCCCATCAGGGCTTCTCCGCTCAGTTTAATTAAAACACGTTCAAACTCAGGCATTTTGCTCAAGATTCTATTCTCCTATCTGGAAACGTACAAATCTCTTTATCTGGATATTTTCACCAATATGACTAATGGTTTCTTTTAATAATTCTGTAATGGTTTGCTGGGGATCTTTCACATACTGCTGACTCATAAGGCAGACTTCTTTGTAAAATTTCTCCACTTTACCTTCAACAATTTTGTCAATAATATTCTCTGGTTTTCCTTCTTCAAGCATTTGTGCCCGAAAAATCTCTTTTTCCTTTTCAATAACTGCAGAGTCAACATCTTCAGGATTCAGGCCCATGGGATTTGATGCGGCAATATGCATGGCAATATTTTTTGCAAACTGCTGAAAATTTTCTGTTTTGGCAACAAAATCAGATTCACAGTTAATTTCAACAAGCACACCCAGTCTGGCTCCGGTATGAATATAAGAATAAATCACACCTTCAGAAGTTGAACGACCCGCTCTTTTAGCTGCTTTTGCCAAGCCTTTTTTTCTCAATAAATCAATTGCCGTGTCCATATCGCCTTTAGTTTCAGCAAGGACCCTTTTACAGTCCATAATTCCTGAGCCCGTTGCTCCACGAAGCTCCTTTACCATTGCTGCGGAAATTTCCACCATTTTCTTTACTCCTTACCTTTCTCAGTCGTTTCTTCTGTATCTGCAACTGGAGTTGTTCTTCTTTTTATTTTTTCAACGACAGGGCCATCCGTTCCATCGGAAACAACCTCGATCGACACTTTATCATCGGAAAGTTCTTTTGCCACTTCAGTATCACTTTTATCAGATTCAGCACTCTGTTTTTCTTGATGAAGCGCTTTTCCTTCAATACAGGCATCTGCCATACGGGAAGCGAACAAACGAATGGCTCTTATGGCATCATCATTACCGGGAATAACATAATCAATATCATCAGGATCACAATTTGTATCAACAACGGCAATAATTGGTATTCCTAATCTTTTACCCTCTTTTACCGCAATGGATTCATTTTTGGGATCAATAACAAAAATTGCACCGGGCAGTCTTTTCATATGACTGATACCGCCAATGGCAAACTCCAGCTTGGCCTTTTCTTTGAGCATCTTTGCCTGCTCTTTTTTGGGATAATTTTCAAGGGTTCCGTCATTTTCAATTGAATTCAAAAAATGAAACCGGGTAATATTATTCTTAATGGTCTGGAAATTTGTCAGCATGCCGCCAAGCCAACGATTTTGAACATAAAATTCTTCTGCTCGGTTTGCCTCTTCATAGATTGACTCAGATGCCTGTTTTTTTGTCCCGACAAAAAGGACGTCCTGGCCATTGGCTGCCACGGTTTTTATAAAATCATGGGCCGTTTTGAACAATTTAACCGTCTGTTGCAGGTCAATGATATAAATTCCGTTTCTTGCACCAAAGATATACTTTTTCATCTTTGGGTTCCAGCGTTTGGTCTGATGTCCGAAATGGACACCTGCTTCCAAAAGTTCTCTGATTGTAATGTAAGCCATTTGTTCTCCAAATTAATTAATGGTTTTTCCACCATTCAGATCATCCTTAAAATTCGACTTTTCAACAAAGCACCTGATCTTCAAGTCCCTGAATGTGAGTTTTTTATCCAACAAAAATCCTAATTTATATATCAAAAATATTTCTTTAAATCAATCGATTTTTTTTATTAAAGCCACCCTGCTATGCCCTGCCAGATCCTTTATAAAATCAACACTTCTATATTCTGTGTACTGTTCTGAAATACTTTGCACCATTTCGCTCTGATCAAACCCTATCTCAAGTAAAATACTTCCACCAGGGACAAGATAATTATAGGCGTTTTTTAAAATTGATCTAAAACTATCACTTCCTTCTTTACCCCCGTCAAGGGCAAGTATAGGCTCAAATTTTTTTATTTCAGGCTGCAGGTCTTGAATATCCGTCGTGGGGATATAGGGTGGATTTGAAACGATCAAATCAAATTTTGAATTTTCTCTTAACGATGAAAACCAGGAGCCGGCAAAAAATCTTATTTGATTTTTGGCTATTTTTTCAGCATTTTTTTTTGCAATTGCAAGTGCTGCAACAGATATATCCACTGCAAAATACAGATAGTTGGGAATCGCCTTTGCCAGAGAAACAATAATTGCTCCGGAACCGGTTCCCAATTCAAGAACCATCCTGGGTCCAGGATTGCCCTTTCCAATATTTAATATTTTTAATGCCTGTTCAACAAGGGTTTCCGTATCAGGCCGGGGGATTAAAACCCCTTTAGCCACATCAAAGTCAGATTCAAAAAATCCCTTCTTCCCTATGATATAGGCCACGGGCTCATTTTGTATTCTTCTTTTAATTAAGGCCTTAAAATCGGATAATTCATTTTTCTGTAGCGGACGATCGTGCTGAAGATAAAGATCAAGCCGCTTTGCGCCCAGGCAATAGGCAAGCAGCGTTTCAGCAGTCAACCTGGGACTGTCAATGGAATGTTTTTTTAAATAGGATTCTGTCCATGAAAGAATCTTAATGATTGTCCAGTCATTCAATTTTTTTAGGCAATTTCTTTTAATGCCTGAGCCTGATTGTAGGTTTTAAGCTCGTCAATTATTTCCTGGATATGGCCTTCCATGATATTATCCAGCCGATAAAGGGTGAGGCCGATTCGATGATCCGTCATTCGCCCCTGGGGAAAATTATATGTCCTGATTCTTCCGCTTCTATCCCCTGTACCAACTTGGCCCTTTCTATCTGCAGCTCTTTTTGCATCCTCTTCTCTTACCATGGCATCAAGGATACGGGACTTAAGAACCCCCATGGCTTTGGCTTTGTTTTTATGCTGGGATTTCTCATCCTGGCAGGTAGCTGTAACACCGGTTGGAATATGGGTAATCCTGACGGCAGAATCGGTTGTATTAACTGATTGTCCTCCCGGCCCTGAAGACCTGAACACATCAATTTTCAAATCAGCAGGATTGATATCAATATCAACATCTTCCGCTTCTGGAAGAACAGCCACAGTGACAGCAGAGGTATGGACCCGCCCCTGGGTTTCTGTTTCAGGTACCCGCTGAACGCGATGGGTCCCGCTTTCATATTTAAAACTACTGAATGCGCCCTTCCCTTTCACCAGGGTAACGATTTCTTTGAACCCGCCTGAACTGGAAACATTTTTCTCAATAATCTCCATGGTCCAGTTTTTGGATTCAGTATACCTTGAATACATTCTGAACAAGTCTCCGGCAAAGATTCCTGCTTCTTCTCCACCCGTTCCCGCCCGGATTTCAATGAGGACATTTTTATCATCCCGGGGGTCTTTGGGCATCAAAAGAACATTGAGTTTAGACTTATACTCTTCTGCTTTTGCCTCAAGATCAGGTATCTCTTCCTTGGCCATTGCCCGTATTTCAGGATCATCATCTTTTAAAAGCTCTTTTGCCTCTTTTAACTCCTCCAGAATTCCTTCATATTCCCTGAATTTTGGAACAATTTTATTGAGCTCCCCATGTTCAATCAAATACGCCTGGTATTTTTTTTGATCGGATAGAACGGCAGGATCACTCAATAGCTGCTCAAGCTTAATATATCTTTCTTCTATGCCTTTTAATTTTTCTATCATAATTTAAAAACTCAAAAGGGGTTCTTTAGTTAAGACCCCTTTTATATTACAAATTATAGAAAGTGTTAAATAGTGCTCGATAAATCCACGCTTATTTTTTTTGTCCGGACACTAAACAAGTTTGGATACGTCAAACCCTGCATATTTCTTTTTAAAACGGTCAATTCTACCGGCAGAGTCAACAAGCTTTTGTTTCCCGGTAAAAAAGGGATGGCACTTGGAACAAATTTCCACCTTGATATTTTCTCTTGTGGATCCGACTTCAAATGTTGCACCGCAGGCACAGGAAGCTGTAGATTCTGTGTATTTTGGATGTATATCTTTTCTCATTTGTCTTAAAACTCCTTACCAAGCCTTGTTTCAGGCTATCATTTAATTTTATAATTTTATGAATTCATCAATTCAAGAAACTCTTTATTATCCTTTGTTCCTTGCATTTTTTCAAGTAAAAACTGCATACTGTCCACAGGATTTAAGCTTGACAGCAGTTTTCTTAAGATCCACACACGGTTCAAAACCATTGGATCAAGCAGCAGTTCCTCTTTCCTAGTCCCGGATCTGTTCATGTCAATGGCAGGAAAAATTCTTTTATCTGCCAGTTTTCGATCCAGCACCAATTCCATATTTCCAGTACCCTTAAATTCTTCAAATATAACTTCATCCATTCGGCTCCCAGTATCAACTAAAGCCGTAGCAATAATAGTAAGGCTTCCTCCTTCCTCAATATTTCTTGCTGCGCCGAAAAATCTCTTGGGTCTGTCAAGAGCGTTTGAATCAACACCACCGGACAAAATCTTACCGGAAGGCGGCATAACAGAATTATATGCTCTTGCAAGCCTTGTAATGCTGTCAAGCAAAATCACTACATCGTGACCCTGCTCTACAATTCTTTTGGCTTTTTCAATGACCATCTCTGCCACCTGAACATGTCTTTCAGCCGGTTCATCAAAGGTTGAGCTGACCACTTCAGCGTCTACTGATCTTGCCATATCAGTCACTTCTTCGGGCCGTTCATCAATCAGGACAATCATTGGAATGATATCCTTATGCGCCTTAACCATGCTATTGGCTATATTCTGAAGAAGCATGGTTTTACCTGCTTTTGGCGGGGACACGATCAAACCGCGCTGACCAAAACCTATGGGTGACATCAAATCTATTACACGCATGGCATAGTTGTCTGATTCAGCCTCAAGATTCATTTTCCTTTCAGGATAAAGGGGCAAAAGATTATCAAAAAGAATTGTTTCAGCAGCAAGTTCAGGGTTCTGAAAATTAACTGCTTCAACTTTAAGCAATGCAAAATATCGTTCAGAATCTTTGGGCTGTCGAACCTGGCCTGAGATTGTATCTCCTGTCCTCAAATTAAACCTTCTGATTTGTGAGGGAGAAACATAAATATCATCAGGACCGGGAAGATAATTATACCCGGGAGCTCTTAAAAAACCAAAACCATCCGGGAGGATTTCCAATGTGCCTTCACCATAAATCTGGCCACTGTCTTCAATGTTTGTCTGCAGCAAAGCAAAGATTAAATCCTGCTTTTTAAGCCCGCTGATTCCTTTAATTTTATATTCCTTAGCAAGCTTGGTCAACTCACTAATCTTCATCTGATTCAATTCTACAAGGTTCATTCATTCTCCCAAATTTTTGTTTATTTTCTTTTACAGGCTAAGGTTTATTTTTGAAGTGCATCCTTCTGGAGTCTGAAAGCCAATAATCATATGAAAAACAGACGTACTGGCTGAGGTTTATTTTCTAACAGTCAAATTAATAAGGCAAAACACTTAATTTGTCAAGAATTCTTTTTTAATTTTTCCAAAGAGATTATCAACAGATTCAAAGAGTTCCGCCATAGTTCCTGTGTTTATGACAACATGGTCTGCCATGGCTATTTTGTCTTTCTGGGCCATTTGCAGGTCCAGCACTTTTTGAGCATTTTCTTTTGACACCTTATCCCGCTTTGAAATTCTTTTGACAAGATCCATATCCTGAGCTGCAACAACAATTGTTACATCAAATTGTTTTTCCATACCAAGTTCAAAAAGCAGCGGCACTTCAACCGCCACAGCCTTTTCCTTCTTATAAACTGCGTTTTCTATCTGGGAAACCATCTCCACTGCAATTTGAGGGTGTAAAATATCCTCCATTTTTTTTCGCAGTATGGCATCTTCCACAATTACATTTCGCAACCCGGCCCTGTCCAGGGTTCCATCTTTTTGGACCATTTTTTGTCCAAACACTTCTACAATTTTTTTAAACCCGGGCATTCCCGGTTCAACAACCTGCCTTGCAATGATATCACAATCCAGTGTAACAAGGCCAATTGCTTTAAACCGCTCACATACAATGCTCTTTCCAGAGCCTGCTGATCCTGTAACTGCAATCCTTAAAATTTTCATTATATTTGAAATATTGCGATATAGGTAGTGGGTTTGTTTAAATCAACCTGAATAAATCCATTAGTATAATTATTGACTATAATACGTCTTTATGGTAGTTTCAAGACAATTTTTAATTATATTTTGAAAGGACTATATTGTGGAAAGAACATTATCAATAATCAAACCTGACGGAGTTGCAAAAAACGTGATTGGTGAAGTAATCAAACGCTTTGAAACCGATGGTATTAAAATAGCTGCAATGAAAATGATCCACCTGACAAAAATCCAGGCACAGGGCTTTTATGCTGTTCATAAAGAACGCCCGTTTTTTAACAGTCTTACAGATTTTATGACTTCAGGCCCTATTGTTGTTATGGCTCTTGAAGGAGAAGATGTGATTGCAAAAAACAGAAAACTCATGGGTGCCACTAACTTTGAAGAGGCAGAACAAGGAACCATTAGAAAAGATTATGCAACAAACATAGAACAAAATGTTGTTCATGGCTCTGATGCGCCTGAAACTGCTGCCTTTGAAATAGGATATTTTTTCAATGATCTTGAAATTCAGAAAAGATAATCCACACTATATTTAAAACCAAACCCGCATTCTAAAAATTTACTTTTTAGAATGCGGGTTTGTTATTTCCATGTTTAATTATTCATCTTCCCTGTTTTATAACCATCTATATCAATGCTGGTATGCTCAAATCCAAATTTTACAAAAGCTGTTGAAATTTTTTGTCGGATATCTTTGTTAATGGTTTCAACTAAATCCGGTTCAAATTCAATCCGGGCAGTTTTCCCATGACATCTGACCCTTACCTGATCAAATCCCAGGTTCTGTAAAAAAGCTTCTGCCCTGTCAACCATAACAAGAGTACCAGCCTTGATTTTTTCATTATATGGAATCCTGGTTGCAAGACAGGATTGAGAAGGTTTATCCCAGTTTTCAAGTCCCAATTGCTTTGAAAGCCGTCTGATATCTGATTTGGTAAAACCTGCATCTGCCAAAGGAGAAAGGACACCAAGTTCTTCTGATGCCTTTAAGCCAGGTCGAAAATCACTTAAATCATCCAGATTCACTCCATGAACCAGAGTTTTAATTCCTGAACTTTCAGCAGCCTTTTTTATCAATGAAAATATTTGCTTTTTACAAAAATAACACCGCTCTTTAGTATTGAGAACCACATCTTTTTTTTCAAGAATATCCATATCAAGACAAATATGCTCAACCCCTATTGACCGGGCGATTTTCTTAGCAAAATCGATTTCCCTTTCCGGCACAAACTGTGATGACACAGTTATTGCAAGCAATTTTTCAGGATTAACTTTTTTTGCCACGGCCAGGAGAAACGAACTGTCAACACCACCTGAAAACGCAACTGCAAAACAAGAGAGCCTGGTTAATTGTTTTTCAATATCCTTAAGATTTTTTTTCAATCCATTCTTTCCTCCCATATATAATATTATGGAAAACACGGAACAACTGATAATTAATCTAACATATTTCACCGGGTTTTAACAAACTTTGAACCAAGATATTTCTTGACTAAGAAACTGGCTTGGGGTATAAAACTCACTCATTATTTTGCTGGGTGATCGTCCAACGGCAGGACTACGGACTCTGACTCCGTCAATTAAGGTTCGAATCCTTATCACCCAGCCACTTAATGACAAGGGTTTTTAAGCTTTTAGCTTGAAAACCTTTTTTGCTTTCTAATGAAGAAATTTTGCATATCAATGCCATATGTGATAAATCTGTTTAATAAAAACGTAATAAAAATTGTTTTGCTGTAGATTTTGTTGTATTTTTTAAAAAGAAGAAATTTTATACAGGGACAATCATGGGGACATATGACAAACTATTAACCCAAATTATTAGTGCACTTTCGGATTCAAATATTCCATTTAACGGATTGTGCAATTTGTTGACAACATTCGGATTCAAAGAACGAATACGGGGAGATCATCATATTTTTTCAAAAGATGGTATTGATGAAATTTTAAACATACAGCCCTTGGGTTCAAAATCTAAAGCATACCAAGTAAAACAAGTTCGAAATATAATATTGAAATATAAATTAAATATGGGGGTAAATGATGAATAAATATGAAATGATCATTCATTGGAGCGAGGAGGATCAATTATTTATTGCCGAAGTTCCCGAGCTCCCTGGATGCATGGCAGATGGCCATAGTTATCAAGAAGCTGTATCAAACGCAGAAACTATTATAAACGAATGGATCGAAACTGCTAAAAATTTAGGTCGTACAATCCCGAAACCAAAAGGGAAATTAATGTATGCATAACTACTTCACCAACCTATGATTCTTTATTATGATACACCTCAATGAAAACAAAAAACATTGAGGAAAAAATGGAAAAAGACCCCTGGTATTTGACGGTAGGTAAAACACCCATTGAAAGGATGGAAAAATTGCTGTCAAAGCTTGATTCCATAGGGCGAAGCAGGGAACAGGGGTCCATGGTTTCCAAGGCGGATAGGGACCTGTCCTATAAATATATAGGACAGATAAAGTCAATATTCAAAAATCTTTCGAAACCCTTGAAGTGGAAGCCTTTCCTGATGAGTGACCTGATTTTATTAACCGACAGTCCCTTCAAGGTTAAGAAAAAATGTGTCAATGAGACCGGTCTATAAAGCGCAAATTATGTGAGTTATGGCGTTCCCAGTGAACATATCTATGGATGTTGTTGAGATCCTGGATGGCTTCATCGGGTAGTGATTATTACCCAATAACCTTTTTTGCATATCGCTTTTTCTCTCTCACCTTTTTTATTTATCACCGACCCAAAGAAACAACCATGACCGTTATAATCAATTGCCTGAAATAATTTTTGAACATCTACTATAAGTTTCTAAAAATCAAGCTCAATTTGATTACGAATGAGATCATCAAAATTTTCACGCTTTCGTATAAGCCTTGGTTTGCCATTAATAATTAACACTTCGGCAGGCTTTGGTCTTGTATTATAATTTGATGACATACTAAATCCATAGGCTCCTGCATTTTTAATCATGATTATGTCATCTTGTCTGACTTTGTTTAATGTACGATGTACCCCAATATTGTCAATTTCGCATAAATTTCCAACAATATTATATTTTTCTAATTCTCCATCAGGATTTGTAATGTTTATTATCTGATGATAAGCATCATACATCATGGGGCGCAGAAGATGATTAAATCCTGTATTTGTGCCGACAAAATTAATGAAACCATTTGTTTTTAAAACCACTGCTTTGGCAAGCAAAATTCCTGATTCACTCAAAAGGTATCTTCCAGGCTCAAACCATATTTTTATTTTTTTCCCAATTGAAACACAGAACTTATCATATTCTTTTTTTAATATTTTCCCAATTTTATCAAGCTCAACCACTTTATCATCTGGATGATGCTTAACCATAATTCCGCCGCCAAAATCAACATATTCAAGGTGATTAAACAGTTTAGCAATCTTAAAAACCGTCTTAACCCCTTTTTTAAATACCTCTTCATTTAAAATAACGTGGCTTGAATGTACATGGACACCATTAATTTTTATATTATATTTTTCTACAAGCTTTAAAACTTTGTCAAACTGAGTCAGAGAAATGCCGAATTTTGATTGATTATGCCATGCTTCAACTTGTTCCTTACTAACATCATCATAATGTTCCTTATTGACTGATGCAAAGTTAAGAGAACTTAAATCAGTTGTTCTAGTTTCTATTTCTGAAATCATATTTGGGTTCAGCCGGATACAGACAGGATATGTGTTTTGAAATTTTCTTCCAAATGCCTCAAGGTTCTGAAGGTTTTCAATATTAATTGCCACACCAAATCCAACTGCATCCCTGATCTCACAAAATTCCACAACATTGGGTGTGAAAACGATTTTTTCCGGTTTGAATCCTAGTTTCAAGCCCATTTTAATCTCAGGGATGGATACTGTATCAATTCCAGCACCCAGGGTCAGCATATATTTCATGATACTCATGTTGGTACACGATTTTACCGCAAACATAATTTCATGATCAATTCCAGAAAAAGCCTTAGTGAAATTTTTAAACTGCTGTTTGATCACACCGGCATCATAAACATAAAGCGGGGTCCCGAATTGTGCACACACATCATGTAAATCTAATCCCTGTACATTGTATGGATAGTTTTTCATTTGCCTGGCCTATTAATTTTCGGCAATGAATTCTGCCGTAATTTTTTAACTCTTTCCATTAATTCATTCACCCTGGAAAGTTGTTTGGGATTTTGTTTATAAATCAAAAAATGACGCAAATGCCATGATAACATTCCATGGGCCGCCCATTGAATATAATCATAAAGAAGCTCCCATTCTTTTTTGGTAATTTGCCTGATCTGATTATATTTATAAAGAAAAGTCTCCATCAATGAAAGATCAAGCGTATTATTTATGAAACAAAACCCGTTAATACACATTCCAATTTCCATTAAAAGGTTATCCACACAGGCCTCTTCAAAATCAATGAGAGCAGATAAGATACCATTTTGAAAAATAGTATTATCTGGGAAAACATCACCATGGATTAAACCTCTGGGAAGGATTTTGGAAACAGGCTTTAGTAAATATTGAGTCTGCTCTTCAAAATATTCATAAATTTCAGGATATTGGAAAGGTGCGATTTTAAACAGCTCAATTAATTCAAAACAATAATCAATATGAATAATATTTTTACGCGGATATTTCACAAAACCTTTAAAACTGTTAAGTTCAGCTAAGTATTTTGCGATTTCCCCTGTGGTTTGATGATTAAGTTCAGGGTTTGAGCCTTCTTTAAATTCATATATTAAAACCTTACCTTCTTTTGAATTAGAAATAAATCCACCTTCTTTTTTAGGAATAAGGTAAGCTGTGGGGAAATTGATCTTTTGCAGCTCTAAAAGAATATTGGTTTCATAAATAATGTTTTTTACATCTTTTTGCTGGGTACAGACACGATAAAAAAAATTACCTTCTTCTGTTGTTATTTTATAATTTCTATTTGCAAACCCCGTGGTTAATAATTTAGCATTTACTATATTTTGAATTCCGTAAAGCTCACAAATTTTACTTATTTCACCAATATCTTTAATCAATTTTCACTACTCTCTAAATTTTTTATATATCAGATGTTTATATATCAATTAGAATCTTTAAAGTACTGTGATTATTCAGCTCTTACGCTTGAACCCGCCCTGTCTGATGGATATTTGTTTCGAGACTATTCGCTTAACCTCCTGCAAATATCCATTAGACAGGGCTTTGGGGACATTTTTTTTAACGGGCTGAACAATTACAAAGTATTTTTATAATCAAAAATATATAGTGTCAAGAACCTGACAATCAGAACATGATTTAAAAGATAAAGAAAAATATTTAAACCTGAATCATTATTTCAAATTTAAAATATTATTTTTATATATTTTTTAAATTTAAGATATCGGCAAAATAAATAATATTGATGATTTAAGTGTTTACCCCACCTGATAGATTTGACTTGAATATGCAGGTCAAAACCGATAAGGGTTATACTGATAAGGGTTATAAGGTTGGGAAAATAAATATTCTGCTGAGGGCGCCTGTATCTATCTGCTGACCCTATAAAAATAATTCTGATCACAGAAGACAAATATTTTAATTGGGAGATTTCTTTCATGATGCATAGACTTAATTTTATTATTATTATTTTATTAATTCTTTTTTGTTTTACTTCCCTCCCGGCAGACAATACCACAAATGATACCCAGCCTTTAAATCAAGAACAAATAGAAGAACAGGTGGACAAAGCTGACGCATCTTTAAAAATGCTCCAATCCATCATTGGATTGAAAAAAAACCTGAACCAGAGAATCACGGAAAAGAATCAACTCCTGAAAAAAAGCAGTTCTGATGCGGAAAAGGAATTATTAAATTCCGAGCTTTCAAAGCTCGACAAACAGCTCAATGATTCTGCAGTAGACTTTGAGCGGATTGCAACTGGTATTGATATGGGCCTTTTTGATGAAAAAAAGGCTGAAGCATTTGACTGGAAAGATGAACTACTTGGATTGATTAAACCCGGGATCAAGGAGATAAAAAGACTTACAGTCAGGGCAAGATACAAAACAAAGTTAAAGGATGAACTCTCATATTACCAGGACCTTTTACCTGTTGCCAACCAGGCAAGTCAAAATATTGTCCAATTGATTTCACAGACAAAAAACAAGGATTTGAAAAAAGATCTGAAAAAAATTTTACCTGAATGGAAAAGTGTTGAAAAACAGATTTTGAATAAGGTGGAAATCGCCGGCATGCGTCTGGCTGAAATTGAAGGTGAGGAAAAATCCATAATTGAAACCTCCCAGATTTCCATAAAGAATTTTTTCCGGACAAGGGGTCTGTTTCTCTTTATAGCTCTGATCTCATGTTTGGGAGTCATCTTTCTTTTGCGGTTATCTGCAAGGATTATGACAAGGTTTATCCCTGGATATACATCAAAATACAGACCCTTTCATATCAGGATGTTAAGCCTTATTTCCAGGGTAACTGCTGTTGTAATGGTTTTCTTTGTTCTTATTTTTGTTTTTTATGTGGTGGAAGACTGGGTATTGCTCAGTTTAACAATTATTTTCATAATGGGAATAGGCTGGGCTGCCAAACATACTCTGCCTCAGTTCTGGCACCAGAGCAGGCTTATGCTGAATATTGGTTCGGTCAGAGAAGGAGAGCGTATTATTTATCATGGTGTGCCCTGGCTTGTAAAAAATATCAATGTATTCAGTGAACTTGAAAATCCATCCCTGGAGGTTAAATTGCGATTACCCATTGAAGAGCTTCTTGGAAAAATATCCAGGCCTTTTAACAAAAAAGAACCCTGGTTCCCCTGCAAGCGAAATGACTGGGTCCTTCTTGCCGATGGCACAAGAGGTGTTGTTACAAGTCTTTCACATGAGATGGTTGAATTGGTTCAGCGCGGTGGCTCTCAAAAAATTTACCAGACTTCTGATTTTTTAGGCCAGACTCCTCTGAATATTTCATTAAATTTCAGACTCAAAATTACTTTTGGCATAAGTTATAATCTCCAGAAAGAATCCACAGGAAGTGTGTTGGAAATCTTAGAATCACATATCAGTGAACAAATCGAAAAAGAAGGATACAAAAAGAGCCTGCTTAATCTCAGGGTGGAATTCCAGGAGGCAGGTGCATCATCCCTTGATATAGTTGTGATAGCGGATTTTAAAGGCGATTTGGCACCTTTGTATAGACGCTTGTACCGGGCGATACAAAGATGGTGCGTGGATGCCTGTACCTTAAACAACTGGGAGATACCGTTTCCCCAGCTTACCATTCATAAATAAACCCTTAGATTCCATAAATATTTTATCAAAAAGATAAAATATTTATGGTGTTTACAAAGTTAGGGTAAAGGTTTGACTTAAAATGGCGGTTAAATTGATAAAAAGAAAAATATTGCCCAATTCAAGGCAGTTTAAAGAATACTGGAAAGAAAAAGGTCCTTTTAAATATGCTTTGACCAGCAGCCAGTTCCCACCTGTGTTGCTGGAATCTGAAGAATGGATTTTTTCAGATGATATTGAGGCGACCCTGAAAGAATTGATGCAGTTTGATAAACAAAAAATGAAGATTATTAAAGCCCCTTTCAATCCTAAAAATAAAAGTGTTTTACGGCCTGAAGCGCTAAGCCCCTGGAAGATTAACAATTTCCCTGAAGAATGGGATGCATGCATTTGTGATATCTTTGTTCCACAAGGTCATTTGACCCGGGCTGTGGTTGGTATAATCAAGGTACCAGAAGAAGAAATAGAACCCGAACTGGTTGAAACAGCTTTTTTTCAATGCCTGGAAAAAAGGATTGATCAACTTGGATATTTGCTTTTAAAACCCAAAGAAGAATCAAAATATGCAGCAATAAAAGCATATCTTTCTGAATGGGAAGAAGATGAAAAGGATGCAGGCCTTTTGTAATACTTAAATTCTGCCTTCAACGATGAGATCTGCCAGCATTTTTTTATAGTTGACCCCGGCTTTTTGGAACCCCTTTGTTCCATATTTCATATTGCCTTCCAGAACATAAAACTGGTTCTGGTGTTCAATAATATCAATTCCTACATCATTCCATCCGCATTTAAAAGCTGTCATTCGTGCAAGATCAAGGGCTTTTTGAGGCAAAGGATCAAAGCTTATGGTTCCTCCCTGGGAAATATTGGTTTTAAAATTGTCTTTGACAGCAGTTCGCCAATAGGCAAGCCTGATTTTTTTGCCGATAATAACAACCCGCATATCCCTTTTAATGGGGAAATACTCCTGGATATAGGCCGGGCCTTTGTTCTTTAAATACAGGCTAAGATCCTCATTGTTTTGAATCAGGTATACATCATTGCCTTTGGCTGATCCTCTGCCTTTTTTTGCAATAAAAGGGAAGGCAAAGCTCAAAAGGATAGTCTGCTTTTGTTTTTTTCCATAAAAAATTTTTGTTTCAGGATGGGGAATACCGAGCATATTAAAGGCAGCAGTCTGTTTTATCTTGTTCAGGGCAAATTTGTAAGTATGAAAACTGGGAAAAGTTTCTTTTCCCATAGCATTAAACAGGTCAGCATAAAATGCAGTAGGATAATAGATTTTTTTTGCATTCAGGATCAGATTTTGTTCCCAGGTAGAATAATCCTGGAAATTGGGTTTAAAGCCCAGAGTTTGAATTGATGGGTATTTTATTAACCTTGCTCCCAGAGCAACAGGCCGGCTGGTCAAGTTTATATCCTTATCTTAATTTTATGGACTGAATAGATACATCCAGTACAATTTATTTTTTCCATAAAGTTTATTGGTAACCGTCTGGATTTTTTTTTTGCCAGTTCCATGTATCCCTGCACATGTCAGTCAAGGTTTTTTTTGCTTCCCAGCCAAGCTCTTTTTTAGCTTTGGATGGATCTGCCCAGCAGGAAGCAACATCACCTGGTCTTCTGCCAAAAATTTTATAAGGAATTTTTCTACGGCTTACCTCTTCAAATTCTTTGATCATTTCAAGTACTGAATAGCCAAAGCCTGTTCCAAGATTATAGATCACCAGACCGGGATTGGAAAAAAGTTTCGGCAGGGTTTTAATGTGACCCAATGCCAGGTCTACAACATGAATAAAATCTCTGACTCCGGTTCCGTCCGGGGTATCATAATCATTTCCAAATACACTTAGCCGGGGCAAACATCCTACAGCCACTTTGGATATATAAGGTACAAGATTGTTTGGGATGCCGGAAGGGTCTTCTCCGATTTCACCTGTTTTGTGAGCACCCACGGGGTTGAAATATCTTAATAAGGCAATGTTCCAGTTTTTGTCAGAATGGTAAAGATCCTTCATAATCTCTTCTATCATCAGCTTTGTCCGGCCATAGGGATTGGTTACTGAAAGCGGGAAATCTTCTTTTATGGGCAAGGATGCAGGATCTCCATAAACCGTTGCAGAAGAAGAAAAAACAATATTTTTTACATTAAAATCATTCATGACGGCAAGCAGATTCAAGGTTCCTGTAATATTATTCTGAAAATACCTTAATGGTATTGACACAGACTCTCCCACTGCTTTAAGGCCTGCAAAATGAATGACCGCATCAATTTTATTTTCAGAAAATACAGCCGCAATCTGTTTCTTACTTAAAAGATCTGCTTTGCAGAATTCAAGAGATTTTCCTGTTATGTTTTTTACTCTGACTAAAGATTCTTCAGAACTATTGGAAAGATTATCCAGGACAACCACATCATAATTATCATTTAAAAGCTCAACACAGGTATGACTTCCGATATATCCGGCACCACCCGTAACAAGAATTTTCATAGATAGCCCTTATATTTTTTTATCATTACTGTTTTTTTTATAACGGTTTTTAAAAATAATTCATCGCAGACATTACAATTTTTGCAGTCTTTTGTACAGGGCGCTGCATGATTAAAAAAAAATAAAACCAACAAAAATACAGGAAAATAATTATCATAACATTGACATGCTTAAAGTGTATGATTAGAATCAAAGACATAGGTAAGAAGAACCTTGAAAAATAAACAACCGAATAAGGAGAGTTTTACAATGATTGATTTGACAGATCCTGCAAAAGTGCAGATAAATGAATATTTCCAGGGCAAAGAGCCCACCCCTATTAGGATTTTCCTCAATTCAGGCGGCTGAGGCGGCCCTTCCCTTGCCATGGCTCTGGATGAGCCAAAAGACTCAGATGACACCTTTGATGTTAAAGGACTGAAATTTGTTGTTGATAAAGAATTTATGCAAAAAGCTGAAAATATTAAAGTAGATTTCACTGGAATGGGATTTCATCTTGATTCTAATATTGACCTGGGAGAATCCGGATGCGGAAGTTGTGGTTCCGGAGGCTCCTGTGGTGATTAAGAGATTAGGTTTTTTATAAAGAAAAAGATGGTCATTTATTTTGACCATCTTTTTTTTTATCCTGATATGGTTGTAATTATTCAGCCCGTTAAAAAATAGTTATCCCCAAAGCCCTGTCTGATGGATATTTGCAGGAGGTTAAGCGAATAGCCTCGAAACAAATATCCACCAGACAGGGCGGTTTCAAGCGTAAGAGCTGAATAATTACATATGGTTTTAATCTTTTGATTTTATTACAATCAGTTCACCTTTTTTTATGGAAACCGATGCAAAAGTCTCCTTAAAAAAATTACTGACCCCAAGACAAGACCCCATTTCCAAGGTTCCATCCTCCATTGAATATTCAAGCCCTTTAAGAGTAATTCCTGTGACTTTTTGGGTAATGGGGATAAGAGATAGAAAATCTTTGGGCCCGCCTTTAATCTTTATAAAATCTTTTACAATATGAATTTCGTTGTTCTTATTTATGATCCTGGCAGGGATATTTTTTTGGGCAAGTTTTTTTAACAGGAAAATATTGGCCAGAGTATGATCCAGCCTATTACCTGTAACACCCAGCAAGGTGATATCTGTTGCATTTTTTTCCAGGGCCCAGGATATGCAGAGTTCGGTATCAGTCTGGTCTTTTCGTGAAGAAAATGTGATGGTCTTTATCTGTTTTTTTTTAAAATATTGCCGGTCATCCGGATGGATTGAGTCAAAGTCACCTATCATCACATGGGGTAAAATACTTAATGCTCTTAAATGCCTGGCACCGCCGTCAGCGCTTATAATTATCTGGGCACTTCTGACCATGTCCTGGTTTTTTTTTGTGTAATCAAGGTCGCCATTGGCTATTATTACGCATTTCATAGGCAATTTATTATCATGAAAATTACGCAATGAAAACCTAATCTTTTTATCATATCTTGACTATTTGTCCGCTAACTTATATTTTTCCTGGAAATGAAGAGTTTTAATATTATAAACAGATATATTCTCAGGGAACTTGTATATCCTTTTTCCATCAGCCTGTTTTTCCTGACCTTTGTCTTTTTGATGACACGGATACCGGAAATCACAAATATAGTGGTGAACTACAATGCAGATATTTTATCTATTGCATTGATGATAGTTTATACCCTTCCAAGATTTTTAGAATTTACCATTCCCATGTCTGTTATGATATCCATCCTTTTGACATTTATGCGCATGTCACAGGAAAATGAAATCGTTGCATTAAAAGGTGCTGGAGTTTCCCTGTATAAATTATTGCCACCAGTTCTGATTTTTTGTTTTTTAGGAGTTTTTTTGACAATGGTAATTACCGTTTTTGGAGTGTCATGGGGAAAATTGTCAATTAAAAAGAAAAGTATTGAGATTGCAAGATCAAGTATTGATGCAGCCTTGCAGGAAAGGCAATTCAATTCAAAATTGGAAGATGTCATGATTTATGTCTCCCAGGTGGATATGAAAACAAAAGAATTAAAAGATATCTTTATTGAAAACAGAAGAACAAAAGGGATCATAAGTGTCTCCATTGCTCCATCAGGGAGATTAATACGCCTTAATGATGAGCAGGTGTATACCATAAGGCTTTATAATGGAATAATTAACCAGGTGGATATTGAGGAAGGATCCGTGACCAGTATTCAATTTGAAAATTATGATATTAATATTGATTTGAATCGCATGAATAAAAATACCGGGGAAATATCAAAAGATTTTGATGAAAGAAGTCTGGCTGATCTGGTACGGGTTATAAGGTCAGGAATTAAGGATAAAGCCAGATTGAATGAAGCTCTTATGGAATTTCATGAAAAATTTGCAATTCCTTTTGCCTGCTTGTCTTTAGGCCTTCTTGCATTTCCTTTGGGGATTCAATCGGCTTCTTTTAGACATTCTTCCGGGTTTGGATTCGGGATCTGCTTTTTTCTCCTTTATTATTTTCTTCTGACCATAGGATGGTCAGCAGGAGAGACAGGTGATTATCCTGCTTTTTTAGGCATGTGGTTACCTGATGTAATCATGGGAGGGGTAGGAATTTATTTTCTTGTCAGAAATGCCAGGGAAAGACCAGTCAGGTTTCCTGGTTTTGCAAAAAGGGTTTTAAAGGAAGCAAAAAAAAGGATTAAAAGATAAATATAAAATATGTCTTGTCTGCATAAATACTGGTTAAAGGAATTTTTTAAATTTTTTTCCATCATCCAGTTGATGATTCTGGTCCTGTTCGTAATTATTGATTATCTTTCCAGAATGGATAAATTTTTAAATTCAGATATTTCTCTTTTGGGCGCTTTTGGATATGTCCTGTTGAAAGTTCCCTTCATGTTTGTACAACTGACCCCGGCAGGTATTCTGCTCTCAATAATTATTGTTTTTGGATTAATGAACAGGAATAATGAGCTTTTAGCTATCAGATCCAGCGGTATCAGTATTTATTTTCTAATAAAGCCAGCCATACTGGTGAGTGCTGTTCTTGCAGTTCTCATGTTTTTTTTAGGGGAAACCATTATCCCGATCTCCATGGCAAAGGCAAATTTTATTAAATACAATGTAATCAAAAAAAATAAAAATTATTTGTCTGCAAGAAAAGATATCTGGGTAAAGTCTGAAAATAGACTTATCCACATCAATTTTTTTGATCCTGCCAAACAATCTATCGCAGGTATCACCATTACTTCCTTAAGAAAAAATTTCAGCCTTGAGTCAAGAATTGATGCTGAAAAAGGATATTTTGAAAAGGGAAAATGGGTGTTTGAAAATATTATCGAGCAGATCCATGTGGAAGACTCCATGGATTATGATGTAAATTTGTATGATAAAAAACATATTCCTCTTGAATTTAAGCCGGAAGATTTTGGAGAGGTTCTAAAAAAATCCGACGAAATGAGTTTTTTTGAATTGAAAAAATACGTTAATAAAGTTGAAGATGAAGGATATGACTCAACAACATATAGGGTGGATTTGAATGGAAAGATTGCATTCCCCTTTATTTGTATCATTATGGCTTTGACCGGGGCTGCAACGGGTATGCGATCCTTTGTAAAGGAAAATATCCCTGCAGCCATAGCCATAGGTGTTATGATCGCATTTATGTACTGGGTGATGTATGGCTTATGTCTCTCTATGGGGTATGGAACTTTTCTGCCGCCGGTTATCAGCGCCTGGACAGCTAATATGTTTTTTTTGTGTTTTGGCACCCTTTATTTGATCAATACGGAATAATGGCAAAGAAAAGCAAACCAAATGATCTTTTTGTATAAAACGATAATTAATATTTTATTTATCACCGGCCTTCCTTTTTTAGTACTTATATATTTTTTCTCGGAAAAAAGAAGGGCAAATATGCTTTTAAGACTTGGATTTAGAACAGGCCTGAAACCTAAACAAGTAGGGGAAAAAAGAATCTGGATCCATGCCCTTTCCGTTGGTGAAGTCATATCATCTCTGCCATTTGTCAAAGCGTTAAAAGAACAATACAAAGATCTGGATATTGTTTTTACTGCCTCAACAAAAACGGGTTTTGATATGGCAATGCAATTATTCTTAAAAACAGATAACCCCCTGGTGGATCAAATGGGATATTTCCCCTATGATCTGGGTTGGTCTGTTAAAAAAATAAGCAGAACTTTAAACCCTGATGCTGTGGTTATAGTTGAGACAGACCTGTGGCCCAATTTTTTATATGAAATGAAAAAAAAAAAGACCCCCGTCATATTAATCAATGCAAGGCTTTCAAAACAATCGCTAAAGGGATATTTATTTTTCAAAAAATTTTCTTCCATGTTTTTTTCTTCCTTAGAACTTATTATGGTGCAAACCGCTCTTGATAAAAAACGATTTCAACGCATAGGAATTAATTTGGACAAAATATTAGTTACTGGAAATATCAAGTTTGACCAACCCGTTGAAGATATGGATAAAAAAATGATTGAAAGCCTGAAAGATCGGTTTGGCATGCAAAAAAAAAACCAGGTGATTGTAGCCGGTTCAACCCATGAAGGAGAAGAAAAACTTATTGGCAAAGTATATAAAAAACTAAAGAAAAATTTTCCAGGGCTTAAGTTGATCCTTGCTCCAAGAAACCCTAAAAGATGTTCTCAAATTTTATCTTATTTTTTGTCCAATGATATTGATACAGTTTTAATGTCGGCAATTGATGATCTCAAAGATTGTCCAGATCTTATCCTGGTGGATCAAATGGGAGAACTTTGCAGTATGTATGCCATTTGCAATGTGGCATTTATCGGAGGATCAATGGTGAGACAGGGGGGCCATAATCCTCTGGAACCGGCCTCTTTTTCCAAACCCATTATTTTTGGAGAGGATATGTCTGATTTTTTGTTGATTTCAACCTGGCTTTTGGATCACGGGGGTGCCAAAAGGGTTAAATCTGAAAAAGACCTGACAAAAGTTCTTGGAACCCTGTTGGGAGACAGGCAGTTACAAAAGAATATGGGGGCTAAAAACTTTGAAATTTTTTCAAGAAATTCCGGAGCAGTAAAAAAAATTATAAGAAATATGGAGCTTTTTCATATTGTTTGAAAAACACTTAAATAAATTAGAAAAAAGGATTACTCAAATTTCAGAAAGCCATTATAAGCCTGGGATATTTTCCTTTGAATGGTTTGCCATTGCAATTTCAAATGTCTATGGTCTGGGTGTAAGGTTTCGGCTCTGGCTGTATAATAAAGGTATTTTAAAACAGAGAGCCCTGCCTTGTTTTGTTATTTCCGTTGGGAATATTGTTGTTGGGGGAACAGGAAAAACACCCATGGCTATTTATCTGGCCCAGGTTTTAAAAAAAATGGGGAAACAGCCAGTTGTAGTAAGCCGAGGGTATAAGGGATGCTATAAAGGCGATGCAGGGATTGTTTCCGATGGAGACAAGATTTTTTTGAGTGCAAAAGATTCAGGAGATGAGCCGTATATGATGGCAAAAAGAAGAGCATTTCCCATTGTAATCGGTAAAGACAGATTTAAGGCAGGAATGAGGGCAATTAATGCATTCAAACCTGATGTGATAGTACTTGATGATGGATTTCAGCATTTAAAACTTAAGAGAGATCTTGATTTCTTACTTCTGGATTATTTATCCCCTTTAGGGAATAAAAGATTTCTTCCAGCCGGTCGATTGAGGGAGTCTCCTCTGACTTGCGCCCAAAGAACAGATGCTCTCATTTTTACAAGATGTCTGGATATTGATGAAAATACTGAAAGTATTGACGAGGTTCTGAAATATTATACTGATCGCCCCGAATTTAAAACCTTTCACAGGCCCTTTATTTTAAAGCACATTGTCAAAGGCACAAATTTGAAAACAAGCCAAAACGATGTTGGAGGGTTAAAGGGGAAAAAGGCTGTCCTTTTTTCAGGAATTGCAAAAAATTTTTCTTTTTATAATACAATGAAAGAATTGGGCATTAATATCCTGGATCATCTTGAATTCAAAGACCATTACAGGTATAAAGACTCTGACATTTTAATGATTAACAAGTTGGCTAAAAAGGTTTGCGCTGATCTTGTTTTAACAACTGAAAAGGACTGGGCAAAGCTTGATAAGGATTCAAAATGGGGTCTGGATTTAATTGTAATGGGCATTCAAATAGAGTTTGAACACCCTCAGAAATTTGAATCTTTTTTAAGTTCAAGGTTACAAAAAAATGAATGATGAAAGAATATACAAGTTGTTAAAGCTTATGGTTGATTTACTGGCAATGATTCCAAGGAGAATTTTAAATTTCTTTTCAGATCTTCTTGGACTTGTCTGGTATATGCTGGATAAAAGGCATCGTAATGTTGTTCTGGAAAATATAAATCTTGCATATCCAAAAAAATTTTCCAAATCAGATGCCAAAAAATTTACAAGAAAAAACTTGAAATTTATTGCAGGATTCATTTTTGAGATTATCTGGTCATACTCGAAAAAACAGGATGAATTATATAAATATTTTTCTATTAAGGGACTGGCAAACATTGAAAATGCGATAAAAAAAAGAAAGGGCGTTATTTTGCTGACCGGCCATATGGGTAATTTTGAACTTTTTATTCCAGCATTTGCCAAGGCGGGAATCGAACCCTATGTGCTTTATCGAAAATTTGATTTTAAGCCTCTGGAAAGACTAATGTGCAAAATGCGGCAGCGTTTTGGAGTTACTTTGATGCCTTTGAGGGGTGCATCTAAAAAAATTGATGAAATTTTAAAAAATGGGGGTATCGTGGGAACGATGCTTGACCAGAATGTGGATTGGTATAAGGGGGTATTTGTCAATTTTTTTGGCAAACCTGCGTGTACCAATAATGGTTTGGCAAAGATAGTATTAAGATCAAAACCCGCAGTAGTTCCATTGTGCATCATAAAAAAGAACAATAATTATATTGTTGAATTTTTCCCTGAAATTCCCTTGAAAATTTCAGGAGATCCAATCAAGGATATAGAAAATAATACCCAGAACTATGCGTCTGCCATAGAGGCTATGGTTAGACTATCCCCGGAACAATACTTCTGGGTACACAACCGATGGAAAACCAAACCTTATTGTATCCTTAAAGATTAGGTTAAACTCAATATATGGGATTTATAGATCTTATAGACTCTGGCAGGGCTAAAATCATGATAAGGGCGGCCAACTGGGTTGGAGATGCCATCATGACTACCCCTGTTATCCGGGCTGTCAGAAAAAACTATCCTGCGGCGGTTATAATAGTACTGGCAAAACCATGGGTGATTCCTGTTTATGAAAACAATCCATATATTGACAAGATTTTGCTCTATGATAACAGCGGCCGCCACAAAAAAGGATTTGGAACTCTGGCACTTGCAAAAGACTTAAGAACTTATCGGTTTGATCTGACCATTTTGATGCAAAATGCGTTTGAGGCAGGACTGATCGCTTTTTTAGGCGGCATAAAAGAAAGGATAGGATATAATACAGATGGTAGAGGATTCCTTTTAAACAGAGGTATTAAATTGAATCCTGACCTAAAAAAAGGGCATTTAATTGATTATTATATCGGTATCTTAAAAGGGGCACATTTAGAAGATGACGGCCGAAACCTTGATTTATTTCTTTGCAAATCCGACAGAAAATTTGCGAACCGATTTCTTGAACTAAAAAAATTTGATTCTTCTCAACCTGTTATTGGTATTAATCCAGGGGCAACTGGAGGAACAGCAAAGAGATGGTTCCCGGAAAGGTATGCAGAAGTCTGTAAAAATTTGGCGCAAAAATTTAAGGTTAAAATATTTATTTTTGGTGGGCCTGCAGATATTGAGCTTGGAGAATATATTGCCGGGCTGTCCAGGGGGTGCTGTATCAATATTGCCGGTAAAACCAGCCTTGGCCAGGCATTTGCGCTTATAGAAAAATGTTCTTTGTTTATTACCAATGATTCCGGACTTATGCATGCAGCAGCAGCTTTAAATATTAACCAGCTAGCAGTGATAGGCTCCACAGATTATATTGCCACAGCACCATCAAATAAAAACAGCATCATGGTCAGAGCAAAGGTTCCCTGCAGTCCGTGCTTGAAAGATATCTGCCCGACGAATCATAAATGTATGGATAAAATCAGTGTTGACATGGTCATGGAAACCTGTAAGTCTCTTTTGAAAGATAGCTGGTAATGCCTTTAAGGGGAATTTTTTTGTTTGACAGCGTAAAAAATATATTGATCATAAAACCCAGTGCCCTGGGGGATATTGTCCATTCTCTTCCTTTTCTGGCTGTGATAAAAAAAAAATTCCCCAATGCAAAAATAGACTGGGTTGTAGCTTTTGGCCTTCATAAATTCCTTGAAGGCCACCCAATGATTAACCGATTATGGATAATTAAAAAAGACCAGTGGAAAAAACCAGGTAACCTCAATCATACACTCAAAGAGATCAATGAACTTAAAAAAGGCCTGAAAGCTTCTGAATATGATGTTTCCATAGATCTTTCCGGGCTTTTAAGGTCTGGAATTATAACCTGGTTTTCAAAGGCCGGGATTAAGCTGGGATTTAAAGAGTCTGATGAAGGAAGCTCTTTATTCTATACTCATAAAATTCATGGTTCCATGAATATTCATGCCATAGACAGATACCTTGAAATTGCAAAATTTATGGGGTGTTCCATAGATAAAATAGATTATCCCTTTGCACCTTATGATCCCTGCCCGTCAATATTAAAAGAACTGCCAGAAGATTTTGTAGTTATGAGCCCTTCGGCAGGCAAACCTGCCAATCGCTGGCAGGCTAAAAAGTTTGGGAGGCTTGCTGCAAAACTTTTGCTTCCCACTGTCGTAATTGCAAGTTTGGGAGAAGCAAAAATTGCCCGGGAAGTTGTAGCCCATTCCAATGGGAAAGCCATATCTGTTGCAGGCATGACCGGTTTAAAAGAACTTGTTGCCCTGATTGGCAGAGCTAGTTTTTTTGTCTGTAATGATACAGGACCCATGCATATCGCAGCCGCATTAAATGTCCCCGCGTTTGCTATTTTTGGTCCGGCTAACCCGTTAAGAACAGGCCCTTATGGAACAATCCACACGGTTATTCAAAGAAAGATGGATTGTGCACCCTGCTATGCAAAGCAACCTTGTTCACATTTCAGGTGTATGAATGAGTTAAGTGTTGAAGATGTTTTTAAAATAATAGACCAAAAGATCAGGCAAACATGAAAATATCTTTGATCATTACAACTTATAATCGTCCGGGTGCGCTTAAAAGGGTTTTGGACGGTCTTATATCCCAGACCATTCTTCCAGAAGAAATTATAATAGCAGATGATGGGTCAGATAATAATACAAAAACCATGCTTCAACCCTTTCTGGATCAAACTCAAATTAATATTAAACATGTATGGCATGAAGATATTGGTTTCAGGGCGGCACGGATCAGAAACATGGCCATTGCCGAATCTAATGGCGACTACATAATCCTGCTTGACGGGGATTGTATCCCGGAAAAACACTTTATTCAAGATCATAAGGATCTGGCACAAAAAGGTTTTTTCTTCCAGGGAAAAAGGGTGATTGTGAACCAATCCTTTGCAAAAATATTTAACCATAAGGACTGTAATTCAAAAACAATATTGATGATTCAATCATTAAAAAAAGAAATATCCAACAGCCACCATATTTTTCGAATCCCTTTTTTCCCTTCATATACCATAAAAAAACTGTCAGGAGTAAGAAGCTGTAATATGGGCCTGTTCAGGGATGATATTACAGCGGTTAATGGGTTTAATCATGATTTTGAGGGATGGGGCCGTGAAGATTCGGAGCTGGTAGTGCGTTTATTCAAATATGGTTTAAAAAGAAAAGAAAATCCGTTTAAGGCCATTTGTTTTCATCTATGGCATCATGATAATAAAAGAAATTGTCTTGAGAAGAATGATAGAATTCTTAAAAAAGTAATGGAGTCGGAATCATTTTTTTGTAAATCAGGACTTAATGAACTTGTTTGAATCAAAACAGGACATATTCATATTTGGCCTTTGATGCAACGCAGTAGATGGGCCAAAAGACAAGCAATTTCGTTTGCTTTATAAAATTTGCGGTCCTTAATATCCAGACAGGAGATTAAAAACTAAAATATGTCAAAACTATCTGTTTATATTATTGCATTTAATGAAGAAAAAAAAATAAAACAGGCCCTTCAAAGTGTTGAATGGGCAGATGAAATTATTGTTGCAGACTCGTTCAGCACGGATCGTACACAAGTGATTGCAAAAGAGTTTGGCGCAAAGGTCATTCAAATACCTTTTAACGGGTTTGGAGAGCTGAGGAATATTGCCATTAAAGCCTGCAGTCATGATTGGATATTCAGCCTGGATTCTGATGAGCGATGTACAAGACTCGCCAAAGAAGAGATGCTAAAAATTATTGGTTCCAAAGATAGCCTTGATGCATATTATGTCCCGAGAAAAAATTATTTTATGGGAAAATGGATCCGCTATTCAGGATTTTATCCAGACTTTCGCCAACCCCAGTTATTCAGGAAAGGGGTGTTAAAGTTTAAAAACGATGCAGTCCACGAACGCTATGAAGTGATCTCTAATAAAAAATGCGGCTATTTAAAATCAAATATTTATCAGGTGCCATTTAAAGACCTTGAGGAAGTGATTCACAAAACCAATCGATATTCCACCCTTGGGGCCCAGAAATTACAGGCTGCAAACAAAAAATCAAGTATGTCAAAAGCCCTGTTTCATGGTTTTTGGGCAGGGTTTACCCTGTATATATTAAAATTTGGGTTTTTAGACGGGTGGCCAGGGTTTATAATTGCCCTTGGAAATTTTGAGGGAACCTTTTATAAGTATGCAAAGTTTTATTTCAAAAATAGAGGCCTTGACTCTCTTTTAAAGCCAAAATAAACTTTAATTATTCAGCTCTTGCGCTTGAAACCGTCCTGTCTGATGGATATTTGTTTCGAGGCTATTCGCTTAACCTCCTGCAAATATCCATCAGACAGGGCTTTGGGGATATTTTTTTTAACTGGCTGAACAATTACAATAAACTTTAATAGGGAAGCCGGTCCATTTTCACCTGGTGAAGCCGGTAGAGCCTGATTATATTTTTACCCATTGTATTGATGGTATGATGTTTTTTTATATGAGCAAGGGCTGATTCAACACGTTTTCTGGTGGCATCTTTATACTGCAGTGTCAGGAGAATCTTTTCGGCAAGATCGGAAGAATCATCAGTATCAAACAACAGCCCCGTCTTTTCATTATCAATGATATCAACAATACCTCCGCTTTTTGAACCTACTACCGGGCATTCACAAATCATGGCTTCCAAAAGTGACTGAGGTATGCCTTCAAAAGGGATACCGTTAATATCCCTTGATGGTAGAACTTTACAGTCAATTGCCCGGTAATACTGCCAGACATTTTTTTTTAAGCCTGTAAAATGGATATAATCCTCTATCTGAAGTTCCTTTGCCTGTTTTTTAAGAAGATTAATATAGTCATTAGTTCCTCCACCCACAATGGCAACATGATAGCCTGAAAGTTTGGGCCTGGCTTTTTTAAACGCCTCAAGAAGGCATGAAACTCCCTTGTCCTTAGAAACTCTTCCCACAAATCCTATAAACTTTGTTTTCGGATCAAGGCCGAGTTCTTTTGCAAGCACCTTTCTTGCTTCGATTTTTTTCAAGAGAAAATTTGGTTCCATAATACCACTTGGCATGGAAAAGATCTGCATGTCTTTGAGCTTAAACACTTTTTGAAGATGTCTGGTGGTATAGTCTGCTGTGGTAAAAATATAATGGCACCATTTTTTGTATACCAGCCTGTTATACCAGGAGTTTTTTACATGGGCACTGATATGTCGTGAAAGAATTCTTAAAGGGACATGGTTGTTTTTTGCTGCAAAAAGGGCTAACTTGGAGTCCTTGTTTCCATGGGTGTTGATTATGTCGGGTTTTTCATCCTTAAAGATACGTTTTAATATCTTGTAATCTTTTATGATTGAAAACCTGTTAAACTCAATCCCATAGACTTTAAATCCGGCGGCCACAGCTTTTAAGAATAAAGGAGTATTCTTTGGAGCAGCAATAACAATATTGTGTCCATTCTTCTTCATCCAGACAGATTCATTGAAAATCCTTTTTTCAAGGCCTCCCCATTGAGTATGACAAGTGGTATGAAGTATTTTATAAAGGGATCTCATCTTAGATTAAGAATGTAAAAGTTTTGCTTCAATTCTTTTGATATCGCAAGGCAGATCAATTTCAGGAGAATCGTATTGGGTTATAACCACCTTGATTCTATAACCAAATTCAAGCACTCTTAATTGTTCTAGTTTTTCAATATGCTCGCAGGTTCCTGTGGGAAGTGTAACAAGAGTATCCAGAAAGCTTTTTTTGTAGGCATAGAATCCAAGGTGTTTGTAAAAATCCGCCTTTGTTTCCAGATCTCTTGGATAGGGGATCTGGGCCCTTGAAAAATAAAGGGCAAATCCATTATTATCAAAGGTAACCTTTACATCCTTGGGATCAGTTATTTCCCTTTCATCTTTTATTTTAAAGGCAAGAGTGGACATTACAAGTGCAGGATCATGGCTGAATGGTGAAATCATTTCATCAATAGTCAATGGATTAAATACGGGCTGATCACCCTGGATATTTACTATAATGTCATCGGCGCCGAGATTTAATATATCAGCCGCCTGGGCGACTCTGTCAGTTCCGGAGCGGCATTCATCAGATGTCATCACAGCTATTCCGCCAAAATGTTCTACCGTCTTGAATATACGTTCATCATCCGTTGCAACAATTGTTTTTGAGACAGCTTTTGATTTTTGAGTCTGTTCATACACTCTTTGTATCATTGGCTTTCCGTAAACAAGAGCCAGAGGTTTTCCTTCAAACCGGCTTGATCCGTATCTGGATGGTATTACAGCAATGGTCATGTCAGTCTCACTTAAATTTGTATAAACAGGGATCTGGCTTTTTCCCTTGTCATGATGGATTTCCAGTCTTTGCCCAGACAGTTTTCCCACAGGGGATCAAGGCCGAGAGCCACAGTGATCATTTTTTCAATCTGTTCTTCTTCAATATTTTTAACAAGCTCCCTTGGCAGTTCAATTTTGCATTTTTTCATCATGGCCCGAAACTCTTTGACCCCTGCAGGATAGAATTCATCCAGATAATCAAACACTATGCAGCATCCGATACCGTGATGGGTCCCCAGTACATAGGAAAGCCCATAGGATAGAGCGTGGCATGCACCAACCTGGGAATATGCAATGCTCATACCGCCGAAAAAAGAGGCCATCATCAGCTTGTCGTCTTTATCTGGATGGTCATCCATAAAAACCTGACGGCAAAGCTCAAGGGACTTTTCCCCATAGGATCTGGAGAATTCATTCAGATATGTGCCTTCAAGTGATTCAATACAATGGATATAGCAGTCCATGCCCGTATAAAAGTGCTGGTCCTTTGGCACATTTTTTATCAGTTCGGGATCGAGAACCACCTGGTCAAACACGGTGTAGTCGGAGTTAAGGCCAAGCTTTTTTTCAGGACCGGTCAAAACGGCTGTCCTGGACACTTCAGCACCAGTGCCTGAAAGAGTTGGAACGGCCATGTGGCAGACAGCAGGGTTTTTAATAAGATCCCATCCCTGGTAAAGGGTGGACGACCCTTCATTGGTCAGCATAAGGGATATGGATTTGGCAAGATCCATACTGCTGCCTCCGCCGATGCCTATGACGGCACAGGGAAAACTTGACCTATATGCTTTTACTTTAAGGGTCAGCTCATCAACATATTTTGTCTTTGGTTCATCATCCACGTTTACCCATAAAACAAGATCTTTTTCGTGGAGGGGTATCCTTTTTTCTAAAGTTTTTCCACGGAAGACGTCATCTGTTACAAACACAACCCATGCATCATTATTTTGACGTTGTTTTTCTATAATCTCATCAAGCTGTGAAAAGCAGCCCCTTCCAAATATTACATTTGGAACCAGTTTAAAATTTCTAAACATTTGCTATCCTTTAAATGATTTCATTATGGCCTGAATTCTGTTTTCAATATCTTCTTTTGTCCATGCCAGCATGATCTGCATGGAAATGGTTCGTTTCATAATATTGTCAGATGCTTCAAGTACAATATTATTATAATCCGGCAGATTATCTGCAAGCTCAATTCCAAGTTTAGCAGACCGTTTCATTTCTTTTAAATGGTGCCATTTTTTATAATAATGCCAATTATTGTCATACCAGTAAGGACATCCCACTTTGTTGTGGGCAAGGTTTTTTGCTATCTGCCGGGCACGTTTTTCCGTGGGCAGAAAAAAACTTAAAAAACTTGCAGAATCACCCTTTGCATCCGGGATATACCTGAAACTGACTTCCGGCAGGTCTGCCATGGCATCTTTAATGGCAAGTTTATTTTTTCTCTGAGTACAAAGAATCTGATCCAGTTTGTTCAGCTGTGCAAGCCCTACTGCTGCATTCAGTTCACTGATCCTGTAATTGGTTCCAATAATGGGGTGATCATCCGCCCCGCGGTCAGGGCCACCCAGATGGTCATGCCCGTGGTCTGCATACTGGTCGGCTTTTTCGTATATATCCTTATCGTCGGTAATAATACCGCCACCCTCTCCGCAGGTAACCGTTTTTACCGCATCAAAAGAAAAGCATCCTGAGGTTCCAAAGGTTCCAAGAGCTTTCCCCTGATAGCTTGCCCCTAGTGACTGGCAGGCATCTTCAAGAAGGATCAATCCTTTTTTATCACAAAACATTTTGATTTCATCGATCCTTGCCATGGCACCGCACATGTGAACCGGAACCACAGCCCGGGTTTTTTTTGTAATAACTTCTTCAAGTTTGTCAGGGTCAAGACACAGGGTTTCATCAATTTCTCCAAAAACAGGAATGGCACCGGCATTTATGATGGCTTCAAATGTGGCCACAAATGTAAACCCGGGAATAATGACTTCATCCCCTGCACCAATACCGCAGGCGGCAAGAGCAGTGCAAAGAGCTGCAGTGCCGGAGGAGCACAAATGACTGTATTTTGCGCCAGTGATTTCACAGAGCTTTTTTTCAAACTCAAAGGCCTTGAAATGCCCGTTCCTGGCTCCTTCAAACCCATACCTGAAAAGAACACCCGTTTCAAGGACATCGGCCACTTCTTTTCTTTCTTCCTCACCAAATATTTCAAAACCAGGCATGGTTTCCTCCTTTTATAATACGTTGACAGCTAAATATTTCAAGTCATGGATAAGTATCATAATAAACAACCAGTTTTCAAGGTCTGGTCCAATAAATTGCAGGGCCAACTAGGGAGGAAGGACCGAAGTCAACGCAGCAGGTGGTACCTTGATGGTGGATCAGGGTCAAAAAGGTACATTGTCTTAATACTATACATGTGTTAAATTATGATGAGTGTTCGATGCAGAAGTCCCATAACCAATTCACTAGGAAAAAACTCTTGCTCTAACTTCAATCTCGCTCCATTCAGCAGATAACACCTTTTTAGATTAATAAATAACGATTCGATTTAGGTTAAGTTAAATCAATTTTTTAAAAAAGACTGAGTCAATAAAGGAGGGTATCATGATTGTAAAAGTTATCATTAAAAGGGATGTGGCTGATGGTATGGAAAAAGATTTTTTTTCACAACTTAAAAATCTTCGTTTCAATGCAATGGATCAAAAAGGTTATATCTCGGGAGAAACTCTTATTTGTGCTGAAAATACAAACAAAGTAGTGGTGATCAGCAAATGGGAAACACTGAAAGATTGGAATAACTGGAAAAATAATGATCAGAGAATAGAAATTGATGCCAGGCTCAATGAACTCCAGGTCAACCCGACAATTTATGAGCCCTATGTTTTTAGCAAGTATAAAGTCGCTGCGGAACAGGGTTTTCCACTTCCGCTACAGAACCAGCAGTTGTAAAGTAAGGTTGCAAACCTCATGAAGGTTGCCCATTAAAAATCAAAATCTTTGATCGTTTTAATCTTGTAAGCGCGAAAGGCCGGTGTTTCATAGGGGTGAACTTTCTCTAATTTACTCAACACCGAATTTATGTATTTATCCTGGCAGACCATTTCAACCTTAAATTCGCGCACTTGTTCTACCTTGTTATTATCACCAATAAAAGGGGTGCTGCCATGTAAGGGCCTGAACTGGCCTGTGCCACGCGTCTCCCATGAACATGAATCATAATTACCTAATTTGCCGGCGCCTTCCTCAAAAAGAGCCTTTTTAACTTCCACAAGATGTGATTCAGGCACATAAAAACATAATTGATACATGTGATGTCCTTTTAAAATTTGATTAATAAATCAATACCAATCTTTTAGGGTATGTGTAAAGAGACAGCCAATTATATTTATCTGACAGATTCCCTGCCCGGAATACCTGAAAAACTTTTATGCAAGGTTAGGGTTTATACTTTAATTGAATGAATATGTACTTGCCTTAGAAACAAGGTCCTGATACACATCATTGTCGATTGTTTGTATTGTACAAAGAGGAAGATAGATACCAATGGAAACAAATAAACTGACCGGACCTCCCATGACCTTGGCCTGGTTTATCTGGGGCCTGGGTGCCCTTTTCTATCTGGCTGGATTTTTCCAGCGGGTGGCTCCGGCCGTAATGACCCAGGAGCTGATGCAGGATTTTCATATCTCTGCCTCGGGTCTGGGACATCTGTCTGGGCTTTATTTTTATTCCTATGTGGCCATGCAGATTCCAACAGGAATTCTTGCCGATACCCTGGGCCCGAGAAAACTTTTGACAGCAGGCTGTATGGTTGCGGGTATGGGCACTCTGCTTTTTGCCCTGTCTACTCAATTTTTCTGGGCCGGACTGGGTCGGCTTCTCATAGGCGGATCAGTGGCAGTTGCATTTGTGGGGCTGCTCAAGCTTTCCTCTTCCTGGTTTCCAAAAAAAATCTATGCCTTTGTTGCAGGTAATGCTTTATCCATAGGGCTCATTGGCGCTGTAACAGCAGGGCCTCCTTTAAGATTTCTCCTGGATACATTTGCCTGGCGTCAGGTAATCACCACTACGGGCTTGATGACTCTCGCGCTGGGCGGGGTGATCTGGTTTGTTATCAGGGACTGGCCCCAGGAAAAGGGATATCCTGGTTTTATAGACCAAATCCCCTCTGCAACATCATTGTCTGCCCGCAGAATTCTGCAGGATCTTTTCAAAATATTTAAATACCGGAACATCGGGCTTTTGTTTGTTATCCCCGGAGGAATTACAGGATGTATCCTTACTTTTTCCGGCCTGTGGGGAGTGCCTTATCTGGTTTCTCATTATAGTTTAAGCCCTGCAAAAGCAGCAGGTATGACCTCTGTTCTGCTCATTGGCTGGGCCATGGGTGCTCCTGTTTTCGGGTGGTTGTCAGACTATATGGGGAAACGAAAATCCCTTTATATAGCCGGAGTCGTGGTGACGTCTTTGGGATGGTCATTGATCCTGTTCAGGGAAAGCCTTTCCGTTTTTCAATTGGTTATGGCCCTTTCCGTTACTGGTTTTTTTTCCGGTAGTATCGTAATAAGTTTTGCCTTTGTCATGGAATCTGTTCCACTGTCTTTGTCCGGAACTGCCGCAGGCCTTACCAATATGGGAGTTATGATGGGACCTATGCTGCTTCAGCCATTTGTAGGCCGGATACTGGACTATCATTGGACAGGTCAGATGATAGACGGGGTTAGAATTTATCCACTTGAGGCTTATGAGTATGGGTTTATCCCAATGATGGCATGGATTATTTTATCTGCTTTGCTCCTGTTCTTTACCAAAGAAACCCACTGCCGCCAGATGGTCTGAAAATAGGCCTTATGAAAAAAGGAATGCGTATTGAATCAAAAATCTGATAGCTCTAAAACTCTTCTGTATATATTCATGGCACTTCATGTGCTGGGTGCGGCCGGTACATTTATTCTCAGCAAAGCTGCAGCCACAAGTTTTGCAAACCCACTGGTCTTAACTGTTGTCCGGGGTATTGGGTGCGCTTTTATTTTTCTTATATTTACGGGATGGAAAATTCCCAAGCCTGATTTTAGCTTAAGAGAATGGTTCAGGCTCCTGGTGCTGGGTGTGCTGCTGGTTCCTTTGAATCAATATCTTTTTTTAAAGGGCCTTGAACTCAGTGTTCCAGGACATTCCGCTCTTATTTATGCCATGACCCCCATTGGCGTTCTTTTGCTTTCAAGTATCCTGGCCGGTAAAACGCCTTCTATCCAAAAATTTGCAGGGGTTTTTATTGCATTTTCCGGCGTGATGATCATTTTAAGACCCTGGGCATCAGGACCCCAGGTCAGTGAACTGAGAATAGGGGATCTCTGGCTGATTGCAGCAGTCTTCTGCTGGGTTTTATATACGGTTCTGGCCAGTGATATTATCAGGAAAAAAAATGCATTGATGGTAACGTCCTGGAGTCTGATTTTAGGTGTTCTCGTCATGCTGCCCATGGCTGTGCAACCCATCCTGACCTTTGATTTTTCTGTTGTTTCAACTGCTGGTTGGTTCGGACTCGGATATATGATTGTGATCACAAGCTCTATGATGATGATATTGTGGAACATCCTTCTTAAGAACCTGACACCGGTTCAAGTGGCGGTTACAACCAATGCTCAACCGCTTGCAACAACCCTTCTTGTCGCTCTCGGGTCTGCAGCAGGATTTCTTCAGGGTAATCAGGATCTGGGCCTGATGTTTATTATAGGTATGGTATTGTCACTTTCAGGTATAATGGTGATCCAGAAATCCCGGGACTGATTTTTTTAGCAAGGAATTTACCCTCAAATAAATTGACTTTCAGTGTTCAGTTGCTAATATATTGAAAGGTTTGCTGCAAGGTTTATTAGTCAAGCCGAATCAAATTGTAAACATATAAAAAAAATAATTAAACAGGTATAAAAATTTGCCATGAAAAATAAAAAAACAGATAGCTACAAAGGATTTGAACAGGGTCCTATTCGTCCTCCCAGTGAAGCAAGCAGCCTTTTAATCAGACTGACTCGAAATTGCCCCTGGAACATGTGTACATTTTGCCGGGTGTATAAAAGGGGAAAGTTCTCTTTAAGGTCTGTTGGAAATATTATTCATGATGTTGATGTTTTGCATGGGTATATTGAAGGTATAAAACAAGTTGTCAAATCAGGAGGCTATGCCGGCAGCAAGGGTATTAACACTCTTTATAATAGTTTTGAAGAAAAAGACCGGGTAGCGTTTAATGCTGCAGTGAACTTTTATTCTTCAGGAATGAAATCCATTTTTTTACAGGATGCCAATTCTTTGATCATGAAACCCGATGACCTGATATTTGTGCTTGGACACATAAAAAAATGTTTTCCAGACGTGGACAGGATTACCACCTATGCAAGAAGCCATACCATTATCAGGATCAAGCAGGATGATTTGCAGCATATGGCAGATGCCGGGTTAAATCGTATTCATGTGGGCATGGAAACCGGATCAGATACTATATTAAAAAAAATAAAAAAAGGTATTACCAAAGCCGGCCATATCAAGGCGGGCCTGAAGGTAAAACAGGCTGGAATGGAGCTGTCTGAATATGTTATGCCTGGCCTTGGCGGCATAGAATATTCAATAGAACATGCCCTGGAAACTGCTTCTGCGCTCAACAGCATTAATCCTGATTTTATCAGGATCAGGACCCTGGCAGTAACAGACGGGACAATTCTTGCCGAAGAAGCTGAAAAGGGAGAATTTGAAAAACCCACGGATGCAATGATGGCCAAGGAGTTAAGACTCTTTCTTGAAAGTCTTGACGGGATTGATTCCTATATTAAAAGTGACCATATTTTGAACCTGTTTGAGACCATTAATGGGAAATTTCCTGAAGATAAAGAAAAATTGATTGGCATCATAGATGGATTTTTCAACCTTGATCCGGAAAAAAGAGTTTTATACCAGATGGGAAGACGGATGGGATTTTTCAGGGGCCCCGATGATATGGATACAAGCCCCCATCTTGAAAAAGTGAAGCAGGCCTGTGATCAATACGGGGTCACACCCCAGAATATTGATTCCGTGATTGATGAATTGATGAAGCGTTTTGTGTGATCAAAAATCAATTTATATCCATATACCATTTTGTGTTAAAAAGTGTAATTATTGTGATTTTTTTTCTAATACAAATCTTTCATTAATCCCGACCTATATCAACGCCCTTCAAAAAGAGATTAAAAAACGATCAGGCTCAGAGCAAAAAATTAACACCATATACTTTGGAGGTGGCACCCCTTCTCTTCTCTCCATAAAAGATATTAAAAGGCTTTTTAAGACCATTGCAGATAATTTCAGAATTTCCCCGGATGCTGAAATCACATTTGAGGTTAACCCTGGAACTATTAATTTCAATTATCTTAGAGAATTAAAAAATACGGGTATTAACAGGCTCAGCATTGGCACCCAGTCCTTTAACGATGATAAACTTAAATTTTTAAATAGGATCCACACGGCTAAACAGGCAGTAAAAGCCATTAATGATACAGCTAAGGCAGGCTTTGACAATATCAGTATAGATTTCATTTACGGGCTTCCTTTTGAAACACAAACCATATGGAAAAAAGACTTGAAACAGGCAATAGGAATGACACCATCCCATTTGTCGTGTTATATGCTAACCATTGAACATGGCACTCCTCTTTATAAAAAATTTAAAAAAAGTCTTATAACTCCCCTTGGCAGCGAAGATATGTCAGCCTTGTTTAAAAAAACGGCCAATTTTTTAAATAATAACAAGTATGAGCATTATGAGATTTCCAGTTTTGCAAATGGCCGGGCGAACCGATCAAGACACAATTCAAAATACTGGAGCATGAAACATTATTACGGGTTTGGGGCGGCAGCACACTCTTATGACGGGAAAACAAGATCCTGGAATCATAGAGATATCGATGCATATATAAAAGACCTGGATTCAGGTGGACTACCTGTTGAAGAAAGGGAAACACTTACCTCAAACCAGAAAATGATGGAGATGATCATGCTCAGGCTTCGTACTCTTGAGGGCCTTGATCTTGCAAAATTCCAGACTTTGTTTCTCGACTCCTTTGAAAAAAAATATAAAGAAATCCTTGAACAAATTTTTGCAGAGTCCCTGGGGTTTATTAAAGATCAAATGTTTGCACTCACTCTGGAGGGGAAAACCCGCCTGAACAGTATTGTTGAAGCGTTTGCACGAAAAACTCTTTAGGTTTTCCGCCTCAACTGCCTTGTATCTCCCACCCTGATGGTCAGATTTATGGAATCAAAGTATTCAATCAGGGGGATGACAAACTTTCTGGACACCCCGCCTGTCATGCCTTTGAAATCAGGTGTGGTAATGGATTCATTTTCTTTAAGAAATGCAGTCAGCTTTTGTTGAAGCCCATCTATTTTTTTAGCATCAAAGTAAAGGTCATCCTTGGTTTTGATAATGGATTTTTCATCAATCAGCATATGCAGGACAGCTATTGCATTGTTTTTGTCCAGATCAAGATCCTGGCATATGGTCCGAAAGAAAGGCGGTGTCAAGCCTGATGCTTGATAGATTTTTTTAATTTTCTCTTTTATTTCATGCTGGTCAACCTGAAGCGCTACTTTGTGGCCGGACAATTTTACAATATTTTTGTCAAGAATAATTAAATTTTCCCTGGACAGTTTTGTAAAAAGAATATTAAAAAATTTAGCATCATCAATATATTGAAATTTGGATTTTAGTTCCTGGGTCGGCATACCTTCTTTTAATGGATTTTTGGCATGATAGTCGGCGAGTTTTTGGACAAGTTTTTCTTTAAAATCATCAAAAACCGTTCCATTGACAAATTTTTGGTTTTCTTTATCCGTCTGGATAACCATCTGCATAGCAAGCATTTTCTGTAAATCTGCAGTCAATTTCTTGTCTGGAATATTGGTCATTACACGCAGCTGGGAAAAGGATAAACCCCTGTATCCTTTTAAGGATAAAAAAAATAAAATAATCTGTTCATTATCATTGAGTATCAGGTTTTCCAGTCCCTGTATAACAGTTTTGTCAAACAGCTTGTGCTTTTGGGAGGCTGGGTTTAATATGTCGCCGCCTCCAATTGTTTTTATTGGTGAATAACTCCTGACAACATATCTGTCATCCTTGATGCAACATACAGGGGATTCTAAACGGAATTGAACGCAGGCTTCATCTCCAGGCAAAAGTTCTTCTCTGTCAAGCAGAATAAGATACCCCAGTATTTCGCTTGTTCCTGAGTGAAATCTTATTCTTGTCCTGTTTTTTGCAGGCTTTGCATTACTTTTTAAATAAAGAAAGTGGGCATCCACCATATAGCTTTCAATCAAAGTGTCAGGAGTGGAAAGGATATCTCCCCGGTTGACGGATTCTTTGTCAAGTCCCTGAAAGTTAATGGCCGTTCTTGTGCCCGGGCCTGCTTTTTCAACACCTGAGCCATGGACCTGGATTCCCCTTACTTTTGAGACAATCTGCCTGGGATATACCATTATCTCATTGCCGACATTGATACTGCCTGAGGTCAGGGTTCCGGTAATCACAGTTCCAAATCCTTTCATTGAAAAGACGCGATCTACAGGCAGTCTGAAAATAGAGGAAAATTTTCTTTCAGGGAGTTTGCTGCATATGGTTTCAAGGGTTTTGACAAATTGGTCTAACCCCTCATTTGTGACTGAGGAGACAGGAATAACAGGCTTATCTTCAAGAAAAGTGCCCTGCACAAAATCGTTGATATCATCAAGGGCAAGCTCTAAAAGGTCTTGATCCACCATATCTATTTTGGTCAAGGCCACCATTCCATGCCTGATCCCCATTAGGTTGCAGATTTCCATATGCTCCCTTGTCTGGGGCATGACACCTTCGTCTGCTGCAATCACCATGACGACCACATCAATACCGCTGGAACCTGCCACCATATTTTTTACAAATTTTTCATGGCCCGGCATATCCACTATTCCGATATGCTGACCATTGGGAAGATCAAGCAGAGCAAATCCAAGTTCAATGGTAATGCCTCTTTCTTTTTCTTCTTTGAGCCGGTCTGTCTCAATCCCAGTTAATGCTTTGACAAGGCTTGTTTTCCCATGATCAATGTGCCCGGCCGTTCCTAAAATAATATTTTTTTCCAATTGTAAAAATAATCCTAAATTTTATTTGTTTTCTTTTTTCTTAAAAAAGCCATGCCATAAGCCAGGGCGACAAGGATGAGTCCTGCACCAACCCCTTTGTAAATACCCCATTCCGGTCTGAACAGCCGGGTAATGAGAATACCAAAAACAAGGCCTAAAATAAGCCTGACAACAAATATTAAAAATGCATTCATATACAAAGTCCTTTTAAAGAAATATTTATACCAAGGGATAATAGTCAAACAACAGTTTAAGGTCAATGTAAAATATGGTTAGAAATTCTAGGGTCATGAGAAAAGTGTTGAAAAACAGATCAAGGTCTGATAATTAAGGAGAGTTTTTTAAGGTGGGTGTAGCTCAGTTGGCAGAGCACTAGGTTGTGGTCCTGGTTGTCGCGGGTTCGACCCCCGTCACTCACCCCATTTTAAAACGTTTTAAAAAGATTGCTCATTAACACCCGAAGCTCAATTTATGTGAGACTCGGGTTTTTTGATTATGGAGAAAGCCAAAATCCAATAAGAAAGGAGACTGTCAAAATGTTCTCAATCAAAAGAGTCCTTGTAATATTAATTTTCCTGTGTCTGCTTTTAACCCCAGGTCTTGTTTTTTCTCAAGATTTTTCCAAAAATTTAAAACAAGGGTTATATGCTCACTTTGACACAACTAAAGGGTCAATTATTTGTGTTCTATATTATAAACAGACTCCCATCACCGTCATCAATTTTGCAGGGCTGGCTCTTGGAACAATCGCTTCAAAACAGAATTCTTCTAAAAAATATTATGACGGGCTTATTTTCCACAGGGTGATCAAAGATTTTATGATCCAGGGGGGAGATCCCACAGGAACAGGAAGAGGTGGACCTGGATACAAATTTCCTGATGAGTTTGTGAAAGAATTAAAACATGATTCTCCTGGGATTCTTTCCATGGCCAATGCAGGCCCCGGAACCAATGGCAGCCAGTTTTTCATTACCCATAAAGCAACTCCCTGGCTTGATAATAAACATACTGTTTTTGGAAAAGTGATTAAAGGCCTGGATGTGGTCAATGAAATTGAAAAAGGCGATAAGATTAATAGTTTGACCATTATCAGGGTTGGAGAAGATGCCAAGGCGTTTAAAACAGACCAGAAAAGTTTTGATAAAGCCATGAGCAAGATTACAGCCAAAAAAGAAGTAGAAAGAAAAAAGCGTATGGCAAAATTTGAAACGGAAATGTATCTTCGCTACCCGGATGCAACAAAAACAAAATCCGGCCTGATGTATGTCCAGCTAAAAAAAGGCTCCGGCCCAAGCCCCGGACCGGGCGCCGCAGTAAATGTTCATTATGCCGGCAGATTAAAAGATGGCAAAGTGTTTGACTCTTCTTACGACAGGGGAAAACCAGTAGAGTTTAAGGCGGGTGTCGGCCAGGTTATTAAAGGATGGGACCAGGCATTGCTGGCAATGAAAAAAGGTGAAAAAAGGACCTTGCTGATTCCTTATGAACTTGCTTATGGAGAACAAGGTTACCCCAAAGTTATTCCTCCCCGATCCGATCTTATTTTTGATGTGGAGTTGATTGATTTCAAGTAACTCCTTTTTTTAAATCTGGGGCATCAGGGCCATGTCTTTCATGATTTTAGCCTGCCGTTCTTTAATATAGGGGCTGGGGTTTTTGACTGACCATATGTGCGGGTTTGGCAAAATGGCTGTCATTAAGGCGGCCTGGGAAGAGCTCAGGTGTTGAGCGCTTTTTGAAAAATATTTTTGCGAGGCTGCTTCGGCACCAGTGACACCTGTCCCCCAATCCACTGTATTTAAATATATTTCAAGAATTCTGTGTTTATCCCAAAAAAGTTCTATTAAAACGGTGTAGTACACCTCTGCTATTTTTCTGAAAACGCTTTTGCTGGACAATAAAAATACACTCCTGGCCGCCTGCATGCTTATGGTGCTGGCACCCCGTATTTTTTTTCTTTTGATCAGAGTTTTCAGAACATTTCTTATTTCCTTGAAATCAAACCCGTTATGGGATAAAAACCGCTGGTCTTCAGCAGCAATAACAGCCTTTCTCAAATGGGGTGATATGAACTCAATTTTTTTAAAAATATAGTTTGGACGTCGTTCAGGTTGCTTTTTAATAATGGATTCTGCCCATTCCCATGCCACATTAGGGGTAAATATCGGGTTGATGAATTTGAGTGACAGAACCTGAACAATGGTAAAACAAAACAAGCATAACACAATTTTCAATAGTGCTTTCCAGATCCAGGAACCGGTTTTTTTTCTTTTTTTTTTCTTCATTTCACTTTTGGGTTCTACTTTTAAAGCAGATCGTTGTCAATTCCAAATCAGGACTTATAATTAACCCTTATCCTTTAGATGATCAAAATAGGAAGTAAAATTTATGGGTATAACTTTACTGCCGGCAGAACAATACCGGTAAATTTAAGAAAATAATATTATAGGCATGGCAGCATCTGCCCTTTTAATTTTCTTTTACAATTGAAGTTTCTTATTTCTTTACAGGAATTTTTATTCTTGCTACAGAATGATGCAATTAAAAATGATTTATCAGCATCTCATATAAAAAATAAAAGGATTATCATGTTATTAGGATTATTCCTGGATCAGACACTATGCGCGTTTTTTCCAGTATTGGGGGAGATGTTCAGGAAGAACTCAGACAGGCAGCGTGAAGAGCTTGTAGAATTACAAGATAAAGTTGTTGTGGATAGTGCTGCATATGTTAAGAGATTAAAAATTAATTCCTTTGAAGACAAAGGAGAATAAAATGGCTATCCCCGGCAACCTGTTGACCACATCACCTTACCATTAATCAAGGCATATGATTCAAGAATTACCAGGCATTTTCATCAGGATTAAAGTCATCACTTAAATCATTTAGAAACGTATCATCCATCGGAATATCCTGATATCCGCCAAAGCTGTTATCAAAGCCACAAATCGGACATTCATATACATATTGTGGTAATAGAACTCCACAGCCTAAACAAAAATCACAAGTCATAACCTTTTCCTTTCAATTCTTAAACCTGTTAATAAGTCATCAGTCTCATGCAATATAACTTTTGGTGACTTACCCGTATTACCGATAACAACAACCTTAGGTAGTGGTTTGATAAAATCCTGCCTTAAGCTGTAAGTATAGGCACCCTGGGTTGGAATCATGAGCACATCACCTTCAGATATTGAACCGCCAAAGTACGCATAGCCCCAGACATCATGAGGTGTACAAAGCGATCCCAATATGTTGCAGTGTCTCTCTATGTTTTCAAAATTACTTAAGTTTATGACAGGGAAATAATCTGTTTCAAAGCGTTCCCAGCCGATTATATTTGTACCTGCATCTGTGATAACAAGATCTTTATCCTTCTTGTCAATTACCTGCAAAAGAATATGCATGGAATCATTACAAATCCAGCGCCCAGGCTCCAGGCAGATGGCACACTCAGTTTGGTTTAAAATGTTTGACTTTAATGCCAGTGCAAGTTTATTTGCAAAATCATCTATACTATGCGCTGGCAGGTGATAATGTTCTAATGAGTTATCTCCTACCAGCCACTCCCCTTGCTGAGGCCAGTAACCACCGCCAATATCGATAAACTCAATCGAATCGAGAAAATCCATTGGCATGGATCTTAAACAGGCGCCCAAAATCTTAATAAATTCTATCTGGCGATCGGGTTCCAGATTCCATGATGAATGACACTGCAGTCCTTTAAATTCCAAATTCGGAACCGCTTTTATTTCACGATAACACATCTGCAATTGATCCAATGGAATCCCAAACTTTCGCCATAAACCTGATGGATTATTATTTAACCGGACACCAACCTTAACACGATCATTTCCGGTTTTTAATAATCTTTTGATTCTCTCAATCTCGCCTATACTGTCTAAAAGAATTGTCACCTTTGAAGAATATTTCATTGCCAGCTTAAGCTCTTCCTCGGTTTTACCAGGACCGCTGAAAATGATATCGCAGGCACCATTGGAAAGCGCTCTTGAAAGTTCTATACCGCTTGAAACATCAATACCAAATCCTTCTTCTACAAGTATTTTTGTTATCAACGGCAGGTTATTACTTTTCATGGCAAAATAGCATCTTACTTTTGGCAATCTTGTCACAAAAGCCTCTTTAAACTGCTTAGCCTTTTGGACCAAAACGTCAGTTTCAAGTATATAGAGTGGAGAGCCATATTTTTTTACAGCTCTTAAATAACACTCTTTCCTCTCAACATAAGTTTCGACAAATGAATCCAGAAAATCTTTTGACATTAAGGACATTTTATTGCTTTTATTTACTGTCATTATCGTATTTCCACTTTTAGGCGCTGCCGTATCAGAAGACTTTGAGTTTCCGGATATTTACTATTGTCGGGCTCAATAATAATATGACCCAGCAGCCATGAATCATAATCCTCAGGCGGCATTATAATTTTATGCCCTGGTTTCCGAATGATACGAATCTGCTTTACCCGCTTATCATCAACCAGTAAATTAGTATTTAAACCATTGAACACTCCAGCTTTGTTGGCGTGTATCCGCAATCCGATATGAGGTTTAAAAGGTATATATCCATTGACTGGTAATGTCTTTTGTTCGGCAAAATCCAAAGTCAGCCCAAGAATATCTATATTGCCGGCTTCTTTAAGCAAAAAAGGGAGACAATCCCCGCCTGGTCTTGGAGTCATTTCTATAAGGACTGGAAAATGGTCTTCCACAATAAAATCAACCATACAGATTGCTCTTTTAAGTCCTAATGACTGCGCAGCATTTAATAGGACTGTTTCAATACCTGAGATACTCATTTGACCCGGCAGGGATGCAGGAAGCATATAGCCTGAAACAGTTCCAAAAGGTTGACTATCGGATTTTATTTTCCGGGAAAGCCGAATGATTTTAACATTTTTATTGTCGACGATGAAATCGCAGCTATACTCTGATCCTATTATACATTCTTCAGCAAGCATCAAAAAATTTTTAGAAGTATATTGATTGAACAGCCTATTTTGCTCTCTATCAACTAATCCCTTTTTCAAAGTCTCAAATGCCTGGTCACAATCCTCGGAGGTCTTACTTTTGAACACCAGTTCACTACCGCTGCCACAAAATGGTTTTAGTACTATTCCATTTTTATACTTTGTTAAAAACTGCCTGGCTTCCTCTGCTGAGTTTACAGGGAGGACGGCAGGACAGCGGATACCTGATTCTTCCCATATTTTTTTTGAAATATACTTGTCCCTGCAGTTCTGAATAGCTTGGATATCGGGATAGCTTACTTTAAATTTTGATGCAATCACGGATGCAGTTTCCATGGATTCGCAATCAAAACAAGCCACTCCTGTTATTCTCTGGTTCCATTTCTCAAGATGCTTTTTAAGTTCTTTTTTAATAAATTCAATATTCTCAAGCCGGATAATGAGCTCATCTGCTGGATCAGGTGAAGATTCTTTTGCCTTCTTTCTGACCTCTGGCTCGGTTAAAAAAAGAGCTCTTCCCGGATAGGCTGTCTGAATCCAATCTATATAATCTGAAGTTGTCCCGACAACCAGGACTTTATCAAGCGCATAATGCTTCTTTTTCATGGGAACTCCATTTAAACTGTGTGACAGCCTTGTTGATGGATATCTCATACAACGGCATAGGAGACAGATGGAACCTTTTTTTCCAGTTAAAATCACCGCAAAGAAAATCAACCATATCAAACCGCTGCTGGCAAGACCATTCCATGTGATGAAGATTAATGATTTTCGCAATGCCTGGGAATTCAGCGTTTGTTCCACCCGCAAATAAAGTATAGGTATTATTGAATATACCCCCCATATCCACTGCAGCAATTTTCCCTCCAACCAGGATTGTGACGATTCTGAGCATTCCCATCTCACTTAAAAAAGATGCCAGCCGATCAAACGCGTTATAGAATCTTGGATCATCAAAATAAGAATCATTGGCAAATGCCTTTTGATTCATTGCAAACATATGTTCAAGATCTTTTATCTTGTTAAATCTGAAAGTAAGTCGCTGACTTTCCAATTTAGCAAATTCATTCCGGATTTTTTTTCGGGACTTCCCGGAAAAACCAAGCCAATAGTTTTCAAATAAATAATCGTACATCCCTGGATAAAAATGATAGCCGATTTCGTCCTCCCTGACATGGTGATCCCCTTTGAGAATCGAATCCCAGGATAAATACCTTAAATGTAATGAACTTGGCACAGCGTCGAGTAATATTTTAAATACTTCATGGTTTTCTGCAACAACACGATTTTGCTCCAGCCATGTTTTTCCCTTCCATGTTTCACCTGGAAAAAATACAAATTTATCCGAATCCTCATTCCAACTCAGTGGCAGAAAGCCCTGTATACTTCCACCGTTTTCAATTGTATGAAACTGCAAAGGATTTAAATAGGCCTCATGAAAACAGAAACGAACCTGCCAAAGGTCAAAAATCCCTTTAGCCGGCCAGACTTTTTCCCAGATTTGCCGGCATTGTTCTGGATCGCTATATATCTCATGTCTCATATTTCTGCTCCTTTATTGTCTATAAGTCACATGCAGCTTGGACAAAGACCCTCCAAAGTATTCCTGGGCAAAAGTTCTGACTTTTTCCGGATCATAAGCTTTACAACTGAATACATCGAGATAGGTTACATTAGATTTGTTTGCAAAATGTGCAGAAATCAATGATGTCTCTATCAATTGGACCATGGAAAAGCCTGCAACCTTTTCATCTTCTCCAAAATGAATAACCTGAGTTTCTCCGAACCGTTTCATCTCGATCAAATCACAGAGTTCAATAACAAATTTTTTGATAAGTTCTGCATCTCGGATTTTATCAGGATCGCACCCATAAATATCTATTGCTGATGCTATGCCCCAGACCTCCGGTGCCACTTCGTATTTAATTGCTGACGATGTATTCATTTCAATAATCCTTTCATTTTTTTTTAAAATTTGTTACCACTCTTCAAATCCGATTTTCTGTTTCTGCGATTTTTTGTTTAGCTTACGTCGAAGATGTTTGATTTCCATTCTATCCTGCCAGTCAAGCGTTTCATCATAAGTATCCCTGAATTTTGGAGCTTTATGCTTGGTTTCTCTGAACTTTTCTCTGGCCATTTTAGTTTTCCTCTTAGATTCTTTTTCATTATTCAAGTTTATATAAGCGGTTGCGCTCAGAAAACAGTTAGCAGGATGTATGCCAGAAAAACAACAAAAGAATAAATTTTATATATCTTTTAATTTCAATAAGTTAGGCAGTCTTATTTTTGGTGGTTCAACTGGGATTGTTCGGTAAATCATTACTTATTTATAAGCTTATAGTATTTTTTTACTGTTTTTGTTAAAGTTTTGACAATAACTTTAAACATGTCCATTGATTTGCTAAATAATTATTGTTATTTATGAGTGTTATGAAAAGAAATGGCTTTATAATAGTTTTTTAAACCTCGGTATAATATTACCGAAAAAGATGTGGGGATTTATGCTCGTAAGAATCGCTTGTGCCATCAAAGAAAAAAAAATTTTTTCCCACATAAAACACTATTTGTCAAAATTGGATGTGCAGCTTATAAGCAACCACGATGGAAAAATGCCTTGGCAGGAACTTGCAACAAGCTGCGCAGATATTTTCATTGTCAGTCTATCCATTATCCCTAAACCCATAGATTCAAGCATTGATCTGATTAATAAATTACCGGAGAAACCAATTTCAATCGTGCTTCATGAGGAAGATTCTTCCGAAGAACAAACCAAGCTCCTCTCTAACGGTATTGATGTTGTATTATATTCCGGTGTATCGCCGGAAAGCCTTTGTGAGGCTATCGAAAGCACAATTGAATCCAGGCGGCAGTTCAATTATTCTATGCGCGTTGACCGCCGGGGTAGATTTCAGCCCCGGTTGAATGATTTCATTTCCAACAGTAAAGCTATGCAGGTCTTTTTATACGAAACACAACAATTTGTAAAAAGTGACTCCAGCATACTATTACTCGGTGAAACCGGTGTGGGCAAAGAACATCTTTCAAAGGCAATCCATGCTGAAAGCAACCGTGCAAGTGGACCTTTTATACCCATAAATATGGCTGCAATACCCGAACAATTAATGGAAAGTGAATTGTTTGGCCATGAACGTGGTGCGTTTACAGGTGCAGTTCGCTCAAGACGAGGAGCATTTGAAATGGCTCATCAGGGTACTTTATTCCTCGATGAAATAGGTGATATGTCCATGTCAATGCAGTCAAAACTGCTAAGAGTATTACAGGATCTAGAATTTAGGCCTGTCGGTAGTGAAAAATCCGTTTGGGTGGATGTCAGAATCATCGCAGCGACAAATAAAAACCTTAAAGAAGCAATTGAACAGGGTGGCTTCCGTCAGGATCTGTATTACAGACTAAGTGTAGTTTCTCTCACATTACCACCTTTGAGAAAGAGAAAAGAGGATATACCATCTTTGGCCAATCATTTTTTGGGCATGTTGACTAAAAAAACCGGGAAAAATATCACCAGATTTTCAAAAGAGGCAATGAGTGCTCTTTGCAGATATCGATGGCCGGGCAATATCAGGGAACTTATGAATGTTATTGAGCGAGCTGTTCTGCTTTGCAGGCTTGATATAATTTCAATTCAGGATTTTCCGCAATCATTTGCAGGGGACACCCAACCTTTACTGAATTCTGATAAGAATAATCTAATGCTTACAGCTGATTGGGAAAATAAGAGCCTATCTGAAGTAAAAAATGAAATTATTGATCAAATCGAGAAAGAGTATCTTCAAAAAGTTCTCATCAAAACAAAAGGAAGAGTAGGCCAAGCTGCTCAGATTGCAGGCATCCATCCAAGAGGGTTATATGGAAAAATGAAAAGATACGGTATTGATAAATCCAAGTATAAATTATAGCTCCTTTCTTTAATTTCGGATGATATTGCCTTCTGCCATCACCAAAATCGGGAATGCCCCCAGATGAAAAGGATCCTGATTCCATACTATGAGGCTTGCATCCTTCCCGGTTTCAATAGTTCCCAACCGATCTTCAAGATTAAGTATCCTTGCATTCTCAAATGTGATCAAGCTTATTGCTTTTTCAGGGGACATTTCCTGGATTAAAAAATATTTCAAGGAATCTCTGAGATGATGAGCAAGGACAACCGGGTGATCAGTCATGAGGCCGAATTGGACACCTGAATCCATCAGGGGGATTACATTTTTATAGGATGCCTTATGTAATTCGACCTTGTAATCCAATGAGCTCATGGGACCATAAACTACGGGTATATCGTTTTTTAAAAGTTCCCTGAAAATTTCCACATTGTGGATACTAGAAGCGTGCTCTGCCGTAATCTTCAGATTATATTTTTTTTTTAGGTCAATTAAGTATAAGGCATCATCTTCTTTATGCACATGGACCTTTATTGTTTTCTGTACAGTGAGTAGTTCAAATAATGCCCACTCCTCAGCAGAAAGAGCCAATTTATATTCGTCATTAATCCATGCTTTATTCTGCAGCATTTCTTGATTTGAAAATTTTTTTCCATTTAATTCACTGTGTAAATGAAACAATGCTTTTTCTTTTTTTATTTTTGCCTGCTTTTCTTTTCTAAGGACTTTGGAAAATTCTTTCTCTAGAAGGCTTGCATTGCCCATACGGGTATTGTGACGTCCTGGTTTGGATTTGTATCCAGCTCTGGGATTATAGCCCAGGGCCATTTTAAAGCCAAAATCATCCACAACAGCCCCATTCCTGTTTAAAGCAAAATTTCTAATTGTAATGGCTTTCCCCCCGATCAGATTTCCACTGCCTGGGATAACACAACTGTATAAGACACCAAAATCAACTGCTTCAGTAAAAGCCCTATCATCAAAATATATACTGTCCACTGGGTTTTGCATGGGGGTAATTGTTTTAAGAGTATCGTCAACTTCTGATTCTTCTTTAGGTTCCCCCTGGCGTTCCATTCCAATATGTGAATGTGGATCAATGAACGCTGGGGTAACAATACCTATTATGCCGCTTTTGTATTTCTTTTTTGACACATCAACAATCTTACCATTTTCTACTACTATGGTCGCATCTGTTGATTTCCTTTTACCGTCGTACAGAAGCTCTGCATGAATTATTGTTTTTGAAAATGACATTTCCCTATCCTTATAAAAAGTGTGAATTAATATAAAGGTTAACTTTCAACTACATTTTTACATCTATTACATTAAATTTTCAATTTGATATATCACTTAAAACCATATATTTTAAAATTGAATGGATAAACTATTCAATTTAACAGCGATTGGAAAATTATATGCTTACACCTTTTCAATACCAGGTTTCAGAATATGACTGCGTACCAACTTCTTTGATCAATGCTATTAGCTTTCTTTTCCACAGAAAAGAGATCCCGCCCATGGTCATTCGACATATTTATCTTTATTGTCTGGATACTGTAGGAAGAAATGCACGATTCGGTATTGGCGGGACCAGTAAATATGCTGTCAGACTTGTCGGTAACTGGCTCAATTCCTATCGCATGAAATCTTTTGCTGTCAGAACAAAATTTATTGACAAAGAAGCAGTCAAGATTGACAAGGAGGGGAAGATTAACCAGTGCCTTGAAGAGGATGGTGTGGCCTTGTGCAACATATTGCTTACTAAACGAGAAGAACACTATCTAATGATTACAGACATAGATGATCAATGGATCTATTGTTTTGACTCATATCGTAGATTCAGTGTTCGTGGTATGCAAAAAAATGTAGAGGTTTTGGAATCTCAGGATGGCAGAGGTGCAAATATCAGAATCAGACAAGACTGGTTCAATCAAAAGCTGAATGAAAGATTCTGTCTTGGCCCGCTTGATATTCGAGAAAGTCTTCTGATCTGGCGAATATCATGAAAGAAGTCGTGTCAAGGAATCTGGGTGAAACATAGATGCCCTCTTTTTTCATTACTTAAAAACAAGTGTAATTACACGTGACTGCCAATAACATTGTGAGGCTTTTTCAGAAATAAACGTTGAAAGGAGAACCGTCGCATTATCGTTTCAACAGGACCGTTGTTATATTTCTTAAACCACAGGGATATTCCTTTTATGTATACAAAGAAAAAAAGTGTTGCACCTAAAACCGCTGAAATCACTCCCTGTGAGTTTGATACCTTGAAAATTTCACAAAATAGAATAAGAAAAACAATATGCCCAATGTAGATTGTCAAAGTATTTCGCCCCCCAATAATCATATACCTGACCAATTTTGTCTGCTTCGAGAGGGACAGTGACACTCCAGCCATCACAACAATAATACCGCTGCAAAGCCCTGAAACAACAGAAAAAGGAGTTGGTATGGTCAAATCGATTTCCATTATCCACCCAAGGGCGAGAAGCAATACCATATTGGTGTCGAAATGAGTTGATGAGGCTGAACGAATTGATTCTGAAAGGCTGACAAAATGCCTTGAAATCAATTCAATGAAAATGAGTAAAAATAATCCAATTGTCATGATTCTTCTTCTCAAATATTTATCCTGTAAATCTAATCGCCCTAAAAACATACCGGCTATAAAAAATGCTGCCCAGGGAAACACGGGATAATAACCAGTAAAAAAAAGATTGATCAGATGTGTGATTATAAAATTATAATATTGATCATCCTGCAGATTGCCGTAAATTTCAAAAAATTGAACAAGGCTGACCATCCAGAAGATGACTGCTGTTGTAAAAAGGAATCTATTTGATCTTACCGCCATAAAAACTCCAATAAAAATAAACACTGCGTAGAAATGGAGGATATCGGCTGCCCAGATAATTGAAAGAGTATATCCGGATAAAAACAAAAATGCAGCTCTATCGATCAATTTCCTTCTACTGCCTGGTCGAGGGTTGACATAACCAATGGTACCCGGATTTTTCATAAAAAGTGTCAAACCGATGCCAGAAACGATTACAAGTGCAACAGCAGCTCGTCTGTCAAGAAAATTAATAATATCAGAAATCCACTCTGGATATGATTCGTGCAAAGACAAAGCGCCTTTGAAATTGATAATCAACATTAAAAGAATTGCAATTCCTCTTGCTATATCATAGCCGGCAATCCGGTTCTCTCCATTAACGGGCAATAGATATTCTTTTACCTGATACATTTTATTTTACCTGCTATTTTGGACCTTGGACAATTAAATTGTGGTTATAAGCAAACATTATTCGCAACATTCATAAACTGGCTAAGAAGCCCTGCAGAACCTTTAGCAATTTTGAGACCAATCTGAATAAAATATCAAATTCAAGTTAAAGATTTTCAATCCTCCTTAATTGCATGTGTTTAAACAGATTCTTAAGGACATGCCGCAAGATTTTACATTTGTTCAACCATTTTTTTTGGCACTTTAAAAAAGAGGAATATGAATTTTTTGATGCAACATATTAAAGTAGAAACAAATTACCGATTTTATTCTGGTAAATTTTCACTATATTATAAGATAATTGCTGTATTTTAATAAAAGAGTTCTCTATTCATTTACATACTACCATAGTTTTATTATCGCCAAACTATTGTTTCAGTAACAATTTACTAAAAAAGCTATTAAAAGTATATTTTTACCGAAAAATCCAGATTTACCCTTCTAATCATTTTCCATTTTAAGTCGAGGATGGAATCTTCAGCAGGATTATTGGTGTTTAAAATACTTGGCATGATAAATGCTTATTATTCAGTAAAAATCAAACCGGAGGTATCATAAGATGAATCAAAACCAAACTGAATATTTCAAAGAATTATTAAAAAAACGATTAGAAGAGCTTCTACAACAATCAGGTATTCTTTTAACGGAACTTGTTAACCGAAATAGTAAAGAAATTGAATATTTGGATTGTGCTTCATTCGACTTTGATCAAAATATGAAGATAAGAATCAAATCCAGAGAAAGCCGTCTGATAAAAAAAATCCAGGCAGCGTTGGATAGATTAGAGAATAATATCTATGGGATTTGTGAATCCTGTGGCGAAAATATCTCTTTAAGAAGATTAGAAGCAAGACCGGTAACCACCAAATGCATTTATTGTAAGACAGAAGAGGAAAAAATGGAATTGCTGGTAGGTTAACCGCTGTCCCAATATAGTGAAAAATGGACCATACAAATCCCCATAAGAATATATTTGCACCGCTCCAGGATATGGAAAATCCGCCAGGATTAACCGATCAAGAAGCTATCAATTCGCTCAGTATTGTTATCGATGCAGTTAACTCAAGTATTAACGGCCTGATTGTTACTGATTTATCCGGTATTATCCGGTATGCCAATCCTGCTTTCTGCAGAATATTCGAATACACTTCAGATGAAGTAGTTGGAAAGAATGCTACAATACTTTTTTCAACCAAAGAAATTCGAACAATTTCTGATGTGATTGAAATAATTAATATTAGCACAGAGGAATCACACGAATTTATAGTTGAACGTAAAAATGGTGAAAAAATATTTGTAGAAATTTCAGCAGCCTCAGTAACCTCCGTGGCTGGGGATATTGTTGGCAGAATGGCGTCTTTTATCGATATTACAAAACGCAAAGAGATTGAAAACGACAGGGAGCAATTGATCATAAAGTTGCAGCATGCACTTGATACAATTAAAGTACTCAGAGGAATAATTCCCATTTGCGCCTCATGTAAGAAAATCCGCGATGATAAAGGGTTTTGGAATCATTTGGAATCCTACATCAAAGATAATTCAGAGGCTGTTTTCAGTCATGGAATATGCCCGGAATGCTCTGAAAAATTATATTCAGGCTATTCTAAGCATAAACGGCACTGACTGAAAGTAAACTTGAGTATGCAAAATAAAATTAATATAATGCTTAAGCTTTGAGCAGTATCAATCCCAATTTTTTCATAATCATCGGGTCATAAGCACCCTGTCAATTATAACACACTGAATTTATAATATATTTTAAGAATCAATTTTCCCAGGAAAACACGCTGAAATATTTTTTTTCCATTCTATTGACAATACTTTTTTCGTAACTAAATTCGGGGAAAATGAAGCAGATTTGTGAAGCTAATGGCAAGGGGATTAAGCCGATTATCTTCTCAAAATTAATTCCTGAACTTACTCAAGATGATTTGTTTCACCAATCCAATTCATTATTCACTAATATAATTTTTTACAGGAGGAAGGATCATGTTTACAAAGATGAATGACATTGAAAGATTATTTGGAACTATGGATCTTCTTCGAAAAAAATTGGAAAAAAGTAATCCTGAATTTAGCATACCATTCGGATACAATTGGACAATCGAAGAAAGTATTCCAAGAACCAATATCCATGAAAATGGCGACAACTTTGAGGTACGAGCAGAGGTTCCCGGTATCAGCAAAGAAGATCTGAAAGTAAAAGTTCAGGGTAACTATCTTGAAATCAGTGGATTACGCAAACCTGATGAGTTTGAAGGATTTAAAAAACATAAAACCGAAAGGAACTCAAAGTCTTTCTCAAGAAGTTTCACACTGCCAGCAGAAGTTGATACCGGTGAGGTTAAAGCCACTTTGAAAAATGGAATACTTTTCCTTACTCTACCGAAATCTGAGGCTGCAAAACCCAAGAGGGTTGTCATAAGCTGATTACATTGGAAAAGAAAAATAAAAGACTATTTACAAGGAGGTTTGCCATGGAAAATAAGACTGATATTGCAAGAACTGCAAAAAATACCATTGAAGCAAGCAAAAATTATTATGAAGTGACCCCTGCGGTTGACACTTATGAGAGTAAGGATGAAATAATGCTCCGGATAGATATGCCTGGTATTGAGAAAAAAGATCTTACTATCAATATAGATAATGGAGTATTATCTATCTCTGGCCTGCGCAAACTCGTAATAATGGGTACAAGTCTAATGGAAGAATTTGGTGATGTTGAGTACAAAAGAAGCTTCTCAATTCCACAAACAATCAATGTTGAACGGGTTGAAGCTGAACTTAAAGACGGTGTTTTGAATCTTCATCTTCCAAAATCAGAGGCAGCTAAACCAAGGCTGATTGAAATAAAGACTGCTTAAATTTTTAAGATCTTCATTAATAAATCAACCCTTTTATTAACAGCTAAATAAGTATTCCGGGGAGTCGAATACAGACTCCCCGCTTAGGGTCCACCCAAAAATAACTTTACATTTTTGAAGCCGATTCATTCCTGTCCGGCAGCGTTGTGAAAACACGACATATACTTGATATGCCTTAGTTTCCAGGCCTTGCCGGACAGGCGACTCAACTTAAAAAAACTGGTAATTAATTTTTGAGTGGACCTTTAAAGGGTGGAGTTGAATTTTTGTATATTGGAAAGGATACACCCTGAGTAAAAAAATGATCAAATTAAAACGCAAGAAAAATATACTGATTCTTGATATGGGCCAAGTGTCATTTTAAAAAATTGATTTTACTCGTCACCCATGATAATATCATTATACAGAAGTAAATTGGATCAAATCATTAACATTTTTTGCAATATTCGTCCCTTTGATGTAATCTTTTTTTAAAAAATTTTTACAGATACAATTTAAATTACTGAGTATTGGGGTAGTCAATTTTTATGCAATTTATAATTGAGTGTATTAACAATAATCATAAGACAATCAATTAGGATCTATTTTGAAATCTCTCAATATCGCCACTGTTTTATTTTTTATTTTATCATCAAGTTCAATAGCCCAAACCACACTCACATTTACAACGGCTGACGACCAAAACCACAACCGTGCTAAAGCTATGAATGCTGTACTATCTGAATGCTTTAACCGTATGAATATAAGAATCAACATTTTTCCCATGCCTTCAAAAAGATCACTTATAAATGCTGATAATGGCACAGAAGACGGTAATTTTGTGCGAACAGAGGGTATTACACTTGCGTATCCGAATTTGATACAAGTGCCGGAAAGAATCTCTGTAAACCAGATCGTGGCTTTTTCAAAAAATGAAATAATACAAATTGATGGATGGAAAAGCCTTTTAAAATACCATGTAGTATATGTCAATGGTTGGAAGAATTGCGAACGTGAACTGAAAAATTCGATGGCGACAACCATTGTTAAAAATGAAAATCTTCTTTTTACACTTCTTGAGAAAAATAGAGCAGATGTCGGTATTTTTGGAAAAAGTACAGGAGAACAAATTTTAAAGAAACTGGGATATTTCAGCATCAAGGCATTAGAGCCGCCAATTGTTACAAGTGATTTATTTTTGTACGTTCATAAACAACACGGTAAACTAATCCCTGAAATTGTAAAAACGCTTAAATTGATGAAAAAAGATGGCACCTATCAAAACTTGATCAATCAGTACGCTTTCGAAACAAAACCCGGCGGAAAAATATGATGATAAAAAATGATTTTTCAAGAAAAGCATCGATTTTCCAGTGGGGGATTGCCCAAAAAATTATTTTATGTGTTTTGATATTCAGTTCTGTGGTCACTGTTTTTTTAATATCTATACAATTATATATTAGCTATAGAGGCGAGATTGATTCAATTAATCAAAGTATTCGTCTGGTTGAAGAAAGTTACTTGGAAAGCATTAAAAATAGCCTGTGGGTATCTGATACAGAACTTTTGCAAACCCAACTTAAGGGTATGATGAAATTGAGTGATATGCAATATATTGATGTGACTCATAATGATGAGATCCTGGCTAAAGCAGGCATACTAAAAGACACAAAAGTGATAATGAAAAAATTTGACTTACCCTATATATACAGGGACAAAACGATTCCACTTGGGACGTTAAGGGTTATCTATACTTTGGAAAATATTTATGATCGTCTGGCCAAGGATGCATTGGGTATAATTATTTTTCAAAGTATCATCATATTTCTGGTTTCCGGTTTTATCTTTTTGATCTTTTATTTATTGGTGGTCCGATATCTTTATGCGTTGGTAGATTATACCAGGTCTCTAAAGGTAGATACATTGAGAACACCTTTTATTCTTAAGCAGAGTCGAATTCAATGGGGAAAGGATGAACTGGATGCGCTGGCAAATACAATAAACGAAATGCGGATAAATTTGAATGATTCCTATTCTCAACTTAAGGAAGAAATTGTTGACAGGAAGCAAACCCAGGAAGCTTTGCGGGAGAGTGAAGCTCACCTGCTGGCATTGATAGATTCACTGCCCGATCTTGTATGGTTAAAAGATTCTAATGGAATTTATCTAGGCTGCAATTCTAAATTTGAACGGTTCTTTGGTGCAAAAAAGGATGATATCATAGGAAAAACTGATTATGACTTTGTAGATGAAAAATTAGCAGATTTTTTCCGAAAAAATGATGAAATTGCAATGGCAGCAGGCAAACCCAGCATTAATGAAGAAAAGATCACTTATGCCGATGACGGTCATACTGAGTTCCTGGAAACAATAAAGTGCCCAATGTATAATTATAAAGGAAAGCTTATCGGTATATTGGGTGTTGGCCGAGACATTACCGAACGTAAGAAGGAAGAAGAAGAGAAGGCTAAGCTGAAAACCGAACTTCAACACGCACAAAAAATGGAATCCATTGGAATACTTGCCGGAGGCATCGCCCATGACTTTAATAATATCATGGCTATTATTCTTGGAAACACGGAGCTGGCTTTAGAGGATGTCCCAAAATCGAACCCGGCGTATTCCAATCTTGAAGAAATAAAGACAGCCAGCCGCAGGGCAAAAAATATTGTAAGGCAGCTTCTCAGCTACAGCCGCGTAGTTGAACAGGAAATGCAATCTATAAAAATCGGCCCGGTTATTAAGGATGGTCTCAAGTTTTTGAGATCAACGATTCCAAGCACTATTGATATTGAGCAGAATATTCAACTCACGGATGAAACTATTCTTGCTGACCCGACCCAGATCAACCAAATCCTCATGAACCTTTGCATTAATGCTTCCCAGGCCATGGAACAAACGGGCGGAGACCTTAACGTCGCAGTGGAAAAGCTAGTTTTGGACAACAATTCAGCCAGAAATTATCCTGGTTTGAAAAGCGGAGATCATGTCAGGATAATAATAAGTGATACAGGTCCTGGAATAGATCCTGAAATAATTGATCAAATTTTTGATCCCTATTTTACAACCAAGGAAATAGGCAAAGGTTCAGGCATGGGGCTGGCCGTGGTGCACGGCATTGTCAAGAGCCATAGCGGGGCAATTGCCGTTGAAAGCAGCCCTGGCAAAGGCACTAAATTCATCACACTTTTTCCTTTAACAACAAAAAAACCAATGGTTGAAACAAAAACAGGCAAGGATATCCCCGGGGGAAATGAAACCATATTATTTGTGGATGATGAAAAATCCATTGTAAAAATGCTGCAAAGAATGTTTGAACGACTGGGATACAAAGTTCAAACCGCCACAACACCTGAAGAAGCTTTGGAACGATTCAGATCAAACCCTGATCATTTTGATCTTGTCATAACCGACATGACAATGCCCAAGATGACGGGTGTTAAATTATCCGAAAAATTGATGGACATAAGAAAAGATATTCCCATCATCGTCTGCACCGGTCACAGTGCCCTTGTTGATGAAGAAAAGGCAAAAGAACTGGGTTTGGCAGCCTATATCATAAAACCAATCGACATGCAGGAAACGGCACAGATTATTCGAAAAATACTGGATAAAAAATAAAATCAAGTTCAAGGAGAATGGTTATAGAAAACTGTATAACCATTATTGTTGTTTAGACAAGGATCTCTCAAATAGTTCGTTGGTCTATTTGAGATAATCTCTATTCCGGAATGGTTTTGACAAATGATCGAAAAGCTGAAAAACAACCCCAATCCACCATCAAAAAAATAAAAAACCTCGTTGCGCTTGATGGCTCAAGCAGATAGTATATTTGTGCAACCAAAAATCTATCATCAACGAGGTGAAATACATTATGTCACAAGGCGTATTACCATTCAAGTATGAAGAAGAAAAAACTCAAAGCGGCATGACAGCACTAGCAGGGTTGCCGGTTTATCTCGACCTGGCCAAGGTCATCGGGTTATCCAAGTCCATCCAAAAGCATTTAAAGGTAAGAGAAAATTCTCAGGGTTGGACTGATTCCCAGATGGTAATGTCCTTAATACTGCTCAATCTTGCCGGTGGTGATTGCGTTGACGATCTAAAATTACTGGAAGCGGATGATGGATTTTGTAAAATACTGCGTAAATCTGAAATGCACGGTCTGAAACGTAAGGTGTGCAGAGCGTTGGAAAGAAGGTGGCGTAAAGAGAAAAAGCGCACCGTCCCCTCACCATCAGCGGCATTCAGATATTTATC
>JABGOU010000110.1 GCA_018645325.1 Desulfobacula sp.
AGATTGCCGTTGGGCACCTTTGGCTCAGTACCGTTTAAAACCAGGTGACAGCCAAGTCCGGCTTTTTTTGCTGCAGCAGCCGTCAAGCGGCAATGATTAGATTGTATACCGCCGGCAGTGACCAGGGTATCTTTTCCCAACTCCAATGCTTCACCAATAAGAAATTCAAGCTTCCGGGTTTTATTACCCCCCATGCCAAGTGAGGTAAGATCATCTCTTTTCATATAGATGGCAGGACCATTATATTTTTTTGTAAGACCATCAAGATATTGAATCGGCGTGGGGAATTCGGCCAGATTGAATCTGGGTAGATTGCTTATTTTCATGGGATAATCCTTCTACTTTATTAATGTGTCAGTATTTTACTGATAAATTCTGCTGCCCGATCGGTTTTAGGATTGTCAAAAAATGCATCAGGCGTACCCATTTCAACAATTTTTCCATCATCCATGAATAATACCCGATCTGCAACTTTTTTGGCAAACCCCATTTCATGGGTGACTACACACATGGTCATGCCTTCCGACACTAAATTAACCATGACATCCAGGACCTCACCGATCATTTCCGGATCAAGGGCGGAAGTGGGTTCGTCAAAAAGCATGATCTCAGGAGACATTGCAAGCCCCCTGGCAATGGCAACACGTTGTTGCTGGCCGCCGGACAGCTGGGCAGGGTAGGCATGTGATTTTTCAGTGAGTCCAACTTTTTCAAGTTTTTTCAAGGCAATTTTTTCTGCATCTGATTTGTCAATTTTTTTCACATTTACAGGAGCCAGCATGACATTCTGTAATACTGTCATGTGAGGATATAAATGGAATTGCTGGAACACAAATCCGATCTGAGCCCGTAGTTTGGTCAGGTTGGTATGTTTATCATGCACAGGGGTTTTGTTAACAATAATCTCGCCTTTTTGAATCTTTTCCAGCCGGTTTATGCATCTGATCAGAGTGGATTTGCCGGAACCGCTTGGCCCGCAGATGACCAATACCTCTCCCTTTGGTATTTTTAAGTCGATATTGTTCAACACATGAAGCTTGCCAAACCATTTGTTCACATTTTTAAATTCTATCATGTTTTATTTTGGTCCTTTTTTATTAGACTGCCATTTTTCGTTCCAGGTAATTGGACAGCAGAATTAAGGGATATGAGATTGAAAAATAGAGAACGCCGACCAGGGAAAAGACCATAAGTCCTTCTGGAATCCTTACCACAGTCACCCATCCCACCCGGGTCAATTCCATGACTCCTATAACCGATACAACGGAAGTGTCTTTAATCAGCAAAACATATTGGCCCACAAGTGGTGGTAAAATTACTTTCATGGCCTGGGGCACTATGACAAGGCGAAGTTGCTGGACCAAGTTAAGCCCGGATGCGGTTGCAGCCTCCCACTGACCTTTATGGATGGAATGAATTCCACCGGCAACAATTTCGCAGATAAAGGCTGAGCCCATTATAGCCATGGCCAGAAGAGCGGCAGGAAAAGCATCCAATTGAAGTCCCCATTCAGGCAGTATAAAAAAGATAATAAAAATTTGCACCACAAAGGGTGTGCCTCTTACAAAGGCCACATAGACTCCGACAATACGTTTTAGTACAATGCTGTTGCTGGATCTGAAAATACCCAGAAGAAATCCAATCAAAGTACAGGACACAAGACTGATAAAAGCTATCTTACTTGTCATCCACAGACCTTTGAGGAAAAAGGGGTAAATTTCTACAAGTCGGCTGAAATAAAATCCCATCATATCAATATGCCTCCCTGAAGATCAGTTTACGCTGTGACCAGTCTGCCACTGCCTTGAGGCAAAAATAAATACACATGTAGAAAAATGCCACTGTAAAAAATGCTTCTGAAGGCATGAACCGTTCCGATGTCATGGTCTGACCGCACCGGGTTAATTCCATAACCGATATTAGTGAGAGCAGGGCCGAGTCCTTTACCAGGACTATATTCTGACCCAGTAGCGGGGGAATGGTAACCCCCAGGGCCTGGGGAAGAATGATAAACCGCATTCTCTGAAAATAGTTAAGGCCTGATGAGGTCCCGGCCTCTAGCTGACCCTCATCCACAGAGTTAATTCCTGCCCTAATGATTTCTGCAATATAAGCTCCTGAGTTGAGCATCAAAGCTAAGATCCCTGTCTGGATCTCAGGAACTCTTAATCCCAAGGTGGGAAGTCCGAAATAAAGGAAATAGATCTGTACCAGAAGGGGGGTGGACCGGATAATCTCAATATAGGCTATGGCAGGATACTTAATGGTTTTGATACCTGAAATCCTGCAGGCACATGCAATGATTCCGGTTATAAGGGCAAGGATAATGGAGACAACGGAAATTAAAAATGTGGATTTAAGCCCGGTTAAAAAAAGGGGCAGGTACTCGAATATGATTCTGAAATTAAAATCAACCAGCATAGGGCCATCCGTTCGTTTGTGGTGCGCACCCCAAAAGGAAAGTCAAGGGTGCACACCGGGTTTGATTTTATTTAAATTTTATGGTGTTGGTTCTTTTAATGATCCTTTTTCCACTCTATGCCTTCCATCCAATAGGCAATGTTTTTATCATAATCACCATTGGACCGGATGGTTCCAAAATAAAGGTTAATCCACTGCCACAGATTCACCGAATCATGACGGACTGCAAAGGATAGGGGGTCTTTACCCTGACCTAACCGTTTGTCTAAAAGCCGGATGGAGTTGGGTGGGAAATCCGGAAGAACTGTGAGAACGGCAAGGTCATCATTGACTCCGGCATCCACATGGCCTGCGATAAGAGCCTGAACAATCATTCTACCGCCGCCTTTATAGGATTTGATTTTGGCATTGGGCAGAAATTTTTTGGCAATGTTTTCACCGGTGGAACCGAGAAGAACGCCCACTGTTACTTCGGGTTTATTGACATCCTCAAGCGACTGAAAACTGGCTCCGGTTTTGGTGAAAACACAGGGTTGTACATACATCCATGGATCTGCAAAGGTAATTTTAAGGGCACGCTTAAGCGTCGGAGTCATGTCTGCTGCAAGGATATCGGCTTTTCCGGACAAAAGGGCGGGAATCAAACCATCCCAATCAAAATCAAGTATTTTAAGTTTGACACCCATACTGTCAGCCATTCCCTGGGTAAAGTCAACCATGGAGCCTGCATGTACGCCGTTTTTGTCAATAAATGCATAGGGCGCGGCTCCGGATTGTACGGCCACACGGAGTTCCCCGCGCTTAACAATTTCGCTAAGGGTTCCGGCAAAACTGATGCCGGTTAAGAACAGTGTAACTACAACTGCTAGGACAATTGAAACTAATTTTTTTTGAATCATGTTTTCTCCTTTTTTCGGGTTAGTGTTGTTTATTCAGCGGTGAAAACCGCAGTTTCTTTTTATGCAATTCCTTCATGGTTTAGTTTACAGCAGTAAATTCTCTTTTCAATTTTACAGTTCTTCCATTTTTTCCGATATTACAATTCCTCTTTTTTTCAGGCGTTCCATAAATGGTGCCACTGGAATATGGTTGATAGGGGATAATACTCCTTTTTCTTTAATCTCGCCTTTGACAATCATTTTTGCAACGATACAGGCTGTATAGGCAACTCCTTTACTCATGGCCATGATCCCTGTTTCAAGATCCCGCTCAATGAGCATGCTGGAAGTAAATCGCATTTTTTTATTGTCTTTTTTGCCTTCGAAAATATTGATCATGGCAACCAGATCTTTTTCGTCATCTTGATATACCAATTTTGGGCCTAAATGTTTTTCCATGAAATCCATTGGAGACATCTTCCCATCAATACCTTTAACAGGGTCTTTACTTAAAAAGTCCAGTTCCTTTAGAGGCCTCCAGAAAGCACTCCAGCCAGGCCATCGAAGAGAATATCTACCCGTGTTAACAATTTTCTTGGTCAGACCCATGCGATCAGTGAAAAATACCGCATCTCCGTTGGGAATAGCCTCTAGAGTCCCAAGATTTGGGAACTCAATCTCATGTACAAATGATTTGTCATGTTGCCGGGTAAAAGGAATTTCGATGATCTGCCCGCCTTTGATGATTCTTCCGTCCCGCGAAGTGGAATTCAAGACGCCTCGCCAGATCCAGGACAATTTGTAATTCAAGGGATTGGTACATGCCTTTTTTTCCGGAAACCCACCACAATAGGAGTTTATCACAGACAGGCTTTCAAAGCGGCTTTTTGCATCTGCGTAAATCACAAGATCTATTCCAGGATCCAGCCCGCACTCAGGCATTATGGCTATCCCGGCTTGTTTTGCTTTTTTGTCCATATCCTTTGTTTTATACATATAATTGGTATTCACCACATGAACCTTTGCTTCCAATGCCATCTCATTTACATGGCTTTTGAATTCTTTTGGGAGAAGATCAATGACCAAATCAACTTTTCTATAAAGATCTAATAAATCTGATTTGTTTTGGGCATCAATTTTAGCTGTGGTAATTTTCCCCATGTCTGTAAAGTTTTCAATTTTTGACAATTCGTCAAACTGGATATCTGCGCAGATAATTTCAGATATATCCGGATCTGATGCAAGATCGTACAGGGCAGTTCTTCCCTGAACACCACATCCACCAAGAACTAGAATTTTCATTATTTTCCTTTTTTTAAATTTCTCTGGTGCTATAAGTTAAATTTTTTAATGTATACATTAGTAATCATAATTAGGCCTGATTATTTAGCTTTACTTTTTCTTTTTACAATTTTAGCGAAAGCAGGTCATATGTTGTTCGGACATGCTGTCTCATAAGGTTTCCAGCTTTTTCATCATTTCTGTTTTCAATAGCCTTGACAATCTGGATATGCTGTTGGG
>JABGOU010000111.1 GCA_018645325.1 Desulfobacula sp.
GGCCTGAAGAAAAATCCGGAAAAGTGAAGGCCTTTCAGAAAAATAATGTGCTGGTAGGAATGGTGGGGGATGGAATCAATGATGCCCCGGCCCTTGCCCAGGCCGATATTGGTTTTGCCATTGGCACGGGTACTGATGTTGCCATTGAAACAGGGGATGTAATCCTTTCCAGTGGGAAGCTGACCGGGATACCAAAGGCCATCAAAATCAGTCGGAAAACCATTGCTACCATCAAACAGAATTTATTTCTGGCATTTGTTTATAATATTATTCTGATTCCCGTTGCAGCAGGGATTTTGGCACCTTTTGATATGTTTCCGGAATTTTTAAGGCAGCTTCATCCGATTCTTGCCGCTCTTGCCATGGCAGCAAGCAGCATTTCAGTGGTGACAAATAGTTTGCGGCTATATAATGCAGATATCAGTTAGTCTCTGAACGAAAACCCTAAATTAAGCAGAATCAATTGTAATTATTCAGCTCTTACGCCTGAAACCGCCCTGTCTGATGGATATTTTTGTTCGATGCTAAACGCTTAACCTCCTGCAAATATCTATTAGACAGGGCTTTGGGGATAACTTTTTTTAACGGGCTGAACAATTACAATCAATTTTTGTTTCAGAAGGTCTGTTTGATTGTATGACCTGTATGTCCATGGTGCTGCCCATGTTGATAATAAGATTTTGACGGGATAATTGGACTGAAATATCCGACAGCACCTGATTACATTTTTCCAGGGTAAGTCTTTTCCGAAATCTTGAAAAGGTTGAACTATCAGGTGCAGGGTCTCCCATTGGAAGACCGATGAATTTTTTAAATGAGAACCTGTCATTAATCAGGCTTTCCAATTCAACATCAGATTTGATTTGAAACCAGTTTCTAAGCAACATGCATTTGAACAGCATTAAAGGAGAATGGGCTTGGGGGCCTTTTTTCTTTTTTCCCGTGGGATAGCTTTTAAGCAGTGTGGATTCAATGGGTTCCCATTGTATGTTTTGATCCAGATGGTTCAGGTAGGTAAGCGTATTGTTTTTGGCTTTTATCTGGGACAATTCCAGGTCTGAGAATGAAGGCGTTTGATTATCAGATTTAAAACTCATGTATCACCTCTCCCGTATCCACGAGAAGATTTTTTTCTCCGCCTTTGATCAACCAGGTGTAAATGGGTATTGTGTATGACTCTTCCTGGCCGTATTGGTAGGTCATCATGCTTTTGTCAAAAACTTTTGTTCCCATGACAATGGGATGGATTGTGTATTTTGTCATCACAGGACTCCTTTTTGAAATTTGTATTTTCGACTATAGATAAAATTATCTGAATATGTCAATAACTCAAAATCGTATTCAGCTATCCATAAATAAATTGACAGATGTAAATGAAGGCTTCCCCTCTTTTGTTATCTCTATCCAAAGGAGAAAGATTCCGTGCTATTGGTAAAGTAAAAAAGTTCGGTAAAAATATCATAGTAACAGAAGGAGAGCTCTTCTCCCGGACAGGAGACTCCCAAAAATTGGTCGCAACAATGGTCGCTACCATAATGTCGGTTTATGATCGAAAAGATATCAAAGATTAATGAACAACAAATTCACAAGCCCCATTTTAAATTCCATTCGAAAGAAAAAATTAGACGACGATTTTAAGCTGGCTCAAGTTCAGATCTTATCATATCGTAACGCATTTTTATTTCCCTTTATTATTATACATCACCCAGAGCAGCATAGCTGCATATGATCTTAGTGGGCGCCAACGTTCAGCTATTTTATTAATATGTGCCGGTGTTCTTTTTTGAGAATCTTGCGACATGGCCTTTACAATCCCCAGGTCACTCGCAGGAAAAGCATTTTTTGAACCCAGACCTTTCATGGCGATGATTTGTGCTGTCCACTCACCAATGCCCCTGATGGATTTACATTGCCTAAAGAAAGTATCAAAATTATCAATATCATTTAAATCAATAGTACCCTCTTCCAGCATTAGTGAGAAACCTTCAATTGCAGCAATTTTATTTTGAGTTAACCCGAAAGAATGCTTGCCTATTTTTTTCAAACAGGATGCACTAGGAAATATTTTTTTTATGCCTTTTGGTGTTGAAATTAAGAGATCATCTGCAAATGTTTCAACAATGTTTTTCACCAGCTTAGTTGCAGTTTTCACCGAAATTAACTGGCCGACAATGGCGCGCACGGCAAATTCAAAAGTGTCCCAACACACGGGAACCCTTATCCCGGGATGGCGCAACCATACAGAACCCAAAATGGAATCATTTTTAAATAATTTTTTCAGTCTTAAAGGATCGGCATTCAGATCAAACATCCGTCTAACCCGCCACACTAAGGGCATTAAACAGGATAAATCAGATGCGTGTACTTCTAATCGTAATGCATTAGTGTTTTGTACATTCTGAAGAGAAAACCAGCCCTGATGACCATTCAAACAAAAACTTCTCAGGTAGGCATCTTTGGTAACTTTCTCTACTCCCTTAATAGTACGTTCTGAAAAATATTTAAGCAATACCGGCCAATCAAACGGTGGCCGATAAAAAAGCAGCAATGCACATGATTTTGCACCATATTCACCCTCAATTTTTAATGGTTTTCTGACTTTGACCGGGTCACACCGATACAGCTGAAACAATTCATTTACCATGTTTTCCGAAGTATCGAACTTGGTAATTTCAGCAATTTCTTCTTCAGATAATGAGGTATCCGTGAGTAACATTTTTGCAAATCCCAGTTGAATTGTTTTCCAATATTTTGTAGGCGTGACTCCAAGATTAGATGTAAACTCATCGAATTGAGGCTTAGCCATAGAACCCGGGGATATCCCCTGGTGAATTCTTCCAATGGTATTGTTTATCTGCCACATGGAATCTTCACAGATAGGTTGGTCTGGCGCCAGCTCAGGACGGCAGCGAAGGCATGGCCTTAAACCAGCTTTCTCGGCCAGGGCCTTATTTTGATAAAATGAATTATTTTTCTCCAACGGGGATCTTGCAGGGCAAGTTGAACGACAATAAATTTTTGTGCTTGAAACACCTGAAAAAAAAATTCCATCGTATTGCACATCACCGTCATGACATTTTCTACGGCAAAAATCATAGGTATATTTGTTTGAGTCTATTTTAGCATTCATTACACAATAAAATCCTTTCTTTAATAAAGATATTGCAAAACACAACTTATGCCCTTTTTGCAGCCTCCCATCCTACAATAGCCTTTTTTCTTGACGAGCCCCACCGATATTGGTGAATTTTACCTGTTTTATTATAATCTACTTCATTTATTGTCTGATGACCACCCGAATATTGCTTTAAAATTCAGGAGCAAGCAATCTGACTATTTAGGTCTCACATTTAAAGAAACAGTCTACATCTTGAGTGTAATCAATTTTTCTGATATTCTTAAAATCAACAAAAAAATACAAAACTAAAAGATTCATGTTAAAATTTTTAAATAAACTTCCATTCTCAACTTTGATCCTTGCAACAATTTTTATGTTATTGACACCCATACATCCTATGCCGCATGTTGTTGAAAAACTCCTAATGATTAAAAATATGACCCTTTATAAACCCTTAGATATTTTTGATCTCTTTTTTCACTTGTCTCCATTAATTTTACTGATTATAAAGGTTTTAAAAGAAAAAAAGTAAGGTATGAAAAAGTCTTCAAAAAATCGCTTGACCCCCCGGCAGGAAGTGTTGTTTTCCGGTACTAGCCTTTTTGGTAAAATTGCAAGAGCCGTGTGCCGGGCTGGAACGCTTCCAAGAAAAGAACTTTATGAAGCTTGGAAAATGGCAAAAAGGGTGTGGTGAAAACATCACTCCCAAAAACAGGCTGCTAATGGGAGAATATTCTTTACAAGATAAATAAGCCTTTTATTACAGACAGGGCAATGGCCCACATGGTACATCCCACAAGGGTATCCAGAATTCGCCAGGATGATTTTTTTGTAAACAAAGGCGCAAGCATCTTTCCGCCAAGGCTCAAAGAAAAGAACCAGACAAATGATGCCAAAACAGCACCGGCACCAAAAAAGATGTGGCCGGGTGGTTTAAACTGACTGGAAATGCTGCCTAGCAAAATGACCGTGTCAAGATATACATGAGGATTGAGCAATGTTACCCCAAGGGTTGTGAGAATGGCAATCTTTAAAGAGGTTTCCGTTGTTTGGTTGGCAGAAAGGCTGTCTCCTTTGAGAGCCGATCTAAAAGACCTGATTCCATAAATGAAGAGAAAAACAGCCCCGCCAATACCAGCGATTAATGAAAGACTTTTACTGGAAGCCACAAGAGTACCCATGCCCGTTACGCCCAATATGATGAGAAGGGCATCACAAACAGCGCAAATTAAAGGAATGATAATATAATGGTTTTTTTTAACCCCCTGGCTTAAAACAAATGCATTCTGGGCGCCGATGGCAATAATCAGACCGCTTCCAACACCAAACCCTTTTAAAAATGTTAACAGCATATATGTCCCTATTTTTATAGATACCATAAAATAACAGAGATAAAATATGCGAATCATCATACAAAGTGCAACCCATTATTTTTTTAATTATAAATTCTAACTTATGGCCTGTGATAAAATCCATCAGCGATTATCAAAGCTAAGATCTTAAAATATGGGTATTCAGGCTATTTTATTTGTTTTCTTGTGGATGGTTTAATTGTGCTTATCTTTACTGAAAACGACTTAATCAAAGGAGAGTATTATGTCTTCAGCTGTGGAGCTTGAAATATTTTCAGACTATGTTTGACCCTGGTGTTACTTCATTACCGGGAGTATTGAAAAACTTGAAAAC
>JABGOU010000112.1 GCA_018645325.1 Desulfobacula sp.
CATTTTTCCAGGATTGTCGTTTCTCTTCAATAGCAGCATCCCGCAGGGCATATGATACAGAAAGGCCACTATCGCGCAGATTCAAACCCTGATGAAGTCCCTGGGCTCCACACCCCACAATGACAATTTTTTTTCCTTTAAGTACTTCAACACCGTTGAAATCCGATGAACCCATAAAGCGGCACTGGGACAATTCTTCTAATTGCCGTCTCAATGGCAGGGTATTAAAATAATTCTCGCCCATGATAATCTCCTCATTATTTGAATTTAAATTAAGCTATTGTATTAATGAACTAAATTTATCGTTGCGTCAAATGAATCATTTGCAATATTATATTTCAAATATTGCAATATAATATGTAATTTTAACGTTGCAAATATTGATTTAAAATTTATGATTTGTTGCGTAATATGAAATATAGTGATAGATTTTCGGATAAATTAAGATCATAATTAAGGGAAACCCTATCATTAGGGTCAATGATGGATATTCGAAATTTAAAACTTTTCAGACATCTTGCAGGAACTTTGCATTTTTCAAGAACCAGCCAGGCTTGCTATATAACTCCTTCAGCGTTGACAAGGGTGATCCAGCGGCTTGAATCAGAACTTGGCAAAAAGCTTTTTATCCGTGACAACCGTTCTGTGGAACTGACACCGGCAGGAATTGCATTTAAGAAATATAGCGACGATGTTCTTGGGCGGTGGGTCAGGCTCCATGACGAGCTGTCTGCAGAAGATATTCTAGAAGGAGAGCTTTCATTGTATTGCTCTGTAACTGCAGCATACGGAATCCTCCCTGATATTATGGCAAAGTATCGAAAGGCCCATCCCAGGGTCCGGATACTCCTTGAAACAGGGGATGCAGCTAAAGCGCTTGCCAGGCTTTCAACCCAGGATACAGATATGGCCATTGCAGCCCTGCCTGATTTTTTGTCTAAAGATTTTGTCTTTAAAGCCCTGTCCGAAACACCATTAGTATTTATTGCCCCCCTGCAATATCCTGAGATTCTTATAAAGAAAGCAGGCAGGATAGACTGGGAGCAAACCCCTTTAATTATACCGGATTACGGGTTGAGCCGGGACCGAATTGATCAATGGCTGACCAAGGAAAATTTTCTTCCCAATATTTATTCCCAGGTAGCTGGAAATGAGGCCATCATTGTAATGGTCAGCCTTGGCTGCGGTATAGGTCTTATTCCCAGAATGGTGCTTGAAAAAAGTCCTTTCTTTGACAGAGTAAGAATCCTGGAACAAACCCCTGAAATGCCTCCTTTTGTCATTGGTCTTTGCACCCGGAAAAAAAATCTTGCCAATCCCAGAGTTAAATCCTTATGGAGCATTGCAAATGAAAAATAACCATACATATTATTGGCTCCACGGTCATGATTCAATGATTTACTATTATTTGTGCCTTAAAGGGTGTTGTGATTACTGAAGAGGCCAGTGCCGGGCAAGGGAAGATGCCGGTATTACCCATACAAAAGCATATTCCAGAGATTAAAAATGCGCTTCAAACCCACAGATGTGCTGTAATTAAAGCTCCACCGGGCGCAGGTAAAACAACCCGGGTGCCTTTGGCTCTACTGGATGAACCATGGCTTGTTAATAAAAAAATTATTCTGCTTGAACCAAGACGTCTGGCAGCTATATCCTGTGCAAGCCATATGGCACATCTTTTCAAAGAAAAACTTGGGCAGACCATTGGGTATCAGATCAGGCTGGATAGGAAAATCAGTAAAAAAACCAGGATAGAAGTTATAACCGAGGGTATCTTCACCCGGAAAATTCAGAATGATCCTTCTTTGGAAAATGTCGGACTTGTGGTCTTTGATGAATTTCATGAAAGAAATATTCATAGTGACCTTGGACTTGCCCTCTGCCTGGATTGCTTTGAGGCATTACGAAATGATTTACGTATTCTTGTAATGTCTGCCACAATGAATGTTTGGGCTGTGTCAACTCTCATTGGGAACGCGCCTGTTATCGTTTCCAAGGGGAAAACTTTTCCAGTGGAAACAATTTATATCCCTACTTTAGACCGGGGGAAAAAAGTGCTTCCATTGGCAATTGCCTGCTCACTGGCAATAAAAAGAGCTTTATCAGAATTTCATGGAGATATGCTGGTCTTTCTGCCCGGTGTAAAGGAAATTCAAGGCCTGTATTCAATACTTCAAGATAATTTGGATTCAAAGATTCATGTCTACACTTTATATGGTAATTTGTCCCAGGAAAAACAGGCCAGGGCTTTTCGTCCATCAAGTCTTAGTGAACGAAAAATTGTGCTTGCCACATCCATTGCTGAGACCTCCATCACCATAGAAGGCGTAAACATTGTAATTGATGCAGGCCTCATGCGTATCCCGATGTTTTCTCCACAAACTGGCATGAGTATTCTGTCAACTATGAAAGTTTCAAAAGCCTCTGCTGACCAGAGAAGGGGACGGGCAGGGAGGACAGCACCCGGCAGGTGTTACAGGTTGTGGTCTGAATATGATCATCAAATGCTCCAACCATTCACAAAGCCTGAAATCTTAAGCGTTGATCTTGCCCCTGTTGTATTAGAGCTGGCTGCCTGGGGTGTGTCAGATCCAGAACAATTAAAATGGATTGATTTGCCGGATAAAAATTCCTTTGAACAGGCAAAAATTCTGCTTAAAACCCTGGGTGCCCTTGATGAGAATGGACAGATAACATTGCATGGAAAAAAAATGGGATCTGCTGGTCTGCATCCAAGGCTTGCCCACATGATCATTAAGGCAGATGAAAAGGGCCAGGGCCTTTTGGCCTGCAGGATTGCAGCTATCCTCAGTGAACGAGATATTATTCATTTTGGTCAAACCAGATTCGATCCGGATATACGGCTTCGCCTTGAAATTATGGAGACATTGATAAATAAAGAAAAGATATGGCAAAAAGATTTTAAAGTTAATAAAGCAATTGTTAGAAGTGTCCTTGCATCTGAGAAAAAGACGGCAAAGGATTTTGGTATTAAACACTCAAAGATAGACATTGAAAAAGCTGGCGCTCTGCTTGCTCACGCATATCCCGACAGGATCGCCAGGAGAAGAAACAAGCAGACTAATACTTTTTTACTGGCCTCGGGTAAAGGGGCATTTTTTAATGAAACAAACTATGTTTCCATAAACGAATATATTATTGCAATTCATCTTGACGGGAATCCTAAAAATGCAAAAATTTTTCTTGCTGCACCATACTCAAAAAAGAATCTTGAGCATGATTTTTGTGACTCTTTTAAAACCATGCGAACTCTTTCATGGGATAAAAAAAGTCTTTGTATAAAAGCAAAAGAAAGCACTATTTTAGGAGAGCTTGTGATTGAACAGCACACAATATCAGATATTGATCAGGATCTATCCTGTGATATTCTTATCACTCAAATTCAAAAGACAGGGCTTGGCCTGTTACCCTGGACTAAAAAATTGATGAGTCTTAAAGAACGAATCCAATTTCTTAAGAGCACAGGCCTACTTCCGGATTTACCAGATGTTTCAGATAAGGCCCTTAAAAAGCAGATGGGAAAATGGCTAAAACCATTTCTTTCAGGAGTTTTATCCTTTAAACAACTTGAAAAAATAGACCTATACGCGGCTTTTGTATCAATGATTACATGGGAACAGGAGAAGACCATAGAAAAAATGGCACCAACTCATATTGTAGTTCCATCCGGGTCTAAAAAACCATTAAAGTACAGCAGAAAAAATGGTCTTCTTGACTCGCCTGTTCTTGAAGTCCGGCTCCAGGAAATGTTTGGCCTTTGTTCAACCCCGAAAATTGCCGGGGGAACCATTTGGGTTACTCTTCATCTTTTATCACCGGCAGGCAGGCCGGTTCAGGTAACAAAGGATCTTGAAAGCTTTTGGAAGAAGACCTACAAAGATGTGAAAAAAGATTTGATGGGCCGGTATCCTAAACATTTCTGGCCCGATGATCCCCTTTATGCCAGGCCGACAAGCCGGGTGAAACCAAAGAGACGGGCACAATGACCCAAATCTTCTTGCTCCCAGTACTTAAACAGGCTATTATTAACAGAAAAATAGGGAATAAGACTCTTATTTAACTCGTTTTCGTGGACAAATAAAGAGCCTTCTCAAGCAAGGAGAAATAACGATTTATGGATATTAAATTTTGCACTGCCTGCGGGTCCCCAACTGAACAGAAAATTCCAATTGATGATGATCATGTCCGGTCTATATGTACAAATTGTGCCCAGATTCATTATAATAATCCTAAAATGGTAGTGGGGAGTATCCCTGAATTGAACAAACAAATTTTGCTGTGTAAAAGAAATATTGAACCCTGCAAAGGCAAATGGACCCTTCCGGCAGGATATCTTGAAAATGGGGAATCTGTTCAGGACGGTGCCATGCGGGAAACCTTTGAGGAAACAATGGCCGAGGTTGAAATCATCGAACCCTATCGCCTTTTTAATATAGTTTTTGTTGATCAGATATATTTCATGTTCAGGGCAGATCTCATGTCTGATAAATTCGGCCCTACAAATGAAAGCACAGATGTTCGTCTTTTTGATGAAAAAGATATTCCCTGGAAAGAAATTGCCTTTGAAGTGATCAAACAAACTCTTGCGCATTATTTCAAGGATAGGAAAAAAGGAATGTTTCCATTCAAGATTTTTGATCTTAATTGATTTGTTTTATCAACCAGCCTTGATATGTGGTATAATATTAATATAATAAAAAATTAATGTAATTTTTCAGCTCTTGCGCTTGAATCCGCCCTGTCTGATGGATATTTGTTTCGATGCTAAACGCT
>JABGOU010000113.1 GCA_018645325.1 Desulfobacula sp.
TATTTCACTACCAATGTTTAAAGCCTGTGTAAAGTGATATTCAAATCAACTTGATGTTGGAAAGGGAAAACCAAAGGAATCAAAATCTTATTAAGTTTTGTTGAAGAAAAAAAATATGCGAAATCTATTCTGAAATTGTGCAGACTATTAACAGTCTTGAGCTTTTAGCATCATCGGCAAGCACAATATCTTGTGTCTGGGGTAAATTTCATTCATCACACAGATAATCAACTTATATATAAAAAACACGGCCCGCACTTAACTGCATGCTAAGATGCAAATATTGTAACGCCTTACCCCAATATTAATGGCAAAATATTGTAACGCAGATTACCCCGCCGCCATACTCTGCCAAATAAAAAACAAATAATATCCCGCTAACCCGCCCATAAACCCGCCGCTTATTCAAAACAAAATTAGTTTCAATCCTTATATTTTGTCCGGATTTGAACTCTGGAGAAAATATAATGGCAAAAAACTCACGTGGAAAACGACCCTGCTGTATTTGCAGAAAGTGGTTTCAGCCGGATGTGCGCCAAAAGGGACGTCAAAAAACATGTGGTGCTCCTGGTTGCATGAATGAGCAACACCGAAGACGATGTGAAAAATGGAATAAAAAAAACAAGGATCAGTTTAAAAACAACTATCTGGGTGAGAAGATAGAAGCAGTTGAGAACAAGCGGGATAAACAATGCCAAAAACATCAGGTTTCCCTGGAACAATTAGCACCACTACGTAAAACAAAACCTGTTCTGCCTTGGGAGATCATTGCTAATGAGTTTGGAATAAAACCTGCGATCATTATCCAATATTTGACCTATCAGATTATAAATCAAGCGAATGGCAGGACTGCTGGGTTCACATGAAAAAATGAGAATTTGAGTCTTGAATCACCCGACTAATCAGTTAAGGAGTTTAAGAGACATGATTGAATCAAGTCCTTGTAATTAATGGAGATCCTGACAAAGTAATCGGACTCTGAGTTTAAGAGGCATCATGGATGTAAGTCATTGAAAATATAAAAGATACAAACAAAGTAATCAGTCTGGCAGTTTAAGAGGCAACAGACATCAGGTTTTAACCTTGATATAAAAAGACATTTGGTAATCCTGATAAATGAGAGGTGACTGATGAAAAAATTTTCATCCCAAGAACTGTTTGAATTAAGAAATGCCATCCCTGTGGATATGTTGATTAAAGACGAACTACAGATACCATCAAAGATCAGTGAGGGTGTTTTCCGTTTTTTGTGCCCATTCTGTAATGAATTTCAGACGGCAATAAACCCGGCTACAAACCTGGCCAGGTGCTTTCGATGTGAAAAAAACCTTAATACCATTGATCTTGTCATGAAAGTCAATCAGTACGGGTTTAAAGACAGTGTCCTTTTTTTGAAAAAGCTGCTGGGAAAAAGATTAAACGCCCTTTTGGTCAGTATCCCCATGTCGAAAGGATTGTAATCATGCGGCGGGATCGCTTAACGCATCTGGAAAATCTCATTGCCCGTAATCAGTGTCATTTTCATAAAATTGGAAAAGCCTTGAAAGAGATAAGAGATAGCCGTCTGTACAAACTGATTCTTTTTGAGACTTTTGAAGCTTACACCAAAGCCCGCTGGGATATGGGTAAATCCAATGCTTACCGGTTGATTCAAGCTTATCAGGTTGTTAACAACTTATCCCCAATTGGGGACATTCTGCCTGGAAATGAGTCCCAGGTACGTCCCCTGGTAAAATTAAATCCCTTTGAACAGCGTAAAGCCTGGAAAACTTTTTTAGACACCGGGATGGAAATCACAGCACCCAACATCAAAAAATTCATTGCTGGATGTAAAACATCGGCTAAAGGAACACCAGTTGTGGATTTAACCGATCAAATCAGCAAGGAGTATATGGATGCTGTTCAGGCGATGTTGGAACAGGTTTGCATTGCACAAAATGATCACTGGCAGAAAACATCCCGCCAGGCCGGACTATTGTGGAACCGGGTTATCCAGGAAAAAATTTTATCAAAGGAGTCTGGCAATGGACACTGATAACCTGAAGGTCACACGGAATCTGACACTGGATGATCGCTTTCACTTGTTACTCCATAAAAAAATCATGAACAAAACAGGCTCTGCAAGACGGAGGAATAAAAAATATTACAAAGATCAATATAAAAAAACCGGTATCATCCCTGGCCCTCTTCTGCTTGCAGGAAAAGGGATTATGGATGGCAGAAGATGCAGTGGTCGTCCCCGTTCTTTTGATGAGCAGACCAAAAAACGTTTTGTGGAAATGGTCATAGCGTCCTGTGATCCGTCAAGCCAAGGATTTATATTTATAACACAAAAGGCAAGAACCATTAAAAATTATCACCACTGGCTTGAAAAAGAGTTGAATCGGCCAATCTCTCTTGTTGCGCTCAGGCGCTGTGTTAAACGAGAGAACCTTAAATCTTATCTGAATAAGCCAGATTTTGAGGATAATGTTCCAATGAAAAACAGCTTTAAATCAGAACCGGTGTTTGATCTGATCCAGATGGATGGGTGTAAATTTCGATATTTGAAAATCAGAAATAACAATGGTCATTGGCAAAAGCCCCAGGTAATCGAATTTTACGATACAGGATCACGGCATATGTTTATTCTGGATGCTTATTTTAGCGAAAGCAGCTGGAACTCTGTGGATCTTTTTACTCAATTTTTAATGAGTACGCCGTTTCCTCAAAAGAAAATCCGAATCAGACCGGATAATGCCAAGGGTTTTTTGAACCTTAAACGGGCTATTAATGCCTTGAATCTGAAGCATTCAACCCCGGATGGATTTTATATGGAGTCTGATTTTTCAAGAATTCATTCTCCAAAAGACAAGGCCCACCTGGAATCTTCCCACCGCAGTCTCCATAATTTTGAAATCCGGATTATCAAGGCGTTTGAGGACAGGATTGCCAAGACTATGCCAGGCTATATTTTTGGTCATGGGAAAAAAGAGAAAATTACAATTACCTGTCTTGATATCACTCTTCATGATTTAAAAGAAAGTCCGTTGATGGAAGAGTATCGCCATGAACACAACAGCACAAAACACTATTTTAGTGAAAATGGAAAGGTCACAGCCTGGGTCCCGGATCAAAAGCTTGCATATTTTTTCTCAACCGGGATTGATACCATGACCTTTTCTCCTGGCCAGGTAAAGGAGTATATGAAATACGGTTTTCAAAAAATAAAAGCCACTGTATCAAAAAAGAAGACCATCAGGTTTGACAACCAAGATTATTATGTAACCCTTGGTGTTGAATTATTCAGCAGTCATAAAAGTACACCAGTGCAGATATCCAGATACAATGACAAGCTTTTTATTTTTGAACCCAAGGATAATGGGATTCTTTTGGGAGAAGCACTTGCCAGAAAACCTTTTGAGAAACCGCTTGGATCATTAGCTGTACAGCCAGAAGCAAATGAGCTGGACCAGATCATAGTCTTTTTGGAGCAGCACAGCATGGTGGTTGATCGCCCGCCCTTGATCGAAATCTATCACAAGGGTCTTTCCCTGGTTATGACGAAACAAATTTTTAACCATAACCAAAAAAGGTACACAGCCTATGAAACAAAAATGAGGCAGCCCAAGGATAGAAAAGGGTTAGCACTGTTCAATGCATTTGTTCTTGACTGCCAAAATTATCAACGAAGGACCCATGTGGCTCCTTATGCTTCTCATGGAGAAATATAATATGAAAGAAGATTTTATCAGCGACAAACGTCGCGTCTCTTATTTGACCGCTACCTACAATCGAATTTACCGTGGACAAAGTGTGTTGATTGAAGGGGATTTTGGTGCAGGCAAAACCCGGTTTTTAGAATTATTACACCCCAAAAAACTTCATGCCGTCTGGGTCGAGTCTCTGTTCAACATACATGAGACCCTGGCTTCCATTTTAAAGGAATTGAATTATGATACAAAAGCCACTTACCGACGAACCCCTGAATATTTAAAAATGATATGCCATCTGTCCAGTTGCTATATTATCATAGATGAAGCAAATGATCTTGATCCTCGGGTTTGGCCATATTTTAAACGAATTATTGATGCTGGTGTTCCTATTATATTTGCCGGATTGCCAAAGGTCAGAACTTTTTTAACCAGTGAGCACCCAGATATACTCAGTCGTTTGAAAACCCTTATTTTATATCCCATTGTGGTCGAAAAATTTATTGCTGAATACGAGGACATACAACAGGAAGCTATTGAACAGATTTATATGGCGGTCAAAGGTGATATGCGCAAGTTTAAAGAAATATGTACCGACTGCCGGGATAGGGCAAAAGAATTGAATTATCAATTTGTTGATATCAATCTTGCCTTGGAATTTATTGCCGATCTTCCTCCTCAATAAGGCCATAAAAGGCTAATCAACCTCAAATACCTTGATAGACCATCGCGCTTGCTTTATTAGCGGATGGTCTACTCCTTTTTTTTGCAACCCTTCCATATCAAAATTTATAAACGTAGATCTACCCCGCAACCATTGTGTGAAATTATTATAAAATCGCATTAAACCATTGTAAAAATAGAGAAATTATTAAAGCGTTACAGTATTTTGCAACTATGCTATTGTAATAATAATTTTATAATACGCTGATTTTATAAACAATATAACGAATTAGTGAAAAAATAGGATGTGAAAAACCGTTACAGTATTTGCATCTTATCACGCCATTTGTTGATACTGATGAATTGGTTATGGACAAAGCAAAACTTGCCGGTTATAAATTATTAAGAGGAACGAAT
>JABGOU010000114.1 GCA_018645325.1 Desulfobacula sp.
GGGGTCCCATAGCCGACTAGATTCAGGATCGTATTACGGGCAATTATTCTTCCCTGAATCAGATTGTTGGTATTTTCAGTTTTTTTATCTGCCACTTTCCGCAACTCTTTTTTTTGCAGCCATGCACACCCGGTTTTTGTCTGGTTTTTCAAATTTTATGTCTTTTCTAAAGAAAATTTGACTGTACATCTTCTTAATCGGGAAAACAAGATCCAGGATTTAGGACATATTCTCCAAATCCTTGAAAAAACAATGGGTGCATGATAATTATGCTTTGATTTTGGTGAAACTTTGGTTATCAATATCATCTGTTGAATATTTTAATATATCAGGCATGGACAGATCACTATGGCCATAAACAGGAAAATTCTTTTTTTCGTAACCGAGGACTGGTATTTTGTTTCTCACAGACTCCATATTGCCAGGACCTTAAAGGAAAATGGATTTGAGGTCATCCTTCTTACCCGGGTGCACAAGCATAAAAAAATTATTGAGAATCAGGGAATAAGGGTAATTCCGATTGATCTTAGGCGGGAAAGCAGAAATCTGTTTCAGGAGATGAAAACTATTTTTAAAGTTGCAGGTGTTTATAAAAAAGAAAAACCTTATCTGGTGCATCATGTGGCTGCAAAACCGATATTGTATGGATCTATTGCTGCAAGGGCTGCAAATATCTGTCTATATGTAAATGCTTTTGCAGGCCTTGGATTTGTTTTTTCGCAAAAAAATAATTTTTTATCAATTATTATCCAGTCTATTTTTATTCAGGCTTATAGATTTATTTTTCATTCAAGATCAGCATACGCTATTTTTCAAAATCCTGAAGATAAAGCTTTGTTTGAATCATTGAGGATAGTGAAAAAGAATAGATCGATTCTGATTCGAGGCTCTGGTGTTAATATCGCAAAATATAGGTTTGTTAAAGAGCCTGAAGGCCAGGTAAACATTCTTCTCGGTGCGAGAATGATTTGGGACAAAGGGATCGGTGAACTGATCCAGGCAGTGAGAATACTTCGTGAACAACAAGTCGACTTCCATGTGATTCTGGCCGGCATTCCTGATCCAGCCAATCCGAATTCAGTAAATGAACAGACACTTAAAAAATGGCATGCCCAGGGAATTATTGAGTGGGTCGGTTATCAAAAGGATATGTCCCATGTATTGTCCCGGATACATATTGCAACTCTTCCTTCATACAGAGAAGGAGTTCCTAAATTTCTGATTGAAGCAGCTGCATGTGGACGTCCAATTGTCACAACAGATGTTCCAGGATGCAGAGAGATTGTTCAGCATAATAAAAATGGAATACTCATACCGGTCAGAAACAGTTTGGCCCTTGCCAATTCTTTATTAAAGTTGATAAAAGATTCTGAGCTAAGAGAAAAAATGGGAGCATGCGGCAGGGCCATGGTCATTAAATCATTTTCTGAGAAAATTGTGGCGCAGAAAACTTTGACCTTTTATAAAACCATATGGAATAAAAAAATATGGGAGTGATACAGATTTTTTATTATTTGGTATGTCCGATAATATTCGGTGCAGGAGGAGCCTGGTTCGTTGCAAGATATGGCTTCAGACTGGATATTATGGACAAAGCCAATAACAGAAGCTCCCATTCAGGAAGTATTCCAAAGGGTGGAGGGATTGGAATACTGGCCACTTTTATATTTGTATCTGTTTTACTGGGATTTTTATACTCTTTCTGGATACCTGCAGTTTTTCTTTCCCTGGCCAGCCTTTTGGGAGATAGAGTTGATTTATCAGTCACTTTAAGGCTTTTTATACAGATTGCATGCGCCATCTTTGTTTTGATTTATTTTTTCGTTCTGACAGGTTTTAATAATTATTTTTTATTTCCTTTTATGGTTCTTTTTATTGCCGGTACTTCTAATATTTACAATTTTATGGATGGTATAAATGGTATTGCCGGAATAACTGCAGTTATAGCATTTGGACTGCTTGCTTTTTATGCCAAAAGTATTGGTGCAGATGAAATGTACATTGTCTTATCTGTATCAATTGCCTTATCATCCCTGTCATTTTTATATTTTAATATCCCTGTGGCGCGGGTATTCATGGGGGATGTTGGAAGTGTGTTGCTGGGATTTGTCTTTGCTCTAATTGTGATCTTTATTGCCAGGGATATGACTGATTTTATATGCATGTCAGGATTCCTTTTTCTTTTTTATCTGGATGAACTCACAACCATGGCAGAAAGATTGAAAAATGGAGAGTCATTGACAAAAGCGCACAGGAAACATTTTTATCAGCTTTTGGCAAACGAAATGGGAAATGCTCATTGGAAGATTTCCTTTGGATATGGTATTTTTCAGTTGATGATCGGGCTTGCGATTATTTTTTTGCAATCATATGGTATCATTTTCGTATTTTTGTTATATGCAGCTTGCAGTATAGGTTTTATTAGAGTGTCCAATATAATTCGAAAAAAGGTTTAAGGATGGAAATTAGAATATCCAGAAATTTATACATCATTCTGACAATAGATGTTATTCTTTTATTGTTGTCTTTTTATGTGGCGCATTTGATTCGATTTGACTTTATGATTCCTGAGTGGGCCTTGGAAAAATTCTTTAATATGCTGCCTTATGTACTTGTGGTAAAAACATTTTGTTTTTATTTTTTTGATTTATATCGAGGCATGTGGCGGTATACCAGCCTGAATGATTTATTGAATGTAGTAAAAGCATCAACAATAGCCGAGTTGATTGTTATAGTTATTGTTTTATATGTGAATCGCTTCCAGGATGTTTCAAGATCAGTATTTATTATTGATTGGTGCCTGACCTTGATTTTTATTGCTGCATTAAGAGTTATGACAAGAATTATTTTTGAACAATTTACTGAAAATATCAGTTTTCAGGATTTAAAAGAAATAATTTTGAATATATTTAAAATCAGATCAAAAAATAGCCGGGGAGTAATTATTATTGGTGCAGGAGATTGTGGAGAGAAGATCTGTCGTGAAATTCGTGAGGATGCTTCTCTCAAGTACCATGTAGATGGTTTTTTAGATGATGATCTTTCGAAAATTGGAAGGAAAATACATGGGATATCTGTTTTGGATAAAATCGAGGGCCTGTCCCATGCAATCAAATCTACTGAATCAAAAGAGGCTATCATTGCCATCCCTTCACTTAAAGTCGAAAAAATGAGACAAATTGTCAATATTTGCAGAGAAGCAGATATTATTTTTAAGACAGTTCCAAGTATGGGAGAACTGATAAACGGCAAAGTCACAATTAATTTGATAAGAGATGTTGAATACAGAGACCTTTTAGGGCGTGACCCCGTTGACCTTGAAAAAGAGAAGATTGGTCAATATCTTGGAAAAAAGAAAGTCATAGTAACAGGTGGAGGAGGTTCCATAGGCCGGGAATTGTGCAAACAAATCTGTAAATTTAATCCTGAAAAAATAATCCTTTTTGAAAGGGCAGAAACTCCATTATATGAAATTGATCTGGAGCTGAAAAAAGATTTTCCTGATATTGAAATCCTGCCAATTCTGGGGGATATCCAGAATAAAGATGAAATTGAATCAGTTTTTAAGAAATATGCACCCGATATTATTTTTCACGCTGCAGCATATAAACATGTTCCTATGTTAGAGCACCATCCCTGGAAGGCAGTGGAGAACAATATCACAGGGACTGAAAATCTTGTTGATGTTGCCCTGCAGTTTCAAAGTGAGAAATTTGTACTGATCTCAACGGACAAAGCTGTGAATCCGGCAAATGTCATGGGAGCCAGTAAACGAATTGCAGAAATGATCCTTCAACATTCTATTTTGAAAAAAGATTTGAAAACAAGCTTTATCACTGTTCGGTTTGGAAATGTGATTGGGAGTGCAGGCAGTGTTATCCCCCTTTTTAAGCAGCAGATCAAACAGGGAGGGCCTGTGACTGTAACCCACCCGGATATAATTCGTTATTTTATGCTCATTCCTGAGGCCTGCCAGCTTATCCTTCAGGCAGGTGCAATGGGAAAAGGCGGTGAAATATATGTGCTTGAAATGGGGAGGCCTGTAAATATCAGCGATATGGCCAAAGATTTGATCCGGTTCTCAGGTTTTGAACCGGATGGTGATATTGAAATTAAATATATAGGGCTTAGGCCAGGTGAAAAACTCTATGAAGAGCTTATCACCAAAGATGAATTTGTAGTACCTACAAGCCATGCAAAAATTATGGTTCTAAACAGTGAAAATATTAACTTTGAAAAATTTAACCCTTTTTTAAAAGAGTTAAAGCAACTTGCAGCAGATCAGAATAATAATGAAGAAATTAAACATATGTTGAAAAGAAATTTCATATTATCAATATTGGTTCTGATTATTTCAGTCACATTTTTGACTTACAATCCTCCTGCTGAGGTAGAAATTTCTGAGAATAACAATGAATCTGTTGAGTTGTCCTCAATCAGAAATATTACTTCTGTTCACGAGAACTTAAGTAGTGAGAGTTTCATAATTGTTAACCTTTGGGCAAGTTGGTGCATACCTTGTATTGAAGAAGTGAACGAACTTAAAAAAATTTCAAATGACAGTAGATTTTATGTAATTGGTCTTTTAGTTGATGACTCTATGGAGAATGGTAAAGAATTTATTAAAGAATATGACATAGAGTATGAAAATCAACTTAATCAAGATGATGTGGAAGTTATTCTCAC
>JABGOU010000115.1 GCA_018645325.1 Desulfobacula sp.
TTAAAAGGCTAAAAACAAAATCAGGTAAAATGCAAACGCTTTGAGCAAAAAAATTTGAAAAATTGGTTGAAATTTAATAGGGATATTATAATTTTGTCAGATTTTGGACGGTTTCAACACCCTTTAATAAGTTATTTTTTCTGAAGATTAAATGATAGTGGTTGGAAAGCAAATCCTGCTCAGAAGTTTCTTGGATTTGAGTAAAACCGCCATGATCGCAAAGAGTTTTTTTGGATTCCGATAGTTTCGACGGGTGGACTAATATATCAATATCCCCTGAAGGATAAATCCCGAAATCATTAAATAATAAATCAGATGCTGTTGCGCCTTTTAAAGGAACCGCTGCAATTTTGTTGTCGGACAATAATTTTAATACGGCTAATGTTTCTCTAAGAATGAGGATATTTTTAAAAGCAGTCTGCCTATAAAAGTTGTGTAAATTAATATTAATTTTATCAGGAAAAATATATGGAGCATTGGAATTTTTAAAAACAAATCCAGCCACTTCATTGGCTAATACTATCGAATAAATTTCCCCCGGGTTGATATTCTTATTATTTAGAATGATTAATTTTATGTCGTTTCTATGACTTTCTGTAAGATATGGATTTGATAACAATAATACTAATTTTTCTTCATCAGTTATGTCTGTGTTTAAAATCAAAATCCATGTTCCTTTAAGAGCTGTTCATAGGCACTGTGAACTTTGTCGGCAGTAAATTTTTTAATATATTGTTTTAAGCTGGCGGCTTTCATGCTTGAAATTATCTCATCATTTTTAATTAATTCACTTATTTTTTTTTCACATTCTGTTTCTGTAGAAAAATAAAAAGAATCTTCTCCTGCGACCCATCGGTTAAATTTATTATCATGGGCAAGAACAGGAGACCCTGCTCCAAGAGCTTCAACTAAAGATGGGTTTGTACCCCCAACAGTATGTCCATGAATATAAAACCGTGCAAAAAATCTCAAAGCCTGAACCTGGGCTTGACGGTAAATTGCCCCGACAAACATTGTTTCATCGCTGGCTACATCTAAAACTGTTTTTTGATATTCATCTGAATTGGGATTGTAATTTCCAAGTACCACTAATCGCATCCCCCTTTTCTGGCTTGAATATGCACGAACTATTTCAAGGATTGAATTTTCTGGCTCTGGTCTGGCAATTAGTATCGCATATTTTCCAGGTTTCAGGCCAAATTGATCAAGTTGATTAATATCTGCGGATCTTAATAAATCAGCACTATAGGGTATAACTGTTATTTTGTCAGAGGGAACAAATTGGGCAAGGTGCTTTTTGATTTCAGGATGATCTGCAATCAGATGATTCCCAAGCCAGGAACCCAGTTTTTCATTCATATATAGCCAGGCTCTCTCAAAAGCTGTCCATTTCGCACGGTGCCACTCAATTCCATCCATATTAATAATATTTTTCAAGCCTTTTAAACGATATAAAAAACAGAAAATAGCGGTATTATATCCAAGGGTTAGAATTGGAATTTTTCTGTTTAGTGCATGCAATATTGATAGCCAGTCAAAGACAATGGTGCCTTTGGCACCTTCTATGGTAACTGGAATATGTATTCGATGAATACCATGCCAGTCATCCTCGTACTTTGGACCATTCCCATCTTCCTGACAATATACTGTAACATTCCAACCTTTTTGTTTAAGGTAAAGTGAGAAATATTCCGCAAAAGTTTCAAAACCGCCATGTTTTGCGGGAATACCGCGGGTGCCTAAAATTGCTAAGTCCATCGTCATTTGATTTGTTTTGTTGGTGAGTGGGTGTTTATTTCATTGATTGAGAGCACAGAAATATTATATAAAAAAAATAAGTTTAAGAAAGAGCCTGAAATACCAATACCAAAAAGGTTGTCTGAAAGGCCATTCAAAATAAAGAAAAACAGTATCCCTATTCTGAAGGCGGGGTGCCCTAAATCAAATATTAGGTAGCTTTTATTAAAGATATTGAAAAACGATACGAAAAGTGAAAACAGTAATATCAGCCCAACTATCCCGGTACCAGCAAGAACCTGTAGAAACATATTGTGGGCACCATTTGTGGAAACCCATTCTAATTTCAAAACACTGTATTTAGAAATGAGGCCATATCCCCATCCTATTAAAAAAGAGTGGTTGGTTAAACCGTTTAATGCCTGCTTCCAAATGACAGTTCGCGAGTTTAACAATCCTTGTCCCGATTTTCGTTCTAAAAATTGTACGGTTTCATTTTCGATCCAAAGTAATAAAATGAAAAACACACATATTGATATTATGATCAATATTTTTTTTATAATTTTTTTTTCATCATATTGTTTTATTTTTGTGAAAAGATAAGAAATCAGTATTGCAAAAATAACTGAAATGAATACTGTTCTGGAAAAGGAAACGAAAATCATTAATAGAAAAAACATGTAAAGAGCGTATTTTAAAAAGGGCTTATTATAGTGTGTAGTAAATTTTTTCGTATTCTTTGAATTATTATGACATAGCAAAAATAAGAATCCAATTCCTAGGTAAGATGCGATCTGATTCGCATGTGTATATGGACTAAAAATCATTCGTGACTCTCGCCCAAACTGCATCCCGTAATAAGCCCAAATTGTGAAAATAAAAACAGCGATAATAGATGTAACAATATAAAAATGGAGATATAATTTTGTTAGGGCATCCTCTTTGAAAAAATAAAGATATTGGGAAATCAAACAGGAAGCGGATATTAAGAACAAGGTGAAAATAATAAGTTTATTTATTGAATAAAACCCATTCACCGACCAGAGAGTAGATAATAATGACCATAAAATATACATTATTAATATTTGATTATTTTTGAAAACAGTTTTCAACAACCTGATTTGAGCAGACCTTACTGCAAGGATCAGTATGAAAATAAATATAGGTATCATTAGTGAAATACCTTTTAGACGCTGCAAAATGAAGTTCTGACCTAAAGCATAGGCATCAATATTGTTCGTACCGCCAAAAGAAAAAATTGAAGCTAAAGTAAGTAAGCATAATTGTATTTTCAGGATTATATTTTTCATCGCATTTTTATAACCTTTGCCGGTACCCCCCCGATGATGGCTCCAGATGGAAATTTTCCTTTAACAACTGCACCTGCAGCAACAACAGAATCTGATCCTATATCAGTGCCATCAAGAAATGTTACACGCGAACCCACCCATGTATTTGAGCCGATCCGTATACCTTTCTGTGTCACACTCTGGTGTCTGATCAGAATATTAGGGTTGGAATAATGATGCTCCTGGGCATGGAAACTGACAAATTGGCCCATGATAACATCATCCCCAATCCAGATGCCTCCGGCACACCCAAGATATCCATATTCACCGATTCCCGAATTTTGCCCCATGGTCAGGCCCTTTCCAAGGACACTAAGGTGTGCTGTTGACCGAATGATGGTACCCGCACCTATCCGTGACAGCGTCCCAATGTGGATACCATTTCGGGCATAGGCATCCAGATAGACCCCGTCTTCTATAGTCGCTCTGGATCCGATTTTGATGAAACGTCGGCCTCTGATTTTTACGTTTTGGCCTATGAAAACCAATTTATGAAAATAGCAGATACCGCGGAGCATCATGGACAAGCGGGTAATGATTTCGTTCAATAAAAGTCCTGCCGGGATATCAGGATCAGGAGTGTATGTTTTCCCGGAAAGGATTAATAACTTTTTTACAATTTTTGAAGAAAGAGTAACCTTTTTCATGTATTGCCTTTAAAACTTTTCTGAAGCGAGAGGGCTAAGGTCCCAATATTTTTTCGATAACTTGAATTCGAAAATACCAATAAGGCTCTTTTACGAGCCTGCTCCCCCTTTTTTTTAATGCCTTCTCTTTTTTTAATCAAAAGATTTAATATATTGGCAATAGCTGTTGCATCCCCTGGCGGAACAAGCCAGCCGGTAAGATTGTCAATCAGAATCTCCTTGAGTCCGCCGTGTGCTGAAGCAATCACCGGGCGTGCATGGCTCATGGCCTCAATGGCGACTAAACCGAAAGGCTCGGGTTTGAGGGACGGCACAATGACAACATCAGCCCATGCATACATTTTATCCATATCCTGGCAAAATCCCAGCAATTTTATGGTGTCATTCAAATCATGCTTGTCTATCTGGTGGATTAAATTTTCTCGAAAATGATCCTGCCCTTTGTAAACATCACCAACAATACGGGCCTGTATACATCGGCGGGTACCTTTATCCATTTTTGCAAGTGCCTGAACCAAAATATCCTGTCCTTTCCAGGAATTAATCCTTCCCGGCATCAGAACCCTTAATGGTCTGTCAGCTTTTACATCGGGCAAGGAAACTTCAGAAGGGCAATCTGTTCCATTCCAAATAACATGGGTATTAAACCGGTTAGTTAATCCAAAGGCTTGGGCAGTAGCATGTGAATTACAGATTGTAGCAGTTGAAGCCCTTTGGACAAACTGACCGAGTACTTTTCCCGGAAGGCCTGAAACAATTTCATGGATGTGTATCAGACAGCTGGTTCTGGAAAGAAGGGCTGCAATAAGAAAATTTATTATAACAATTGTATTGATGTAGACCAGATGATAATTTTTCATTATCTTAATTGCCTGGGCTATTGATTCTGGTAAAAGCAATAATTTTGTTATTCCTGAAAAAGTTTTAATATCACTTTTTCTTAATATC
>JABGOU010000116.1 GCA_018645325.1 Desulfobacula sp.
AACATCTCCTCATAGCCCTTGGCAAAACCCATATTGTGAAAGATTTATAGGTAGCATTCGACGTAGTTGTTTAAACCATATGATTGTGCTCAATGAGAAACATTTAAAAAATATTTTGTCAGAATACTTCAAATATTATCATCATGATAGAACCCACCTTGGCCTTTCAAAAAATACACCGTTCGAACGTCAGGTACAATTTGAACCGAAAAATGGTATATTGATATTCCTTCTACGGGTTGGAGGGCTTCACCATCGTTATATATGGAAAGAGGCTGCTTGATGATTGGGGAAATGCCGATTGAACAATGATAAAAAACAGAAACTGATCGACTTAGGGGCGGAACGTTTGGCTCATGCCCTATTGGAAATTGCGGTGCTGAATGATGCTGCCGATGATCTTGTTGAACGCCTTATTGCAACGCCGAAGGAGAATATTCAGCGTTTCAAAAAGAAGCTGGCAGGGCTGAAACGATCCAAACGCTTTATTGACTGGCGAGGAGCGTCCGGGTTTGCCCGGGATCTTACAAGGCTCCTTCAGGATCTAAAGTCGGGAGTTAGTGATCCTTTGACGGGTGTGGAGATGGTTGCCGCTTTTTATGAGACAGATGAAGACATTTTCGAGCGCTGTGATGATTCTGGCGGCGATGTGGGTATGGGAATATATACTTCAGCATGAGCCTCTATTTTAAGTACGGGGAGTGTGGCAATTAAACTTCCTCTTACTATTTTAATGTATCTGGTGCCTCGACCCTTGCCTGTTCGTACCAACTTCTTCTGGTCTACAAGCTGTCCCAGGCGACGCTGAAGAGTTCGACGTGGTAACAATTGTTCCATGACCATGCTGATATCTTTAACAGACACACCTTCAGGAAATTGACCAACTGCTCTCAGAACAGCATCTAACTCATTTTGCGGTATATGTTTTGGCATGATAATAATATGGCACATTTTACATTATTGCGCCACATAAAAAAGCAATCTGGCGCAATAATGTAAAATGTGCCATGAAAAACAAGAGGGAAAATGCGTGATTATACTTGTCCCTCGCATTAATTCGAATTAACTGAAATGATTGACAATTCTGGTGGTGACTGATAGTGCCGTCAAACATTATGGAAACAATTATTTGCACATTTTTTATCTTATTTTTGATATACAAAATGAATTATAGGCTTACAATTGAGAATCTTGCCCTTCGGCAGCAGTTGGCCATAATGAAACAATCTATTCATCGTCCTAAAATTCGAAAAAGAGATCGCCTATTCTGGGTTGTTTTTTCCCGATTGTGGCGAGATTGGAAAAATGTATTAATTGTTGTGCAGCCTGAAACCGTAATTCAATGGCATAGAAATCGGTAGCATCCGGCGTGATTGTCTAAACCATATAATTGTGCTTAACGAGGAACATTTGAAAGGTATTTTGTCAGATTATTTCGAGTATTACCACCGTGACAGGACACACCTTGGTCTTTCAAAAGATACCCCTTATAAGCGACAAATACAGATTGAACCGGAAAATGGAAAACTGATAGCTCTTCCTCGAGTTGGAGGGCTTCACCATCGTTATATATGGAAAGAGGCTGCTTAATTCCATTAAATAACTTTTTCCAAAGAGGTCTAAATTATCAATAATTTCAAATAGTACGAATTAATGCGAGGGACAACCCTTGGAACCTATTATCCCCGGTAAAGGTAAAATTTCAATTATAGATACAGTCTACGGAAGGATTGCATCTGTAATTTGTGCTGACCTGGATTATCCGTTCTTTTGCAAATTTTTATTGACATCACCACCAATTATGATGCTAATAAACCCAATATAAATATGGATAATACTCAATTACACCGTCTCGAACGGATAATATAGAAAGAGGTAATTGAGTTTTTTTATTTTTGACATGAAATATTCTAAACCTTCATTATCAATTCAGGATCAATTGGCTTTATTAAAAGCCCGGGACCTGATAGTCCCAGATAATCAAAGAGCTAAAAGATATTTGACTTTTATTGGCTATTACCGTTTATCTGTATATTTTCTTCCCTTCCAAAACAATAAAGACAAGTTTGATAGCGGTACAAAATTTGATAATATTCTTAATCTCTACATTTTTGATAGAAAATTAAAATTATTGGTTTTAGATGCAATTGAACGGATTGAAATAGCTGCAAAGGCCGTTATTTCTAATTATATGAGCCAAAAATTTCAACTCACATCAAAACCCTTGGAAGACTTGTTGCGATCAGTGGTGGATTGCAGAAATTTATGTGCCCATCACGAGCGATTTTGGAATTCAAGTTCCAAGCATTCAATTTCAAAGAAATCTACTAAATTAATCGCAAATGGATTTAGTGAAAACAATCGAGCTACATATTTTCAATTGTATATAATTGATACCTTGATGCAGAAAATAACAACTAAATCCTCTTTTGTTGATGAAGAGAGTTTCAATAAATACAAACCTAAGAGTTTTGAAGCACTGATGTCTGGATTTCAGGAATATAAAGATTGAAAATAATTTGTGGACCATCTGTAGAGCTTGAGTTCACAACAAAAAAATGAACCGGCTGTGACCGGTTCATTTATGCGGTTAAAACGAGCCGTGTTAAAAAAGGTTTTACAGGAATCAAGACTGAAAAAGACGAGGAAGTCCATGAGTGAATATCAATATTATGAATTCAGAGCAATTGATTCTCCTTTGACTGCAAATCAAAGAGAATATCTTGATTCTCTTTCCAGCCGTGCCCGTGTCACACCTCATGCTGCCACATTTGCATACAATTATGGCAGCTTTCATGGGAGTACTGAAAAATTAATGTCCGACTATTTTGATGCCATGGTCTATGTCTCCAACTGGGGTTCAAGATGTTTGCTATTTCGAATGCCGGCTGCATTAATGGATTTAAAGCAATTGGGCCTCTTTATCGTTTCGGAAGAAATAGACAGAAGGACGACTAAGGATAAAAAGCATATCCTTCTGGAGCTTGAATTTCATGATGACGATCGGGCTGACTGGGTTGATGGTGAAGGGTGGCTTGATGATCTGATTGGACTAAGAGAAGAATTGATCCGGGGAGATTTAAGGGGATTGTACCTGGCCTGGTTAAAAGCTGCTGAGAATGCATTGCTAATGGAAGCTATTGACGCAGACACCCTGGAACCTCCAGTGCCGGACGGTTTAAACGATCTTTCACCTGCACAACAGGCGTTAGTCGATTATTTGGAAATCAACAGGGCGATGATCTCGATTGCCGCTCAAAAAAGTAAACCGCAACAAAAAAAAGACAAACTTGAACAATGGATCGACGAATTATCAAAACCCGAACAACGCGATTATCTGATACGGTTAAGCAATGGAGAAAGCAATCTGTCAGTTTTATTGAACAGAAGACTTCTGGAATTGGCTGATTCAAAAGCTCAACCGCAACACAAAGAAGAAAACATCAGCAGGAGAACCATCTCTACCTTAGTTGAGGCCTCAAAAGTCTGGAATGAAAAAAATAAAAATAAGGCAAAGGGATAGAGAATCGCTTTGTGGCTTATTTTTTAATGATTGTGATACAAAAAATATGTTTAAAAGGACGTGATATGGTATTTAAAATCGATGATGGTTCAGGAAAAAGTATAGCCACGATCCTGAAGGATGGTAATACTGAAACCTATGACTGTTCTTTTTCTTCATGCACCAACCCTGTTTGCACCTGCAAGTCTATTGAAATTGTCCTGACACCGCTGCAGGATGGCAATCAAAACGGTCAGGTCCTGTCTTCCCGCCGGGTTGCTATTGATCTGATTGAAAAGGTGCTGTATGCTTCAGGAAAATACAAAACTCCCCCGGAAGATTTGGTATTTGCAGGTCTGTTTTTGTCCCAGTTAACGGATAATGATTTCAACTTTTTATCAACAAAACAATTTGACTTTAAAAATCAGATTACCGAAAAAGCTGATATTGATTCCATTGAAGGCTTTTTTGATTATGAGGCAGTGGAGCGGGACGGGTTAATGTATGAATACAACAGCGTCCTGCCCTATGGCAACCAGATGCTGGTCAATATCAATGGTGAAGACTATACGATTTTTGACCAGTATTGCCTGCTGCCTAAATGTTCATGTACTGATACCAGTCTGACTATTGTATCGGTCGAGGAAACCAATGAGACGGCAGAAGAATTGTGTTCCGTGACATTGAAATATGGCAAAAAGAAATGGGGTATCGCGGAAGGGGCTTCTTCTCCCATAGCTCTGGGAGCAATCCGATCTGCCATAGAGGAGCAAAACGCCGATTTTTACAACCAATTGCACCTCCGCCATAAAAAACTGAAAGCCATCTATCTAAACTGTAGACAGAAAAACTTTCCACCTGTGCAACCCGTAACAACCCTGAAAGTCGGCAGAAACGATCCCTGCCCCTGTGGCAGCAGGAAAAAATATAAAAAATGCTGCTTGTGAACTGTATGAACACTGTTGAGCCTTATTGAAGGTACTATAGTCAAAAGTACAGACTAAGTTTAAACGTATAACAGCAAGCCATAA
>JABGOU010000117.1 GCA_018645325.1 Desulfobacula sp.
TGTAGAAGACTATAATATCAATTGGTTTTACGCCTGCCTTGCGGCTACTTCAAAACATGTCATGTCCGGGGTCAATGATGAGAAAGGCCTGAAGGATGTTATTGAAATGGCATCCATGATTGCCGGGGGTCTGGACAAACTTAAGGAAAGACCTTTTATTTCTTTGACTGCCTGTTTTGCCATAAGTCCGTTAAAACTGTGCACCCAGTCCACTCGTATAATGCAGGAAGCAAACCGCAACCTCATACCAGTGGCACTTTCAAGTGCGCCCATGGCCGGCTCGACCTCTCCTTTGACCATGGCAGGCACCCTGGCCCAGCTTCATGCTGAACAGCTTGCCGGTATCACCATCTGCCAGTTGACCCGGGCCGGGGCACCCGTTCTTTACGGCGGTATCCCGGGCATGGCAAATCTTAAGACCATGGGATATTCAGGTGGTGCTGTTGAATTCGGCATGATGAACGCCGCCATCCACCAATTGTCAAATCATATTCAAGTGCCTAATTACAATTCAGCAGGACTGACTGATTCAAAGCTTCCCGATGCCCAGGCCGGATATGAAAAAGCATTTTCTGCATTGCTTGCATCCATGGGGGGATCTAATTATATCCACCACAGTGCCGGTATGCTTGAATCCATGCTCACCATTGCCCATGAGCAGTTTGTAATTGATGATGAAATCATCGGCAATTGCTGTAAAGTCCTCAAAGGCATTGATGTGGATGCCGAACACCTTGCCCTGGAGGTGATTGACTCAGTCGGACCCGGAGGAAATTTCATAACTGATCCCCATACCATGACCCACTTGAGGACTGAATATTACTATGGCAATGGCGTGACTGACAGGAAAAGCCGTGAAAAATGGGAAAAGGATGGCTGTATTGATACAAGGCAAAGGGCACTTGATATAGCCAAAAAACTGCTTGAAAGCCCGAAACCGTCTTATATCCCGGAAAAGATTGATAAAGCCATCAGAAAAAAATTTAATATTTTGCTGGAAATTTGATCGTAAAGTATGATCTAAATGGTATACAGACCTGTTTAATTATTTTATGTGAAAAACTTGACAATGCGTACGGAATGGCGTACCTTAAATTCAAACAATATTTAAAGGTGCGACATGCCAACATTATCTGCGACAGAAGCAAGAAAAAATTTATACCGGCTAATTGATGAAACTTCATCAACTCATGAACCAATTACAATTACCGGCAAACGTGGAAATGCTGTTCTCCTTTCTGAAAGTGACTGGAAAGCAATCCAAGAGACAATGTTCCTGGTTAATATACCTGGAATGAGGGAGTCTATAATTGAAGGTTTAAAAACCCCTATTGAAGATTGCTCTGAAGATCTTAACTGGTGAAGTGGCAGGTTGTTTTTACTAAGCAGGCTCAAAAAGATGCAAATAAATTAGCCTCTTCTGGTCTGAAGAAAAAAGCACTTTCCTTAATTGACATACTTAGAAAAAATCCATTTCAAATTCCTCCCCCTTATGAAAAACTGATTGGTGATTTATTGGGCGCATACTCTCGTAGAATTAATATACAGCATCGATTAGTTTATCAGGTAGTTCGTGAAGAAGGAGTTGTCAAAGTTCTACGAATGTGGACACACTACGAATAATTATACATAACCATAATAATTTCGATGCGCCGTTACCATATTGGCAAAATCCATCAGGGTTCCCCAAGAGAAAACCGGAATATTGATAATGCTTTGCAATGCCCTGGCAAAGGGTGGAAACCCTGTGCACTCAAGTACCATGGCTCCCATATTGGGATATTTTTCATAAAATTGGGTACCGGCCCTGACAAAATCTTTTTCCGCCCGCTGAAAATCAGCCTGGGGTATTTGTGGTCTCAACCCTTCGGTCCAGAGATTATCAAATTCCGGACATTTACCATTATCCATGGCGCCTCCCACCACATAGTTTGATCCGGGATGGATACCCACACTGGAAAGATGTTTTTCAAGCAGTTGATCCTGGTTGGACATGAGTAATCCCACCACATGATCCGGGTTGATAATGGACTGGGCCCATGGAACCTGCAGCAGACTTGACATGAACACGGGAATATCCATGCGGGCCTTAACCTCTTGATGGAAAAAAGCAAAATAACCGCACTCGGCGGCAATGGCCCTGCATCCCATTTTCTGAAGGTTCAAGGCTGCCGTCAGGATGGTATCAAAGTATTGATCCTTATCTTTGCCGCGAACCAATTTTTGAATGTCCAGCCCTTGTGCCACCTCATACTGAATGGGGTAAGGAAAGGCACTGGGATTTCTCACATCCCCGGGAAAACCAGGATAGGTTTCATCCAGAAGAATAATGCCGAGGCCCATGCCCGAACAGTGCACGTTTCTGTCTCGTATGGTTGTAATGTTGAAATCTCTGTTTTGATGCATAGATAAAATTCCTTTAAAAAAAGTTCCGGGTTAATTATTCTTTTGCCGATAGCACGGTTTCAAGTATATGAGATTGAATACCGCATCCCTTCATATAATCCTCCATACCGTGTTGAATTTTTATGGACATGTCTGGTGTGCAATATTTTTCCTCCAGTCTGAATAATCCTTTTTCAATGGAACGGGTAAAAGCATTTGTGTAAGCCTTTGGGGTATTCGTTTTGGGTGGGGCGAGTTCCGGTTGAAATAACAGGGTCCTGCAATGTTTCAATGTATGGGGGCTGGTTAAAAACTCTCCTCCGGGACCTGCCTGGCGGATAACATCCAGGGCCAGGGATGCCTCATCAACTATAAGAGGCTTTTCATTTTCGTTCAACATTCGAATAATTTCCAGGTCCACCATGAATTGTTCAAAACTGAATTGTGAAAAGCTGTTGAGAATACCGGCACCATGAATAACTATACTGGTACGATATTGATAATCACTGCTCAGCGTCATCATGGATTCGTATCCGCTCTGTACTGAAACCTGTCCCGCATCCGTCACAGCCCCGATTCCCCGGTTGGGCAACTTGTATTTTTCAGCCATTTGGGTTGCCATCCGCTTATAGGCAAACCTGGACGGGGATCCCAGGGAGAGTCCACCTGTTCTCAAATCGGCAGGAGATCCCAGACATCCATAAATCACGGGCATCCCGGGAGAAAGAGCCTGGGTAACACATGCACCGGCCAAAAACTCTGCATTGGCCTGGACCATGCTGCCGGCAGGGGTGATTGGAGAGGTAGAGCCAAACATTAAACCAGGGGTTATAATAGCTGCCTGGTTATATTCAGCGCAGATGCGCAGTGTTGCCAGGGCATTGGCATCCATTTGGAGGGGGCTTAAGGTGTTCACCAGAAAAAGAATTTTGGGGCATCGTTTAAATTGCTCCTCTCCGCCAAAGGCAATGCAGGCTAAATCCATGATACGGCGAACCTGTGTTTCATCCCCCTGTATTCCAAGAATGGGTTTGTCGCCAAGGGTAAGCGCTGTGTAAACCATGACCAGGCCTGCCAGGTCTGCATCAAGCTCGACCGGCTGGACAAGAATACCACCGCTAAGGTGCAGAAGATCCGTGGCCTGCACCAGTTTTGCAATGCGTATATAATCGTCCAGGCATGCCTGGCGTTGCTGGTGGTCTGCCGTGACCACTTCAGCAACACCATAGGCCGGAGCAATGCAGCGGCTGTTGCCGCCGATGGAAATGCTGCGAAGGTCATTACGCCCCTTGAGGGTAAAACTTGAAGGTGCTGTGGCAAGGTATGCCATGACCTGTTCTTCGGAAAACCGAACCATCTGTCCATCCACTTTTATCCCCTGGTTTTTGAGTATATTTAAAACAATGGGATCGTGGAGACAGACACCGGGATCATTTAAAATCTTAAGGGATGCGTTGTGAATTTGTTTAGAAATATTTTGCATGATTTCTCATTATTCCTGATCTGATCAAGTTGTAAACAAACCTCTTTTTCCAATTTTTTTGGCCAGAATAACACAAAATTTAAAAATAGAAATCTAAAATAACAAAGTATCATATAAAAAATTTGCTGCTGTAAAAATAGATATGGCAGACACTATTCAGACTTGTTTTGGATATCGGAAAACCATACAACTTAAAACCGGCTGGAGAAGCTGTAATCACTTAGTGGGTTAAAAAAAGACTTAGTTAAACCAGATATCGTTTTCCAGGTAAGCCTGTTCCAGTTTCTCCTGATGATTTTTCACTTCATCCCCCATATCTGCTGCAAGGGTGTGGAGCAGATAATGAATCAAACTAATCAGGGAGACGGGATTGCCGAGAAAGGGTATGGTTTTCTGGGGCGAGATCAGGACATGCTCACTAAACTGGACCAGGGGACAGTGATGTGGTAAAGGTATAGCGGACACCTCGAAAAGCGTGTATAAGAAACCACTTTTGGAGGAAAAAAAATGAGTAAG
>JABGOU010000118.1 GCA_018645325.1 Desulfobacula sp.
GCTCAAGAATCTTAATCTTCCCGAATATAAGGCAAAACCGCTGAAACGTATTTACATCCCGAAAAAGAATGGCAAGAAACGACCATTAGGCATACCGGCCATGCATGACCGGGTGGAACAGGCCCTTGATTTACTGGGGCTTGATCCGGTATCTGAATCCACTGCTGATCCTCATTCATATGGATTCAGGAAAGTACGCTCGGCCCAGGATGCAATGGGAGCTATTTATAATGCGTTGAGACGGAAAGGTAGCGCTGACTGGATTTTGGAAGCAGACATCAAAGGTTGTTTTGACCATATTGGCCATAGATGGCTGGATGAGAACATCCCCATGAATAAGAAGAAATTGCAACAATGGCTCAAGTGTGGTTACCTTGAGAAGCGTACATTTAATCAAACCAATGAAGGAACTCCCCAGGGCGGTTTATGCAAAGCTTAGCATAATCCACCTTATGCAAAGAAAGTGCTTATGCAAAGAAAACAACAAAAGCCCTTTTAAATTCAATGCGTTTTATTTGATTTAGTTTGCATAATCTCCAAAGATGATAGTTGGCGTACTAAAGCCTTAACTATCTTGTAAGGAGATTATTTTATGCAAAAGCAACCATTGATTAACCTGCTCAATGACCTGGAGCAGGAACTGTTACGACTTGGTTATACCCAAGGCACTATGAAATTTTACCGCCGGCGGTGGCAAATGCTGCTACAGTTCGCACGGGAACAAGAAGAAATCTATTATTCAGAACAGATGGGACTCAACTTCATCGAAAAACACTTCCATATTCTTGAAAAAGATTTTGAACGTCCTCTTTCACAGTCAGAGACACAGGAACTACGAATAATAAGGATGATTGGAGATTTTCAGCTTCATCATACAGTGTTGCGCCGGTTCTATAAGCATAAGAAAATTCTTAAAGACCCATATTTTATTGAGATCAGCATTCGTTTTAAACAATATTGTATTGAAAAAGATTATTCCAAGGTAACAATTGACCATTATGTAAAACTATCAGATCGGTTCATGGATTATCTTTCTTCCCAAAGAGTTGACAATTGTAAGAAGATCGACCTTGCTGTAATTAATGCCTATATCAGAACCTTAACCGGTTATGCTTATAAAACTGTGGAACAAAATATTTGCTCTCTGCGTGCTTTTTTTCGATTCCTTTTGGATACTGAAAAAGTTGAAATTGATTTTGCTGCTAAAACACCGATGGTGCAGGCAAGAAAGCAGACACGCATTCCATCAGTATGGACAATAGACGAATTGAAAAAATTATTTGGTGCCATTGACCGAGGAAGCCCAAAAGGAAAAAGGGATTACGCTATTATACTAATGGCTTGCCGCCTTGGTGTCCGTTGTACAGATATTAAAAATTTGAAGATTGGTAACTTCAACTGGGAAGAGAAAAAATTTGTTTTTATTCAATCAAAGACAAGACAGACATTATCTCTTCCTCTGACACCGGATGTGGGTTGGGCAATAATTGATTACCTCAAGTATGGCCGGCCTAAAATAGATAGCCCTTACCTGTTTGTAAAGCATATGGCTCCATTTGGACCATTTTCAGAAGCGGACCACTTAAACCAATTAATTAAAAGATACATGGAGCTGGCCCACCTGCCTACTTTGAAAAAAAGAAGAGGAATGCATTCATTGCGCCATACCATGGCCAGCATGCTCCTTGAAAAGGATACTCCGCTTCCAATCATTTCAGATATCCTCGGCCATGTCGATACCGACTCAACTGCCGCCTATCTGAAGGTTGACATCAGAAAACTGAAAGAATGTTCCCTTGATTTTGAGGAGGCAGCCAACCATGAGTGAAATTATTTATGAAGGTCCTTTTAAGAGTCATATCAAAGATCACGTGGAACTGAAACAGGCTGTAGGATACAAGTACAATACAGATGCAGCCCATTTAAAGCGTTTTGACAGATTTACGTTGGCAAAATATCCCGATGCAACTGTCCTTACAAAGAAAATCGTATTGGACTGGTGCAGCAAGAAAACTTATGAGGCACAGGCGAATCAATGCTCTCGTGCATCGGTCATCCGTCAGTTTGGGAAATATTTGGATTCCATCGGAGTTGAGGCATATATCATTCCAAAAGGATATTATCCTACAGAAAAACAATATACACCCCATATTTATCCAGTCGATGAATTGACAAGGTTCTTTGCACAAACCGACAAATGTCATTACTGCAGCGAATACCCATACAGGCATCTGATTATGCCTGTTGTTTTTCGTATGATCTATATGTGTGGGTTGCGAGTGTCTGAAGCAAGGCTTCTCAAAGTAGGTGATGTTGACCTTGAAAAGGGTATCCTTACCATCAAACATTCAAAAAAGGCTAATAGCAGGCTGGTGCCCATGTCCGATTATCTCTCGCAACTGTGCCGCCAATATTCAAAAAAGGCACATCCTTTTCCAGTACCCGAGGATTACTATTTCCCGGCACAAGAAGGAAAACCAATGACAATAGGGAATGTATATAAAAACTTCCGCAAGTTTCTGTGGCGTGCTGGAATTTCACACGGCGGAAGAGGCTATGGTCCACGCGTCCATGATTTTCGCCATGTTTACGCTGTACACTGCCTGAAAAAATGGGTGGAACAGGAAAAGGATTTAACGGCATATCTTCCAGTACTAAAAACATATATGGGGCACGATTCCTTTCAAGATACTGCCTATTACTTGCGCCTTACCGCAGATGTATTTCCCAATATTACATTGAAACTGGAAACACATTATCCGGAAATTATTCCTGAATTAGGAGGTAGTGCTGATGAAACCTACTGATTTTGCGAAGCATCTTACGGAATTCCTTTCAGTCTATCTTCCATCACAGAAAAATGCCAGTAAAAACACGATTTGTTCCTACCGTGATACGTTTAAGTTGATGATAAAATATTGTGAGAAAAAGGAGAGCCTTCCCGCAGAAAGGATTACCATGGAAACCCTTTCAAGCAAACTAATCATTAATTTTCTGGAATGGCTTGAAAATGACAGAAAATGCTGTATTTCCAGCCGGAACCAGCGACTTGCCGCTATTCATTCTTTTTTTCGATATGTACAGTCAGAAGAACCTGCCGGTATTTTTCATTTTCAAAAAATAATCGCCATCTCAATTAAAAAAACCAAGAAAACTGTGGTGGACCACCTGACTCCAGAAGCGATGAAACTGCTTTTGGAACAACCTGATAAATATACCCCTAAAGGCAGACGTGACCTTACTTTGATGAGTATTTTATATGATACCGGTGCACGTGTACAAGAGCTGATTGATATCAGAGTCTGTGACGTTATCCTAGAAAATCCTGCTGTAATTATCCTGACCGGAAAAGGTAACAAAACCAGAAGAGTTCCAATCATGAAGAACGTGGTTTTATTATTGCAAAATTATCTTGCGGAAAACAAGTTGAATAAACCTTGGAAAAATGAATACCCCCTTTTTACCAATAACCAGCATCATAAACTTACAAAAGAAGGGGTCGCATACATAGTTGCCAAATATGTGGGGAACGGGAGAAAAAAATCAACCATGCTACCACCTAAGGTAAAAGTGCATATGTTTCGTCACAGCAAGGCCATGCATCTTTTGCAGGCAGGAGTGAATCTAATTTACATCCGGGATTTTTTGGGACATGTCGATTTAAAAACCACAGAAATCTATGCAAGAGCAGATACCGAAACCAAACGAAAGGCAATCGAAAATGCATATCCGGATCTAATTGATAGCAATCTTCCTGACTGGAGCAAAGATCAACCACTGCTTTCATGGCTTTCTGAATTGAGGTAGATCAGATATTATGCAAAGCAAATGGAAAACCAAGCTATTATTTATAGCGTGTTAGGAAGTTTACTTTGCATAATACTTTTCTTTGCATAAGGTGGGATAATTTCACCGACGCTTGCCAATATGGCACTTGACGGTATTCAAAACCTCCTTGCAGATAACTTCAGAAAAACTGACAAGATTCATTTTGTCAGGTACGCGGATGATTTCATTATAACAGGCCGTTCCCCGGAATTGCTTGAAACATGTGTCAAACCTTTGATTGAAGGGTTCCTTAAAATCAGGGGCCTGGAACTGTCAGAAGAGAAAACCATGATCACACATATTGATGATGGTTTTGACTTTCTTGGCTTTAACGTCAGGAAGTACAAAGGAAAACTTCTGATAAAACCGTCTAAATCCAGCATCAAAAGTATTAAAGCAAAAGTCAGAGACTATCTGAATGCCAACAAAACCAGGCGAACCGACGTTGTAATTGCCAAACTGAATACCATCATACGCGGTTGGGCAAATTATTATAAACATGTCGTTAGCCGGAAAGTATTCGGGGATCTTGACCAT
>JABGOU010000119.1 GCA_018645325.1 Desulfobacula sp.
CGGTCGATATGTCAACCGGCACTTGATTGTCTTCAGGTTCTATGTTATTTAAATCAAAAAGATTTCATTTTAATTAATCAGGACAACCATGGCCAGAAAAGATACCTTAATAAAGCTCAAGGAAAAAGAACGGGCAATCAGACAAACCCTGATTATTGAAGCTGCAAGACAGGTGTTTGGGAAGAAAACCTATGATATGGTCAGCATGGTTGAAATCGCCAATGCTGCAGGAATTGCCAAATCTTCCATTTATACCTATTTTAAAAGTCAGGAAGAATTATATGCCCAGGTCGTTTACCAGGATGCCGGCCTGTTTATTAAAGAGTTGAAAAACAGGGTCCAGGATAAAGAACCCATAAAAAACGCCATTGAATATTTTCTGGATTATTATATTACCCATGAAGCCCAGTGGAGAATGATTACACATTTTGCACTGCACGGCAACAAGGATACAGGGTCTGTGGACAAACTCAACAAAATAGGCCGGGAACTCATGGATGTTTTTGATACGATTTTTATTTGTTCCGACGTCAAAACTGATACAAGACTTTTATCTCATACGCTTTTTTCCTGCCTTTCAGGTGTTCTGATTGCTTTTAGAAATTATCCGGGCAGGTCTGAAGAAGAACGGGTTATCCATATGAAGAAAATCGGTTCTTTGATTGAATCCATGATTACAGCCCTGGTTAATGAGTCCTAAATCCACCATCAAACTTACCGGCTGGGCCATGGGGTTGCGCACTATCCCTGGCCATCAGCAAGGTGCCAGATGCAAGGCGACAAGGAGTGACGAAAGAGGCGTATAGGTCATACTCCGCAGGGAGGAACGACCGCAGTCAACGCAGCAGGTGGCACCTTGATGGTGGATTAGGGGAGGAAGATTAGCTTGACAAAATACATTACCCTGTCATAGATATACAGGTGATTTAATAATCATGTTTGTCAACTGGATCAAAATTATAATAGCTGGTTTTTTAAAATTAAATACCTGGGTTTAAAAAAATATAAAATAAGGAATTAATCATGACAAATAAAACTGGCCCGTTAATTAAAAACATCCCTTTTTCTTTACCTGTTGACCTTGTTGACCTGGTTGATTATGAGGAGGGGAGAGTCGTCAGTAGAACCCTTTCGAGCAAATCTCACGTCAATATTACACTCTTTGCCTTTGATAAAGACGAGGAAATCAGTGCCCATACCTCACCCGGAGATGCAATGGTTCAGGTTTTAGATGGTGAAGCTCTAATAGATATTGATGGCAAAAAAATCAAGGCAGTAAAAGGGCAGGTCGTGGTGATGCCGGCAAATGTACCCCATTCTGTAAATGCTCAGTCTCAATTTAAAATGCTTTTAACCGTTGTAAAACAACCGGTTACTATCGGCTTTCAAGACAATAAATCCTAACATTAGCTAACATTAGGGTAAAGGCTAAATTGATAATTCAGTACCTTCCATGTATGAAATCAGTTTTTCAAGATAACGCGACTTTAACTGTTCACTGGCCATTATCTGCTTTACCGGGGGCAATTTCAGAATTACTCCCAAAACAGCTGCAAGGGCTCGGTGGCTGAACAAAACCTTATTGTCAAAAATCAAGTGCTGAAGTTTCCCCCGTTCAATGGCCATAACAACGGTTCTGTGTGTTCCGTTCAATGGAGTTATGACTCTTTTGGGCAGGGATTTGAGTTCAAGGCTTTCATCTGTGCAGGCCCTGACGCAGAGGCCGCATCCAAGACATATGTCCTTATTAAGGCGGGCTTTTTTCTTTTTCAGCCTTTTAGGATCATTGGCCGAGACCAGGGTCATTGCCTCAACCGGACAAATGGTAACACATTTACCACACCCGGTGCAGGAATCATCATTGATTTTTGGTATAAAATTAGAAGTGTGTATCGGGTTGAAAACAGCAAATTTGCGTGCGGCGATCATGGCCTCACAACAGCATCCGCAGCAGTTACATATAAAATTAACCCGATCCCTGACATTTTCGCCAAATTGTACCAGGTTTGATTCATATGCCTGTGCAAGGAGATCCAGCCCTTCTGCAACATCAACTGCCCGGGCATGATCATATTTTATCAGGGATCTGCCCGTGGTGTTAAATGTCATGCAGATATCCATAGGAGCGTTACAGGCTTTGCCCATATGATACATTTTATGGCGGCAGTAACAGGTTCCTACACCCATGTGGGATGCTGTTTTAATGATCTGGGAAGCACGCTCGTAATCCAGAACATGAATTGCATTATCATTGGATAAAACAGGTTCATGGACAAATACACGGCCCAGCTGGGTATCACCCTCAGTAAAAAGATCTTTTATAAAATCTTCTTCCACATTCAGGTATTGATAAAACAATTCACCCAAAACCTTTTGATCGATATCAGGTCGTACACGCATCATGGAGAATTCGAAAAAACCAGCCATGGGTGGAGGCAGGACATAGTGGGTTGTACCTTTTTGATCAATGTCAACCAGGATAGCCCTGGATGCCAGACTGTCAAGAATTTTTTGCGCTTTGGTTAAATTCATTTTCCAGATTTTTGCAGCTTTTTCTACAGTAACCGGTTTTATAGGAAGCAGGGAAACCAGATGGGCTTCTGTTTCTGAAAACAGCATACTGAGAATTTTGTCCAGAAGCCTGGAAGGAGCAGCTCCCTGTGGAAAACGATTTATGCGGTTTACAAGATTTGAATAAACAGACTTATTGATGTGATGCGCCATGTTTCAACTCTCCTGTAAATAACTTCTTTACTTCACCCTGACATTTTTCTTTTTACTTTCTTATGCTTTTTTTGAAAAGAAATATGTCTTAAAGCAATAGCCTTTTAAAGAATGATATTCAGGATTCGGCGAAGAGGTTCTGCCGCACCCCAGAGCAATTGATCTCCGACGGAAAAAGCCGTGAGAAAATCGTTTCCAAGATTCATTTTTCTGATTCGTCCCACAGGAACAGTCAAAGTTCCGGTTACTGCAGCAGGAGTCAGATCTTTTATACTGTCCTCCTTTAAATTGGGAACCACTTTAACCCAGGCATTATTTTCTGCCAGCATGGCTTCAATTTCATTAAGGGGAACATCTTTTTTTAATTTGATTGTAAAGGCCTGGCTGTGGCACCTCATGGAACCAATCCTTATACATTGGCCATCAATGGGAACAGGGTTATCCGATCGTCCGAGAATCTTGTTGGTTTCTACAAGTCCTTTCCATTCTTCTCTTGTCTGACCATTGTCCATTGCCTTGTCAATCCAGGGTATAAGGCTTGCAGCCAGAGGAACAGCCCAGTTTTGAACAGGAAATGCATCTGACCTCATTGTACTGATAACATTTTTATCCAGATCAAGGATAGCAGATACTGGGTTTTTAAGAACAGGGCCTGCCATTTTGCCAATGGCCTCCATCTGGGTTACAAGTTCTTCCATATTTTTGGCACCTGCACCGGAAGCAGCCTGGTATGTCATAGAAGTCAGCCATTCTATCAAATCATTTTCAAATAGCCCTCCCAGAGCCATAACCATGAGAGATACAGTGCAATTGCCGCCAATATAATTCTTAATGCCATCGGACAATGCATTATCAATAACCTTGCGGTTTACCGGATCCAGTACTATAATACTTTTATCATCCATTCTCAATGTGGATGCGGCATCAATCCAGTATCCATTCCAGTTCTTTTCAACAAGCTTTGGACGGATAGTTTCAGTATATGACCCTCCCTGGCAGGACAGGATAATATCCATGTCAGCAAGACTTTTTATATCATATGCATCAACCAGAGGCGGTACATCAATCCCCACATCCGGAGCGCTCTGACCCGCCTGGGAGGTTGTGAAAAAAAGAGGAGTAAACAGTTTGAAATCATTTTCCTGTATCATTCTTTCCATTAATACTGACCCAACCATTCCACGCCAACCAACAATGCCAACTTTTTTCATTGTCCTCTCCTTTCTCGATCCAGATCGATTGATTATTTATACATGAATTTTAAGTCAAGCCTGATTCATACCCTTTTTTTTAAAAAAATTCCAGTGTTTGAAGAAAAAATCCAGGGCCAAAGCCTGTAAACAATATTTTGCTCTGCTATCCGCTATAATGATTGTAATTGTCGGCACAGCAACTAGTTCAGGTCAATTTGCCTTGGATGAGCATTTGGGACGTGTTGTTACAGGCTCTGGCGGGCGCAGCCATAGGTGGCGGGAACTGTCTGAGGGAAGCTAAGTTTTTCCGCCACAGGTGTAGCCAGATATAGAGCCTGTAAAATATGTCCCATCCAGCGATGGAGAGGTAAACTGACCTGAAC
>JABGOU010000012.1 GCA_018645325.1 Desulfobacula sp.
ACCTGATTTGCTCCTCTATCCATTGGCGGTGAGGCTCACAGGCTGATCTGGCATGAAACGGGATGTTTTCTGTATCCACTGAATAGACCGGTGGCCGGGGTGGGGGATTTTGACTTTGATCTTCAACTTGGCCGGTGGCCACCATATCGGCAATAGGCAAAAAATCTCTATTTTCAGGTAATGACCCAAGATTTTTCTGCCGAATATATTTTCGAATGGTTTTACGGTCAATCCCGACCTTGCGGCTGATCTCATGCTGACTGATATTCTTTTTGAGCAAGGTGACCATCGTTACTCGTTTTTCTGGTTTCAAAACGTTCATCCTTTCTGGCTCCCATGTATGTATTCATCAAGTAATACATGGGAATTTAAACGTTCTGTCGCCTTTTGCCCAAATTTTCCGATTTTCAGCAGTTACATCAGATTTTTGGAATCTTCAGGTGGGGGATTTTGAAGTGGCCACGACTGGGGGATTTTGGGTGGCCATCGGGGTTACACAAGTTACACAAGGTCAGACCCCGCTAACCATTTGTTATTTAAAATAATATTTTCGAAATTTTAATGTAAAATGCTCTTAGGCTGTATTTTTCTTTACGAAAAAATGTTTTCGCTTGACTTTGATATCAATAGTAGTATCATTTTTTATATGAAAAGCATATCTGAAAAATTGAAGCAGTTTAAAAATAACTCCAAAGATGTAACGTTTTCAGAATTATGCAAAGTGTGTGATTTTTATTTTGGGGACCCTCGACAATCAGGCTCAAGTCACAGGGTATATAAAACCCCATGGAGGGGTAATCCGCGTGTTAATATTCAGAACTCAAAAGGGAAAGCAAAATCATACCAGGTCAGGCAGGTATTAAAAGCTATTGAAAGAATGGAGGTCGAAAGTGGCAATAAAAAATGATCATTATACATATAGAGTAACCTGGTCATCGGACGACGATGAATATGTCGGTTTATGTGCTGAACTGCCTGGTTTAAGCTGGCTCGCCAAGACCCCGGAATCTGCTTTAAAAGGAATTCGAAATATAGTCGCTGATGTAATTGAGGATATGAAGAGCAACAAAGAGAAGATTCCAGAACCTATTGCGATTAAGAACTATAGCGGGAAATTTATGGTTCGGGTTCCCCCGGACGTCCATCGCGAACTTGCCATTAAAGCAGCAGAAGCCGGTGTCAGCTTAAATCGTCTCGCTAGCTCAAAATTAGGGGTCTGACCCCGATAACCATCTGTTTTTTAAAAGAATATTTCCGAAATAATACGGTGGAAAGCGCTTAGACTGTACTTTTTAATGCTGAAAAGCGGTGTTTAAGCTAAGCATGCTAAGTCGAAAAAGAATCCATTGAAGTGTTGTCCTTTTGTGAGTTGTAGCAGAGTCTGATAATCATTTATAAACTTGACGAATGTATTGCATGAGTATATACATAAAATATGAATGAGACGTACAAAAAAAGATTAAGCAACTGTCTCGGCTTTGAATGGGATAAGGGTAATATTGATAAAAATCGGATAAAGCATAAAGTTAGTTCGTCAGAGTGCGAACAAATTTTTTTTAACCATCCCTTATTGATTCAAGATGACATATTACACTCGACAACGGAAGAAAGATATTATGCGCTTGGGAAAACAGACAGTTACAGGTTGCTTTTTGTTGTATTCACTGTAAGAAACAATCTAATTCGTGTTATTTCTGCAAGAGATATGAGTCGCAAGGAAAGGAAGGCATATAATGGTGAACAAACAAATACCGAAATTTAAAAATGAAGATGATGAAAGAAAATTTTGGGAGACCCACGATTCAACTGAGTTCATTAATTGGACTCATGCAAAAAAGATTACATTTTCAAAACTCAAACCTTCTGTGAAAAAAATATCACTTCGTCTTCCTGAAGCAATGCTGGAAGAACTTAAACTTTTAGCAAACAAAAGAGATGTTCCATACCAGTCACTTTTAAAAATTTTCTTAGCAGAACGTATCGAAAAAGAATTACACAGGGTCTGACCCCGATAACCATATGAGTAAGCCGGGTCTGACCCCGATAACCATCTGTTATTTCAAAGAATATTCTCGAAATAATAATGTGAAAAGCTCTTAGACTGCGCTTTTTGATGCTAAAAAAGGGTGTTTAAGCTTCACACGTTATTTGGAATTATTCAGTTGCAAAATAATTTGACTTTATTTTGAATGCGTTTTATTCTGAATGAAAGAATAGGAGAAGTAAATGAAAACGTTGACAATCAGAAATATACCTAATGACCTTTATAGTATTATTGGTCGTGTTGCTCAGAGGAATCGTAGAAGTATACAACAGCAATTATTGGTTGTGCTCGACAAGATGCGCATGTTAGATAGTGAATCTCCGGTGGATAAGGCTGCCGCAATAAGAGAACATCTGTCCGGCAGAGCACTTGGTAATACTCTTAAAGAGATCCACGAAGAGCGTAAAAGGTGAATATCGCTGTTCTTGATACATCTGCATTGATCAGGTTTTATGTGCCTGATGGAGAACTGCCTGAAAACCTTGAACATTATATTGAATCGGCTTGGCGTTCTGAAACTATACTCATTATTCCAGAATTGGCTTTTGTTGAGGCGGCACAGGTTTTGTGGAAAAAAGAGAAGGCAGGATTTCTTGAACCGGTTGAGGTTGATAAGATTTTATCTTCTATTTTGGAACTGCCTCTTGAAATTGACGGTCATTATGCAATATTACCAGATGCCTTAAATATTGCACGACAATATAACATGACAGTTTATGATTCGATTTTTCTGGCTGTGGCAAAAAAACGAAATGCCCAATTAATAACAGCCGATCAAAAATTAGCCAAAGTTTTTAAATTAATAAACAGCGGTTAATTACCTGCTGTGCCTTCAGTTGTAAACGGCAAGCGGGTTTTTTCAAAAAATATTGCCGAAATAATAGTGTGAAAAGTGCTTAGACTGTACTTTTTAATACTAAAAAGAGGTGTTTAAGCTAAAGTCGGCGAAATTGCTTTTGACAAAGGCACCTTTTTGATGTACATTTATGGCAAATATTGATTGAAAATTCAGGGAATTTTAACTATGGATACAGCAATACAAAATAAAAATGAGCGAATTAACCTTCGTTTGAAAAGCAGTGCAAAAAACCTTATTGTACGTGCTGCCGGTTGTGAGGGCATGACAGTCAGCCATTTTATATTGACCAGTGCTTTGAAACGTGCAGAAGAAACAGTTCAGGAATATCAGATGATGACATTGAATGAAAAAGATTCAAAAGTTTTTTTTGATGCTTTGGACACTCCGGTGCGGTTTAATCGTAAATTGACCGCAGCTTTTAAGGAATATGAAGAGCGCGTTACCACTGGATGAATAAATTTCAGAATCTGGTTATAGAGCAGTTAAACCCCGTTCATGATAGAGCCAACTTTCGCTGTAATGTAAAATCACTGGACAATTATATTCATAAACAGGCAGGGCAGGATATCAAACGCAGCATTAGTCGTGTTTTTGTCGCTTTGTTGCCCGATAACCCTGAAGAGATAGTTGGATATTACAGCTTGAGTACATTATCTATTGAATTAACTCAATTGCCGGCAAAGCTGGTCAGAAAGCTGCCGAAACATCCAATCCCTGCTGCCCTTCTTGGCAGGCTGGCAGTCAGTAAAAATACTCAAAGGCATGGTATTGGTAAAATGCTGCTTGCAGATGCTGTTCACCGAACCATGTCAGTCAGCGATCAGATAGCAATTTATGCCATGGTGGTGGATGCAGTTAACAGAGATGCTAAAGATTTTTATGAACAATTTGGGTTTGCCCGGTTAAGTAATAGCAGTTCAAGATTGTTTCTGCCTTTAAAATCATTTTAGACAGGGTCTGATCCTGATAACCCGTTTTTTTGGCAGGTTGACTTTGCAAAATGAAATGTTATAATGTTGTTATAACATCAATCAGGAGAAATGGTAATGAGAGCAAGAATCAGACAAATTGGAAACTCAAAAGGAGTTATTATTCCAGCCTCATTCCTTGCTGAGGCAGGATTGAAGACCGAAGTGGAGATGTCCCTGGCCGGTCGCTCAATTCTAATTGCCCCGTTAAAAGAAGAATTACGCAAAGGCTGGTTTGACGGCTATCGTGCGGATGAAGATGAGGATGCCTGGGAAGGCTTTATTGCTCTGCCCGGGGAAGAGGATGAATGGGTATGGTAAAACGGGGAGAGGTTTACTGGGTTGAGCTTGACCCGACTCGCGGAAGCAAGATAAGAAAGATTCGTCCATGCTTGATTATATCACCTGATGATATGAATACTGTGCTGCCACGAATTCTGGTGGTTCCGATTACCAGCAAAGGACAGGCATTGGGTTGTCGTCCAGTTATACAATTTAAAGGTAAGAAAGCCAGAATTCTTCTGGATCAGATTCGCAGTGTTGATAAGGTCAGACTTGGAAAAAAAATGGGGGAAATCCCTGAACATATATGGCATTCCATTCTATTAGATATGCTTGAATAGCCGGGTCTGACCCCGATAACCATCTGTTTTTTAAAAGAATATTTCTGAAATAATAATGTGAAAAGCTCTTAGACTGTACTTTTTAATGCTAAAAAAGAGTGTTTAAGCCTCATGTTCAGGGAGAATCATGCTGCGTAGAAAAAAATGGTGACGTCAAAAGGAATGCTTTCTATGTATAAAATAGCAGGCACTCTACTTTACTCATGATAAAAATCGTGTTAAATATATTATACTATGACAAAGCTTAGACAGAGATACATTAAAATCCCGGTTGCGAATGACCTTAAAACCAGAATGGTATTTATTGGTGGGCCAAGACAGGTGGGAAAGACCACCTTTGCCCTGACGTTTTTACCAAACCCGGTCGAAAGCCATCCTGCATACCTGAACTGGGACGATATTTCAATAAGAGCCTCATTGTTAAGAGGCGAATTGCCATCAAATGAAAATTTTATTGTACTTGATGAAATACATAAATATGCCAGGTGGCGAAATCTTGTAAAAGGTTTTTACGATACAAACAAATCTGAGATATCATTTATTATCACAGGCTCGGCAAGACTGGATTATTATAGAAAAGGAGGAGACTCCCTGCAGGGAAGATATCATTATTACCGATTGCATCCGTTTTCTCTTACAGAGTTGAATCCAAACCCCGGCAAAAAAGATTTTGAAGTGTTATTAAAATTTGGCGGTTTTCCCGAACCATTATTAAAAGCAGAGGAAAAATTCTGGAGAAGGTGGCAGAGGGAGAGACTCCAGCGGGTTATTTATGAAGATATCAGAGATCTTGAAAACATAAAAGAGATCAGCATGCTTGAACTGCTTGCCCAGGAGCTTCCCAACAGGGTTGGGTCACCATTGTCTGTAAAAAATATCAAGGAAATTCTTCAGGTTGCCCACGAAACTGTTGAAAGATGGTTGAAAATATTTGAAAGAATGTATTACTGCTTTCGAATTCCACCATATGGTTCTCCAAAAATACGTGCAGTTAAAAAAGAACAAAAATTATATTTATGGGACTGGTCTCTCCTGAAAGAACCCGGCCCAAGATTTGAAAATTTTATTGCTTCCCATCTTTTAAAGTATTGCCATTTTATTGAAGATACAGAAGGTTTTTCCATGGAACTTCGTTTTCTCAGGGATACTGATAAACGGGAAATTGATTTTGTTGTATTAAAAGAAGGGGTTCCCAAGTTTGCAGTAGAATGCAAAACCGGAGAAAAGAGTATCAATCCTGCTATTTTTTATTTTAAAGAGCGGACAGATATATCTGGTTTTTACCAGGTACACCAGGGTACAAAAGATTATAAAAAGAATGGGGTAAGAGTAATTCCAGTGGAAACGTTTTGCAAGGAACTTAAATTGCAGTAAGCAGGGTCTGACCCCGATAACAAATAACCTTGAAACAAAGTGTTTGTTAATGTATAGTTGGACTATGCATTAATAGGAGGTGCGTATGAAAGCTTCTGTGGTTGATTTAAGATATAAAATGAATGATGTGCTCAAAGCGCTTGACAGGAATGAAACGGTGACTGTCCTTTATCGTGGTAAGGTAAAAGGTATTCTGATTCCATCGGGACAGAAGAAAAATATGAAAATTTCTGAGCATCCATTTTTTGGTATGTCCTCCCAGGATACTGAAAAATCAGTGTTAGACGAGGTGAATACCTTGAGGCAAGATAGATACGATGATATTTGACACGGATATTTTCATATGGGCACAGAGAGGCAATGAAAAAGCGGCAAAACTGATGGAAAAGGCAGAGGAAAAATATCTGTCCATTCAGACTTATATGGAACTTTTGCAGGGCGCTGAAAACAAAACCCAGCATAAACACATAAAAGACTTTTTAACCTCGTTTGGATTCAATATCCTTCCTTTGACTGAAAATATTGGTCATCGCGCTTCAATTTATGTTGAGGAGTACACCTTGTCTTCTAATGTTCGATCAGGTGATGCCATCATCGCTGCAACAGCTATTGAAAATAATATGACGCTTTCATCAAGTAACACAAAGCATTTCAAGGTGATAAAAGAACTGAAGTTGAAAGTATTTAAGCCTTAATTCAGCTTTTTTGACATATCCAGGTCTGAGCCACTGGGCAAATTGCTTACGATACTGATTATACCCCTGAAAACTGGGTTCTAAGGGGTGAAAACGCAGTTTTTTTGAACGATTTCTCTTAAATAACAAACACTTATCAGGGTCTGACCCCCAAAATCAAAATCTAATGAATTTATTTACAGTCTTTATTTTATCGTTATTCCTGACGATTGCGCTCATTCCTGTTTTAAAGGCCATGGCCTTCAGGATTAATCTTGTGGATGTGCCTGATCAAAGAAAGGTGCATGTGATGCCCATGCCGAGAAGCGGAGGGATCTGCATGGCTTTGGGTGCCATTGTTCCGGTTTTTTTGTGGGTGCCCATGAATAATCTGGTATGGGCTGTCCATATCGGGTGTGCCCTGATCGTGGTATTCGGGGTGGTGGACGATGTTAAAAATCTGAGATATATTCAGAAATTTTTTGTACAGGGTGTTGGGGCCTGTGTGGTGATCTTTTATGGGGGTATCCGGATTGAATCCCTTGGCAATCTTGTTCCGGCGGGATTTGAACTGCCTTTTATTGTTTCCGTTGCCATTACATTGTTTTTTATTGTCGGTGTGACCAATGCCATTAATCTTTCCGATGGTCTTGATGGGCTTGCCGGCGGGATTTCCATGCTCAGTTTTGTGACCATTGGTTTTTTTGCATACCGGTGTGAGCACATGACCATTGCCATCATGTCCATCGCCGTGGTGGGGGCAATTTTAGGGTTTTTAAGATACAATACCCATCCTGCCGTTGTTTTTATGGGAGATGCAGGTAGCCAGATGCTGGGTTTTCTCTGTGTTGTTTTTACTTTGATCTTAACCCAGTCCAATACACCTTACAGCCAGATAACGCCTTTGTTTCTAATCGGGTTTCCCATTCTGGATACCTTGACTGTGATGGTGGAAAGGGTATCAAAGGGCGGATCTCCCTTTAAGGCAGACAAGAACCATTTTCATCACAAGCTTTTAAAGCTGGGGCTTTATCATTCTGAATCTGTTTTTGTTATCTATCTTCTCCAGGCATTATTTCTCTGTTTTGCTTTTGTGTTACGGTTTTATTCAAACTGGTCCAACCTGATTGTTTTTATAATTCTGGCCCTTATTATTATTATTTTGTTTGAAATTGCCAGGAGAACACAATTCAAGTTCAGGAATGGCGGTGGAGAAATGCTGGGTTCCAAAAGCATGCTGGCGGCTTTTGCAGGTGACCGGCTGTCCATCAGGATTCTTTTTGCCTGTTTAAAATGGGGACTGGCCATCGGTTTTGTCTTTCAGTGCTTTATTCCGCAAGACATTCCACCATACATGTCTTATGGGGCTGTTTTCTTTATTGTCCTGATACTGGCTGCAAAAAGATTTAATCTGCAGATCAAAAAAGATGTAATGAGAATCGCTCTTTACTGCACCATCCCCATGGTGCTCTATTTTTCCACAATGGGGGCTTCTTCCTGGATGACGGGAAGGCTGATACTTGCTAATAATGCAGTTTTTTTAAGTCTTATACTTTTTGTGATTTTAACATTGAATATGACCAAGCGGCAGAAAGGGTTTAAACTCAATCCCCTGGATTTCCTGGTTTTTATAGTGATTATTATTTTCCCCAATCTTCCGGACATTCATCTGGAAAATCCTTTGATCAAGCTTGTGATCGCAAAGATTTTAATTTTATTTTTTAGTTATGATGTCCTTTTGGGTGAACTTCGAAAGGAAGATACCTTTCTTGATAAAAGCCTTTTGGCAGCCTTTTTTGTGATTGCAGTAAAAGGCTTTATTTAAAGGAGTTTTTAATGGTTAAACAAATTTTCAAATTTCACATTATGCTGATCGTGTCGGTTTTTTTCCTGCTCTCTTCCTGCGGAACCCCGGATGAAAAGAAGATGGCGTTTTTTGAAAAGGGTAATTCTCTTTTTGAAGCCGGTGATTATGTCAGGGCAAAACTTGAGTTTAAAAATGCCGTGCAGATCGATTCCAAGTTTGCGCAGGCCTATTATATGCTGGGCAAAACGGCTTTAAAGCTTAAAGACGGCAGAAAGGCCTTTGGCTGGATCAGTAATGCCGTGAAGCTTGATCCCGGTTTGATCGAGGCAAGGCTTGACCTGGGAAAAATGTTTTTTGCCGGCAGGGCATTGCCGCGTGCGGCGGAACAGGCTGATGAAATTTTAAAGATTGATCCTGAAAATGTTGAGGCCAAGCTTTTAAAGGCTTCTGTTTATCTGTTTGAGAAAAAATTTGAATCAGCAGGAAAAATGCTTGAAAACATGGCGGCGGCCGGGATAAAAAAAGTGAGATTTTACCTGATACGGGCATCCTATTTCAAGGCAGTGGACAATAACCAGATGGCGGGCAAAGTCTTGAAAGAGGGCATGGAAGCGCATCCTCAATCCCTTGAAATGGCCATGGCCCTTGCCCGGTATTATGGTCTTGAAGGGGATTTAAAAGGGATTGAAACCCAGTTGAAAAAAGCCCTTGAGATCGCGCCGGAAGCCATTGGGCTCAAACTGAATCTGGCAAGGTTGTACCTTGAGACTCAAAGACTTTCCGAAGCAAAAATTATATTGAACAGACTGGTTGAAGCGGATCCTGAAAACGATAAGAACCGGATGGCGGTGGCTGTCCTTTTGATGAAAAGCGGAGAGCTGGATCAAAGTCTTGAAATTGTAGAAAAAGGTATTGAGCGGTCACGGGAAAATTATGGTTATTTTGCCCTGTTAAGTGAAATATATCTTAAAAAAAGCAAGGTTAAAAAAGCAGAGAATGTGTTGTGGGAATTTTTATCCGAAAAAGAGGGGCTGGCATTACCGGATATTATAAAGGCCAAGGTTAGTCTGTCCAAATTGTTTTTACTCCAGAAACGCTCGGATGAAGCCGAGGATCTTATTGATCAGGTACTTGAGGATGACCCTAAAAATATTGATGCCCATTATCTCAAAGGCCGGATGTATCTTGTCAGCGGGGACGGGACCCAGGCGGTTTCAAAATTCAGGACGGTGACCCAGGAACACCCTGAACATCTGGAAGGGTATATTGGTCTTGCCAATGCCCATGTCTTAAACAAGGATTATGATCTGGCCCTTGATGTGCTTAAAAATGCCCTGGAAAAAGCGCCTAACTCTGCCAAAATTTTAAAGGGCATGGTGAGGGTGAATGTTTTGAAAAAAGATGTTACAGCTGCTGAAGAAAACCTCAAACAGATTGTCAGCCTTGACCCCTATAATATCGGGTCCATTGCAGGGCTGGGCGATTTTTATCTGTCCATGAACCGGTATGAAGAGGCAATGAATCAGTATCAATTGATTAAAAAGAGTAAAAAAGGCGCAGCGCTCGGATATCTTAAGACTGCCCAGGCATTCACAAGGCAGAACAAAGTTGATGATGCCATAGATGAACTGAAAACCGGTTCTGAAAAGGCAGAAAAATCGTCTGTGTTTATCACATCTCTTGGCCAGCTTTATTTAAGACAGGGGAAAATACAGGAGGCCATTGTAAAGTTTAAGGAGGCTCTGGCCATAGATCCTAAAAACAGACTGGCCTGGCTGACCCTTGCCAATATATATGAGAGGACCCAGGATCAGGAATTGGCCATGGATGTGTATCGAAAGTTTCTTGCGCTTCATCCGGATTCCTGGTCTGCGGCCAATAACCTTGCCTTTCTTTTATCTGAGCAGGAACAGCCTGAATCTTCACTCCAAGAGGCTCTGATCCTGGCCCAAAAAGCGGAAAGCCTTAATCCGGGTTCGCCCCTGGTCTTAGATACCATTGGATGGATTTATTATAAACAGGGTGATCTTTCAAAGGCGGAACATAAGATTGCCCAGGCCATTAAAAAAATGCCGGATAATCGTGTGATCTCCTATCATCTTGGCTTGATCTGCCATGATATGGGAAAAGGTCTTGATGCAGGGGTGAATTTGAAAAATGCCCTTGCAGGCAATAATGAATTTCCAGGGCGGAAACATGCTCTTAAGCTTTATGATAAATATTATAAGTAGTGTTTGAACGCAAACTCACCCATCTACTGCGTTGCTACAAAAGTTTGCCAAATTTTAAGAGTGGGCCTCATGTACAATAGTACACTCCGGTTTCAAACTTTCTTGCGCCTTGTATATGGGCAATTTTTCGCTCAAACACGGGTTTCCGGTCAGGTACTAAGTAATTTATTCCCACATCTATGGGTAAAAAATGTAATAATTGTGGGTAAAAAATGTAACATAAGTAGTACTACTTATGTTTGTAACTACCTGAATTAATAGTATTAATTTTCACTTTTTAAAAATCGATTTTTACCCATCAAATTTAGCGTTTCGGTATAGTTTTTGCAGCTTAAAAGTGTGATTTACATACTAATAGTGGTGTTGATGGAAAAATCTTTAACGTTATCCTGATGCGACATGCGTTATCCCCGTAAAAACGGGGTCTTCGCAATTGAAACATGATAGATGACTCACGATTTTTCAGTTTTTTTATTTACTCATATATAAGGAGGTTTTAATGCGCAAATTTATTGTTTTTGCTGCTGCATGTTTTATGATTACATGCAGCTTTTTATTAATTGTACCAACTGCTTCTGCGGCTACAAATTACAGCGGGGCTTGGGTGCCTACTCCACAATCAACAAGTACAATGACGATCGAAGCTACAGCGGATACCAATTATTCTTTCGGAATTTATGATTGGGGGCAGCCAAATGATTTTCTAATTCTGGGTAGTGGTTCCGGTTTCCACTATGAAACTTTAACTTTTACTCATATTGAAGGCAGCAGTGTCTGGGATATTGCAACAGTTGGCCATGGCGACATTACCCTTAATGGCTCAAATGAATTCGGATTTTTCTTTTCACCCAACAGTGCTGGATTATTTCCGGAATATCTATATCAATTTGATGAGTTCAGCTCTGCGTCATATAAGTTGTATTGGAATAATCATGAGCTAGTTGTACATGAGGCAAGCCCAGTACCCATACCAACAGCAGCACTTCTACTCGGCTCCGGCCTTGTAGGGTTGGTCGGGTTCAGACGTAAAAGAAAAAGCAGTTAAAACAAAAGCAGAGCCTTTAGAAATAAAGGCTTTGCTTTAATTTTTTTTGTTGATGAGGAGGTTTTTTGAAAAAATTAGTTATATTAGTATTATTATTGGGATCAATTTTGCTGTTTCCCATAACTGCTATGACTGCTAGTGTCACTTTTGATTATACTGCTGATAATATTGTAAATGCCTGGTATGTAAAGGATGGTAGCACAGTGGAACCACAGAGTTTAGGCGTTAACGCCGGCGACTGGTGGTTGAAAGATAGTTTTACTATCAGTCTTACTGCCGGCAGCTCTTATGATGTTATTTGGCAGGCTTCTGATCTTAATACTAGCCCTACGGATGTAGCTGGTTTCCTGGCTTCTATTAGTTCAGCGGATCCCATTTCCGGAAATTTGTTATCTTCAGTTTCCTGGTCTGTAACTACTGACACAACCTGGCAAACTGCAGCATGGGTGTCGGCTACTTCATCTGGTAAAAATGATGGCTCTGCTCACCCCTGGGGGGGGCATATTCACGTTCAGGATGCAACCGGAACCACTTATATTGATGGAATCGATCAAGCCGCAGAATGGATTTGGACAAGTGATCGCAAATCGGATAATAATGTGTTTATCAAAACGACATTCGCGGTAAATTCTGTTCCAGTACCCGCTGCGTTTTGGTTGTTAGGCTCCGGCCTTGTAGGCCTTGTTGGATTCAGACGCAAAAGAAAAAGCAGTTAAAACAAAAGCAGAGCCTTTAGCGATAAAGGCTTTGCTTTAAATTTTTTTGTTGATGAGGAGGGTTTTGTGAAAAAATTGGTTATATTAGTATTATTATTGGGATCAACTTTGCTGTTTCCCATCACTGCTGTGGCTGTTAGTAGTATAACTGCTATGACTGCTAGTGTCACTTTTGATTATACTGCTGATAATATTGTAGATGCCTGGTATGTAAAAGATGGTAGCACAGTGACATCTCAGAGCTTAGGTGATAACTGGGACAATTGGAAGTTGAAAGATAGTTTGACCATCAGTCTTACTGCGGGAAGCTCTTATGATGTTATTTGGCAGGCTTCTGATGATGGTGGTGTAGCAGGTTTCCTGGCTGCTATTAGTTCAGCTGATCCCATTTCCGGGAATTTGTTATCTTCAACTTCCTGGTCTGTAACTACTGAAACAGACTGGGAAACTGCAACCTGGGTGCCGGCTACTTATTATGGTCAAAATAATGGTTCTTCCCACATCTGGACGCAGGTCAATAAAGGACCCATTACCGGAATCGATCAAGCCGCAGACTGGATTTGGACAGATAAAAACGAAACGGATAATAATGTGTTTATCAAAACGACATTCGCGGTAAATTCTGTTCCAGTACCCGCTGCGTTTTGGTTGTTCGGCTCTGGCCTTGTAGGGTTGGTCGGGTTCAGACGCAGAAGAAAAAGCAGTTAAAACAAAAGCAGAGCCTTTAGCGATAAAGGCTTTGCTCTGAACAATGCATGTTTAAAAGATGAAGCTGGGTGCCCTTGAAAATGGCACCCGGCTTTTTAAGGCCTTTGGACAATTCAGCTGCTAAATTATCGGGTTGTCAGCAAAAAGCAGGTCACTTCCTCAAGATCCGTAAATATATTATAAGACATTAATTGATGATTTGTATATTTTCAGGTTCTATCATTTGTGCCATTTAAAAAAGGCTTGCAAGCATAAGTGGAGGAATTTTTAACGGGATCTACATTCCAGCAAAAAAATAAACAAAAATTAATCAAAGGTATTTTCAGGAGTGCTTTTCCATGAAATTAAAGTTCTGTATGCTATTCAATGTTGTATTTGTTTTTATTGCCATGGTCTCAGGTGCAGTTGCGGATGATTATAAAATCGGTGCTGGCGATGTGCTTGAGATCGGTGTGTGGAAAAATGCCGATCTGACCCGGCAGTTGATCGTATTGCCGGACGGTACGGTGCGGTTTCCTCTGATCGGGCAGATTATGGTTGAAGAAAAATCCGTGGCAATGCTTGAAAAAGAGTTAAAGGAAAAACTGGAAAAATTTATTCCTGATCCTGTTTTGACCATCAGTGTCCTCCAGGTCAACTCCATGATGATTTATGTGATAGGCAAGGTGAATCAGCCCGGCAGGTTTGAAATCAGAACCAATATTGATGTGCTCCAGGCCCTGGCTGTGGCAGGGGGGTTAAATCCCTTTGCTAAAGAAAAAGAGATCGGGATTTTCCGAAAACAAGATGGGGAAACTGAAATATTTAATTTTAACTATAAACAGGTTGCAGAAGGTGTTAACCTTGACCAGAATATAATGCTTAAAAGGGGCGATGTGATCGTGATTCGTTAGGAGGATTCATGAAACGGTTCGGACTTATAATTATTGCGGCGGTGATTTTTTTGGGTGGAATTTTTCCTGTTTTGGCTGATCCCATCAAAGTTGTTCCCTTTGTATTTCTTAAACAGGAGTTTTCAGACAATATTCATTTTTCATCAAATAATGAGGAAGAAGACTTTATCACCACGCTTACAGGCGGTCTTGCCGTTAAACAGAAAAAAGAGGTGATGCAAGCAGGGTTTGAAGCAAGGGTTGATAAATTATTGTACCAGGATTCTGACAACCTGGATTCGCTGGATTTGTTTTTTTCAGGCAATGTTAATTACAGGGCAACAGAAAGACTTGGGGTCGGGGCAAAGGTTCAATATTCCGAGGATTCAAGAAGGGACAGGGAGTCTGATACTACAGGTCTGCTTGTATCAGGTGACAGAAATACCAGACGATTTTCTGTATCGTCAGACTATCTTTTTTCAGAAACCACAAAAGGTGATATCTCTCTGGGTTACGGACGGGTTAAAACAGAAGAATCAGGCAGGGTTGAAGATGATGATGATTTTCGTGTTGATATTTCGTTTTCAAGGAATCTGTCTGAAACATACAAGAACACAACGGGGCTTTTAAATTTTAGTTATCTTCGCTATATTTCAGAGATAGAAACAACAACTATGGGACCGATCCTCACAGGATCATTGTTCCAGGACAATACATCTGATATCTTCCAGTTTTCCACTGGATTTTCAAAGGATATTACACAATTGTATCATATCTATTTTCTCGTGGGCGGCAGCTATTCCAAAACAACGGAAGGCTTGAGAGCCAGGCAGACGCTGACAGGATCAGGAATAGTGTTAGGCGAAGTCGTATCTGCTGACCTGGATGACGACAAATGGGGCGGCCTTGTTTCCATGGGTCTTAATTATAATGGTCTTTATTATGATATGGGTCTTTCTCTTTCAAGGGACATGCAGGGTGCAACAGGGACCAATGGCACGGTGCAGCGCTCTTCTATATCAGCAAATATTGATAGAAAAATCAGCGATCAATTTTTCCTTACACTTGATGCATCTTTGCACTTAAATGAGAATGAAAGAAAAAACCAGGCAGATACAGAAGAATTAACCTTTAATATCCAGCCGGGAATCCGGTATGAATTTGCCAATGATCTTACCCTGTCATGTGTTTACAAGTTTACATCTGTTGAAGACAGGCAGAACAAAAGCACACGTGAGCAGAACATAATTTATGTGGTCATTAAAAAAGAATTTGAACTTTTAACCCTATAGAGGCGGATGAATGGAAGAAAATATATTAAGCCCTGGAGATTATCTTGCAATTTTAAACAGAAGAAAATGGGCCCTGATTATCCCTTTTATTTTGATTGTTGCAGCATCCGTTGTAACAGCCCTGATACTGCCCTCTATTTATAAATCCCAGGCAACTATCCTGATCGAACAGCGTGAAATCCCTGCTGAGTATGTCACCTCCAGCATGACAACCTTTGCAGAGCAGAGGATGCAGAGTATCAAGCAGCGGGTGCTGACCTCAAGGCAGCTTCAGGATTTTATCAAGAAGTATAATCTTTATGGAAAACTGCGGGAAAAAGTCACCATTGATGAAATTGTTGCAAAGATGAGAGAGCAGATCAGGCTGGAACCTGTTCATATTGAGGTGGCGGACCGTCGTTCGGGAAGGTCTGCAACAGCCACCATTGCATTTGTCCTGTCCTATGAAGGAGAAGAACCGGCAAAGGTTCAGCAGGTTGTCAATAATATTATTACTCTTTTTTTGAGAGAAGATTTAAAGGTGAGAACAGACCAGGCTTCCTCCACCCATGAGTTTTTAAGGGAAGAGGCGGAAAGGATCAAAGCCAAGCTGACTGAACATGAGAAAGAGCTGGCCGTTTTTAAGAAAAAACATGCCAATTCTCTGCCTGAACTCTTCCAGATGAACATGCAGACTTTAAACAATGTTGAACGCAATATTGAACTGGCAAAGGAAAATCTTCGTTCATTAAGGGAGAAAAAGGAAGGCCTGGAAGATCAGTTGGTCAATACACCTGTTGACCTTGAGTCTTCCATTGTGCAAAGAGAACAAAAAGACGATGATGAAAGACGGCTTGAAGCCCTGAAGATGGAGCTGATCAATCTTAAAACAAAGTTTTCAGATCTTTATCCTGATGTTAAAAAGCTGAAACAGGAAATTTTAAAACTGGGTGCAAAGGTTGAACAAAAAAACAAGGAAAAAGAAAAAACAAAAAAAGAGGATAAAAACGTCATTAAAAATCCTGCTTATGTCACACTTTCCGCAAGGCTGGCAGGGCTGAAATCTGATATTGGGTCTACTAGCAACCAGATCACTGATCTTGAGAAACAGGCTGCTTTATGCCGGGAAAAAATTGCTGCAACGCCGGGTGTTGAGGAGCAGTACAATGCAATTATTTCCGAAAGAAACACTTTAAATATTAAGAATAATGAGATGCAGGCTAAAATGATGGAGGCAAAGGTGGCACAGGGGTTTGAATCAAAACAAAAGGGCGAGCGGTTTACCCTTATTGAATCAGCTACGCTTCCTGAAAAGCCTTTTAAACCCAACAGGCTTGCCATTGCCCTGATCGGTATTGTCCTGGGACTGGGTGCTGGTGTGGGGCTTGCATCCATTATCGAGTTTTCAGATACCTCTTTTAGAAATGCAGAATCTTTAACAAGGGCAACGGGCTTTCCCGTCTTGACCATAGTACCTGTTATTGTTACCCGTGAGGATAGAATAAAAAGTATGGTCTCAAGGTTGATCTGGTTTGTAATTGTTGTGGCGGCAATTGCCGGGATGGTATTTTTATTTGACAAGTATGTTATGGATCTGGATGTTTTGTGGGTCAAAATCATGCGTAAAATTTCTTAATAATGATCCGGGAGAAAGTACAATGAAATTAAGAAAAGCTCTTGATAAGGCAAAGGATGAAAGAAACCTCAATGAAAAGCCTGTTTTGAAACAAACCGGCAACGGCAAAGAGGGTAAGGAACGAAAGTCCCCTGAATATGCACAATCCAACATGTGCCTTCTGGATTCAATGATTACAGAAAGAAACCGGGGAGTCTGTCTGAATCCGGATCCTGATGAAATTGAACGCTATAAAATATTAAGATCCAGGATCAATCAAAGATCGGCAAATAAGCCCATGAATACAGTAATGGTCACCAGTGCCAATCGATCGGAGGGAAAGACTGTTACCTGTATCAACATGGGATTTACCTTTGCAAGGGAGTTGAACCATACCGTTTTTATGGTGGACTGCGATTTTAAAGGTCAGGATATCCACAGGTATCTGGGCATAGAAAGCAAGAAAAGTCTGATTGATTATTTTCTGGATGACGTGCCTTTAAACGATCTGATTATCTGGCCCGGTGTGGAAAAGCTGACCCTGATTTCCGGGGACAGGACGGTTTTTGATTCTTCTGAGCTGCTTTCTTCAGATATGATGGCAAAACTTGTTAAGGAAATGGGAAGCCGGTATAAAGACCGGTATGTCTTTTTTGATGCCCCGCCGATACTGGAAAGGTCTGAAGCGATTTCCATGGCTCCTTTGATGGATGGCATCCTCATGGTTGTTGAGGCAGGGGTTACATCAAAAAAAGATGTACAAAAGGCAATCGAGCTGCTGCCCAAAGATAAATTTTTAGGCTTTGTTCTCAATAAGCATGGGTAGAAAACAAGGATAGAAAACAAGGATAGAAAATGAGGTGTTTCAGGAATCATACTTAAAAGTTATAAACTATGACATTATTTTCCAGTTTTAGCACATTAATTTCCTAAGTAATACTACTTATAAGTACCTGAAAACACTGCTATATAAGGCTTTTAAAAAAGCTAAAATCTGGCGTATTTATTGCATGTAATAATGGGTTTAATGGTTTAATGGGGTCTGACCCTACTAAGCTATTGGTTTTACGAATAATATTGCCTGAAATACAGGCTGAAAAGCGCTTAGAGTGGACTTTTTGATACTGAAAAAGGGTATTTAAGAATAAAGGAGGATACATTGAAAAGAATAAGAACAAATCGAGGCTGGTTTCAGGGATTGTTGATTGGTTTGGTGGTTTTGGGGTTAACTGGAAACGCTTTTGCCGCCTTATCCTATGTGGATATTATTGATTTTAAGGCTGATGGATATATTAATGGGATGAATTCTGAAAAAGTCGAAAAAAATGTTAACACCTACCTGAATATAGGCTCCACAAATCCAATTGATGTGGGATTTATACTTGATGGCTCTATCATTGACAATAAAATTAAACCATTAACATCTGGAACCTGGGAATCAGTTAAGGCTGTTAACTATATAGCTATTCATGCAGGAGGTGGTCATTCTATTAGTTTGTTTGAGGTAGAAGAAGAAGATGGTCTTTTCTCAGGTATCTGGAGTACGCCAACATATGTCGATGAGAAAGGCAAGACCAAAAACCATGATCTATCTAATCTATATCTTTTTGAAAAGGCTTCAGCCGTGCCTGTTCCCGCTGCTATCTGGCTCCTTGGTTCCGGAATAGTTGGTCTGGTTATGGTGAAAAAACGTAAAGACCAGATTTAGCTGGTGCCTGTAGAAGTCAGTTAATGTAGTCCAATATTGAGAATAATAAAAATTATAGTGAAAATGAGGAAGTAATGAAAAAAATATTCATGTTTTCAGTATTTTTCTTTTTAGCAGCATGGGTGTTGAGCACAACAAGTGCTTTAGCCACTTCGTATTATTTATATCATTCTTATGGTGGAACCTATCATGATGCAGAAAAGAGCCCGAGTATTCCAGATGACGATTCGAAGATGTGCTGGGCTGCTTCCGCTGCCAATATTCTTGCCTGGACGGGATGGGGCTACCCGTCTGGTGAATCCTTCCACAATGAGGATGATATTTTTAAATACTTTCAGGACCATTGGACTAATGTTGGAGGAAATCCCTATTTCGGTCTTGACTGGTGGTTTGATGGGGTAAATGATTCTCAGGGCGTGGCTGGCTGGTCTCAAGTGGATGATGAGGGTGGTGGGTTCTGGACTGATAAATATTTTTCAAATTACTATCTATCTTCTAATAGTGTTTCGGAGGCTATGAATAACATCGCATTACTAACAGTCAACGGTTACGGAACCTCTCTGGGTGTCATCAATGGAAATACCGGACATGCCATAACTGCCTGGGGATTTGATTATGATTATAATGATGCTACTGACACTCTCAGTTACGATGGAATCTGGGTTACGGATTCAGATGACAATATGGATGTAACAGATCCAGCAAACAGCCTGGTGTATTACGACGTTTTCTATTACCAAGGTGCCTGGTTCCTTGAGAACTTCTACGGTACAGATTCCTGGTATATAAGCGAGGTTCATGGTCTTGCCCAGATGCCAGTCCCCGTCCCGCCAGCAGTCTGGCTTTTAGGCTCTGGTTTGATAGGGCTTGTGGGTTTAAGAAAAAGACGAACTGCATAAAATTTTATTCCGAGGTCTGACCCTTCCAAATTCTTGTTTTTACAAATAATATCGCATAAAATATGGAGCGAAATGGTCTTAGCGCGTGCTTTTTGACGCTGAAAAGGGGTGTTTAAGAATTCGGTATAATTGGTATAATTCTCGGTATTAGATTGACGTTACCGTTAAGAATAAAGCAGCAGTTTTTACAGCTTTAATTAAATCATAGATAAGCTGAATCATGATCATGATGTAACGATAACAGGCGCAGCCATGAGCCATCACGATATGCTATTCCCCGAAATCCCTTGCCAATTCGAAAACTGTAAAGTTTGTTACCGCCCGGGCCTTTTTGTGATAGGATAATTTCCCATTTTAGACCATAATCTGAATATACCTGTTTCCATGTCATATTTGCCAATTTTCGCAAAGTATTGAGGGTATTGTGTTGATTACTTTTGGACAGCTTGAAAAGCAGGCGTTGAAAAACAGGATTGTTCAAATCTAAACGTATGTGTTGATGTATTTTTTGACTCATCATTTGATCCGGGCTTCTAATGCCTCAAAGTCTGTATCTTCGGGCGAATTTTTCTCTGCCCAGGCAATTGCTTTATTGAGTTTGGTTTGGACATCCGGTCTGTGAAGCCAACTTTCATTATCGGGAATGAAGCGACCCAGCTTGACAATCCAAACCCCTGTGTCAATTTCATCCATCATTACGGTTTGGCCTGCAAATTTTTTGCCGAGGGAGATCTGTCCGCTGCGTCCGACTGTTTTTATAGTGTTCATAAACTCTCCTGTGATAAATATTATTATGTATGATTTACGATAGCACGAATGCATGATAAGTCAAGAAAAATAGAGGCTGGCTTCGGTAAGATCAAACAGTCTCTACTTAATTTACTTGGTAATGCGATTAAGTTTACGGATAACGGGGGAGCGTTTTTACATTTTGCCTGCCATTGCCGCCTGTAAATATAGCTGCCACACTGCAAAAGGAGTAGCAGGGATGTATAATTTTATAAGGGCATTTAATCTTATTGAGGGCATCGAGAAAAGTGCTGCAAATAGCAGCGTGGAGACGACTCAGGTTCTGAGCAGTTCTCTGTTACAACATATAAATCAAATCCGGAAGGAAACAGCAGGGGTGAAAAATGTACACTGATTTTTTTGGATTTACAGAAAAACCGTTCAGCCTGGTTCCCAATCCCAATTACCTGTACTTGAGTTATAAACATGGGCATGCACTGACCTTTCTGGAGTATGGACTTGCGGAAAAGGTCGGATTTGTCATGCTCACCGGTGAAATCGGCATTGGGAAAACCACGCTCATAAGACATATGCTGAACAAGATTGAAGACGATATGGATGTGGCTGTTATCTTTAATACCAATATCATGTCCACTGATCTGATCCATATGATTCTTGATGAATTTGAGGTTGAGTATACTGACGGTATCGGCAAGGCAAAAGCCCTTAATATTCTGTATGATTTTTTGATTGAAAAATATGCAGACAAAAGAAAAGTTCTCTTGATTATTGATGAGGCTCAAAATTTGTCGGATGAGGTGCTTGAAGAAATCAGGATGCTTTCAAATCTCCAGACTGACGAAGATATGCTGTTACAGATAATGATCGTGGGGCAGCCGAACCTTCGGGACAAGATACAGGATCCCGGGCTTGAGCAGTTTGCCCAGCGCATCTCTGTGAGTTATCATCTTTCTGCCATGACCCAGGAAGAGACGGGGGCCTATATTGCACACCGTCTTAAAAAGGCCGGCGGCGGTCCTGAAATTTTCTCCATGGAGTTTGTTGAAAAAATATTTGAAGTGTCCGGTGGCATACCCAGGACCATCAATCTGTTGTGTGATGCCGCCCTTCTTTATGGATATGCAGACAGTACAAAAGAGATCGGTCTGGATATACTTGAGCAGGTGATCGAAGACAAGGGCGGTATGGGTGTGTTTACAAAACAGAAATTGAATAATACGGCAGAGACGATTTTAAAAGATGATTCTCAGGAAAAATTAAAAGATAAAATATCTAAATTGGAGCTGCGCACGGAACAGCTGGCAAGGGCGATGAATGGCCAGCTCAAAAGGACTGAATCAAGGGCTGAATTCTGCCGGGATGAAATGGTTTCAACCCTGAAAAGCCAGCTTGAAGCGGAAAGGAAACGAAGTGCCGGTCTTGAATATATGTATGGCAAGCTTAAAGGGAAATATGATTTTTTTACACAGTTTAAGAGGGTTCAATGATGGGGTCAGGCTTCGCTTATTGTGGTTGTTGAAGAATGGGACGCAGATTTGCGCTGATTTTCAGGATTTAATCAGGGGGTCAGGTTTTTTTTAAGCCTGCCCCTTTTTTTAAATAAGGAGAAATAAGGAATGACCCGTTTAGAAGAAAATGTATCTGTCGGCCTTGTATGTGAAGTGTTTACTTAACCAGTTGATGAGGATTATGACCTGGAGTTTGAAAGATTAAAGGGCATTGGCGGGTTGAAGAAGCGTCAGCATCCTTTAACATGGAAAATAGACATTTTCACTCACATGTGTAATAAATAGAAAATCATAGAAGAACATGAATATTGAGTTGCTTTTGCAAGATAAATTTTTAGGCTTTGTTCTCAATAAGCAGGGGTAGAAAATGTACACTGAATTTTTTGGATTTAATGCAAAACCTTTCAGCCTGGTTCCCAATCCCAATTACCTGTATTTGATTACCAAACATGGGCATGCTCTGACCTTTCTGGAGTATGGGCTGTCAGAAAAAATCGGGTTTGTAATGCTGACGGGCGAGATCGGTATCGGCAAAACTACACTCATAAGGTATATGCTGAACCAGGTTGAAGCAGACATGGATGTGGCAGTTATCTTTAATACCAATATTAGGTCCCATGATTTGATCAACCTGATCCTGAGCGAATTTGAGATTGAATATAATGATGGCATCAGCAAGGCAAAAGCCCTGGAAGTCCTGTATGATTTTCTGGTTCAAAAATATGCAGCTAAAAGAAAAGTGCTGTTAATCATTGATGAGGCCCAGAATCTGTCTGATGAAGTCCTTGAAGAAATACGGATGCTTTCAAACCTTCAGACAGACGAAGAAATGCTTTTACAGATCATGATTGTGGGGCAGCCGAATTTAAGGGAAAAGATCCAGAATCCCAGGCTTGAGCAGTTTGCCCAGCGGATATCAGTGAGTTACCATCTTTCTGCCATGACCAAAGAAGAGACGGGCGCTTATATTGCCCACCGCCTTAAAAAGGCCGGCGGCAGTCCCGGGATTTTTTCCTTGAATTTTATTGAAAAAATATTTGAAATATCCGGTGGCATACCCCGGACCATCAATCTGCTTTGCGATGCAGCCCTTCTTTACGGATATGCAGATGGTACAAAAAAGATCGGCCTTGATATACTCGAACAGGTGATTGAAGACAAGAGCGGTATGGGTGTGATTACAAAACAAAAATTGAAGGATAAGCCCCAGGGTCCTGTCAAAGATGATGTTTTGAAAATTATGAAAAATAAAATGATGATTATGGAACGTCGCATTGATCATTTGTCTAAAACCCTGGGATCGCGGATCAGTGATATTGAAACCCTGGCTGAAACCTGCAGGGATGAACTGGTTTTAAATCTTGTCAATCTCTTTAAATCTGAGAGAAAACAAAGAACCCAGCTTGAGTCCAAGTATGGCGAGCTTAAAGGGAAATATGATCTTGTAGTACGTTTAAAAAAAAATCAATGAAATATGTAACAACGGGGTCAGACTTAAGTCTGATACGGCAAGCCTTCCTTGACAGCCTTTCTTTGCAGTTCTATGAGGCCTCTTTCAGAAATCCTTATATTCAGCCTCTTGTCCTTTCTTAAAGTATTGCGAGCGTACTCAGTCAACTCTTTTTTTCTTTTTGAAAGGTCAGCGACAGGAACCCATTCGCCCTTTTCGAAGCTATCCAATATTTCCTTCTCTTCTTTTGTCAGTTTAATCTTCATGTTGTAAAATTATCGCAACGTGTGCAGTTCGGCAACATGTTTATGGGTAAATTACCAATATTGCAAGATCTGGCATTATTGGTAATTTGAGAAATTTTTTAATTGGCTTTCCTCCGGGCAAAGAATTATGGATTGTGTTTGTAATTAAAATTTGTTAGTTTTCTTAGCTTGAAATGAGTATCTTAAAACTTTAACTGTCTTGTCTGTTATTTGTAATTTATGAAATTATTTATATTTTTGCTTTTTTCGATTTTGTTCTGGCAGGAAACTTTTGCCGGAGATATTCTTTTTTTAGATATTAATAATGCAATTCCTGAGATACAGGTTGTGCAAGAATATCTGGAGAAAGAAAAAGAACAGGGTAAAGGGCCTGAAGCCCAATCTGAATCCAAACTGGTTATTGTTCCTTCAATGCAGACATACAGCATGGAGAAACGCAAAAGAATCCAGGAATTAACAGTTCTAATGAATAAGATGAAGGATAAAAATATTTTACAACCTGGTGGGGACTTTTCCAGAAAGATTTTTAATCTTGGTAAAGTGATTCGCTGGCACAAAACAGGTGACCCGGATAAGGATTATAGTTTAAATGATTTTTTGCCGGAATTAAAAGAGGTTTTAAGCAATAATTCATATAATTTTGACAGGGTAATTATTTCTGGCCATCATGGATCTAATTATGGGAGTCTGAATGCGGTCTTAGGCGGTGAATTCTTTAATGGGCTCACTGTTGATTCTTTGAAAAAACTACTCAACAATTCACCTGCCACAAAAAATGTAAATTCCCTTATTCTGCTTGGGTGCAAAACAGCAATTAATAAATTAATGGAGCGGGACGGGGTGGCCTGGGCTGCAGTATTACCAAATTCATTTTTTCAATTTGGATTCAATGAAACCTCACCTGTTAAGACAGATGAATTAAATCTAGCTATTTTAAGAGAACTGCTTGAAATACAAACTTTAATTTATATGTTTAAGAATGATCAAGATTCAGGAATAACCCCTGACAAAATTCTTAAGCAGATCATGAAGATCAAAAGGGGCAACCGGTATTTAGGATTTCGATTAAATAATAAATATTATCAATACCCGAAACATTTTGTAGAGTAGGCAGTTATTTCTCCTTATTCATTGGTGACAGGTTCGCCCGGGAAGGAAAAAAAATCGGATAAGAACAGGGATTTGGATCCAATAAAATAATTAAACACAGCTGTTTAGATTTAATCTTTTTTTCTTAAAAAACTATCCAGGGCCTCAATAACAATATTGGCCAATGCAGTTTGTTTCTCATCTGCAAGTTTTTGAACTCTTTCTGCCATGACACAAGGAATTTCTATGGTGATACTCTGAGTCGGGTCTTTGCATTCATTCATGATGTTTTCTTTGGCCATTTTTTTCAACCTCTTTAAGAAGTTTAATATATTTCATCTGCAATCTTACATTAAGATCACTATATGGATTTAATGGTTTTTTCTTTATTAATTTTTTCTATGCTTATTATTGCATGTTTTTTTACATTTGAGATATGTTTCTTTAAAATCCCGGTTGCACCACTAAGATTGGAATCAGCAATATACTCATATAATTTTATGTGTTCTGAATCCACAGTGTCCATGGGTGTCACAAAAAGAACATTGCCCCTGTATTTTAAATATAAAAGATCAAAAAGTGATTTCAGGGTATTAATTTGTATGGTGCATCCTGAAAGTGTTGCAAGTATAAGATGAAATTCCATGTCCTTTAACAGGCGTTCTTTTAAATAAATATCTCTCACAGCATCAAGATGATTGTCCAGAGCTTTTTTCAGTGTCTTCAAACCCTTATTATCAATTCTTTCTATTGCTTTTGGCAAGAGTGAGATTTCAATTAATTCTCTGAATTCATAAATTTCTATAATTTCTTTTAAACTGATATTTTCAGTATAATAGCCACGATTGGATTCATGCCTGACAAGGCCTTGATATTCAAGCCTTTTTAAGGCCTGGATTACCGGTGTTGTGCTCATTTTAAGTCGCTTTGCAAGATCACCGTATGAGACTTTTTGTCCCGGTATAATTTCATTTAAAAAAAACATCCGGCGAATACCCATATAAGCTTCCTGGGTAAAATCATCTTTGGTCTTTTTATTGTTTATTATTTTTTTTCCCATAAGCTCAATAGATATACCAAGCCTTTTATAAAATCAATTAAAAAGGGAATATTTTTTAATCCCCATACCAACTTCTAAATGTCTGAATATCGATGATTTTATTCTTGACATAAAGACTGATAAGCGTTAAAAATAATAAATCTGATTAAATATTTGATCAGATTTATTATTTTTATTGATAAAAGTTTTTATTAAACTCAAGGAGAAAAAAATGGCCTTGTCATTTATGGAAGGAAATGAAGCGCTTGCCAGGGGAGCTATTGCTGCCGGCTGCAATTTCTTTGCCGGTTATCCCATTACACCTGCAACTACTATTTTTAATAGTATGCTGAAAATGCTGCCCCCTAAAAATGGTATATGTGTTCAGGGAGAAGATGAAATTGCATCCATGGGATATTGTATCGGTGCATCCATGGCAGGCAAAAAGGCACTTACTGCAACATCCGGCCCAGGTATCAGTCTTTACAGTGAACAAATATCATTTGCCATTGGCAGTGAAATTCCTCTGGTGATAGCAGATGTACAGCGACTTGGTCCGTCAACAGGGTCAGCAACCAGGGGTGCAGACTCTGATATTCAATTCTTGAGATGGGGCAGTACAAGCGGTGTGCCTGTAATTGTTCTTGCTCCTAAAGATGCACTTGACTGCTATGTCCTGGCAGTTCATGCTTTTAATTTTGCTGAAGAATTCAGATGCCCTGTTTTTATCGCCTCCAACAAAGAGATTGGAATGACCAGGGAAAGTTTTGATCTTGATTCTGTTAAGCTTCCACCGATCATTGAAAGAAAAATGTTTTCAGGAGATTCATATCTTCCCTTTGAAGCAGCCCAGGATGCAGCCCCACCATTTCTTCCCATTGGGGGGAAAACCCTTGTCAGACAAACATCATCAACCCATGGTCCTGATGGTTACATAACCATTGATCCTGAAGTGATTGCACAGAATCAGGAAAGACTCAGGAAAAAAATTCATAGTGCCCGAAGCAGAATTACGCTTTTTGAAGAAGATATCAAAGAGAACACAGACACCTTGATCATAAGTTATGGTATTACGGCACGTTCCGTTGAGGATGCCGCTAAAACACTTGAAAAAAAAGGCAAACCTGTATCAACGCTTACGCTTAAAACTCTATGGCCAACACCTGAAGAACTTTTGCAAAAAAAAGCTAAATTGTTCAAACGCATTGTGGTTATTGAAATGAATTTAGGCCAATATATAAATGAAATAAAACGAATCCTCTGTGATAAAAAAGTGGAGTTTTACGGGCAGATGAACGGAGTGTTAATCACACCTGCAAAAATTATGGAGGTCATTGAAAATGAATAGTTTTTTAAATAGAAACAGACCCCCTGTCTATTGTCCCGGATGCACCCATGAAAAAATTACCACGGGCCTTGATAAAGCATTGATCAATCTGGGCCTTGATGCAGACAAAACAGTTATTGTAACTGATATAGGCTGTTCAGGATTGTTTGATACTTTTTTCAATGTTCATGCACTTCATGGAGTTCACGGCCGGGCGCTTACCTATGCTTCGGGAATTAAACTTGCCAATCCTGAACTGAATGTAATTGTCACAATGGGCGATGGCGGGCTTGGTATTGGTGGTGCGCACGTATTAGCCGCCTGCAGAAGAAATCTTGACCTAACCCTGATTATTCTCAATAATTTTAATTTTGGTATGACGGGTGGACAATATTCCGCCACAACACCAACGGATGCAATAGTGGGATCTGAATTCCTTAATCAGGCTGAAATTCCTCTTGATATATGCGCTATTGCCGAAAGTGCAGGTGCAACCTATATTGACAGATGTTCCGGTCTTGACCCAGCCCTGCCGGAAAAAATTGTAAAAGCAATGGAGCATAGAGGATTTTCAATAATTGAGACCCTTGGCATGTGCACGGGTCGCTATACAAAAAGAAACAAGCTGACTCCAAAAGTTATTGATAAGATCATAAGTGATCTTCCTGAAAAGTCAGGTATCATAGAAAAAAACAAAAGACCTGAATATGGTGAACGGTACAGGGCGCTGTCAAAAGAGAGAACAAGGTTTTTCGAGGCAGTAACCATTGAAAAGCAAATTGATCTTAAAGACTATAAAAAGCAGGAAGTTGTTATCCTGGGCAGCGCAGGGATGCGGATCGTGACGGCTGGTGACATTGTCTGTTACTCAGGTCTTTGTGCAGGCATGAATGTGTCCATGAAAAATGACTATAATATTACTGTTCTAAGGGGCCAGTCCGTAAGCGAAATACTTATCTCTCCTGAAAAAATCGGTTATCCCGGTATTGAATCTCCTTCTGTTGTGTTAGCCTTAAGTGATGAAGGAGTCCAGCGACGAAATAAAATTTTTGCAAACCTTAAACCAGGCACCTTTGTTTTAAAAGAAAAGAGTGTTGATATCCCCCAAACCCCGGCAGATGTATTTGAAATCGATTTTAAAGAATTAAAAATCAAAAAACAGGATTGGGCTTTGGCTTCTCTCGGGGTAATGGCTAAAAATGATAAGGCAATTAACAAAGAGATGTTAGGTTATGCCTTAAAATCATATTTTAATCAAAAAGTTTATGAGGTCGCAATGGAAACCATTGAAAAAATATTCCAGGATAAAAAAGTTTGAAACACTGATTAGGCCTTTAAGTTGGTATATATTTGTGCTAACTAAAGCAAGAATAAAAGTAATTATTCAGCTCTTACGCTTGAAACCGCCCTGTCTGATGGATATTTGTTTCGAGGCTATTCGCTTAACCTCCTGCAAATATCCATCAGACAGGGCTTTGGGGATAACTTTTTTTAACGGGCTGAACAATTACTAACAAAATAGATAAAAAAAGTAACTAACTATAGACCCTGGTTCGGCTAAAGAATGCCGGGCCGGGGTTTATCAAGCCAGATGAGCTTTTTATATGCAAAATATCAATCAATCAGTTTTCAGAGTTTTTTTGCCATTTGCATTTGGATATTTTTTATCATACCTTTTCCGGGTTGTGAATGCAGTCATTGCCCCGGATCTTGTAGCTGATTTACATATTAATCCTTCACAACTGGGGCTTTTAACTTCCACCTATTTTATAGCATTTGCTTCTTCCCAATTACCCCTTGGTATTTTACTGGACCGGTTCGGTCCCAGAATAGTGGAATCATTTCTTCTGGTTTTTGCCGGAATCGGTGCTTTAATATTTGCAAAATCGCAAACCCTTACAGGTGTTATCATTGGTCGGGCATTTATCGGTTTTGGGGTCTCGGCATGTCTCATGGCAGCTTTTAAATCTTATGTCATCTGGTTCCCTGAAAAATTATGGCCAAGGATCAATGGATTTCAAATGGCTGCAGGAGGCCTTGGTGCCCTGTCAGCCACCACACCGGTTGAATGGCTTCTTAACTTTACAGACTGGCGGGGCTTGTTTCTTTTATTGTCAATTCTTTCATTTTCCATTGCTTTAGGCGTTTTTCTTGTTGTGCCTGAAAAAAAATCCCAAAACAGGACAGACAGTTTTTCTTTACAGATTAAAGGCATAAAACAGGTTTTTAAATCTCAAGATTTTTGGCGTATTGCCCCCCTGGCCACAATGGCCCAGGCAAGTTTTATCGCTTTGCAGGGTCTTTGGGCTGGACCATGGTTAAGAGATATTGCAGGTATGTCAAGACCACAGATAGCGATTGTATTATCCTGTGCCGCCATTGCAATGATATTCGGATTTATCTGCCTTGGATTTCTTGCTGAAAAACTTGCCCAGAGAGGGATCAGCATTTTTTATACTGCTGTAACGGGGATGAGTATGTTTATGGGCATCCAGATCTTCATTGCATTCCAGATTCAGATTGCTCCTACATTTTTATGGGTATTGTTTAGTTTTTTTGGAACTTCAGGAATTCTCTCGTATTCAGCCTTGTCTTATTGTTTTCCTAAAACCTTGTCAGGCAGAGTGACAACCAGCATCAATCTTTTGGTTTTTATAGCTGCTTTTATTTTACAATGGGCTATTGGTGCTGTCATCAACCTTTGGGAAGTATCTGCACAAGGGAGTTATCATCCATCCGGATACCGGGCCGGCTTTTTAATGATTTTAGGCCTCCAGGTAATCGGGCTTGCCTGGTTCTTTTTTTCCGGATTTAAGTTTAATCATTCAAAAGCTGCGGAATAATTCTGGATTTACTTTAAAATGAAGACAAACTGATAAGGGCCCACTCAAAAATAATAGTAATTATTCAGCTCTTACGTTTGAAACCGCCCTGTCTGATGGATATTTGTTTCGATGCTAAACGCTTAACCTCCTGCAAATATCCATCAGGCAGGGCTTTTGAAATCATTTTTCCGGCAGCATTTTAAGCGCCATTAATTTTGCAACTTCATCATCCACATCCGGTGATGCCCCTGATCCGTATTTGTCTTCCAAAGAAGTACCAGCATCAGTTTGTGAAGAAAGCTCATCCCATGCTTCGGCTTCTGTCTCCTCTTCTATAACTGCTTTTTCAAGGTCGTTAAGCTTAGACAGGGGACCATCATTTATATTAAAATTGGAGGAAGCCATGGAGAGCTCTTTTCTAACTTTGGCACCTTCTTTTCTGGCACTCAGGCTTATCATATTACGCTCTGCAGATGAAATTTTTGCTCTGGCACTATTCAGGTTTGCCCTCAGCGAATCAATTATCTGCTGATTCTTGGCTGTCTCGTTCGTTAGAAATCTTACCTGTTTCAGGGCTTCGGTTTTTAGCCTTATTGCCTCTCGGCAATCTGATTCATTTCCACTTTTAGCTGCTTTTTCAGCAAAGCTCTGGTACTTAACTTCATCAGCCTGGGCAGAATACAATTCTTTTTCCACACGCTTGTTTGCGGCAATCAATTGGGAAATCTTTATGGTAAAATCCTTTACCTGCTTTTTAGAGTCCTCTATTGCAAATTTACCCTCACGTACGGGATCTGACATATTTTTAGAAAGCTCGTTATCTTTGCCACGAATCCAGGAACCTATGGATTTTAAAAATTTGGACATAATTATTCTCCTGTTATCTTAAATTTTATATTTTAACAAATAACACTAGCTTTCAACAGCACCGGGACAACTGAAAGAGCTGACCAAAGGCTCTCCACAGAGGCAAGAATTTCCTGGTCAGAAAGATCGCCTAAAGGAAGGCTGTCCGTAAGAACGATGGGCCATTTTTCTTCATCATCCAAGTCAGGATCTTCTGTGGCGCTTATAATGGCAAATGCATAGGGACGAATCATGGTATTATAATCAAGCAGGGTAAAAAGGACATTGGACATTTCTTCTTCCTTGATATCCCCCATCCTTGCGATCTGGCAGTTTATAATTACCTGATTTTGCCCTTTATCAATGGTAAAGACAGAAGTAAAAGGAATAGATTTACCTCCAATCTTCATAACAACACCTTCGTTGTTTCTTATGGTCTCATAACCTGCTGACTCCAGTACCTCTTCAATCTGTTCTAAACTTGAAATGTTTTTCATAATCACTACCTCTTTTAGGTTTAAAATTAAGCTTCTAGTATATCGATTTCAGTGGGACGCAGATTGCAGCCTATCATCAGTCTGATAAGACCGCCATCTGAACTGTCCTGCCCTCCCATCTCCAAAAGGAGAAGTTCCGGATTATCACACTTTTGTTTTGCCTGGTACTCCACAATGGTGGCAATTTGATTATTAATCTTTGATGGAACTGGCAATAGTTCACAACTGCAGTGCATCTCTTTAAAACCTTTTTGTCCGTAAATCAACACTTCATCATTGTCTGATTCAATTTCCATATGGTCTGTAAACTTAAGATCATTATATTGAAAATTTGCTGGATTGTCCGGTTCCATGAATAACCAGAGATTCTCCTGGTCCATCATATCCTTTCTATTGCCGGGCTCAAACTCGGGGTGTTCAAAATAGACCCTGAGCTCTATTTCCTGTTCAACAATTTTAACCATGAGCCATATTATATCCCCTGGGTCATCGAGCAAAAAAAAGTTCCATTCGGCCAGACCATTGAGTTCTTTAAGTTGGTATACAGTCTTGACCACATAGTCCACCCCTCTCATTCCATTGCCTTTTTCCATGGAGTCTTCTATTGCCTGCTTATCCTTAAGGGTAATGGTTGACCCTGGATTTATCCCCTGCCAGAAACCTTTCTTATCGATATCTAACATTTCAATTTCCCATTTAATTGAATGTATTAAATTTTTGCTTACCTTGTCCTGCCGCTGCTACAAAGGACTTGAGAATAACCACAAGCGAAAAGAATGTAATCCCCATTCCAAGTAGGGCCATCAGAGACAATCCCGGCCTTGAACCATAGTAGTACCCGCCCATGGCCATGAGGCTTGCAGCCATAAGTGGATCGGCAAATGGAGAGTAAGGGCGCCAGCTGGATCCTGCATAATATCCATATCCGCCATTACGATATGAAACATTATAACGCTTCCCATCTGTGGTAATGGTGGATGGAATATAATCAGGTCTTGTACTTGGCTTGGAGCCAAATTTTGTTGGATATTTTGAAGAGTTCTTGCTTTTAAATGATTTTAGAGCATCAGCTTTGCTATTGAATACAGTACCTGATGTTTTCGCTCTATTATATAATGATCGATCAGCTGAACTCATTTTGCCGGCTGAAGTTCTTCTTCTGGTGCTGGAAAGTCCGGACTTTTTTTTCCCCCAGTTGAAAGAGGAATTGCTAAAACTTTTTTTGCTTGTAAAAGATCTGCTCGATCTAAAACCTCCAAAACCTCTTGACCTGGCAAATGCTTCTCCCACTGCCATGGAGAAGATCAAACCGATACAAATAGCAATTAAAAACAGATTTATTTTTTTCATAATAAAATATTCCTTTTTATCCAATACTTTTAAAGCTGTTTTCCACAGCAGCTGACAGGATAAGTGCAATGGTTATAAACGAAAAACAAGCCACTTTTCCAGCGGCAAGGTTTTTTTGTCCTGCCACTTCGTCAGAAAGACTGCCACCAGGCAGCAGGAGTTTATCAACAACAATCCTTGTGCCTGCAAAAAGTAGTAATCCGACAAGGGAAATGATTATTAAGACCTCCAGCTCAACGATCACATTGCTGGATGCGCCTTTTAAAGCCGTACAAATGATTATACCCAGAGCAATCAGCCACCCGCCAAAACTCCAGCCTGCAGCCTCGTTATCATCATGTTCAATAACACCATGCACGTCATAGCTTGTAATCAATTGAAAAATAAGTCCTCCTACAACCAGTATCACCTGTCCTGCAAGCCAGTACACGATAATATCCCGGATACCTAAAGCCCAGGAATTACTGATACCGGTCTGGGCTCCTAAGAGAATTAGTCCTGTGGCAATGGATGAACTTGCCACCACCTGGCCTGTACCGCAATTTTTGTCCCTTATGATCTCTTTATCAATATTAAAACGGTAAAGTATAAACTTATTATTAACAAAAATACTTAATCTCATGAGTATGATGGATAATATCCCTCCGGATAGAATATTCCAAAGATCAGTGAATAGACTTAGTCCTGTACCAAAGAGAGTTCCAGTGAGTGCCAATGCCAGTCCCAGCTGATACCCGGATACCATGGAGCCCACAGCAGGGTTGTCTTTTTGGGTCAGCTGATCCTTCAGGTTAAAACTCACGGTCTTGTCAAATAGATACCAACCCGCTATCCAGCACAAGGTGGCTATCACAAAGTTGGGCACAGCGGAGAAAAGGCTGTCAAATAAAAGCATGTAATCCATAAATTATCTCCTGATAATATTGATTAATTTAATATTTTTTCAAGCTTGTTTATCGTATCCTGAGGAGTTTCACCGAACATATCCGCTCCTATTCTCTTTGCCCAGTGGTCCGTGGCTACTGCTCCACCCACCATTGTTTTTACCTTGTCACGCATACCGGCTTCTTTCAAAGCTTCCTCCAGCCTTCTTTGGCCAAGCTGGGTGGTTGTCATCATGGCCGAGGACCCGATCACATCAGCCTTGACTTCCCTTGCCTTTTCAACAAATTCTTTAATGGGGATGTCCCGGCCCAGGTCGTGGACCTCATAGCCATGCACTCTGAGCATGGTCACGATGATACCCTTGCCGATGTCATGAATATCGCCTTCAACTGTGCCTATTACTATTACGCCCAGTTTTTTCTGCTGCTCTTCCACAGGCAAAGCAGCTTCCAGGATCTCAACTGCTGCAGACATGGCTTCAGAGCCTATGAGCAGTCCAGGCAAAAATACTTCCCCTCGATCAAAAAGATCTCCCATTCTGCGGATACCCTCGCTAAAGCCTTCATTGATCATATCAAGCGGGTCCATGCCGTCTTCAAGAGCCTTTTGGGCTATTTCTTTAGCCGCTTCATCATCCGTATCCAGGATGGATTGGATAGCTTTTTTAATCCATTCAGCTTTTTCCATTCAATTACCTCTTTTGCTTGTAATGGTTTAAGTAAAAATTTGTTAATCCGCACTTTTCACAATCTGCTTAGGGTCCACTCATTGGTTTTTACCAATTTTGCAGCCTTTTCATTTGCAGATTGAATCAAGCTTTTTTATTCCCTTTTTACCATGGCAGAAATCTCATCGTCAATGACCAATTGACCAAAGCACTAATGCTCTTTGGCCACCTCCAGCATGGTTAAAAGGTTTTTTGTAGGCGTACCAGGGCCCACTGCACAACCCGGTGCCAGGATTTGGATTCCATCGGCAATGGCCTGCTCCGATTCTTTTCTAATTTCATCGGGTCCCTTAAGAAAAAGCGTTGTAGCCACTTCTACGCCACCCAATAATACTATATCAGGCCCGCATTTTTCCCTGACAACTTTGGGATTTGTTTTAGTGTCCAGACTTAAAATATCAGGTCTGGTTTGGGCCATCCATTTTACAATCGGGTCCACCTTTCCGCAAATATGCAGAATTGTTGGAACACAGATCGCATCAAATTGTTTTGTCTGAAATTCAAGTTCTAACTCTTTGTATGTTTTAGGAGCAATCAGTTCAGGCGAAGCCGTCATATCTTCACAGCAAATAATATCTGCACCGGCATCAATGATCGCCTTTGCCAAAGCAGTGCCGGCCTTTTCTCCTAATTCCAGCCAGGGTCGTAATTTATCGGGCGCCTTAAAGGTTGCCTTTAAAAGTGGAATCGTATCAATAAGAGAACCTGCAAGTGTAAAAGGTCCGATAATTCCACCAATCACAGGCACTTTGTCACCCACTTCTTTTTTTACAATACTTACAGCTTTGAGCAGTTCCGGAATATGACCCCTAAAAAGAAAGTCATTCGGAAATACAGGTGTGTCATCAATCCTGAAAGCCGGCGGGTGATCAATCCCCGGGATTCCTTCCATGTTGTCCGGTAATTTCCCAGGCTTTATATTAGCGCCTAAAGCACGTGCTTCAAAGGTTTGGCAGAAAGGAACCCTTATTGCATCAAACCCGAGAATAGTATGGGAAGCAAGCGCCAGTCTGGCCATGGCTTCACCATCTTCATGTGCTTTTGGCCAAAAGGCCTGAACTTTCTCCATTTGCTCATATGTTGCTGTGCAATTGGCCCCAAAGCAAGGCATTCGATCCGGCTTTTGATGATTGATCACTGCCATTACTCGTTCCTTTGAATTCATAGCCTTATTTCCCTTTCCTGATTTTGATCAACCAGTGTATCACTTATAATTTTAAAAATTAAGGTAATTGTTCAGCCCGTTAAAAAAAGTTATCCCCAAAGCCCTGTCTGATGGATATTTGCAGGAGGTTAAGCAAATAGCCTCGAAACAAATATCTACCAGACAGGGCGGTTTCAAGCGTAAGAGCTGAATAATTACGTATTTTCTAATAAAGTTTTCAAAGGTTTAAAAGCCATTATAGTTGATAAAAAAGCAAAAAGCTTAAGACCAATTCATGACTTGAAAGCCTTTAAAGAGAGTGCTAAAATTTTTGCCAAAGCTGTTCTAACAGATGAGTTTACAGCAGAACTGGCAGAGATTGGGTCGTCAGTGCTGGTTGAACCCATCAATGCGGTTGGAGCATTTCCAACCCGCAATGCAAGGGAAGGCCAGTTTGAGGATGCAGATAAAATCAGTGGAGAAAACATGGCCCGGATTATTAAAAGTCGTGGTGGATGCATCCAGAGATGCCCAGATACATATGGTTCTTGTTGATACTGTCGGAATCTGTGACTTTGCCCAGACCGGATTTGGTGCTCCGGACGGGACCCAAAATGTTTTATCAAGAACCTTTGCCTCCGCATAACAAAGTAGTTGTTATCTCAGATGAAGAAATGGATACGACCTTTAATTTTTTTAAGGAGTGATGGATTATTGAAGTTGAATGTTAAATTATATGGAACCCTGAGCCGCTCTTTTGATAAGTATGATCATTTGAGCGGCATTGATGTTGTTATCCGGAAAGATGCATCTATAAATGATCTTCTGGTTCATTTGAATCTTTTGTCTGAGCGTTTAGGTATGATTTCCATGGACGGCATACTTTTAAATAAAAACAGTCAATTGAAAAATGGTGCCAGGATCAAGATTTTTCAACCCATTGCCGGAGGATAGCATTGTTTAAATCGTTCAGGCTTTGAGACTATTTTAAAACCTCATCAAGAAGATCTGTCCTTCATAGCATCAGGCAATTTGACCTGGAATCGGGAAAAAATGTCTGTGTAATATGATTGAAGAATAGGACGCAGATTGGCTCAGATTAGAAGGATTTAATTAGGGATTCAGGCGGAATTCAGGAAGAGATTTTTGCATACACGTACAAAAAACCCTTTAAATTTTTGCATATGTATGCAATAAACTTATATGGAACGGATACACACTCAATATTTGTTTGATCATGAATTAAATGCCGATAAAATGATTTTTCTTGCAGGCCCAAGGCAGATCGGCAAGACTACTTTTGTCCGACACAGGCTTGCAAAGCTAAAACAGTCTGATCTTTATTTTAACTGGGATGATCCCTTTGTTCGCCAGGAGTATCGTCGGAATCCCCACTTTTTAAAAGGAAAGATTGCAGGTTATGGTGCAGAACCTCTGATCGCTTTTGATGAAATACACAAACATAAAAAATGGAAAGATATTTTAAAAGGTCTTTATGATCTGCACAAAGAGGAAGCTCGATTTATCATCACAGGAAGTGCCCGCCTTGATTATTTCAGAAAATCCGGCGACAGCCTGGTAGGCAGATATTTTTCCTATGGAATGCTGCCTCTTGGTCTGGCAGAAGCTATGGGATGTCCTGGATTGATAATAAATGACGATACCGTATTTTCCGGTCAAAAGGAAAATGAACTTTTAGAAAAGCTTCATAATATCCCGTTGAAACAGGCACAAGACGTATTCCATCAGTTAAGGCTGTTCGGCGGATTTCCTGAGCCTTTTATTAAAGCAAGCAAACGATTTTCAACAAAATGGCGGCAAAATTATAAATCACTTTTAATTTATGAAGACTTGCGTGATCTTTCAAAGATACAGGATATGAAAGGTGTGGAGCAGCTTGTTTTACTCCTGCCTGAAAGAATTACCTCGCCATTGAGTATTAATTCTTTAAGAGAAGATTTGGGTGTAAATCACAGGACGGTGAGTGGCTGGATAGAAGGATTGAAAAAGATATTCCTGATTTTTTCAATTATGCCCTGGAGCAAAAATATTTCAAAGGCAATAAAAAAGGAAAACAAAGTCTATTTTTATGACTGGACTCTTGTGGATAATCCCGGGGCACGGTTTGAAAATATGGTGGCAGTGTCCCTTTTACGCATGGTTTGCCGGTGGAACGAGCTTGGGCTTGGAGATTTTGACCTGCGATATATCCGCAATCATCAAGGAAAGGAAGTCGATTTTCTAATTGTGAAAGACAGACAGCCGCTTGTTCTGATAGAAGCAAAAACAACGGATAGAACGCTTTCAAATTCCGGTCAATACTTTAAGCGATATTTAAATATACCTTTTTATCAACTTGTTGAAAATTATAATGATATAGAGGTTTTTAAAAACAATTGCTATGTTTTTTCTGCTGTAAGATTCTTAAGTTTGACAGGATGATCAGTACTGGGCCAGAAATGTCCCTGTTTTTATTTTAAAACCACACAACATATTTTTAGTATTGATATTCTTGACTTCTACTGATAAGAAACTTATCAGTAAATGATGCTGTTATCAGGCAGAGAAGCTGATACTAACTGTGATTTATGGAAAGCATCATGGAAAAATAAATAATTGTAAACTTTGTTATCACTATGCAGGAACCCAAATGCCGCGTTTTGAAGATCTGATAAATGACTTTACCCCTGTCCAGTCGGCAGGAATCTCTAAATCCTGTATCCTTGTTATTGATGATGATGCATCCATCCAGAGAGGATTAACCACATACTTTTCCAACACCTATCAGGTGGAGGTCGCCGGCAATGGCCAGGAAGGCATTGATACGCTTTTAAAAACGTCTGTACACTGCATTATTCTTGATGTCAAAATGAAAAGAATGAATGGATTTGATACCTTTCCCAAATTAAAGGAAATTAACCCTGAACTTCCCATTATTTTTTATTCCGCCTTTCAAAATGAGCATGATCTGAAAAGTATTCTTAACCGGTATAACCCTGAAGGATACTTTGCAAAAGGCGATGACATAGAAAAGCTTAGATCTGCCATTGATAAAAGTATTCACAAATTTTTAAATATTCTTAATCAAAAAACAGATTTCAATAATATTCAAAACAAACTCGTTGAGGAAAAAAAGAATAACCGCATCCTTCATAAAAGACTTTTATCCAATTACAAATTTGATATTTTAATTGGATCAAGCCCGAGAATGATCGAGTTTAAGCAATTGTGCGAAAAAGCGGTGAACTCTGATATTACAGTCTTAATCCAGGGAGAAACAGGAACTGGAAAAGAATTGATTGCAAATGTGATCCATGAAAATTCCAGACGGTCTGATCATCCCTTTTTTATCCAGAACTGTGCTGCCATCCCGGAAAACTTATTTGAAAGTGAATTGTTCGGACACAAAAAAGGTTCCTTTTCAGGCGCCATTACCGATAAAAAAGGGATATTTGAGCTTGCTGATAAAGGAACGGTTTTTCTTGATGAAATTGGAGAATTGCCCCTTGCCATGCAGACAAAACTTTTAAGACTGCTTCAACAAGGAGAAGTCCGGCCGCTTGGGAGCAATACAACAAAATATGTGGACGTGAGAATTGTCTCAGCCACTAACAGAGACCTTGTAAAAGACATTAAAGAGGGGCGGTTTCGAAAGGATTTATACTATCGGTTGAATGTGTTTAATTTAACGCCCCCTCCGCTTCGTGAAATCAAAGATGATATCCCTCTAATGGTTAAATTTTTTATAAAAAAGTATCAAAAAAAGCATGGGGCCGGAGCAAAAAAAATAAGCGCAAAAGCTCTGGATATTTTATGCAGCCATTCATTTCCCGGCAATGTCAGAGAGCTTGAAAATGAAATTGAAAGGGCTGTGGTCATGTTAGGGTCTGAAGCAGACACCATAAAACCATGCCATTTCTCAGAAAATTTAATGACAAAAAGCCAAAGCAAAAAAAAGATAAAAGATAAAGAAAAGACATTAAAAGAAATGGTGGCACTCTTTGAACAGGACCTGATTAAAAAAGCCATGAAAAAGCATCGCGGTAATAAAACCCATGCGGCAAAAGAACTTGGGATCAGCCGGGTGGGATTAAACAATAAAATACAGCGGTATGAAATGGTTTTAAGTTTACCCTATGAGACAAATTAAATTTTAAATAAATCAGGATTGATCCACAATTAAATGTTTGGCCTAAAAAAGAAAACAAAAAAATTATTGACCCTGGAAGATCCAGTCTATTCAGGACGAGATCTTTTGCCCATATGGTTCTATGTGTTAGCACATGGGTCTAATATTGATCAATTCTTTGATGGGATTGATATTCCCAGAGAACGAATATTGGATGAAAATGAATGGTTTGATATCGATACTACATTTAAATTGTGGGAAAACTATCGATCCTGCCTGCCTGATTATGACATGACCGAAAATTTCAAGATTTCGATTGAATCTGTTAAAAAATCTTCCTATGGGATTGCAAAACTAGTGGCCCAGTTTTCATCCATTAAAACTATTTTCAGGCTGCTCCCATATTTGGCTTCTACTGTATCCAAAATTGATCTATTTGAAGTTCTTGAGCTTGATAATACTTCAGCAACAATAAAATACAACCCTTATCCCGGATTTGAAAAATTTATCGATTCGTCTCACACCTTCGCATTTCTGGGGATGTTTTCAGCTTTCCCCACGATCCACGATATGCCGCCGGCAAAGGTCAGGGAAATTGCAAGCCTGATCGATGTGTTTAAAAAATTTTCCATTGATTTTGCACAATTCGGCCATACTATTAACGAAAAAATGGAAATCATCTATCTGGATGATGAGCCTGCCGGAAAATGGATCACCATTTCTCAAGATCATGATCTTGACCCTTTGGTAATAAAATATCTGGCAGGAGAAAAATGTGTGCTATGGGAAAAGGATATATGGGAAACAAAAAAATCAGGAAAAAAAATTCTCATCGCGCAAAAAGGAGATCTTTATAATTGCTCATCCAGTATTTATACGGCAAAATGGGAAAATGCCGGCTTTTTTTCCAGGATAAAAAAGGCCTTTCCCATTGCCAGGCAATTTTTACTTGCCTTTTTTAAAAGCCGGGATGCCTTGTTTAAACAGACCTCCATGCTCCATGACCAGGCAAGCATACTGGAAGATAGAATCAGAACAAAAACAGCTGAATTGAACCAGGCCCATGAGGCAATCATGGAACTTGAAAAACGCACAATTGAGCACAGGATCACGGGGGGATTTGCCCATGAAATGAGAAATGCCCTTGCCGGCGCACAATTGGAATTAAGATCTATCATTGATTATAAAAACCAGAAAAAAATATCTCCTGAAATTCTTAAAGAGAATGCAACTTCTCTATTGGAGAATCTATATCGGCTTCATAAAGACTATGGCATACCCAAAAACAAGATTGCTAAATATTTTATCCCACACCTAAAGGAGATGGCTGAGATATCAGATCATTTATCCAATGTGCTTATTGATATTTCAAGTGATATTGACCGGGGATTACATATTACAAAAGAAATCAGAAATTATGCTAAAATGCATGAGTTTAAGGCAGGGACCCAGATTGTTGAAATCGTTGGCCTTTTGAAGAACTTGAAACACAGGCATTTTAAAGCGCTGAACAATAACAATATCACCCTGTCGTTTTCCGGGATAAAAAAAGCCCATGTCACAGCAGATAAAGACCATTTAACTTCTATTTTCACCAATTTGATTCTTAATGCAAAAGAGGCGTTGGTTGAGGATAAAACATTTGAAGGTAAAATTTATATCAGCATCGAAAAAAATAATTCAACTTTTATCGTGCGGGTAAACGATAATGGTCCGGGCATTCCAGATGATTTAAAAAATGATATTTTTGAACCCTTTTTTACAACCAAACCTTCCAGCGGAACGGGTTTGGGTTTAGGCATTGTTAAACGGCTTGTCAATTTATATGGCGGGCAGATCACCATTGAATCCACTATCGGTCAAGGCACCCGTGCTGAAATAACGTTTCCAGGGGTTGAAAATGAATCGATTCAATGAACTTTTAGAAAAGTTTGACAGCAATACATGGCCTAAAACAACAAACCCTTTCAAAATTTTAATCATTGATGACAGCCTTAATATTCAACAGGCCCTGAAACGAATCCTGATAAAAAAAAATTATAGGGTAACTTTCGAGTCAACGGGTCAAGGAGGGATTGACGCTTTAACCCATGAGACCTGTGCGGTTATTTTGGATATAAAACTTCCGAAAATGGATGGCCTCCAGGTTTATGTAAAGCTGAAAGAAAAAAATCCTGACGTTCCCATTATTTTTTATTCTGCATATCCGGGAGACAACCAAATAATCAAAAAATGCCTTTCTTTAAACCCCTATGCCTTTATCGAAAAAGGTGTTGCCGAAGATATAGAGGCTTTATATCTGTCAATTGAAAAAGCTGCCAGTGAAAATAAAGATTCCAAAAGAAAATTTTCAACTGACAAGTAAGTTTACAATATCTGCAGATCCCATACAGGTCAATCATTCTATAAATTATAAAATTTTCATTAATATACCCTTTGTTATCATACGGTTAACGCTGATTAAAATCATATTTGTTCAAACTGGCATGCTTGATGCAATTTTGTTAGTGAATACCAGGCCGTGATCTTATACAGGAGGTGATATTATTTCATTACTGAGCAAAGCAAAATTAGAAATTGATCCAGAAATTGATCCAGAAATTGTCCAATTGCAGCAGCAGGTTGAAAAGCATAAAGCAGCAGCATTGATTTTAACAGAACTCAATGAGGCGCTCAGCAAAGAGGTGCAAAAAAAAACAAATCGATTAAAAAACCTCAATGAAAAACTGGTTGATGTTGAAGAAAGGGAACGAAAGGCAGTTGCTTCAGACCTGCATGATGGTGTTGTTCAAAATCTTGGCATGAGCATTTCTACAATAAAAACTATCAAGGAATCTACTATAGTGCCAGATACACAAACACTTTCAAAAATTCAGGAGTATCTTGAACAATCTGTTATAGATATCCGGTCGATGATTTATAAATTAGCACCGCCGATTTTAGATGATTTTGATTTTGAAACAGCTCTGGGTTTTTTTGTTGAAGAAATAAATATTAAATATCAAGGCAGTCTCAGCTATATAAATAATATAGATAAACCTGTTCTTTTTGATAAAACAACTAAAATTGTTTTATACCGCGCTGTCAGTGAGTTAATGACCAATATAATAAAACATTCACAATCACAAAATGCAGAAGTTATCGTTTCAGAGACCAACAATAGGATACAAATAAGTGTTGAGGATGATGGTGTTGGGTTTTGCTGGGAAAAAGTACGTCCTACCCAGTTTAGCTGTTTCGGGTTAAACAGTCTTATGGACCGCATGCAAAATATTGATGGTGATATGAAAATATTTTCTGAACCTGGTAAGGGTGCCAAAATAGTATTATTAGTGCGCAAGCCACCAAATTAAAAATCCCTTCACTTTACAATCTCAACAGTTGTTGATAGAGATTGAATTATAATTTCAAATACATATAAACAAACAACATCACAACACAAAGTTTGAGGGTAAAGAAGCAATTGAAAAAGGTTATAAACCTTGCGGAACCTGTAAACCTTAATCAAAAGTAAGGATTCTATAAAATGATAAATGTTATTGCATCAATACAGATTAAAGAAGGAAAATTGTCAGAATTTATTAAAATTTTTAAATCCAATATCCCAAAGGTCCTTGAAGAGAAGGGGTGTATAGAGTATGTACCGACCATTGACGTCCCTACAGGCTTGCCCCCACAGGAACTGAATAAAAATGTCGTTACAATTATAGAGAAATGGGATGGTTTGGAGGATTTAAAAGCACATCTATCAGCACCACATATGCTTGAATATAGAGAACAGACTAAAGATTTAGTTGAAAAAATGTCTGTGAAAGTATTAAAAGAGGCATAATTTTTTAATCAGACAGGCACATGAGAATCTCCCATTTCAGGTTATGGCGAATATGGAACTGAGTTCATCATTGATTTTATTGCTATCAATAAAATTCTAATTTAATTAAAAAATAGGGAAACCATGACCTTTTACTCATATAAAAATATAAGCCCCATACTCCATGAATCTGTTTTTATTGCACCAACGGCTCAAATTATTGGAAATGTTCAAATCGATAAAAAATCTTCTGTCTGGTTTCATTCGGTTCTTAGAGGTGATTTAGATAAAATTAGTGTAGGAGAGAACACAAATATTCAGGATCTGTGTTTGTGTCATGCTGATGAAAATATACCATTAAAAATAGGAAATGGTGTTACCATAGGGCACAGAAGTATAATCCATGGATGCACGATTGAAGATGAGTGCCTGGTAGGGATGGGATCAATTGTTATGAACAATGCTGTTATCGGGAAAGGATCTATAGTTGCTGCTGGAGCTGTTGTTTTGGAAGGAACTATTATCCCACCATACTCTTTGGTAACCGGGTCACCAGGTAAAGTTAAAAAGACATACAAAAACAAAAAAGAGATTGAACAAAAAATTAGAACCATGCCTGAGGATTATATGGGAATGGCTCAGAATTTTGGCTCAGATCAAATTTTTTATGAGGTAAAAGACTAACAGAATGCCCCCTAAAACTTTCAAATGCAAGCAATGCGGTAACTGCTGTCTCAACCTCAGCGATTCTTTCCAAACAAGTGTCAGTGATGAAGAAATTGCATTGTGGGAAATGGAAGGACGGTTTGATATCCTTGAATAGTTGAATTTTTTATGTTTTTTAGATAATGTCATTTATAATATTTTAAGAGGAAAAATATGACTGCTATAAAAATTATTCAAGGCGATATCACTAAAGCCTCTGTGGATGCCATTGTTAACGCAGCTAATTCCAGAATGCTTGGCGGTGGTGGGGTGGATGGGGCTATTCACAGCGCAGCTGGTCCTAAATTATTAGAAGCATGTAAAAAAGTTAAACCGGAAAACGGGATTCGATGCCCAACCGGAGAAGCAAGAATAACTGAAGCAGGAAATTTAAAAGCAAAATATGTTATTCATACGGTAGGCCCTCGATATAATATTGATAAAGACCCTGAAAATCTTCTTTCATCAGCATATAAAAACAGCTTTGATCTGGCTCTATCCCATGGATGTGAATCCATTGCATTTCCAGCAATTTCATGTGGAGTTTTTGGATATCCCCCACAGGAAGCTGCACAAATTTCTCTTTCAATATGCAAAAGACCTGAATATGAAGCATTGATAAAATATTTTTATCTGTTTCGTGATGATATGGTAAATATCTGGGAAAATGCACTTGAATCGCTATAAGAAAAAGACAGAATCTTATTACTGGAAAGATCCCGGTTCTAACTCAAAAAGGAAAAGTTCTTTCATTGTAACGGCACTCAACCCAAAAGGGATAGACTTTTTTGTGGCATTTTTGTCACAATTCATCAGCCCCAATGAACCAGTATTCAACACTATTGAATGACAAACCCAGAGATTTGTTGCTGTGGACAATGGGAATCGGCGTTCATATTTTTTTGAAATCTCAAGTATATTTGGTCGTCACGTTACGGTGAATATTTTGAACAAGGTATCCTTTAGAATTTAATAAGTGTGTAAAATGTGTGTAAAAAATTAAGATTCAAACAACAAAGGCTTCGAGCGAAAACGCTGAAAGCCTTTCTTGTTGTGGTGCCCAGGGACAGAATTGAACTGCCGACACGGGGATTTTCAGTCCCCTGCTCTACCGACTGAGCTACCTGGGCTCAAACAACAGAAGGGTTTATATTATTTTTGGTTATTCATGTCAAGTCAAAAAGTTTGAAAAATCAGGTTTTTAAATATCCCCAAGGATGTGCTGAATAATTGTACAGCTTGAAATAGAGGCAGTTTCAGCCCTTAAAATCCTGGGGCCAAGGGAATAAGATAAAAATTCATTATCCTTTGATTGGGCTATTTCGTTTTTTGAAAATCCTCCTTCAGGGCCGACAAGAATTATTACCTTTTTTTTGGAAGATTCTTTTTTAAGTGTGTTAAGCTTCTTAGTTGCTTTTTCCCAAAAGACAATTTTTAAATCATGGGTGCTGGACCTGTCTAATACTTCTTTAAAACTCAAGGGTTTTGAAATTTTCGGCAGTCTGCTTCTTTGGCACTGTTTTAATGATTCTCTTGCAATGATTTCCCATCGCTGATGCCTTTTTATTATACTTTTTTCATTTGGGGTGGGAATGGATCGTTCACAATAAAAGGGGATCCAATCATATATACCAAGCTGGGTAATATGTTTGATCACAAGATCCATTTTTTTATCTTTGAGCATGCCCGAGCACAAAGTTATTTGTAAAGGGGATTCTGTTAAAGATTCATGCTCCTCAATTATATCAATCTCTATATTGTCCTGGGAGGTATGAGAAATGACGGCGGTATAATCTTTACCCCGGCCATTGGTGATATCGATCAGGTCTCCTTTATTTAGCCTAAGAACCTTTGAAATATGTTTTGCATCTTGTCCATGGATATTTGCTTTAAATGGTATGGAATCAATGTCTTGAATGATAAATTTTTGCATCATGAGATTGTTTAAACCAAAGTAGGGGCATTGTAAATGGGTTTTTTAAATAGTTGACACTTTGATTCGGCTTTGGTATTTTTTTGAAGTTTGCAGATATTGGACAGTATATTGTTTTTAATATCTTAATCAAGTGAGGACGTTATGGTCGATATGACAGATTGGTATGATGATTTTATAAGTGAAGAAAAGTCAGATGAAAAAATTGTTGAGCTGACAGATATTGCTGATGAAAAAGATGCTTCAGCTCAGGAAGATCTTATTGAGTTAAAAGATATTGCTCATGTGGAAAAAGAATCTTCAATACAGGACGATATAATAGAGCTGACAGATATCACTGAAGGCCAGAGTCCAGTTCTTGAACTGGATAGTATTAAGGAAGAAAAGGTTGAGCCAGAAGAAGCACTTGAACTAGGAGAGGGCATAATTTTTAAAGAGGAATTTGAACTGGAAGATGAGATGTCTTTTAATGAAGATCACGAGCTTAAGATGGCGGATCTTGCTGAAGAAGCACCCTTTGAATCTGATGTGAGCGAAGTGCCTGGTATGGACTTGAGTATGACCTCGGAACAATTGGAAACTGCATTGGAGAGGGTAATTGAAAAAAGATTTGCTGATAAAATTGACGTCCTTTTGACCGAAGGTATGGAACGAGTGATTAAAAAAGAAATTGCCGAAATCAAGGAGAGGTTGCAAAAAGATCTTAATCAAATGGGAAACGTCTAAGTTAAGGCGATAAATATATAAAAAAAGTGATGGGGATTCAGTAAAGGTCCCCTTTTTCATTAATATTGAGTTTTAGGAGTTGCTTTATGGGTTCTGATAATCTGGATAAAGGATATGAGCCATCAGGAATTGAAGAAAAATGGTATAAATACTGGCTTGATAATGGATTATTTAAGGCTGAAGATAAAAGTGACAAAAAAGCCTTCTCAATTGTAATACCACCACCGAATGTTACTGGCGTGCTTCACATGGGCCATGCTTTAAACAATGTTGTTCAGGATATTATGTGCCGGTACAGAAGGCTTTTAGGATATAATGTCCTCTGGATGCCCGGAACAGACCATGCAGGGATTGCAACCCAGAATGTTGTTGAAAGGGATCTTGCGACAAAAGGGCAGACCCGGGATGATATTGGCAGGGAAGAATTTATCAAACAAGTCTGGAAGTGGCGTGAGAAAAAAGGTGGAGCCATTATCAACCAGCTCAAAAGGCTGGGTGCCTCATGTGATTGGGATCGTGAGCGGTTCACCATGGATGAGGGGCTTTCCGATGCTGTTCGTAAAGTGTTTGTAAGGCTGTATAAGGAAGAATTGATTTATGAGGGCCAGTATATCATTAACTGGTGCCCAAGGTGCAAAACAGCCCTTGCAGATCTTGAAGTTGAGCATGAAGAAAAAGACGGATATTTCTATTATATCCGATATCCCTTTGCGAATAAAAAACAAGGACTTACCGTTGCAACCACACGGCCTGAGACCATGTTTGGTGATACTGCAGTAGCGATAAATCCAGATGATGACCGCTTTAAAGATCTTAAAGAAACCCATGTTTTGCTTCCTTTAACTGATAAGACCATTCCTATTATCAGAGATGATTATGTGGATACCCAGTTTGGAACAGGAGCATTAAAGGTTACACCTGCGCATGATCCCAATGATTTTAATCTGGGAGAAAAACACGGGCTTGAAAAATTAAAAGTTATTGATGAAGATGGATTTATGCTGGAAGGTGCCGGCGAATTTAAGGGACTGGATCGTTTTGAGTGCAGGCAAAAAGCTGTTGAGGCCTTAAAAGAAAAGGGACTTTTGGTTAAACAGGAGCCGATAAAGCACAGTGTGGGGCATTGCTATCGTTGTAAAACTATTGTTGAACCTTCTATTTCCAAACAATGGTTTGTAAAAGTTGAACCCCTTGCTAAAAAAGCATCCCGGGCGGTTAGATCAGGTAGAACACGAATTCTACCGGAGAATTGGTCAAAAACTTATTTTGAATGGATGGATAATATCAGGGACTGGTGCATTTCACGGCAGATCTGGTGGGGTCACAGAATTCCGGTATGGAAATGCCCGGATTGCAAAGCCGTTATTGTTGAAGAAACAGATCCGACAAATTGTCCAACTTGTGGATCAAAAGAGATTGTACAGGAGACAGATGTTTTAGACACCTGGTTCTCAAGCGCACTCTGGCCGTTTTCAACTATGGGCTGGCCAAATAACACAGACCTCTTGAAAACATTTTATCCTACCAATGTGCTGGTAACGGGTTTTGATATTCTTTTTTTCTGGGTTGCCAGGATGATGATGATGGGAATCCATTTCATGGATGAAGTACCCTTTGATGATGTTTATATCCATGCTCTTGTAAGAGATGAACATGGCAAAAAGATGAGTAAATCAGTTGGTAATGTTATTGACCCTTTAAAAGTGATTGATGAGTATGGCGCAGATGCTTTCAGGTTTACTTTAGCTGCTTTTGCAGCTCAGGGGCGGGACGTCAAAATGTCGGAATCAAGGGTTGAAGGGTATAGGCATTTTGTTAATAAACTGTGGAATGCCTCAAGGTTTGCCCTGATGCATATTACAGATAACGATACACAAATTGATAATAAAAAACTCAACCTGGCTGAAAAGTGGATTCTTTCAAGAAGTGCCCACACTTCTCTTGCTGTAAAAGAAGGTATTGAAACTTATAGGTTTAATGAAGCTGCGTCTGCCGTATACCAGTTTGTATGGCATGAGTTCTGTGACTGGTTTTTAGAAATCACAAAGCCTTCACTTTATGAAAAAGAAGGCGTACAAAGAAGAGATAGTACAAGAAGAGTCCTGTCAAAAGTTCTTGAAGATATTTTGATTATGCTTCACCCGTTTATGCCATTTGTTACAGAAGAAATTTATCATATATTGCCGGCAGCCAATGGATCAATTATGGTGGCAACTTACCCCTATAATGAAACAGAATATGCAATTTACAGGAATGAAGCCGTTGAAAAACAAATGGACTTTATTTTTGGTTTGATTTCAGGTGTCAGAAATATCAGAAGCGAGATGAATATCCAGCCGTCCATGAAAATAAAAGTACTTGCCTATACAGAAGATGAAAAGGAAAAAATCATTATTGCTGAAAACAAATCCATTATTTCAAACCTTGCAACACTTGAAAGTTTTTATTTCTGTGATGCAGACAATATTCCTTCGTCCTGTGCATCTTCTGTTACCGGAAATACCACATGTTTTGTTTCCCTTGAAGGGGTGATTGATTTTGATAAGGAAATCAGCCGGCTTGAAAAAGAACTTGGGAAAAATACAAAAGAGCTTTTGACAGTTCAGAAAAGGCTTAATAATGAGAGTTTTCTTGAGAAAGCCCCTGAAGATGTGATCTTGAAGGTTAAATCCCAGTATGCCGACATTGAGGAAAAGAATAATAAGCTCAAGGAAAACCTTGAAAGAATTCAGAAAATGAAGTGATAGAATATGAACACAATTGAAAATATAATAAAATTAGCACTTTTTGAAGATTCCGGGCTGGGAGATATCACAGCAGAATGTATTTTGCCAGAACCCCTGTCAGGTAAAGGCGTTATCATTGCTAAAGAGTCTTTTATCCTTGCAGGGATTAATGTGGCAAAAACTGTATTTAAAATTCTGGACCCTGATTGTGATACAAGTTCTTTTTTTTTGGATGGTGACTGTGTTAAAAAAGGGGAGATAGTTTTTGAGGTTCAAGGAGACCTTTTATCCCTTTTAAAAGGAGAGCGTGTGGCCTTGAATTTTTTACAGCGCCTTTCAGGAATTGCCACATTGACCCGTTCTTATGTGGATGAGATGAAATCCTCAAAGGTTCGCCTGACAGATACAAGGAAAACTACTCCAGGGCTTCGCAGTCTTGAAAAAGAGGCGGTCAGGGCAGGTGGCGCCTATAATCACCGGATGTCATTGTACGATGGAATTTTGATTAAGGATAATCATATTGCGGTTGCAGGTTCCATCACGAAGGCTGTATCCCTGGTTAAAAAAAGAGCATCTCATTTGATGAAAATTGAGGTTGAGGTTTCGACTCTTGATGAAGTTAAAGAGGCAGTCAATGCAGGTGTTGAAGTGATCATGCTGGATAATATGGATTATGATCAGATGTCGGCGGCGGTAAATTATATTGACAAAAGAGCTGTTGTGGAGGCTTCCGGAAACGTCTCTTTGAAAACTTTGAATAAAATTGCCGCCACAGGAGTGGATGTGATTTCATGTGGTGCGCTTACCCATCAGGCACGTTCCATCGATTTAAGCATGCAGATTAAAGCTTATGGAATAAGATAGGTTAGTTTGTTCCGACCGCTATCCTTTGATTTATAAAGTGCTTTATCGGCCCGGCTGATAAAACTTGTGAAATCTTCTCCTTTCACAAGTTCTGTTGCACCAAGACTGACGCTGATTGATGCTTTTGTCCCTGGTTCAGGTTCAAATATCCTGGCGCAAATGCTTTCTTTTATCCTTTCTCCAACTAAACAGGCCTTTTTAATCCTTGTTTCCGGCAAAAGGATGGTAAACTCTTCTCCACCATATCGATAGGCCGTGTCCATGGATCTCATACATGAATTGACCGTTTTTCCAATTTTCATTAGAACCTTGTCCCCTTCAAGGTGTCCCCAGGTATCATTATAGTTTTTAAAGAAATCAATATCGATAATGAGTAAAGACAGAGCCCTGGAATAGCGGATATGTCGATTGGTTTCGGTTTTTACCTGGGCAAAAAAATGTCTTGAATTATAAAGCCCTGTTAAAGCATCTGTAATGGCAATTTTTTCAAGCTTTTTCAAGAGTTTGCTGCGTTCTTTTTTAGATTCAGCTTCTCTTAAAACTCTTTTAATTCTCAAATCCAGTTCTTCAAAACGAAAAGGTTTGAAAATAAAGTCGCTTGCCCCTGCCTTAACTGCATTTTCATATGAATACTCGGCACTGTAGCCGGTCATAACCATTACATCAAGATCATAGGAGTCTTTTATTCTTCTGGTGAGTTCCAGCCCGTCCATGCCCTTCATCATAATGTCTGTAAGGACAAGATTTGCTTTAAATGATTTGAGTATTTTTAAGGCTTGTGTTGCATCTAACGCACTTTTAACCTCATAATTGATAGCTTTCAAATATTCTGTTACAGAGTTTCTAATAGTAATATCATCGTCTACAACCAGAATAGAATATGTCATGAATTTTTCTCCGATGTTATAGCCTTTATCACGAGCTTTTCTTGACACCTCACAGCGCAATTGGTAAAACCGTAGAACGAATTTAACCGGATGAGTTTTCTTTGTCAATATTTTAGTTTGGAGCTAGATTGAAATTAAATATAAAAAATATTCGAAATTTTAGTATTATTGCCCATATTGATCATGGGAAGTCAACATTGTCCGACAGGCTCATTCAGCTTTCCGGTATTATTTCGGAAAGAGATATGAAAGACCAGATACTCGATTCCATGGATATTGAAAGAGAAAGGGGTATCACCATTAAAAGTCAGACTGTTTCTCTCCCCTATAAAGGAGAGGATGGCAAGCTTTACCTTTTAAATCTGATAGACACACCCGGCCATGTGGATTTTTCATATGAGGTATCACGGGCCCTGGCATCCTGTGAGGGAGCATTAATACTGGTGGATGCAAGCCAGGGAGTTGAAGCCCAGACACTGGCCAATTTATATCTTGCCATGGAACATGAGCTTGAGATCATACCCGTGATTAACAAAATAGATCTGCCTTCTGCTCAGATTGACTGGGCAAAGGATCAGATCGAAGAGGATCTGGGGCTTGATTCTGATGAAGCATTAGCGGTTTCTGCAAAAACAGGTATAGGGGTAGACAAGATATTTGAGGCCATTATCAGAAAAATACCACCACCTGTTTGTAAGGATAATTCTGTTTTTAAAGGTCTGATATTTGACTCTCATTATGACGCATTCAGAGGAACCATAGTCCATTTCAGAATTTTTAACGGCAGCATTAAAAAAGGCGATAAGATCCTTTTAATGTCCAATAATGCCAAGTATAAGGTTGAAGAGGTGGGATTGTTTCAAATTGTGCGGCAGCCTCAAAATGAACTTATTGCAGGGCAGGTTGGATACTTTATCGCCGGTATTAAAAATATCAGTGATGTGAAAATCGGGGATACGGTCACCATGCCTGATCAACTATGTGAAAACTCCCTGGCAGGATTCAGGGAACCAACGCCCGTTGTGTTTTCTTCCATGTATCCTGTTGCATCAGATGATTATGAGGAACTTACTGCTGCTTTGGAAAAGCTTAAGCTCAATGATGCATCTTTGATTTACGAGAAAGACAGTTCCACTGCCCTTGGGTTTGGATACAGGTGTGGTTTTCTAGGCCTTTTGCATCTTGAAGTTGTCCAGGAACGGCTTGAAAGGGAATATGATGTTTCTCTGATTTTGACATCGCCTTCTGTTATGTATGAGATCACTTATACGGATGGGACAATAAAAATTATTGATAACCCGGTCCAATATCCTGATCCGGGCGAGATAACCCGGGTCAGGGAACCTTTTATAAAAGCTTCCATCATTGTGCCGGATAAATATATGGGCAATGTCATGCAGGTCTGCCATGAATTTCGCGGAGTCAGCGAAAATTACCAGTACTTAACCAGTAACCGCATGGAAATGAAATTTATACTGCCTTTGGCAGAGGTGGTGTATGAATTTTATGATCGGCTCAAAAGTGTCACCCAGGGATATGGGTCATTTGATTATGAAATTGCGGGATACCAGGAGACAGACCTTGTAAAACTTGATTTTATTATTAATGGTGAACGGGTGGATGCTCTGTCCCAGCTTATTCACCGTGACAAGGCAGAAGCCAGGGCCAGAACAGCTTGTAAGAAGTTGAGAGAAGAAATCCCAAGGCAGCAGTTTAAAATACCCATCCAGGGTGCTATTGGAGGGAAAATTATTTCCAGAGAAACCATATCTGCATTTAGAAAAGATGTGACAGCCAAATGTTATGGCGGTGATATTTCAAGAAAACGAAAGCTACTTGAAAAACAAAAAAAGGGTAAAAAACGCATGAAAATGGTGGGCTCGGTTGAGATCCCGCAATCTGCATTTCTCTCTGTTCTGAAAACAGATTGATCAAAATGTTATGGGATTTATGACTGTTGTTTTTTACTTAATATATTTGGATTTATAGCTTGTATTTTTTTTTTGACAGGCGTATGGCATTCAATTATCAGATGTAAAAAAAACTAACACAAAAGGTGAATCCCATGAACTATGAATGTATTATCTATGAAAAAAAAGATCAGGTTGGCCTGATTAAGCTGAACAGACCCAAGGTGCTTAATGCAATGAACCGGCAGCTTTGGATTGAGATGCAGGATGCCCTTGAACGAGTAAAACAGGACAAAGATGTTAAGGCACTTATCATTACAGGGGAAGGCCGTGCCTTTTCAACAGGAGCAGATCTGAAAGATTCAAAGGATAGAAGCATTGAAGATTACAGACTTTATCTTGAATCCCTGCAGGAAGCATCAAGAAAGATTATCAGGTTTGAAAAGCCCACGATCGCAGCTATTAACGGTTATGCCCTAGGTTCTGGTTACGAACTTGCTTTAGCCTGTGATATCAGGATTGCAGCCAAAGAGGCACTTATCGGATCACCTGAGGCAAAGGTAACATCATCTGTTACAGGTGGTGCATTCCGACTTGTTCAGGATCTGGTTGGGCCGGGTAAAGCCAGAGAACTACTTTTTACTGCAGAATATATCTCTGGAGAAGAAGCCCAGAAAATAGGGCTTGTCAATAAAGCTGTTCCGTTGGATGAATTAATGGATGAAACATTTGATATGGCTAAAAAGATCGTTGCCAATTCGTCTTTTTCTCTGAAGCTCATTAAAAAGGGTTTTCTCATGGCCCAGGGAGAAAGCAGTCTTGAGGCTTTGATGGATTATGAGATTGAAGCCTGCCTTGCATGTGTTTCAACAAAGGAGAGAGAAGCGTCTTTGGATGATTTTGAGCAGAGAAAAAAATAATCAAAGGAAAATATCATGTTAGATAAAGTGCTCGATGCCAAATCAGTTGCCATCATCGGTGCGTCAAAAAATAAAACAAAACGGGGATACCAGGCTATTAAAACCCTTAAAGCAGATGGTTTTGAGGGACAGATTTATCCGGTAAATCCAAAAGAAGATATGATTTTAGGGCTTCCCTGCTATAAAAATATTACAGATATTGAAGGCCCTGTAGATCTTGCCCTGATTACAACCCCGGCCAGAACAATCCCGGGAATCTTAAGAAAATGCGGTGAAAAAAAGGTTTCCGGTGCCGTTATCATTGCCGGTGGTTTCAGGGAACTGGGAGCCAAAGGCAAGGAACTTGAGCAGCAGGTTGTCACTGCGGCAAAGGAAACCGGTGTCAGATTAATCGGGCCCAATACATCTGGAATGATCAATTTGAAAAGCAATATGAACCTTGTAGGGATTAGTAATGCTCCCAAAGGGCACATTGCACTGCTCTGTCAAAGCGGCAATATGGCGTTGACACTTATCACAGAGGCCACAATTCGCAAGCACGAGGGATTTACCTATTATGTCGGAGTTGGAAATGAGTCAGATATAAAATTTCATGAGTATCTTGAATTTTTTAGAAATGACCCGGATACAAAAGCTATCCTCATGTATGTCGAGGGGATGAGTGAGGGGCGCAAATTTTTACAGGAAGCACATAAAACAAGTATTAAAAAGCCGATTATTCTCTTAAAAAGCGGCCGATCGGCAACAGGGAAGAAATCGGCAGGGTCTCATACAGGATCTCTTGCCGGGATGAGTGAAGTGGCAAATCGGGCCTATGGCCGTGCCGGGATCATCGTGATTGAGAATTCAGATGAGCTTTTTCCCGTTGCTGAGACTCTTTGCAGCCAGCCTGCGATTAAAAATAATTCCATTGCCATCCTTGCCGATGGCGGGGGGCATGCGACTATCGCCGCTGATCTCTTAAGTGACTATGGCATTCATTTGCCTGAATTGTCCGACAAAACAAAAGAAAAGTTAAGGGAACTTTTGCCTGAAGCTGCATCTGTCGTCAATCCCGTTGATGTGGCCGGCGGGACAGATTCTGATCCCACTCTGTTTGCAGACTGTGCTAAAATTATTTTAAATGACCCAAGTGTCGGCGGGCTTCTGGTTGTGGGTCTATTTGGCGGATACGGGATTCGGTTTGAAGAAAGTCTTGCCATTGGAGAAGAGGCTGCAGCCCATCGATTCGGGGCAATGGTAAAAAAGAGAAACAAACCCATTTTCATTCATTCCCTGTACAGTTCGTATGAATCCCATGCCCTTGATCTGCTGCGACATTATGATATACCCGTTCATGACTCCCTGGACATTTCATGCAAATGCGTGGCATCCCTTTGTAAATATGGGAATTATCTGAAATCCTATCACGGCAAAACCTCTTTTATTTTTAATTGGCGGGCCAAGGCAAAACCAGAAGGGGTACAGATTCTGGAAAACGCCGGAAAAGAGGGTCGTCATGTCCTTTTAGAACATGAAGCAAAACAATTGATCAAACTTCACGGTGCACCAACCTCAGTGGGACAGGTGGCTGAAACAGAGGATGAGGCATGGGAAATCGCACAAAAAATTAATGGAAATAGTGAATATATAGCGAACAGTGAGAAGACGAACAGTGAGAAGACGACGAACAGTGAGGCAAAGGCGAGTGTTGTATTAAAAATCGTCTCGCCGGATATCCTTCACAAAAGCGATGCCGGCGGTGTTAAGCTGAATTTGAGTTCTGAACATCAGGTTAGGAAAGGATTTCAGCAGATTATTAAACGTGCCAAAGCCTATAATTCAAAAGCAGATATTCGGGGAGTACTTGTTGCCCCCATGGCCCAGCAGGGTCTTGAAATTATTATTGGAACCAAGATAGATGAGCAGTTTGGTCCGGTCATCATGTACGGCCTGGGTGGTATCATGGTTGAAATAATGAAGGATGTAACGTTCTGGGTTTTACCCATTAATCCGACTTCGAGTAAAAAAATGCTGGAAGATACCCGCTCGTCTATCCTTTTAGATGGTATAAGGGGGCACAAAGGGTATGATAAAAAATCCTTGAAAAAGCTGATATCCATGTGTTCAGAGCTGATTGAATCCTATCCGGAAATTGAGGAAATGGACTTGAATCCGGTTATTCTTTATGAAAAAGGCCTGGATGTGGTGGATGCAAGAATAATACTTAAAAAATAAGACTTTTATGGATTAATACTTTACAAATACGATTGGGAATTGTAATTTTCATAAACATACATAATTGGTTTCAACCAAATTTTAAACAAAAGTATACAAATCAATAAATTGATACTCGGGAATATTGTTTTTTAAAAACAATAATTTAAATAATATAAGAAGAAAGGAGGCAGAAAAACACCGGTGATTTAATTATCTAAATAATTATTAATACTTAAATTAGGAGGTTAAGATGAAAAAAGCATTAATTTTGACAACAGCTGTTTTATTTGGAATAGTACTTTTTCTGGGATCATCTGCAACGGAAAGCCAGGCAAAAGCAACTTTTGTGACCATTGGAACAGGCGGAATTACAGGTGTATATTATCCAACCGGTGGTGCGATTGCCAAGATAGTTAACAAAAAACGAAAAGAATATGGTATCCGCTGCACAGTTGAATCTACTGGTGGATCTGTTTTTAACATCAATGCAATTTTGTCTGGAGACCTTGATTTTGGTGTAGCTCAGTCAGATCGTCAATACCAGGCTGTAAAAGGGATTGCAGACTGGAAAGATAAAGGACCCCAGAAAGACCTGCGTGCAGTATTTTCCATCCATGCAGAAACTGTAGATCTAATTGCGGCTGTAGATTCCAACATTAACAGTCTTGCCGATCTGAAGGGGAAAAGGGTCAATATTGGAAATCTTGGATCCGGTTATCGTCAGAATGCCATAGACGCACTTGAGGCCAATGGACTGAACTGGGAGACAGATTTTAATGCAGAAAGTTTAAAAGCTGCTGAAGCACCCGGACTGATCCAGGACGGCAGGATTGATGCGGCCTTCTATACGGTTGGACATCCTTCAGGGTATTATAAGGAAGCCACTTCAGGAACCCGGGCTGTAAAATTTGTTCCCATTGAAAATATTGACAGTCTTTTGGAAAAATATTCTTATTATGCCAAGGCTGCAACATTGATGAAAAATTATCCCGGTGCTAAGAATACAGAAGAAGCTGTCCCGACATTTGGCGTAAAAGCAACCTTTGTTACATCAGCAAAAGTACCTGACAGCGTGGTATATGCCATTACAAAAGAAGTATTTGACAACTTTGAAGCATTTACCAAGCTGCATCCTGCTTATGCCGGCCTCACTAAAAAAGCCATGTTGACCGGTCTTTCTGCACCTTTTCATCCAGGTGCCCTGAAGTACTACAAAGAAGCAGGCTTAAAGTAATTAGATTTTTCTAAACTGTGTTTAAAAGGTATTGGCAGTGGAAAAGACGTGTAATTGATATGGCTTTTCCACTGCTGTCCTCAATAGGGTGAAGATTATGGGCGGTACTGAAGTTCAAGAGGTTGACGATGGCCTGGAACTGGCCAGGAAAATGGCAGAAGAAGAAGAAGGAATAGGAAGAAAACCCCTGGGCCTTGAAAAATGGGTGATTCCATTCATTGCAGTTACCTGGAGTTTGTTTCAGCTGTCCATAGCCAGCTGGCTGATACTTGACTCTACTTATATCCGGTCAATCCATCTTGGGTTTGCATTATTAATTGTTTTTTTAAATTATCCGATATTCAAGAAAAAAAAATTTGGATTGAAATTTTTGTCTGCCACAGACAGAATTCCTGTTTTTGATTATATTATTGCCATTATTGCCTGCCTTAGTGCTCTTTATCTTGTGCTTGATTTTGTAGGGATAACCACGCGGTATGGTGCGCCAATTCAAAGGGATATAGTCATTGGCATCCTTTTGACGGTATTACTTCTCGAAGCAGCCAGAAGGGTGATTGGACCGGCACTTCCCATTATTGCCATCGGTTTTTGTGTGTATGCCTTTTTTGGGCCCTATATGCCGGACCTCATAGCCTTTAAGGGGGTGTCATTAAATCGGTTTGTGGGGCAGATGACCATGTCCACGGAAGGTATTTATGGTATTCCCCTGGATGTTTCCGCAACCATTGTTTTTCTATTTGTTCTTTTTGGTGCCATGCTGGACAAGGCCGGGGCAGGGCGCTATTTTATTCAGCTTGCCTTAAGTCTTTTAGGAGGATTCAAGGGTGGTCCTGCAAAGGCTGCCATACTTGGAAGCGGGCTTACCGGAATGGTATCAGGTTCCAGTATTGCAAATATTGTTACAACAGGAACATTTACCATACCCATGATGAAAAAGGTGGGTTATCCAGCCACCAAAGCTGCAGCGGTTGAAGTGGCTGCAAGCACGGACGGACAATTGGCACCTCCCATTATGGGCGCTGCTGCATTTATTATAGCGGAATATGTAAATGTCCCCTATGTAGAAGTGATTAAGGCCGCAGCCATCCCGGCGTTTGCCTCCTATGCCGCATTGTTTTATATTGTCCACATTGAAGCATCCAAACTGGGTTTAAGGGGGATGGCGAGAAAAGAACTCCCTGTGTTCTTTAAAACTTTTTTAAGCGGGATTCATTTTATGATCCCCATTGCATTACTGCTGTATGAGTTGGTTGTGGTGAGACATTCTCCTGAACTAGCAGCCTTTCGTGCCATCTGGCTCATGGCCATTGTGATGATATTTCAGGAACCGATCAAGGCATATATAGCTAAAAAACCCATAGGTCCTGCAATAAAAAAAGCGATTGTTGATATTTTTTCGGCATTTGCATCAGGAGCCCGCAATATGGTTTCAGTAGCCCTTGCAACTGCCGCAGCCGGCATCATTGTCGGGGTTGTATCACTTGGGCTGGGAGGACTTATTACCGAAATCATTGATGTGGTCTCCATGGGTAATATTTATCTCATGCTGGTCATCACAGCCTTTGCAAGCCTGATAATTGGAATGGGACTGCCCACAACTGCAACCTATATTGTTATGGCATCATTGACAGCTCCTGCAATTGTTACTATTGCCGCTGCCCAGGAATGGTTTGTGCCGTTAATGAGTGCCCATCTTTTTTGTTTTTATTTTGGAATTCTTGCAGATGATACACCGCCTGTAGGGCTTGCTGCCTATGCAGCAGCAGCCATTGCAAAGTCTTCGCCCATTGCCACGGGCATACAGGGATTCATGTATGATATTCGAACGGCAATCCTGCCATTCATGTTCATATTTAATTCTGATTTGATCCTGCACGAAATTAGGTCCTGGTCCCAGGGAATATTGATTTTTCTCATGGCGTGTATTGGTAATTTTGCCTTTGCATCAGCAACCCAGGGATGGTTTGTGGCAAGAAACAGGATATGGGAAATACCCTTGTTTTTAAGTGTTACCATTTGTGCTATGAGGCCTGATGCCATTGCATCCCTGATTGGACTGCCCCATGATCAGCGGTACTATGTTTATCCTGTTGCCCTTATTATTTTTGGTATCCTCTATTTGATGCAGAGACCCAGAATTCCCAAAGAAAAGACCACGACAGATAAAAAAGCGTTTGGTGATTTTTAATCATTATTAAAGGAGAAAGCCATTGGATACGATTAAAAAAATTCTTGTTCCCCTTGCATTTGCAGATTATTCACAAGGTGTTTTTAATTGTGCAGTGCAAATGGTCTTGAAACATGATGCCAGTCTTATTGTTTTAAGTATCATCAATTCAAGGGATATTGAATCAGTGGAAAGCATTGTTTCCATGGGTTATGATGTTGATGCAGAACACTATGTTGAAGAGATCCGCAAAGAGCGGAAACAAAAGTTGAACAAAATGGCAGATGAGGCCAAAATTGACAAGGATAAGATTAAGGTCATGTTCAAGATTGGAAATCCTGTTGATGAGATTTTAAAGGTTATCATTAAAGAAGCGCCTGATCTTGTTGTCATGGGAACAAGGGGTCGTGGCAATCTGAAAAATATTATTATGGGATCTGTTGCTGAAAAAGTTTTTAAGAGATCTCCAGTTAATGTTTTGTCTTACAGGGATGAAGATGTTAAAAAAAACCTGACAAAAAGATTTAAAAGCGGTTAAATTTTTATAAAAGCTGAACATGAGATAAAATCGCATTTTGAAGCCCGTTTTTGACTGCGGCAATCACATCAGGATAAACAATTCCTTTTTTTTCATCCATATACACCTTGGACACTTCAGTGGGAAGGACAAGAATTCGGTCATCCATATTGCAAAGACGTCTGCAAAATTCTGCTTTGCCTGAGAATACATGGTTTTCCGCTACATCGGTTTTTATGCCTGGCAAAGATATGTTGCCAAGCTGTTCCAGCCATAATGAGATGGCTTGTTTCCATTTTGATTTGTCCAGAAGGGCTGTGCCAAGATTAAAAACAGGAGGTGATACAATCCCCTTTTCCTTTTGGCGTGAAATATTATAGGAATGAATATCATATATAATACAGATGCCAAAGCGATCCAGAATTCTTGCAATACAGGTTTCCATAAATTTGTAAAATGATTCATAACTTTTTAAGCTTTTTTGATTCATTTCAGGGGTTGGCGAGGTCTTGTAAACCTGTGTGCCCCAGAACCTTTCAGGTGTGAGGGGCAAGGCTAATTCCCGGGACCGGTTAAGATCATATACAGACCGTGATTCAAGAGCCCAGACTGCATTGCAAAGTGTCTTTATCATCAGTTCGGTACCTGTATCTTCTTCAAATTGTCGCTGGTTGGAATCAAGCGCCATTAAAGGCCGAAGTTCCTCCCTGACATGGTGTCCGGCATGGATGGCAGTGGCAATGAATGGAAGAGAAAAATCAAGGTGATAGGCAAAGCCTCCCAAAGGGTCTGTTCCCTGAATCATCGTGTCAGACAATGAGTTACCTCCTTTTTTTGTGTTCGACATTGATGGCATTATTCAATATTGTATCGGGATAAAGCCGAGCTTACGATATGGTCGATGAGTTTTCGATAATCTTCCATTGGGCCGTGGGAAGAGGGATAGTTCAGGGAAAATATCTGTGGACTCCAGCTTTTCACAGGCTTTAATCCCGGTATCCCGTTTACTTCAATTATTTTCATTTTATCATCGGCATCAAGACGCATGTCAGCCCTGACATGGTCCAGGCAGTTCAATGCTTCCATGGCCTGGCGGCAAAGTTCAATCAGTTCTTCTTTTTTTTGCAAAACAGGTTTTATCTTTGTAACGCCAACTCCTCTTAAATCACTTCTCAGGATAGGATATTTACCATACATGGAAGGATCAACCACGACTTTTCCGGGTAAAAAGACTTGATGCGCGCCATTGCCCAGCATCAACACCGTGTATTCATCTCCTGGAAGGTATTCTTCCACTAAAGCCGGCTGTTCAAACCCGTTTTCAATATAATCTATTCTTTTTTTCAACTCTTCAGGTGAATTGACAACGCTTTCATCGCTGATGCCCACAGATCTGGACTCATAACTGGGTTTGACAAAAGCAGGATAAACAATGTCGGGAAGGGCATCACTGCTTGTAAGCTGGTAATGGTAGGGGACTGAAATTTTTTTGCGGTTCAATATCTTATGGGTGGTGGTTTTATGGATCAGGTTTTTCATGGTTTGTGCGTCTGGTCCGATATAGGGGATGCCTTTATCATCTAAAACATCGGCAACCCATTTTTCATCCCCCTTGTTCATGCCTATGGTCTCTGATTTTTCAGAGATATGATAAAGAGCGCTCCAGGCAATATCAAACCTGTTTTTTTCAAGGCTTGAGTAAAACTCTGCCATATTGTTGACAAAGGCGATCTGCGCACTTTTTCCTGAGTCATCAATTGCCTGTTTAATACTTTGGGTGACCTTAAGATCCCCCCAGCCCTGGGCATCACCTGCCGGGCCTGTTATTAATAATATTTTTTTCATTTAATAAAAAAACCTTTCAATATAGGGTGTGCAAACTATTTTTAAATTTCAAACAGATCCGGATTCCATTCATAGGCGGCCAGGGCCTTGACAGCTTCAGGAGAAACATCTTTCAAGAGCCTTACATAGGCATCAATTCTTCTGGGTTCCCAAAAGACTCTGGACATCACACGCATGTCAATGTCAGGAGAAAAAGCATCTGTTTTATCCGGGTGTAGAATTTCAGGGTCATAAATTACATGATCAGCCATTCTCTGGTTGGGATTGAGAATTTTGACCGCATCTTTTATATGACTGGACAATGCGGTTTGAAAAAGATCTTTACAATATCCGAAATGGGTACAGCAAAGAGCGGCATATAAAGTTCCACACGATTGTTGTATTTTTGAAACCGCCATTGAAACATTGGTATGGATCATTTTTGAAACATCAGGGCTAAAAGGGTCTCTCTCAATTTTACCGGCAAGATTTGTGCATCCCTGATTGGTAATTCGGTTGGGGCTAATACCCATTTTAACAAGCTGGTTTTGATGGGATTTTTCAGCAATGGTGGTGGGTGTGCCAAATATAACCACCTGGCTGTCCGGATCTGATATAAGATTTTTGTGGATTAGTTGAACCCCATGGTCCACAATACCGGAAACCTTAGGTTTTGTGTGTTGACTATAAGACGTAAATGGATAAATCACTGAAAGTGTATTGCAGGCAATGAGAATGATGTCCGGCTTAAAGGTTTCCATGGTATTCATAGCATTGTTAAAAATCCCGGCCTTTTGATCCATGGTGTTTAAATGATTATATCCTCTGTTTGGTTCAGGCCAGGCATTGAAATAGACCATTGAGACATATTTCCAGGGTGAGGATTTTTTAAGATGTGCCGCAATCAGGGCAAATACAGAAAAACCCCCCAGCCCTGAATCCGTTACCAGAATGGTTTTCCCGGAAGATTCTTTTTCGTTTTCGAAAGGATTCATTGAAATTATCCTGTATTTTTATGATCATCTGTTTTTCGGGTTAACCACTCTTTGATCAAGCGTCGTGACCACTCAGGGGAAGAGTCAAGTTTTCCTTCCACAATATGCGTTAAAAAATCTTTCCAATGGTGATAATGCTGTCGGGTTGTCAGTCTGTTGCGAAACATTGCCGCTCCTTTTTGAGGCTCTGTTTTTATTTTTTCCATGATCATGGATATTTCATTAAAAAAGCCCTCAATGCCATAGAAGTGCAGAAAACCATCCCATGCCACTTCCAGGTGTTTGTCATCTTGTAATGGCAATGAGATTTCTTTAAATTTATCCCGGAAAGGTTTCAACTCAGCCCCTTTTACACAGGACAGCCCAAGATCATGTATTTTATATGGAACAAGCTCAAGGGAGACAAGAGCGTCTTTATTGATCCCCAGGTTTACAAGATAGCCTAACTTTCGATAGTAAAGGTCGGTAGGTTGATAAAAAGCAAAATTTCCCAGGCTGTAAATAATGGGCGTATTCTTATAAAATTGAATGCCCTGGGGAACATGGGGGTGATGGCCTATAACAATATCTGCCCCTGCTCTTACCATCTTTTGAAAGGCCCGGGCAACATAAGGCGGCGGAAAAGGGATATATTCAATACCGCAATGGGAAATGACAATGATGAAATCCACTTTTGATTGAAGTGCTTTTATGGTATCTTCAACTTTTGACAGATCCCAGCCCATAACCCCGGGTCCTTTCCCTGCAAAAGTGAGATCTTCTCCTTCGCTGAAATTGACAATGGCAATTTTAGTATCCTTAACATTTATCACAAGGGGGGCAGCAGCTTCTTTAATGGACATTCCTGCACCAGTCCACTGAACATGATTCCGGTTTAAAACATCCAGGGTATCTTCAAACGCATCAAGCCCATAATCAAACACATGGTTGTTTGCCAGGGTGACCACATCAAAGGGGACAGCTTTCAAGGCCTTGATGTGGCGCTGTTCACCTTTGAATACAGCACCGCTTTTAAAAACGGGCGCGCCCCTGTCACTCAAGGGGGACTCAAGATTTGCAATGGATAGATCCGTTGATCTTAAAATGGGAAGAAGATCGCCATAAACGGATTCAGGAGAGGTTTCCATGATCTCCTTGAACATGCGAATGGGAGCCCAGTCACCGGCAATGGATATTTTTATAACCTCTTTTCCGGTATCAGAAGTGGTTTGTTCGGCTGCCCAGGCTCCTTTTTCCCAGTCAAATGATGATATTGTCGGCATATTGGCTCTCCTTTAAAGGCTTTTTATTATCATAAAAAACAATTAAAGCATAGTGGATTAAATCGTGCCGGCAGGGCTAACGCATGTAAACAATATTTTGCTCTGCTGTCCGCTACAATGATTGTAATTGTCGGCACAGCAACTAGTTCAGGTCAGTTTGCCTTGGATGAGCATTTTGGGACCTGTCAACATGTCCCATCCAGCGAAGGAAAGGTAAACTGACCTGAACGGGTATGGAGTAATCTAAAAAAAAGTTACATGCGATTGCCCTGATCGTGCCAGCAGACGATATCATGCTCTATTTAATCAAAATGTCACAATTGGCAAAATGGGTAAATACCGATTTAGGGCATTATAAAAAATTCAATATTGGAATAATCACTGTTTCCAGAACTATTGTAAGCCTTTAATGCAATGTAATATGCTGCCCCGGAAAATAGATTGTAACTGGCCGATGTTATGGCTCCAAGATCAGCACTCTCCACGGGAGAGCCACTTGGATAAGGAGCATAGAATAATGTATAACCTGTTGCTCCCGGTACATCGCTCCAGGAGATAGCAAGATCATTCCCAAAAGCTTGCATAGTAAAAACCGGTGCATCAGGAGCAGGAGTCCCGGAACTTTGTGAAGGTGCGGCAAGATAAAGCAAATTATATGTTTCAGTATCATTATAGAGGTCATAAACATTGCCTGTCCGAATTACTTCTTGACCCATAATATATACTTCAGAGCTGGTTAAGGATACGTGAAGCCATAGTTTGTGCATTTCTCCGTTGTTCGTAGATTGAGGGTATAAATTACTTATGTTCCATTGCCCGCCATTTAAAACAGCATACCGGATCTGTCCGTCTTTGGTATAGTTCCAGCCGTTTTGATTGTGGGAAGAAGCAAGATCAGAGAACAGGATGTGCGGTTGATCCTGGGCATCAAAAACAAGTTGTGCATTAACTCCTGTATAAATGTTGCCGTCGCTTCCAGAATAATTGTCATCTGTTTCAGCAACCACCACTTGATTCCAGGTGTTTGGACCCGAGCGTGTGATGAATCTTAGTTTGGCATAGGTCACAGAACCTGTAACTGCGTGTCCCATTTCTGTTCCCACGATGGAGGGATTGCCCTTAGTATTCAGAGCAATGGCCGGATTCTCTGCAGGCCAGTAATCAATATCCTGATCCTTGTAAATATCTTCATAAGCCCATGTTCCTGATGTATTGGTGAGATATCGTGTCTCATACAGGGTTGAATAGACCACATGGGCATTGCTGCTTTTGTCTATGGCCATATCCGGAACACCCCGGATGGATATCTTCATGCCAAAGATGTTGACATGGGTATCTGGTATTTCGTCAACGATTGATGGTGCACTGGACCAGGTTCCACCTTTGTTGGATATATAATATATGGAATAGTCACCGGAGCTAAGGACGTGAAAAACGTCATTACCGTCTACATCAACAGCAATTGCCTGATTGCTGAGTGTAGGATAAGCAGTGTTATCCAGGGTGAATACCGTTTCTTTTTCCCAGGCATCGTTATTTTTATAGAAATGGACAATATCCTGTGATTGAGTGGTAAAAACATGGGGTTTGGACTGTGAGTCATAGACTATGCAGGGTGTACCATAATATCCGGAGTAAAATTCAGTTATGGTTTCTCCGGCCGATGGGCTGCCGGCCTGAACATATTTGTACATGATATCGTTTTTACCAGAATCCTTGTACACCAGGCCAATCGTTGCGTCGGGGGCATAGCTTGCGTTAAAAACAAATGTATAGTCCAGAGAATGCAAAGTCTGGGTATTCAAATTCAACCCGGCAAAACATAGGTTGAAACTCAAAAATGTAAAAAAAATGATTACCAATAAAAAATGATAAAATTTTTCTAGATGGGACAACATAGACTATCCTCCATTTATAAATATATCATAAACTAAAAATACTTTATGAAGCGACAGCAAGTTTTGGCGGTTACCGGTCAGGCACTATTCAACCTTGTGCCAGGTCTGGGTTCTGAAGAAAAAGGCAATATAGCCTCGCACCATAAGTTTTCCATCTTTAATCCATAATTTGCAAGTATAAATTTTTCCTTCTTTGGGATCCAAAATGGTGCCGCCTGAGTATCCATTGCTTCTTTTAGTAATATCTTTAATAATGACCATCCCTTTTGTGGGCTGGTTTTTACGGACATCATCATCCGGGCACTTATCACAAACAGGATCAGGGTCTTCCCCTGGTTTTCGAAACAATTCTTTTATCTGGCCGAAATATTTCCCATCTTTTTCATAAATCTGCACAATAGACTTAGGTTCACCGGTTTTATCGTCAATGGTTTTCCATTTTCCTACAATGGAATTGTCCTGGGCAAAAGACGAAGCAATAAAACAAAAGAAAAAAAGAACAGGTAAAACAGAAAGTTTAAGCATGATTTTCATAGACAGTCTCCAATGAGTTAAAATAAAAAAATAAACACTGTTATTGTTCTTAGCCCCCTGTTTTTTTGGTGTCAAGGAAAAAATATAAAGAAAGGCATATGTAAACTTAACCTATGCCTTTCTTTATAGCAGTCGAATAACTTAGGACCACAAATTCCATCTGCAGTCCTTAAAGGTTTTCAGGTTTTACAACTGGATGTTCCTTTAAGTATTCCAATCTGTTTAACCCATTAATATAGGCCAGGGCACTGGCCGTAATGATATCCGGATCAGCTCCTTTGCCTAATGCTACGATACCGTCTTCCTGCAGCCGGACAGTTACTTCACCCTGGGCATCTGTTCCTTCGGTTAAAGCTGAAATGGTAAACCTTAAGAGCTCTGATTTGGTGTTGGTCAGTTTGGATATAATATTGTATACGGCATCAATGGGTCCGTTCCCTTCTGTTGCCCCCTGGGCCTTTCGGCCATTGATATTCAGTTGGACACTGGCCGTGGGAAAAACCGTGTTACCGGATAATACATGGATATATTCAAGACTGAAAACTTCTGAACTTCTCAATATTCCTTCGTTAATCAGGGCCTCGATGTCCTCATCCTGGATGCTTTTTTTCTTGTCAGCCAGGTTTTTGAATTTTTGAAAAACTTTATCCAATTCTTCTTTTGAAAGATTGTATCCCATTTCCTGGATGTGAGAATTTAAAGCATGACGGCCTGAATGTTTTCCTAAAACAAGATTGTTTTTGCTAAGACCAATGGTCTCAGGCTTCATGATTTCATAGGTCATGGGATTTTTCAATACACCATCCTGATGAATACCGGCTTCATGGGCAAAGGCATTGGCACCTACAATGGCCCGGTTGGGTTGGACAAGGATTCCTGTGATCATACTGACCAGGCGGCTTGTGGGATAAATCCTTTTAGTGACAATGGAGGTGGTCTGGGGAAAAAAATTGGGTCTTGTTGCAAGAGACATGACCACTTCTTCAAGTGAAGTGTTCCCGGCTCTTTCTCCGATACCGTTGATGGTGACTTCAACCTGCCTGGCTCCGGCTTTTATGGCAGCAAGGGTATTGGAAGTGGCAAGCCCAAGATCATTATGACAATGAACACTCAATACAGCCTTATCCATATTGGGTGTGTTTTCCATGACATATTTGACTAGTTCGGCAAATTCTTCAGGAATCGCATATCCTACCGTGTCTGGAAGATTTACAGTGGTGGCGCCGGCATCAATAACTGCCTCAAATACCTTGCATAAAAATGGAGGATCACTTCTTGAACCGTCTTCTGCTGAAAATTCAACATTATCCGTGTAGGATGCAGCAAGTTTAACAGATTTGACTGCCTGTTCAAGTACCTGAGAAGGCTCCATTGAAAGTTTATATTTCATGTGCAGTTCAGATGTGGCAATAAAGGTGTGGATTCTTGGGTGTGCCGCATCTTTTATGGCTTCCCACCCCTTTTTTATATCGTCTTCATTGGTCCGGCAAAGAGCTGCAACCTGGGAAATTTTAAGCGTTTGGGCAATTTTTTTTACAGCTTCAAAATCTCCCTCTGATGCTGCGGGAAAACCTGCTTCGATAACATTAACGCCCAATTTTTCCAGCTGGGTGGCAATCCTCAGTTTTTCAGCCTTGTTCATGCTGGCTCCAGGTGATTGTTCGCCATCTCTTAATGTTGTGTCAAAAATAATAATCTGGCTATCTTGTTTCATTTTATTTTACCTTATTATTGTGTATTATATCTTTATTGTCTAATGAGAGTTTATATTGAAAACTGTCGGCCAGAGCCTGCCAGCTTGCTTCTATAATATCTTCTGAAACACCAATGGTTGAAAAAATATTATTTTTATCCCTTGATTCAATGAGAACGCGTACCTTTGCATCAGTGCCGTCCATGCCGTCGATAACACGGACTTTAAAGTCAACAAGGTGCATGTCGTTGATCTGAGGATATATGGAGGTCAAGGCCTTTCTTAAGGCATTATCCAGAGCACTTACAGGCCCGTCACCTTCAGCTGAGGTGATTTCAGTTTCATTGCCTACCCTGATTTTAATCATGGCATGGGAATAACAGGGCCGTTCTTTGTCTTTTTCAACCACCACCCTGAAGGATTCAAGCTCAAAATGGGGGGTAAACTGGTTTGTCAATTTTTCCATTATAAGTTTTAATGAACCCTCAGCTGCATCAAATTCAAACCCATCATCTTCAAGTTCCTTAATGCTGGATACGATCTGATGTCTGTTGGCGCCATTTTTACCTATATCGATGCCAAGCTCTTTGGCCTTATATTCGATATTACTTTTACCGGACTGCTCTGAAACAATCACCCGCCGGATATTGCCAACCAGGTCAGGAGAAATGTGCTCATAGGCCCGTGGATTTTTCATGATTGCACTCACATGAACCCCTCCTTTATGGGCAAAGGCGCTTTTGCCGACAAAGGGTCTTGAATTGACTGGCGGTACATTGGCCGTTTCGGAAATAAACCGGGAAAGATTCAATAATCTCTTGAGATTTTCTTGATTCATGCAATCCCGGTTCATTTTAAGCGCCAGAATAGGGATAATGGCAGTCAGATCTGCATTACCGCACCGCTCACCATATCCGTTGATGGTTCCTTGAACCATGGTTGCGCCTGCATGTACTGCAGTGACTGAATTGGCCACTGCCATGGCGCAGTCATCATGGGTGTGTATGCCAAAAATAAGATCAGGTTTTTCCTTGAAATGTTCAATAGCTGTTTTTGTTATACTCTCAATCTCACAGGGCATGGACCCGCCATTGGTGTCGCAGAGAACCAGACATTTTGTTCCGCCTTCAACAGCTGCTTCAAGGGTTTTTAGGGCATAGTCGGGCTTAGCCTTATACCCGTCAAAAAAATGCTCTGCATCATAGATGACCTCCCGGTCATGTTTTAAGAGGTATTTGATACTCTCTTTGATCATGGCAAGGTTTTCTTCTTTTGTGTTCTGCATGATGGATTCAACATGCAGATCCCAGGATTTCCCAAATATTGTGATCACAGGTGCCCCGCTTTCTATTAATGCCTGAATATTGGCATCCTGTTCACAGGTTTTTCCCGGACGGCGGGTGGAGCCAAAAGCAGCCACTTTGGCATTTTTGAATTCCATATCTTTTGCCAGTTCGAAAAAATGCTGAGCACCCGGGTTTGATCCGGGCCAACCGCCTTCAATATAGTGGATGCCGGCATCATCCAGCCTTTTTGCTATTTTGACCTTGTCTTCAGGAGAGAAGAAGATGTTTTCTCCCTGCATGCCATCCCTTAGCGTGGTATCATATAAAAATATTTTTTCCATTGTTTTTCCTGTGTACTTTTGTTTAGCCTTACAGCCAATTATTTTTTGCCGTTTTCTCTTGCCAGGGCAATGGACCCCGTGGATGCAATTTCAATTATTCCCATGGGTTTTAATAGAGATACTATGGCATCGTGCTTTCCACTGTCCCCGGATACTTCTATGGTGTAGTGAGAAAGTCCGACATCAACAATTTTGCATCTGAAAATATCCACAACCCTTAATATGTCTGCTTTCTTTTCAGGCTGAGCATTGACTTTTATTAATGCCAACTGTCGCTGAACATATTTTTTATCTGTCAGATCATTAACAGTAATGACATTGATCAGCTTATGAAGCTGTTTTTTTATCTGGTCAATGATCTGGGGCTCACACTTGGTAACCATGGTAATTCTTGACACATCAGGCTCAGCTGTGCTTGCCACACTCAAACTGTCAATGTTGAAACCCCTCCCTGAAAAAAGACCTGCAATCCTTGAAAGAACCCCTGGCTCATCATCAACGAGGATAGAAAGTAGGTAGCTGTTAGTATTCATCATAAGTATCCTTTATAAATTTCACATTAAACCAGAAGCATTTCAGTGATTGAACCGCCGGCTGGAACCATTGGGTAGACGGATTCTTCCTTGTCTACGGCAAATTCCATGATAACCGTTCCCTCATGGTTAAGGCCTTGGGATAAAACAGATTCGACTTCATCAGGTCTTGTGCATCTTAATCCTTTTGCACCATAAGCCTCGGCGAGTTTCACAAAATCAGGGGTATTTTCCATATTTGTAAAAGAGTAAACTTTTTCATAAAACAGTTCCTGCCACTGCCTAACCATGCCAAGGTATTGATTGTTTAAAATGACTATCTTGACATCAATTTTTGATTCAACAGCCGTCATCAATTCCTGGATATTCATCTGGATGGAACCATCGCCTGCAACATCAACCACCAGTTTATCCGGGCAGGCCGCTTTTGCCCCGATGGCAGCCGGCAGTCCAAATCCCATGGTTCCAAGACCACCAGATGTGATAAAGTGATTGGGTTTGTTAAAGTGATAATACTGGGCAGCCCACATCTGGTTTTGTCCAACCTCTGTTGTGATGATGGCATCGCCTTTTGTCAGTTCATAGAGTTTTTCAACGACAAACTGGGGTTTGATCACTTCACTGCCCTGGTTATATTTCAAAGGAGTGGTACTTTTCCATTCCTCGATCTGATCCAGCCATTGAGGTCGATTGTTTTTAAGATCGTCGGTTTTTTGGTCTTCCATTAAATGGAGAATCCCTTCCAAGGCGGCTTTGCAATCTCCTACAATGGGACAATGGACTTCAATATTTTTATGGATAGACGTAGGGTCGATATCAATTTGAACAATTTTGGCCGTAGGTGCAAATTTTTCAATATTTCCGGTAACCCTGTCATCAAATCGAACACCTGCGGCAATCATGAGATCACAATGGCCGATGCTCATGTTGGCCCGATAGGTACCGTGCATCCCCAGCATTCCCAGCCAAAGAGGATCTGATCCTGGAAAGGCTCCCAGCCCCATCAAAGAGGCTGTAACCGGGATATCGGCCATTTTTGCGAGGCGGGTGATCTGTTCTGAAGCCTGGGAAACAATAACGCCTCCACCGGCAAAAATGACAGGCCTTTTAGCCTTTTTGATCATTTCCACCACTTTGTTGAGTTGTTTTTTGTTGGGCTTGTAATTGGGTTTATAGGATTTTAAAGAGATCTTGCCGGGTTCTTCAAAATCAATCTGGGCCTGCAAAATATTCTTTGGAAGATCAACGAGGACAGGGCCGGGTCTTCCCGATCTTGCCAGATAAAAGGCCTCTTTAATGGTTGAAGCCAGTTTGTCTATACTTTTTACAAGGTAATTGTGTTTGGTACAGGGCCGTGTAATACCCACTATATCCACTTCCTGGAATGCGTCGTTCCCGATGAGCGCCGTTGGTACCTGGCCTGTAAAAACAACAATGGGAATGGAGTCGGAATGTGCAGAAGCAATTCCTGTGACCGCATTGGTGGCTCCGGGGCCCGATGTAACCAGGGCAACGCCCACAGATCTGTTGGCCCGGGCATAGCCGTCAGCCGCATGGACAGCACCCTGTTCATGCCGGACAAGGATATGGCGCAGGCCTTCCTGTTTTGCCAGTTCATCATAAATATCAATAACACAACCGCCCGGATATCCGAAAATCGTGTCAATACCTTCTGCCTTAATCATTTTAATTAGAACCTGGGCACCGTTAAATTTCATTTTTTATCTCCTATAATGTATCTCTAACCACAAGGGTCACACGTAAATATGGCACCGTTGCCTGCCGAACTCACCATCCTGGCATATCTTGCCAGATATCCGGTTTTAATTTTAGGCTCGGGTTTTTTCCATTTGGAAAACCGGTTTGCAATTTGCTCTTCATCAACCAATAACGCTATGGTTTTAGCTGGGATATCTATTTTGATCTGATCATTTTCTTCAACAATCGCAATAAGACCGCCATCTGCAGCTTCCGGTGATATATGGCCGATGGAAGCCCCTTTTGATCCCCCGGAAAACCTGCCATCCGTTATCAGGGCGCAGGTTTCATCAAGCCCCATGCCTGCAATGGCTGAGGTGGGGGTTAGCATTTCACGCATGCCAGGGCCGCCTGCAGGTCCTTCGTATCGGATGACAATTACGTCTCCCTTATTAATCTGGTTACCAAGAATCGCCTCGGTTGCTTCTTCTTCAGAGTTAAACACTCTTGCCGGACCCTGATGTTTCATCATTGCATCAAGAACGGCAGATTGTTTGACCACACAACCGTCCTTGGCAAGGTTTCCAAAGAGCACTGCCAAACCGCCTTGTCTGTGATAGGGGTTTTCAACAGGCCGTATTACCTGCTGGTCTTTTTTAATTACAATTTCAAGGTTTTGACCCATTGTTTTTCCTGTGGCAGTCAAACAATCAGCATGAATCATGTCATGATCAAAAAGTTCTTTCATGACAGCCATAATACCTCCGGCAGAATTTAAATCTTCTATGCGGTCTTCCCCTCCCGGACTTAGAGCACATAAATGGGGGGTTTTTTTGCTGACCTCATTAATCAGGTTCAGATCTATATCCACATGGGCTTCATTTGCAATAGCCTTTAAATGAAGCACTGTATTGGTGGAACACCCAAGTGCCATATCAACAACCAAAGAATTCATAAAGGCATCTTTTGTCATGATTTTATCAGGGGTAATATCTTTATTTAAAAGTTCCATGATTTGCATTCCCGTCTGTTTGGCAAGGCGGATTCTTTCCGACATGGGCTCGGGAATGGTCCCATTCCCTGGAAGCGCCATCCCAATGGCTTCTGTCAGGCAATTCATTGAATTTGCCGTAAACATGCCGGCGCATGATCCGCAGGTGGGGCAGGCGGCATTTTCTATGTCAAGGAGTTGATCTTTGGTCATCCTGTCGGACTTGACCGCTCCCACGGCTTCAAATACAGTGATGAGATCAATTTTTTTATCATTATTGTCCGGGTGTTTACCCGAAAGCATGGGTCCACCGCTGATAAATATTGCTGGAATATTCAAGCGTGCTGCTGCCATGAGCATTCCCGGAACTATTTTGTCACAATTGGGTACCATGACAATGGCATCAAAGGGATGGGCCATGGCAGTGACTTCTATGGAGTCTGCAATGAGTTCCCGGGAGGCAAGAGAGTAGTGCATGCCTTTATGGTTCATGGCGATCCCGTCACAGATACCAATGGTTGAAAATTCCATTGGAGTTCCACCCGCCATACTGATGCCGGATTTAACGGCTTTTACGATATTATCCAGATGCATGTGGCCCGGGATCAATTCATTGGCTGAGTTGGCAATGCCGATAAGTGGTTGGCTGATCTCCCTGTCTGTATATCCCATGGCCTTAAACAGGCTTCTATGGGGGGCTCGTGCCGTACCTTTTGTTGCAATGTGGCTTCTCATTTAGTTTGTCTCCAAAATAAAAAAGCCGTTATCTGCCCCCCCTGGGGCTGATAACGGCTTTTAAAGTTGATTTAAAGTTTATGCCACTAAGAGCCCCTTCGCCTGGAGATGACAAGAATCACCTCCACGATAATAAGGACTAGTAGTATGTTAATAATATTTTTATTCATAATATTGTTACTCATAATTTTTTTACTCTACTTAAATAAGTTTTAATATATATAAATTTTATTTATGTCAATAAAAAAATGCGGATGGTCGATATTTTATATAATCGGGGTCAGGCTTGCGTTGTTGCGTTTATTGAGCAATAAACGCAACAACGCAAGCCTGACCCCACTCATTATGACCCCACTCATTATGATACATGATTAATGGAAGACGCCATATATCCTGCCCCAAATCCATTATCAATATTTACAACGGCAATATTGGAACTGCAGGAATTGAGCATTCCTAAAAGGGCGGTCATGCCGTTAAAACTCGTACCATATCCAATGCTCGTAGGAACAGCGATGACAGGCGCTTTGACCATTCCCGCAACTACGCTGGGCAGGGCACCTTCCATCCCTGCAACAACAATGATGACACTAGCATTTATAATTTGTTCCTGGTAGGCAAAAAGACGGTGAATACCGGCAACCCCGACATCAAAGATGGAGCCAATTTCGTTTCCCATGGCCTGGGCCGTTAAAAAAGCCTCTTTTGCCACAGGGATATCAGAGGTTCCGGCTGAAATCACAAGGATTTTTCCAATGCCTGTGATTTCCGGATCATTTTTTTTAAGCCATAAAAAATTTGCATCTTCAAAATATTCTGCCATCTGAAAAACGGCTTTTATTTTTTGTGCTTTTTCTGGTTCAAGGCGGGTCACAAGAATGATCTCCTCATGGATGATCATCTTTTCCATGATACCAATGATTTGTTCACTTGTTTTCCCCTGTCCGAAGATGACTTCGGGAAAACCCTTTCTTAACGACCGGTGATGGTCTATCTGGGCAAAATCAATATTTTCAAAGGAGATATGTGTCAGTTGTTTTTTTGCATTCTCAACAGATAAGGAGCCTTGGGCCACCTGGTTCAAAAGATCTTTTAAATTGTCTTGGTTCATAGCATAACCTGGTTCAGCCTTTGTAATAAAGCCTGTAAAGTTCTGTATAGCGGTTTGGGTCTAAGCCTTATCGGAAAAATTAAAGGCGCTTCATTGATTTTAAATATCATTATGAAAGACTCTGAGTCAAGGGATAACAAAATGGGCCCTGATCCACCATCAAGGTACCACCTGCTGCGTTGACTGCGGTCGTTCTTCCCTGCGGAGTATGACTTAGGCCTCACTCATCGCTCCTTGTCGCCTTGCATCCGGCACCTTGCTGATGGCCAGGGATAGTGCACAACCCCATGGACCAGCAGGTAAATGTTTGATGGTGGATTTGGGTGGGGGTCACGCCTTCTTGCACTTCTTAGCGGAATATTATAAAAGTTTACGTAATTGTTCAGCCCGTTAAAAAAAAGTTATTTCCAAAGCCCTGTCTGATGGATATTTGCAGGCGGTTAAGCGAATAGCCTCGAAACAAATATCCACCAGACAGGGCGGTTTCAAGCGTAAGAGCTGAATAATTACAAGTTTACAAAATAATTATTTTACAGGAAGACAAATGGAGAAAGACCAAGTATTTGCAGGAAAAAAACTTAAGGTGCAACCCTTTGAATTTAATAAAGCCGTGGCCCGGGTATTTGATGATATGCTGAATCGATCCATCCCTTTTTATAAGGAAAGTATTAAACGCCAGTCACAGCTTGCCAGGCAGTTCTATCAACCCGGCAGTCGTATTTATGATCTTGGCTGTTCCCATGGAAATCTTGGCATGATGATCCTTGAGCAATTAAAAGAAAGGCCGTTTAAAATGGTTGCAGTGGATAGTTCCAGACCCATGATTGATAAGTATTCAAAACGGCTTGAAAAACATGAAACAGCCAAAGGGGTTGACCTTGTCTGTGGCTTTTTAGAAGACCTGCAAATCAAGGATGCATCCGTTGTTTTAATCAATCTGACCCTGCAGTTTATTGATCAGGAAAAACGCGATGACCTCATGAAAAAAATCTATCAAGGTATGAAACCAAACGGTATCCTTATTTTAACTGAAAAAATCGTTCATTCATCAAAGATGCTTGATGATCTTCAAACACAATTTTACACTGCATTTAAACTTGAAAACGGATATTCAGAACTTGAGATCAGTCAAAAAAGAGATGCCCTTGAAAAAGTTCTTGTTCCTGATACCATTGAAACCCATGAAAATCGGATTTTAAATGCTGGATTTGCTAAATTTGATATCTGGCTTAAATGGTTTAACTTTGCATCAATGATGGCGATAAAAAAATAATCTAAAGGTCACACGCAACCATAAAGGTCACACGTAACCATAAAGGTCACAAGCAAAATGGAAAGGCTTCTTCAACATCGGTACCACCTGAAAATAGACCACTGCTACAATGAATTTAAAGCGATTATAAAAGAAAAAAGAAAATTTCTGGATCATGCCAAAGGGAATTATCAAAAATTTAAAACCGTTCTTGAAACCATGCCGGATTTTATACCTTCTTTTATAGATCTTGAAAGCCGTGCCATCACCATTGGTGATCCATCAGATCTAAATGCCGATGGGCTGCGTTTGCTGACAGATAAGATAGGAGAGCTTTGCCCCTGGCGGAAAGGGCCTGTCAACCTTTTCGGAATTTTAATTGATTCCGAGTGGCAGTCCTGGATGAAATGGGAACGGCTGATTCATCACATTTCTAATCTTCAAGGCCGGCGCATTCTTGATATTGGTTCCAGCAACGGATACTATATGTTTAAGATGTCGGCCTGTAATCCATTGATGGTATTGGGTGTAGAACCTCAAAGTACATTTTATTTTCAGTATCTTACTCTTCAAAAATTTTTAAAACAGGAAAATGTGTTCTGTCTTCCTGTCCCCCATGATCAATTGCCGAAAATGGATAAGTATTTTGATACAGTATTTTGTATGGGGGTTTTATATCATCGAAAATCACCGGTTCAAATGCTCAAGGATATTTGTGATTCCATGAGATCAGGAGGAGAACTGGTCCTTGAAAATCTCATAATTAATTCAAAAAAAAATTTTTGCCTTTTTCCAAAAGATCGGTATGCAAAAATGCGAAATGTTTTTTTCATTCCTGATCTTCTGGTAATGGAATCATGGCTGTTGCGGGCAGGGTTTACAAATATCAGATGTGTGGATATAACTAAAACATCCTTTGAAGAGCAGAGAAAAACCAGATGGATTCAAACGGAAACCCTAAAAGATTTTCTTGATCCCAATGATTTCGATAAGACAGTGGAAGGCTATCCTGCACCTGTGCGGGCTATTTTTATTGCAACGGCAAGCTAAGGGTCCACTCAAAAATAACTTCCAAAATTGGTAATTAATTTTTGAGTGGACCCTAAGGGCTGCAAAATTTATAACTTGAACGAAATTGCTTCGAATATGAGATTATTAAAAAGATAAAAATGATTTAGGCCGGGGCCATGAATTGTGTTGATCAGGTAATGGGTTTTAGGGTAAAGAAGATTTGGAGTTTCAGGATATTGTATAAGTATTGATTTTATCTCATATTAGACTTGGATACCAATGAATTATAAAACTATTGCAAATGTTCTAGGCAAATTATTGATCGTTACAGGCATTTCTATGGTGTTTCCATTAACCTGTTCTTTATATTACAAGGAAAATGATCTGTATTCCCTTGTCATTACAGGGGCCGTCACCATTGGCCTGGGAGTCCCTTTGTGGTGGTTTTTTCGCAGGCATCGAGATTTAAATATAAAGGATGGTTTTTTTATTGCTTTTTTTGGATGGGTTTTGATTTCTGCTGTTTCAGGTCTGCCTTATATGATTCATGGATCTATTCCCTCTTTCACTGATGCCTTTTTTGAGATGATGTCAGGTTACACCACAAGTGGTGCGACCATATTGACTGATATTGAAGTGGTTCCGCACGGGTTATTGTTCTGGCGCAGCCAGACCCATTTGCTAGGAGGCATGGGATTTTTAACATTAACTATTATATTTTTGCCCCATGGAATGGGAGGGGTGAGGATTTTCAGGGCTGAGTCAAGTCCCGGTCAGGTCATTACCAGGGAAAAGTTTATCCCCCGCAACCGGGATACCATGATCTGGCTCTGGGGAATTTATCTGGCCCTGAACTTATTGGAAACCCTTTTGCTGTGCTTTGGAGGCATGTCAGTTTTTGATTCACTTTGCCATTCCTTTGGAACAGTATCGACATCGGGTTATTCGCCGTGGAATGCAAGTATAGGGCATTACAACAATGCTTACTTTGACTGGATAATTATCATTTTCATGTTTCTGGGCGGCATGACGTTCATGATTTTTTACCATATGGTTCAGGGAAATTGGCGCGTCATAAAAATCAATACTGAACTTCGCTGGTATGTGGGATTTATGCTCTTTTTTTGTGGTATGGTGTCATGGATACTGTGGAAGGAAAATACATATACTCTTATGGATTCAATCCGTTATGGCACCTTCCAGGTTACCTCTCTTCTTACAACGACCGGATTCACCACAGCAGATTATGAAAAGTGGCCCCAGGCGGCACAGATGTTCCTCTATGCAGTGTGCTTTATCGGTGCCTGCGCAGGATCTACGACCAGCGGGATTAAAGTTGTCCATTATGTTTTAATATGGAAATTCGGAGTGGCCGTTATAAAGCATATTTTTTTCAGACCCATGGCCGTGGTTTCGGTTCGATTAGATCAACGCCCTGTGGACTCACAAATCATCCATCTTGCATTTTGTTATTTTATTGTTAATATTTTTCTGGTATTGGGGGGAGGCTGTTTCATGACTCTCTCCGATGACATGGACTTTACCACGGCCATGAGTTCGGTTATCGCAACCTTAATGAATATTGGCCCGGGATTCGGAGGGGTGGGCCCGTCTAAAAATTACGCATTTATTTCTGATGCGGGTAAATGGTTTTTATCCTGGAACATGCTGGTAGGAAGGCTGGAAATGTTTTCAGCACTGGTTATATTTTATCCATCTTTCTGGAAAAGATAAATAGCGTTCTTACCATATTTAGCTCGCAAATGAGCACATACTTTCAGAATTTTCAGATTTTCAGAGATATACTAAATGATCAGGCCAGAAATAATTTTTGCACATCTTTCAAATGCTGTGACATGCATACAACAATCGCCCGTTCATTATTTTGAATGTGCGTGTCCCCTACTGCAACCTGCCACACGCCATCTCTATGAATACCCCCTACCATTATTTTTCCATTGTAGTGAGATCCCAGTTTGGAAAGGGGTTTACGGGTAATTGGTGAGTTCGGGGCAGCAACGATTTCTACCATTTCAGCATCAAAGCCATGCAGGTGTGAAACAGATAAAAGTTCACCCCGGCGAATGAATTTTAGAATTTTGTTGCCGGCCAGTATCTTTTTATTCAAAGCCAGATCTGACCCCATTGTTGCCGCCAATACCATATAATCTTCTTTGTTAACCAGTGCAATGCATTTGCTTTGAATGGTTTTTTTCTTACCGTTGTTTTTTGTATTTTGTGAAGTCATCAGGTGTTTGGCCAAAACGCAGCTCATGATATTGGTTTCATTTTCGCCTGTGGCCGTGATAAAGGTATCCATTTCCAAAAGCCCTGCTGAAATCAGCACATCTGAATCTGATCCGTCTCCGTGTAATACTTCTGAGTTTTTCAGCGCAAAGGAAAGCTCCTTGGCCACTGGTTCATCTTTTTCGATCAGTCTGACTTCTACTGTTTTGTCTAACAGCTCAGCCAGGCGACATCCTACAAGTCCCCCTCCTATAATCATCACGCGGTGGCGGCTTTGCTGTTCAACACCTGTCAGGCTCATCAGCAGGTCCAAGTTCTTGTTGCTGGCCATGAAAAAGGCTTGATCCTGCGGTAACAGCTCGTCCTCACCGCTGGGGATCAGAGTCGTGATCCCTCGAGCAATGGCAACTATCCTGAAAGGAAAGTCATTATATTCTTGAGAGATATCTTTCAGTTTTCTGTAAGCCAGTGGTGATCCTTCATGAATTCGGGTGCCCATGGCCTGTATCTGCCCCTTGGCCACTGCAATTATATCATTACCGGCCCTGAGCTTAACCAGCCTGAAAATTTCCTGGGCAACCAGTTCTTCAGGGTGTATGATGAGATCGATTTTAAGATCATCGGCACTTAGAAATGAGTCCTTACTACCGAATTCAGTGGATCGTATCCGAGCGATTTTACGTGGAATACCAAATCGGTCTCCAATCAGGCAGCTCATCATATTCACAGCATCATTGTTGGTTACTGATATAAGGTAATCCATTTTTGCAGCATCGGCTTCCCGCCAGCACCCAATGCTCATGGCATTGCCCTGAATAAGGCGGGCATCTATATTACCGTCTGCATGGCGAAGTAATTTGCTATCCTGTTCAATAGCTGTGATTGCATAACCTTCATGAACAAGTCGCTTGGCCAGGTAATAGCCTACGCCTCCAAGCCCCAGAATCAGGATATTTGTCGATTTTGCCGGTTTGTTTGCCTTCATATATCAAACGGTTCCCAAAGTTCATTAGTTGAAAAATCTGTCTGGATCATGGTGCTGGTTATCAGATACTAAATACCCCTGTTTTTGTCAATGTGTTCGAAAAAGGGGGTTAATGTTTTGATCAAACATTATTTTTCCAGCAGGTTCCGCTGTCCTTTAAAGGCAAAACTGAGGCTATCCTAAATTGCCTGTGCCGGCTATTATTTATTTTAATTTTACTTGTTGCTTGTTGAAATTTTATATATCCTATAATGATGATAAGGGCTGAATCAGTTGAATATGAGAAAGGTATAATGTGTTAAAATATAAATTTTACTTATCTAAGAAATTAATTATTCTTATCTGTATTATTAATTATTTTACCTCTTTTTTATATATCCAAAACTTCTCTTTTGTAAAAGACAAAATATGAAAAAAACTAAAATTATTATAGCAGATGATCACAATATTTTGCAGCATGGGTTGGCCAAATCCCTGGAAACGGAAAAGGGATTTGAAGTCGTTGCAAAGGCAAACTCAGGCCTTGCAGCTATTGAACTTGTTAATCGCCATCTGCCTGATTTGGTCATCATGGACGTCAGTATGCCCCATCTTAACGGGATAGAAGCAACAAAGCAGATTCTGAATAAAAATCCTGAAATAAAAGTGATTGCATTATCTATGCATATGGAGAAAATTTATGTATCCGGAATGTTGAAGGCAGGGGCTTCAGGGTATATATTAAAATCATGTTCGTTTAAGGAATTGTTAACCTGTATAAAGACTGTTTTGTCAGGGAAATATTTCTTTTGCAAAGAAGTGGAAAGCATTGTTTCGGGGGAAGACTATGTTCCCTTGGATAATAAAAGTATTTCTGTTGTTTCATTATTATCGGAAAGGGAGAGGGAGGTTTTGCAATTGATAGCAGAAGGTTATAAAAGCAGGGCAATTGCCCAAAAATTACACATCAGTGTTAAAACTGTTGATATTCATCGGACAAATTTAAAAACTAAATTGAATATTCACAGCATAGCCGAGTTGACAAAGTTTGCCATTGCTGAAGGATTGACCACTTCTTTTATCTAAGGGCCCACTCAAAAATAACTTTACATTTTTGAAGCCGATTCATCCTGTCCGGCAGCGTTGTGAAAACACGACATATACTTGATATGCCTTAGTTTCCACGCCTTGCCGGACATGCGACTCAACTTAAAAAAATTGGTAATTAATTTTTGAGTGGACCCTAAGTGGAAAAGGATAAAAAAATTGAAATTTCTTGACACATTTTTTAAAGGATGGTAATAGTCGCCTTGCATTAAAAATACTCGGGGCGTAGCGCAGTCTGGTAGCGCACTTGTCTGGGGGACAAGTGGTCGCAAGTTCAAATCTTGCCGTCCCGACCAAGTATTAAAGAGGGTTTTCAGAGTTTCTGAAAGCTCTTTTTTTATGGGAAAATGCAATCCCAGGTGATCAGCGATCAGATTTTATTTTCTTTAGCCTTGAGACGAAGACTCATTACTCAGGAAAAGGCTGATTTTATAGTGGGCAAACTGGCCGATGAGCGGTAACAATTATATCCACCATGCTGCCGGTATGCTGGAATCCATGCTATGTATTGCGTATGAACAAAATATTATTGATGATGAAATCATTGGCCAGGTCCATCCTGGAAGCACCTCTGGAACCAAAAATTCCTCAACATATCCAGGATAAAATCCGAAGTGAGCTGCCCATACACATTTAACTAAAAGCTTCCTTATTTCACCTTGACTTTCTGATTTAAATCAAATAATCAAATTAGAACCTTTTATTATTATATGCTGGAGTATTTTATAGAAAATTCAAATAAAATCGTAAATTAGCATGGATTGACCAAATAGATATTCAAAGGTAACGTTACAGCCAAAATTACCGGGAGGAAACGAATCGATGAAATTGGACAGGCTGGTATTGTTAATAGCATTCTTGGTTTTATTCATTTCTTTAGCACCTGTTGCTGCCAAAGATAATTCTGATAAACAAAGTCATACCACGCTTGAAGCTAATGACCATTCTGAATCTGCGTCTGATCATGCAACTGACAAAAGCGCACATGGTCATTTGAATTTAGGAGAGATGCTTCCGCTTTACAGCTGTATCCCCTTTGCATTTATGCTGCTGTCAATTGCCCTCCTGCCTCTGATTGCTGAAAATTTCTGGCACCATCATTTTGGTAAGATTTCCGCATTCTGGGCGGCCTGTCTTGCCCTTCCCTTTGTCTATGTCTACAAAGGCATTGCAATTTATGAAATTCTTCACATTATTCTAGCAGACTATGTCCCCTTTATTATTCTTTTATGGGCTTTGTTTACAATTTCAGGCGGTATTTTGCTGAAAGGGACGTTAAGAGGGAATCCAGTGATCAATACGATTATCATACTGATCGGAACCATCCTTGCCTCCTGGATGGGGACCACCGGAGCTGCCATGCTCTTGATCCGGCCTTTTTTAAGAGCAAATGCCCATCGTAAGAATAAAACCTTTATGGTGGTATTTTTTATTTTTCTTGTGGCCAATATTGGCGGATCATTAACACCGCTGGGAGACCCTCCGCTGTTTTTAGGATTTCTCCATGGGGTCGATTTTTTCTGGACCATGAATATTATGCCTCATATGCTTGTGGCAGCCATTATTTTGATGGTGGTTTATTTTATCCTTGATACGTATTATTACAAAAAAGAAGGGGCAAAAGCACCGGATGATGGAGAGAAAAAGCCCTTGCGCCTGGTGGGGACTTATAATTTCCTTTTTCTCGGAGGCGTGGTGGGTGCTGTTTTAATGAGCGGGATTCTTGATCTGGGAGAAATTTCAACCTTCGGTGTTCACAGGGCAGTTCAGGACTGGCTCAGGGACGGCCTCCTCATTGTTTTCGGAATTGGCTCTCTTATGGCCACACCAAGGGTGCTCAGGGAAGAAAATGAATTCTCATGGTTTCCGATAATAGAAGTTGCTTATTTATTTATCGGGATTTTCATTACCATGATTCCTTGCCTGCTTTTGCTTAAAGCCGGTCCTAACGGTGCCTTTGCATTTCTTATCAATGCAGTAAAAGAACCGGTTCACTATTTCTGGGTTACGGGAATGCTGTCGGCATTCCTGGATAATGCACCAACCTATCTGACTTTTTTTAATACAGCCCTTGGCAGCTTTTATGCCGGCATGGCGGAAAGCCAAGCTGTTCCATTGTTGATGACGGAGAATGCAGTCTATCTTAAGGCGATTTCGACGGGCGCTGTCTTTTTCGGCGCCTGCAGTTATATTGGTAATGCACCCAATTTCATGGTTCGATCAATAGCTTCGGAGGCAGGGACACCAATGCCCAGCTTTTTCGGATACATATTAAAATATTCTTTAATTTTTTTAATTCCAACCTTTGTTATTGTAACCTTTATTTTCTTTTAATATATTGGTTTAAGAAGTTAATGGATTGAACAGGAGGAAACTAAACCCAATGAATATTGATCTTAAAGGATTAAAGATAGCCATAATCGGTGGAAACAGTCCATGTAAACAAATTCTTGAAATTTTATTGGGGCCTGGATTAAAAGAACTGGATCTCAAAGTTGTAGTGATTGCCGACACGTTAACCCAGGTTGAAGGCATAAAATATGCCAGGGAAAAAGGGTTGTTTACAACTCTTGATTATAATCAGGTGTGTGAACTTTCAGGGATTGATGTTATTTTAAAATTAAAAAATGACGAAATATTAAGCTGTATACTGGAAAAAGTGAATACGGAGCATGTCAGCATTATTGACCTTGATGCTTACAGGGCCAAATCCTTTTTAAATTTTTTACTGGCAGAAGAAGAAAGATTAAAGATAAAAAGAAAAATTCATGCAGATAAGGTTGATAAACAGGAAATCGCAAATCTGTTTGATCAATTTACTGCTACAATCCATAAAAACGCTGAAGAAGAGAGCAGATACCTTAAAGATGAGAGAGAAGATTTGCTTGAGATGGAAAAAGAGTTGTCCCAAATCATCCAGGGCAGTATGATTCCGACTTTTATAATCAACAATGAACATATTCTGACCCACTGGAACAGGGCCTGTGAAGAACTTACAGGCCACAATGCCTATGAGCTTGTGGGAACAGACCGGCAATGGGTGCCTTTCAGGTCTGCAAAGAGACCCACAATGGCAGATGTGATTGTAGGTGAAATGTCGGAAGAGGAGGTATCTAAATATTATGGTGCTTCCTGGAGAAAATCAGGCTTGATTAATGAGGCTTATGAAGCTGAAGAGTTTTTCCCCCATCTGGGTACAGATGGAAAATGGATTTTTTTTACAGCTGCACCCATAAAATCTCCTGATGGTAAGGTAATTGGAGCCATAGAGACATTAAAAGATCTGACCCAGGACAAAAAAACCCACGAAGAATTGGAATTACAGGACAAAGAGCTTTCCACACTCTATGATAAATATAAAAAATCAGAAGAAAAATATCGGTCTTTGTTTAATAATAATCCAAATCCTATTTTTATTATTGATCGGCAGACCTTAGAGATACTGGATGTGAATCATCGTGTTGAAGAAGAATATGGGTATACTAAAACAGAACTTTTAGGAACCCCTTTCCTTGACATTGGGGATTCATCCGATGAAACTGTTAAAGAAGCCTTGAAAGAACTGCCAGAAAATAAATCCATACTTTTTACCAAGAAAAAACATTTTAAAAAGGATAAGTCTTCATTTTTTGTTAATGTTAAGGCTGTACACACAACATATAGCCACAGGGACGTTCTGATTGCGTCAGCAACGGATATAACAGAAAGTGTAGAAAAAGAGACCCAGTTGATTCAGGCTGGAAAACTGGCTACCTTAGGGACCATGGCTGCAGGTATGGCCCATGAAATCAACCAGCCTTTGAATGTTATACAGATCTGTTCAGACCTGATTCTGAAAATGATTAAAAAAGGACTTAAAATTCCAGACGACGAGCTGGTTATAATGGCCAATGATATCATTGATAATGTTGCCAGAGCTGCCGGTGTTATCAAACATGTCAGGGATTTTGCAAGGCAATCTGAAAGAGACCTTAAAAAATTAATATTAAATGATCCTATAAATGATGTATTCAAGGTGCTTGGGCATCAGTTGACGGTTCATTCGGTAAAGGTTGACCTTGACCTTGATTTGGAACTTCCTGAAATCCGGGCTGAGCATAATCGTCTGGAACAGGTATTTATCAATCTTGTGACCAATGCCATTGATTCCATGGATGAAAAAGCAGAAGAACAGGACTCAATGGCTGAAAAAAAACTTTCAATCAAAACATATGTTGAAGAAGGCTGGGTAATAGCCGAGGTATCTGATACCGGGATTGGTATGACAGATGAGGTGAAAAGAAAGATATTTGAACCGTTTTTTACGACAAAGGAAACCGGCAAGGGAACCGGGCTTGGAACCAGTATCAGTTTTGGAATAATAAAAGATTACAAAGGAACAATTGATATAATAAGTGAGTATGGCAAAGGTGCCAGGTTTATAATCAAATTTCCGGTAATTGGATAGGGAAATATATTATGTCTGCTAATAAAATACTGATTGTTGATGATGAAGAGATTATTGTCAAACTGCTCTCCATGTCTCTTCGAAGTGATGGTTATGAAACAGTTACAGCCCACAGTGGAGAGCAGGGACTGGAAGTTTTTAAATCAGAATTGCCCGATATAGTAGTTACAGATATAAAAATGCCGGGAATGGACGGTCTTGAACTGTTAAAAAAGATCAAGGAAATTGACTCTGAAAAAGAAGTGATCATTGTAACAGGCCATGGAGATATTGATTCAACCATCACGGCATTGCAGTATGGAGCCAGCGATTTTATCAATAAACCAGTCAGGGATGAGGCGCTTGCAATTGCCCTTGAAAGGGCAAAAGCAAAGATTGCCATAAGAGAAAAACTTGAGGAATATACAGAAAATCTTGAAATTAAGATTGCAGAGGCCACTGAAGAGATCCGGAGAAAATCAAATTTTCAACGACTTTTAATAAAAAGCTCCAACGATGCCATTGTTGCTTTTGATCATGACTGGAAAGTGGTTGTGTACAACCCCGAAGCTGCAAATATGTTTGGTGAGGCTGTAAAAGATGTCAGAAATAAAATGACCATAGATGATCTTTATACGCCAAAAATTGCTAAAATATTCAAAAATCAGGCCAAAGAAGAAAAACAGCAGAACACGTTGCCATGGAGAGAAAATATAATAAATACCAAAGATGGCAGACAAATACCGGTTCGGTATACAAGTAACGTCCTTTATAAAAAAGGTGAATTTGTAGGAACCGTCAGTTTTTTTCAAGACTTGACGGAAATCAAAAGACTTGAAAAGGAATTGGTTCAATCGGAGCGGCTTGCTGCTGTAGGGCAGACTGTAAGCGGTCTTGCTCACTATGTAAAGAATATCCTCATCGGGCTTAAAGGCGGCAGCTATGTCGTTGATGTGGGAATCAAAAAAAATAATACGGACAAACTTAAAACAGGCTGGGAATCTATAAAGAAGAATATCAAAAGAGTAGGGGACCTGACCCAGGACCTTTTGACATATTCCAAGCAGAGAGAACCGGAATTTGAGGTATGTATGCCCAATGATATAGCTGCAGACGTCATCCAGCTGGTGGAAGATTTTGCCGGAGCAAACGGGGTTCTCATTTCAAAAGAATTTGATACCCACATTGGTGAAATTGTTGCTGATCCGCAAACCATTCATCGTTCATTGTTGAATCTAATGAATAACGCCATAGATGCCTGCATGGATGATGAGGATGTTTCCAAAAAGCATGAAGTAAAGATAAAAACCTATAAAGATGAAAATAATTATTTTTGTTTTGAGGTTAAAGATAATGGGTGTGGTATGGATGAAGATATTCAAAAGCAATTGTTTAATCCCATGTTCAGTTCAAAAGGTGGAAAAGGTACAGGTTTGGGACTCCTTGTCACAGGAAAGCTTATAGAAGAACACAAGGGAGTGATTGAGACCGAAACCAGCCAAGGTATTGGAAGCACATTTAGAATTAAACTTCCGCTGGAAAAAGCAAATGCGGTAGATAAAGTTTGATCAAGGAGGATAAATTATGAGTAAAAAGGTGCTTGTGGTAGATGATGATCCAGATGTCAGATCATTTGTTGTCACAGTTCTGGAAGAAAACCAGTATATACCTTTGGTCGCTCAAGATGGTGTGGAAGGTTTGGAAATGATCGAAAAAGAGCACCCTGATCTGGTAATCCTCGATGTATTGATGCCCAGAGGGAGCGGGATTCGACTGTATCGAAAGCTGAGAACTGATGAAAATCTTAACCACATTCCCATTATCATGTTTACTGGGATCGCGCTCAGATCTTTTTTGAAATCTCAAAAAGCACTAGATGAATTTAAAGGCGGGGAAGTGCCCAAACCGGATATTTATCTGGAAAAACCGGTTGAACCTGAAGAGTTGGCGGCGGCAGTTAAGAAAAAGATAGGTTAATCAATAGATATAAATGTTGAGATTGGAGAAATTATGGAGATAAGAAAGTTGCTTTTTGTGACGAAGTTTGAGGATCTTTGTTATGATGCGTTGAACTCGTTATTAGCGCTTAGAGGTGCGGCACTGGAACATGTCGTCTTTTTAAATGTCATTGAAAGAGACAAAGTCGCAATGAAAAGGGGGAGTGGCTATCTTAAGGAAGAGGAAGTCAAATTAAAGGAAACGGCAAATATCAGGTTTATAGACTGGGCGGAAAATTTATTTGAAATGGGCCTGGAAGTTGGTGCCTATATGGAAGTTTCCTCGCTTATTCCTGAAATTCTTAGAGTTGTTGACAAAGAATCTCCAGATTTGATCGTGATAGGTCGTTCCCATAAAGGACCATTGGAACAGCTTTATGCAGGTTCTGATGTAATGGAGTTGATTCGCAGAACAGATGTTCCGGTTATGGTGTTCAAACACATGCGTGGCGATAATATCGTTCCTGAAAAATTGTTTGAACGACCTTTGTTTGCGACAAACTGGTCAAAAACAGGCCAAAAAACCATTGAATACATCAAAGGATTGAAAGATATCATAGGTGAAATTCATATTATGCATGTTGTAAAAGAAAGTGCCTTAAAAAGTAAGGACACACATGAAGTTCAGAAAGTCAGAAAAGCGGAACGCAAAAAACTGGATGCCCTCTGCGATGATCTTGGGGATGCAGGTATTAACGCCAGACCTCATGTGTATGTTGGTGATCCGCAAAAAGAGATAGAAAAAGCAGCAAAAGAATATCAGGTCTCTATGATCATCTTGGGTTCCACTGAAAAAGCTGCACTTTTAGAGAGATGGACCGGTTCCATTTCTAAAAATATCGCTGATAAATCCATTTTTCCATGCCTTCTCATTCCTGGTAAAAAAGATATTTAATTGTTTCCATAGATATTATGATGTAAACAAATCCGGCTACTACAGCCGGATTTTGTATACATTACCCGGATCCACCATCAAGGTACCACCTGCTGCGTTGACTGCGGTCGTTCCTCCCTGCGGAGTATGACTTAGGCCTCTTTCGTCACTCCTTGTCGCCTTGCATCCGGCACCTTGCTGATGGCCAGGGATAGTGCACAACCCACGGCTCGGCAGGTCCAGGGA
>JABGOU010000120.1 GCA_018645325.1 Desulfobacula sp.
CCGGCAAGGTGTGGAAACTAAGGCATATCAAGTATATGTTGTGTTTTCACAACGCTGCCAGAGATGAAGGTTTGTTTAACAACGTTATGTGATAACATGGCCATTTTTTCTGCTTTTTCCCTTGATTTTGTCACAGCAAGGTCCTTGACTATTTTTGCAATGTTGCATACATAATAAACCATAGCGGTTAAAACAAACAAAGAGGTAAAAATGATACCACCCCTTGAAATGACCTCGGATATGATGATTGTATTCGGGTTTTTGGTTTTTGTTACAATACTATTTGTATTTGAAGTTGTAAGAGTTGATATGGTTGGTCTTCTTATGATGGTCCTTTTGCCCCTGTCAGGTGTAATTGAGGCTTCCCAGGCCATCAGCGGCTTAAGCTCCAATGCTGTTGTTTCAATCATTGCAGTTATCATCATTGGTGAGGGTCTTGATAAAACAGGTGTCATGAATATCTTTGCCAGGCAGATCATTAAGCTTGCCGGGAAAAGTGAAGTTCGAATCATGGCTCTGATTTCCGCAACGGTTGCATTTATCTCCAGTTTTATGCAGAATATTGGTGCTGCAGCACTTTTTTTGCCTGCAACAAACAGGATATGTCGGCAAGTAAATGTACCCGTTTCAAAAATTTTGATTCCCATGGGGTTCTGTGCTGTTATCGGTGGGTGCATTACTCTGGTGGGTTCAAGCCCCTTAATCCTGTTAAATGACCTTATGGCATCCTGGTGGTTAAACAACCCTTTAGTTGTGGGGGATAAAGCCTTTGAACCATTCGGCCTTTTCAGTGTAACACCAATCGGTATTGCTCTTGTTATAACTGCAATCCTATATTTTGTTTTTTTTGGCAAATTTGTTTTACCAGAGGTAAAATTAAAACTGGATGACCCTAGCTGTCTTTTGAACGATGATCTTGAATGCACCTATGGAGAAGAAATTCACAATGCCTATGAATTGAATGTTCCTTTCAGTTTTGAAACAAAGCGCTTGGATGAATTAAAAATCCGACCTTTGTATCATTCAACAGTCATCTGCATTTGCAAACATGGGAAACAAGGAGGCGGGCTTAAGGTTTTTGTTCCTGCCCGGTCAGATATTATTGAACCCGGAGATACTATTGGTGTCATCAGCAATGGTGAACATATAGAAAAGCTTGCCAAGGACATGGGATGGGAACTTTGTGAAGACCTAAACAGACTTAATGAAGTCATATCTCCTGATAACTCTGGTATTGTTGAAGCCATTATACGGCCCCGGTCTGAACTGGTGGGAAAAACGCTGCACCAGATCTATTTCAGGAAAAAACATCAAGTCAATCCTTTGGCTCTTTTCAAAGGAAATAAGGTTTTTTATGAGGATATTTCTGAAGCTAAAATCCAAACGGGAGACGCGTTTCTCCTTTTTGGTCAATGGGAAAAATTTCATTTATTGAAACAAAAAAAAGATTTTGCATTTACCGAGCATATCCCGGGAGAGATCATGCACCCGGAAAAAGCAGGATTTGCCATTGCCAGCCTTATTCTGGCCCTTGTTCTGGCGCTGGGATTAAAATTCCCATTGTCCATATCATTGCTGGCTGGAGCTATAAGCATGATCCTTACCAGGGTTTTAAGCATTGACGAGGCATATAGAGGTGTTGACTGGATGACTGTTTTTTTGCTGGCAGGACTCATCCCTTTAGGGCTTGCCTTTGAAAAGACAGGGGCAGCACTTTATTTATCCATATCCATCACCAACATCATGCAGGGTGCTTTGACACCTCTTATCGTGTTTGTACTCATTGGTTTTTTGACATCTTTTTTTACCCTGGTAACATCAAATGTCGGCGCCACTGTACTCATGATTCCCCTGGCCATGAACATGGCCGTCCAATGCAATGCTGATCCAAGAATGGCAGCATTACTTGTTGCAATAGCTGCATCAAACACCTTTATTCTTCCCACCCACCAGGTTAATGCTTTGATCATGAGGCCGGGGGGTTATAAGGTCAAGGATTATGTTAGAGCAGGAACCGGCATGACATTTTTATATATTGGCGTGGTAATGACCATTATGTATTTTTTCTATGGTATATCCAGCCCAAATTTCTTTTAAAAAAATTGAATTGATTATGAAACAATATATTGAAACCAGGCATGAAAAATTTATTTCAGATTTACAAACCATTATTAACATTGACAGCAGCAGTGACAATAAAGATGGGATCGAAAAAGTTGCAGAGTTTTTTCAAAAAAGATTTACCAGGATTGGTTTTGATACCCAGATTTTGTTTTTAGGGGAAAATAAGACCCCCTGTCTTTATGCAGAGCACAGGCCGTCTAAAAAACCTTTTGATATCATGTTCCTTGGTCATATGGATACTGTATTTCCCACGGGGGAAGTTGAAAAACGCCCTTTTTCAATGGAAGCTAACAGGGCATTCGGCCCTGGTGTCTGTGACATGAAAGGGGGTTTGCTTGTGGTACTGCACGTTCTTGAAACCCTTAAACATGAGGGCATTCTTGATTCACTTTCCTTATGTGTGGCATTTAACGGGGATGAAGAAACAGGCTCAAATGACTCCAAAGACTGGATAATGTCCACTGCAAAAAAAAGTTTGCGAACCTTTGTTTTTGAGCCCTGCCGGCCGGGATACAGGTTTGTTCTTCAAAGAAAAGGCGGAGGCTGGTTTCAAATTATTGCAAAAGGACAACAAGCACATGCCGGAGCTGATCCTGAAAAAGGTATTAATGCTGTTGTTGAACTTGCCCATCAGATTGTAAAAATTAATCAGTTGAATCAAAATAAAGTAGAAACCTCAGCCCATGTAACGATTGTTAAGGGTGGGGATAAAGTAAACATTATTCCCAATCAAGCCGAAGCCTGGATTGATGTGCGGATTTTAAAACTGGACGAAAAAGAGCGTATTGAAATCTTTTTTAAAACCCTGGCTGAAAATCCCTATTTAAAAGGTTCAAAAATAATTATTAATGGCCACATAGACAGACCACCCATGGAACCGGGGGATGCAACCCGCAAGCTTTGGGAATTGATTCGATCCACAGGGGAAAAATTCGGGCTGCCCATGGAAGCGATTTCAACAGGCGGTTGTTCAGATGGCAATTACACATCTGCCGCAGGCACTCCCACCATTGACGGCATGGGCATTGTGGGGGCAAATTCCCACAGGGCAGATGAGTATGTTGAGCTTGACAGTATTGATAATATGGTACTTCTTGTGGCACAGGTCTGTAAAACCATTGGACTAAATGGCGAATTGAGATAATAAATTATATCGGTTATAGTTTTTGATTCTTGAAAAAGTTTAGAATCGGGTCTGAACTGATAATATAAGAAACCTGTCCTGTGGTGTCTCCTTTTGTCTTTTCCATAATGTTAATGTCACTGATAAATTTTATCTTAGCAAGAATATCCAGGTTTTTTTTATCCTGTTTTACGGCATCAAATTCTTTGGATGTTATTTTCCCTTTTTTTGTATAAGCCCAATATACCCTTTTATCGTGGGCGAGAACCGTTGGCTCGTCAAAACTCATATACAGGTCACCGATCAGGTCTTGAATGTTTTTTTGTTTCAGATCTTTAAATTGTTCATATATTATAAGAACCCGGTTGCTTGTTTTATCGGCCACCACAAATAAGTTTTTATCCCTGAATTTATAGGTCCAATTTGAGCTTTCATCCACCCTATTAGATGCGGCTGTCTTTATTTGTTCTGGATTTAAAATTGCTCCTAAAACATATCCCTGCCGTTGGATTTTTAATTGTTCAACCTGTTGAAACAAATGTTGCAGGTCATTGGCCAAAGCTATCCCTGTAAACAGGAATATCAATATCATGGATATAATAAAAACAATTTTTTTCTGCATTTTTCTTATTTTTTAATAGGACAAAAACTTCCGGCAGAAAAGCGTGGTACGCTGCCCTGCCGGAAATAGGCCTTGATTACTGGTTATATCTTAATTTATTTTCTTCTTCGATTAACTTCATGGTTTCAGCACTACCACCGGTTTTTATCCATAAATGTTCCGGTTTGGCCAGAAGTTTTGTGATATAGTCACGGTATTTTTCACCTTTACCGGCATGATCAGCAAGTTCCTGGACTTCCGGTAAAAATTCATGGTAAAAATTCCTGGCAATTTCATACATGCCATGCCAGTGGGTATAATCCGGCGCAAACATGGCCGCTGCCATCCTGGCCCTTCTACCTTCATGGTGCCAGATTTCAAACCAGGTATATCCTATTTTATGCTGGAATCCTGTATTTTCCCAGATTCCGTCTTTTTTCAACATTCCAA
>JABGOU010000121.1 GCA_018645325.1 Desulfobacula sp.
AATTTTTACTGGCATATCTTTTTTGTCCTGTATTCATTTTTGAGGTCAAGACCTCTCTATATTAAATTTGACCCAGTATTTAACACTGTTCCAAAAAATTAAAACATGTAATATACAAATTATATATTACATATTAAGCACCTTAGACAAAGTTTATTAAGATAACTATTATATATAAAGGTGTCAAGAAAATTGAAAAAAGAATTTCTTGATTTTTATAATTTGCAATGATATAAGCATTTGAATAATTTCTTATGAATAATTTCTTATTGTGAGCGGCGGCGTGAAAATGTCATAAAATCCCTGCTTTGAAAATGTATGCAAAAAAAAACTGGCAGATCGTTATTTTTGAACTGCCAGTCTGGTTAAATTATAATTGCTTTTTCTCTTCTCTCATTCGATAACTATCGCCTTCAATAACAACTGCCTCAGTATGATGCAACAACCTGTCAAGTAATGCAGAGGTAAGAGTACTGTCATTATTGAAGATTTTAGGCCACTCCTGGAATACTCGGTTTGTTGTAATAATAATGGACCCTTGCTCATATCGTTGGCTGATAACTTGGAAGAGTAGATCAGCTCCTATTTTATCAATAGGCAAGTAGCCAAGCTCATCAAGGTATAACAGCTTTGGCTTGAGGTATTTTTTCAATTCCTGTTTTAAAAGGCCTGCTCGTTGAGCTGCTACCAAATTATTGACAGCATCAATGGCGGAGGTAAATAATACTGTGTTGGTTTTAAGGCAGGCTTGATACCCAAGAGCTGTGGCAATATGGGTTTTGCCCACGCCAACTGAACCTATAAATATGACATTGCTTTTTTTCTCAATGAACTTCAAGCGGAACAGGTTTTCAATTTGAACCCGATTGATTTTTTTTGGCCAGGACCAATTAAAGTGATCCATGGTTTTTATTACAGAGAATTTAGCCATACGGATACGGCGCTGGATCATTTTATCTTTGCGCAGACCTGATTCCTGTTTGATCAATTCTGATAAAAAGTGAACATGTGTCCAATTTTTATGGGCTGCTGTTGCTGCAACGGATTCATAATTTTCTCTGATATAGGGTAACTTTAAGTATAACAGGTGGTTTTCTAAATCAGTCATTTTTTCCTCCTGTGCTGTAAACCGACAGGTCCGGTGGATCAATAGTTATATTCAGTAAATCACTGCTTCGGGTGACATGAAGTACCCCGGGCTCTTTGGCCGGGCATAATCGCTGCTCTAAAATATTGGTGATATATTCACTTGAGAACGCATCAAATTTAATGGCGTCCTCAATGGCCAGGGCAATCTGCTCTCTGGGATAAATTTCACTTAATGCAACAATTTTTCTGATATGAATAAAGGGGTTTAATCGTCGATAACCCAACTGCTGATAATACTCTTTCGCCTTGTCGGATAAGGTTAAAAACTTCATGTAGATAGCCTGATCTGCGGCTTTTTTTCTTTGCGCCAACAATATTTTTGAATGATCCTCATTTTGGATATCCTGCTTGCGATCATAGCTTCTGGTATGCCGGGCAACCAGATCTGTCCCATGGTACAAACAAATCTTATCCGGATATTTTTTCATCGTAAGTCTGACACCAGCCAGTTGTGCCGGAACCGTATACTTATTACTGTCAAGACTTACCCTGTATTGTGGTGAAGCCCTGACCTGACTAATCTGACTGACATCATAGGGGGTTGCCGGTAATTGTCCAAGAAGGGACACTTCTTCATTGAACATATCCAAAGGACGTTTGCCGGTTTCTCCATGGGTTCTGACATTGGCTATTGTGTCAACCCAGGTTTTTGCTACGGACTCCATCACGCAAAAATCTGGTATATCCAGCCCGTTCAAAAGGTTCTTTTTTACATAACCCACTGCATTTTCCACCCGACCTTTTTCATTGCCCTTACGAACATTACAAGCAACGATTGTGAACCCATAGTAGTTCGAAAAATCAAGATATTTTGGATTAAATACCGGCGCACACCCAACGGTTCTTTTTAATACAGCGGACTTAAGATTATCCACCATAATTTTGCCAGGAACCGCACCAAAAAAATGAAAGGCATTCAGATGACATCCCAAAAAATGTTCCATGGTTTGAGATACTGTAAATTCAAGATACATCATTCGGCTATGACACAGCACCATGATAAAAAGACTTAACCTGCGGGAGGTGGAACCCACTCGAACCGTTCCATATGACCCCCAATCCACCTGGGCACATTCACCCGGTGCAAACGCAAGTTTTAAATATGCTTTGATTTTTGGAGGACGGATCTTTCTGACATAATCTTCCACAATGGTGATTCGCCCTTCAAACCCCTCTTCTTTAATCCGTTGGTAAATTTGTTGGGCTGTATACGGATGTTTTTCCAACATTTGAATGATATGATCTTTAAATGGATCAAGCTTACTTTTCCGTGGCGCTGATTTTCTTGCCCGGTATTTTTTTTCATTTGCCCAGATTGCCACTGTCCGCTGATCCAATCCAAGTTTACTAGCTATCTGGCTGTATCTTAAATGATCACGGGTAAAATAATTTCTAATCTGAACATAGGTTTCATAATCGATCATTGACCACCTCCAACAGCATTGTTCAGGATATTGGACAGGCTCATCATCTGCCCTGAACGGCTGGTATTAACCATGGGATCAAGACTGAGAACCTGGTAGATGGGTTGCTGCCATGCAATCAAATTGTTTTTAATCAAACCGGATCTGGCTTCTTTTAAAGCCTGCATATCCATACCCAGTTTCTGTATAATGGATTTATCCGCATAATAGCTCAAACCCTTATCATCGGATACACAGACCAAAAAAAGATAAAGAGCTGATTGCTCATGGGTACATAAGTCAATGTACTTTTGTCTAACCAGCCGGTGATCGATCCAACTGAAGCTGTTGGGTATCTTCCGGACTCTTTGTTTTAAAATTGGATTTTTTACAATCATGGACTCCTCCCTTGTTTTGGGTTTCAGGAAATAAAATTTCCTGCCCGAATTGTTGCATACGAAGGAGGGTATTAGCGATGTCCTCTTGTAACGCAGAACCCGTTAAATTATAGATTAGCCCTATAATAACAGGTGATTGCGCCATTAAGAAATCTTGTAACGCATGTTTCTGAGGTTGTGCATCGTTTTGATCAATATTCTCTTTGTTTTCAGTGTCTTGCAAAGTTAAGAGCTCTTGTAACGTAATTGAACGCTTTGATCGTTTCCAATATTCCGGGGTATCTTCTCTCCATTTTTGAACCCGTTCTACATTGTCAGAACTACGAAAATAATCTTCATTTTCAGGCTTGCTCAGCCATTTTTTTTGGCTGGCTTTCTTGCTTGCTTTTTTACAAGGAGTTTTTCGACAATAATTTTGTTTTTTCCAATTCCGATGATCCGGTTCAAATAACCATCTGCAATGACGACACTTTTTCTTTTTTATTTTTTTCATTCACAATATGCCTCCAAATAGAATCACTAATTAAAGTACATGATTGTGTTGGAAGAAAATGATTACAAGAAGAAGAGAAGAATATGAAGAAAATTGATTTAATATTTTTTTTAAGGGAAGAAAAAGAAAGGAAGAATACGCACTTTCAATCCGGGAAGATTATTTCATTTTCAGGTCAAGGCTGACACCTACTTTTATTTAAGAGTCACAAAAAAATTAAACGTTGCCTGTATTATAGCGGCTATTGCTTTTATGGGTTTTCTATTGGTTCATCTGCTATCTGGAGGAACTGATAGTTCTGGCCCTATTTGGTTTTTCATATTTCCGCCGGTGGCTATGTATCTATTGGGCAGGCGTTTAGGTCTGATTTTTTCACTGATACTTGCTGTTCCAACAATGCTGTTATTAATAGTCCTCTATGCTGATTTTGAGGTGGCAGGTTATTCCACGACTTTTATATTAAGGTTTTTTATTTCTTATTTAGTTGAGACATTTCTTTTCTATATCATGGAAGTCCAACGAAGCGAGGCCCAGCAAAAAGTCAAGTTGCTAAGTGGTTTATTGCCAATCTGCTCTTCATGCAAAAAAATAAGGAATGATAAAGGATATTGGAAACAAATAGATGTTTATATTCAAAAATATTCTGAGGCAGAATTTACTCATAGTATATGTCCTGAATGTTCGGATGAACTTTATGGTAAAGAAGATTGGTATATAAAAATGAAAAAAAAGGAACAGAAAAAAGAAAAAGAATTTTCCGAAAAAGGAAAAGATGATTTATTGGATAAATTCTAATGGAACAGATTACTCAAGGAAAATTAAAAATATTAAAAGGTGAATCTTCCATAAC
>JABGOU010000122.1 GCA_018645325.1 Desulfobacula sp.
CAACATGTCCCATCCAGCGAAGGAAAGGTAAACTGACCTGAACGGGTATGGAGTAATCATAAAAAATCATAAATCACTTGACAATTATCTCATACTTTTTATTCTTTGAGTAAACCCTGACGTTAGGGTAAATTTAAAACAGAGTATTACATAAAATCCATGACCAAACTATATTCCAGGAGAAAACATGACAGAAAAAAACCTGACAAGAATTACAGGGATCGGTTCCGCACTTGTTGATATTTTGATCAATGAATCCGATGAATTCTTAACAAACCTTGGAAAAGAAAAAGGCGGGATGACCCTTGTGGAAGATAAGGATATACAAGAAATATTAACCCGGACAAATCAAACACCTGTTATTGTTCCGGGTGGTGCTGCCTGCAATACAATTGTGGGAATCGGAAACCTTGGCGGAAATGCCAGGTTTATAGGCAGGAGGGGCGATGATGGATATGGTGAGGTGTTTGAAAAACAGATCGTCAAATGCAATGTTGAGCCACTTGTTTCCATCTCAGACTCTCCAACCGGCAAAGTATTGTCAGTCATTACTCCGGACGCCCAGCGCTCCATGTTTACTTTTCTTGGTGCATCCACAGAGCTTGATCCCGAATTAATCTCTCCTGACATGTTTAAAGACACGGCCATCTCCATGATTGAAGGATATCTTTTATTTAACAAAGAGTTAATGATGGCTGCGATAAAAGCTGCCAAAGCTTCCGGATCTCTTATTGCCCTGGATCTTGCAAGTTTTGAAGTGGTTAATGCCGCAAGGGAAATCCTTGAAGATATCATAAAAGATTTTGTTGATATTTTAATTGCCAATGAAGATGAAGCAAAGGCCTATACTGGGTACGAAGATGAACAAAAAGCAATTGAAACACTGTCTCAGCATGTTACATATGCTGTCCTGAAACTTGGCAAAAGAGGCAGTTATGTATCATATAATGACACTATCACAAGAATTTACGCCCAGTCAGGAGAAGCGCCCATAGATACAACCGGTGCAGGAGATCTCTGGGCTGCCGGATTTCTTTTTGGAATTGCCCATGGATTTTCCATTAAAAAAAGCGGACGGATCGCCTCAGCCTGCGGCTACGAGGTCTGCCGGGTAATGGGCGCCCATCTTTCTTGCGATGCCTGGGCAAGAATAAAAAAATTGATCTGATATCTATTTAGTAAATACTATTTTAAACACATCTTTATATTTTTTTGCAAAATGAAAGGTGATGCCTTCTTTAATGTGCTCTGGAAGCTTTTTAAAGTCCGGGATGCACCCATCCGGCAGAATAATCTCACGGATATTGGATCGCCGTGCTGCAATTATTTTCTCTTTTATACCGCCCACGGGAAGGACTTCCCCTGTTAAAGTGATCTCTCCTGTCATGGCAAGGGGTCGTTTAATCCTTTTTCCCGTTGCAAGTGAGACAATTGCTGTTGTAATGGTAATCCCTGCACTAGGGCCGTCTTTTGGGGTGGCTCCTTCCGGCACATGGATATGGATAAAGGCATTATCAAAATAATCTTTATTAATTTTAAATGATGAAAGATTTGCCCTGACATAACTATAGGCAATTGTTGCAGATTCCTGCATCACTTCGCCCAGTTTCCCCGTGAGTTGAAATCCTGAATTTTTTTCATGAACTCTTATGGCTTCAATGGGAAGGGTAACTCCGCCAAGTTGAGTCCAGGCAAGGCCAGTTATCACGCCAATACCCGACATCTGGTTATCATCTTTAAAAACCGGCGGTCCCAGTAAATCCTCCAGTGATTTAATATTAATCCTGATTTTCTCTTTCTTTTCCTTTAAAATGGATACAATACTTTTTCTGATTATTTTATTTAAAAGTTTTTCAAGATTTCTGACCCCTGCTTCCCTGGCAAATCCCTCTATAAGGTGTCTTATGGTTGGGTCTGTAATGGTAATCTTTTTGGACGTCAGATTGTTGCGTTTTAAAAGCCTTGGCCATAGATGCTTTCGGGCAATCTCCATCTTTTCCTGGGTAATATAACCGGATAGATTTATCTGGTCCATCCTGTCCAGGAGGGGCCTTGGAATCGTATCCAGCTGATTGGCTGTGCAGATAAACAAGACTTTTGACAAATCAATCCGAAGATCCATATAGTGATCAAGAAATTCAGAATTCTGTTCAGGATCAAGCACTTCAAGAAGAGCAGATGCAGGATCTCCCTGGTAAGACATTCCGATTTTGTCAACCTCATCCAGCATTATCACAGGATTGGCCACTTCAGTATCTTTTAAGGCCTGGACCAATTTTCCAGGCAATGCACCCACATAGGTTCTTCTATGCCCTTTTATTTCAGCCTCATCTCTCATCCCACCCAGACTGAATCGGTAAAATTTTCTTCCAACAGCCTCTGCTATAGATTTACCAATAGAGGTTTTACCAACACCTGGAGGACCTACAAACAAAATAATGGAACCTGCAATGTCTTTTTTATAAATTCCTGCAGCAAAAAATTCTATAATTCTTTCTTTAACATCGGAAAGGCCTGCATGATCACGATCAAGTACTTTTTCAGCCCGATCAATATCAATGTTATCCTTGGAATAAACTCCCCAGGGAAAGGATGTGATCCAGTCCAGATAATTTCTGGTAACCCCGTATTCTGAAGAACCGGTCTCAAGTACGGATAATTTTTCAATCTCTTCATTAAATCTTTTCGTCACATGTTCAGGCGGTTCAAGTTTGGCAAACTTTTTTTTGAATTTTTCCACATCCGAAGTCTTATCATCTTTTGCCAGTCCAAGTTCTTTCTGAATTGCCTTAAGCTGTTCTTTTAAAAAGAATTTTCGTTTGTTTTCATCCACCTGGGTATTTACATCTTTTTGAATTTTGCTTTGGAGCTTTGCAATTTCTATCTCTTTTTGCAGCAGCATCATTACTTTTTTCATTCGATCCATAACAGAAGACAATTCTAAAACTTTCTGCAAATCATCGCCGGAAGCCGTCGTTATGCCTGCTGCAAAATCAGTAAGAAGAGAAGGCTGGTCCGGGCTGAACATTCCCAGGTACTGCCTGACTTCCTCGGAATATAAGGGATTTAATGAGAGCAGCTGCTTGATGGCGTTAATAATTGCAATTGCATATGCCTTAAGCTCATTTTCATTTTCCTGTGTTTTTTCAAAATACTCAGCCTGAACAACAAAAGGCGGTTTATCAGAAAGAAACCTCTTGATTCGAAACCTTTCAAGCCCCTGGGCAATAAACTGAATATTGCCTTGAAACTCCACTACATTCATCATCCTTACAACACAGCCAACCTTTGGAAAATCCTCTTTATACACATATTTTCCCTTTACCTCTCTTACATATGCAAGGCCCAAAAGATTTTTAGAATCTTTGGATGCCTTTGTCAGCGTTTCTTCCCATCTCTTCTTGCTGACCAGAAGGGGCTGAGCCTGTGCAGGCAAATGAGGACGACCCGTTATGGGGATAAGATATAAAATATCGGGTTTTATACTTTGCTGAACCAGTTGACCGTCTTTGCTTTCATTCTCATCTTCGACTATTTCCGGTGTAATGGGCTTGGTGTCATCAGTCATAAATCACCTCTCAAGAAAATTTGATACGATACTAACGATGAATAATCTATTTATTATAATATTGTTTAAACTCTGACAAGAGCAAAATCCATACCAATCTCTATGCAAATATAAATAAACAGCAAATTATATGGCATTATCCAAACTTAATTTTTTGTTTTGATAGTTGTCGCTCTATTAAAAATTGTTGCCCCTGACAGAAAATTCCACAATTACTCACGAAGAAACCAATTTTTATGGCTTATTAGCTGGATATCATTAAAAATCACATATTCGACAAATCTGTATAAATTACCTGTTATGTAGCTTGAGGTCACTTACAAAATCCGATATACAAAGATATGAAAAGCATTAATTCTTCAAAAAGTTAAGGTTGAGTCTCAAAACTGTTTTTTTCAGGGACCCAATACTTTGAATAGGATAATAATTTTCATGGGGCAAAAAATTACATATAATATTTTTCAGCAGGCTGGGTGAGAAATTAAAAAAAAGTAAACTTTATCGATAATGAACCCTTTTCGCTATAATTAAAGCGGCGAATTGAAATTAGACAAGACATATCAATAAAAGGAGATTAAAAA
>JABGOU010000123.1 GCA_018645325.1 Desulfobacula sp.
ATCCCCCCCAAAAGGGGGGAGGAGGATTAAAGGCATATCGCGGTTCTTGCTGTCTCTGCTTAAAAAACCTTGAAGTTCTTAATTTAATGTGCCTGGCTATTTTTCACTTGGGTAAAACATTTTGGGATTTTGATCGGGATTTCGGGTAATTTTTCGGGCTTCTTTACAGTAGTATAGAAAAATTAAAGATCTTATCTGAAAAATGTAAGGAAATCAGGGGAAAGGCAAGGTCTTGAATAGTGATCAGTTCCCGGCATTTATTATTTATGATGAGACTTCCATGTGCCTTGAACTGCATCCTGCATAACCACCATCGGCCCGGTCATTGTTTAGGAGTGTATCGTTTGAGGGCCTGCAAGACCCTTTGGTGGATCTTCTGCAAGGGATGCGGCATAATCCAGGCAGGCATAAACATCATCTTGTTTGAGTGAGGGATAATCTTCCAGAAGTTCTTCAATTTTATCCCCATTGGCAAGCATGCGGATGATCTGGTGTACAGGGATTCTTGTACCCTTGATACATGCCTGACCATGACATATTTTAGAATTTATTATAATACGATTGTACATATTGGCTCCTTATGATCCGGTTTGTGGAGTTGTTTGACCGGGTAGATTTTAAAGAAGCAGTTATGAGGCTTGGCGGTAATGGTCTTACAAAAACAGCATTGAAGCGTTCGGTGGTTAAAAATAAAGAATCCTCAAAGGTCAAATTGAATCCCGGTCATATCAAATTGTTCAACCGGGTTATAGAGTTTTATCACTCAGCCTTTGCAGAGGATGACAGGGCAAGGCAGTATCTTAATATCCGGGGCATTACAGATAAATCCCTGTTCTCCGATTACTGGATCGGGTTTAGCAACGGCACCCTTTTAAATGTGCTGCCAGATGATGACAAGATTACAAAGCAGTTAAAAAAAATAGGTATCCTAAACAGCAAGGGTAAAGAACACTTTTACGGCTGTATCAAGTTCCCACTGTACGATCCGGATGGTAACCCTATGGGGATGTATGACCGCCGTATTGACGGCATGGCAAAGGGAGCAGATCATTTGTACCTGCCTGGAGGCAGGGACGGCCTGTTTAATCGACAGGTTGCAAAAACCAATAAAGAAATCATCCTGACAGAATCCGTCCTGGACAGCCTGACCCTTATCAATCAAGGCATTAAAAACACCATCCCCTGTCACGGCACCAACGGCCTGGGAGCATCCCGCATCAATCTTTTATCTCAAAATAAAGTTAAGGCTGTGTATATCTGCTTTGACGGAGACAAGGCAGGACAGATAGCTTTACCTGTTGTTAAAGAACGGGTAAACAATGCCCATCTAATGCCTTATCTTGTAACTTTACCCTATGGTCAGGATATCAATGATTTTTTTCTTTTAACCGCCAGTCCAAAAGAAAATTTTAATAACCTTGTTGCCATGGCAAACCCGGCGGTTAAAAAAGAAAATGATCCGGATATCCAAAAAACAGATTACGGCTTTACCCTTACTGTGCTTGACCTCAAATACGAAGTCAGGGGGATATCAAAAAAGGGCAACAAGCTTACACCGGCGAAGAAATGAACAAACTGTTGTGCTATGTGGCGGCTGTCTCCAGGAAGATGGCGTCTCCATTATCGGTCATGATCCAATCTAGATCTGCCGCAGGCAAATCCTACCTCCAGGACACAGTGCTGTCTCTGGTTCCAAAGGAAGACTGCACCAAATACACAAGACTGACCCAGGCCTTGTTTTATAAGGTACAGACCATGGAATTTAAGTATAAAACCATTGAATACATCAACGTCACCCTAGATGATATTGAAAAGGCCAACACAATTGCCAATTATGTTTTGGGCCGCAGCCTTGACGAACTGAGCCCCTCCTCAAGAAAACTGCTCATGCTGGTAAAACAGATGTGCAAAGAAAAAGCTGGTTTATTCTATTACGGTTATATAATTGAAAATTTTTTAGGGAATTATTTGCCTTGCATCACAATTTATTGTACCGTGATTTTGGTTTAAGAAATTTAACAAGGAAAGGTTAATTCGTCACTATGAAATACGCACTTCGCCATAGCAAGATTATTAAAACTGGAGATTCTTACTAATGCCTAAAAAATCCATCAATGGCGATTTGAAACAAAAAATTCATAATTTAGAAACGAACAAAATTGAGACTAAACTCCGCCGCACTAAAAAATTGTTAAATGATGCTGAAGAATTGGGAAGGGTTGGTGGATGGGAATTAGATCCAAAAACTAAAAAATCATCTTGGACGGATAACCAATACAGGCTTTTAGGATATGAACCCGGGGAATTAAAAAATAAAAATATATATTTTCAGGAACATATAGTACATCCTGATGATAGGACAGAGTTATCAAAACAGTTAAAAAGTCTTTTTTTAATAAAACAGCAAATCGTTACTGAGTTTAGAATTCTACGCAAGGATGGGCAAGAACGTATCCTGCATGGTGTGGCTGCATCTGAATTTGATAAGGATAATCAGATCCGGCGTATATATGGTTTGAATATAGATATCACCGATCGCAAGCAGGTTTTAAAAAGAACAGAACGTTTGAATAGTTTAAATGAAAGATTACTTGTCTCAGGTGGCCTTAACTATAAAGTTAAACTAATCACTGAAGAAATAATAAAGATATTTAAAGCAGACTTTGCCCGAATTTGGATTATTAAATCAGGAGATTTATGCGATTTAGAATGCCGGTATGCTAAAATTACAGAAGGACCGGATGTCTGCAGTTACCGGGAACGTTGCCTTCATCTTTTAGCCAGTTCAGGCCGTTATACTCATATAGACGGCGGACACGGGCGAGTGCCGTTCGGCAATTACAAAATCGGAAAGATTGCTTCAGGGCATGGATCTAAATTTCTTACTAATGATGTTGTAAATGATCCTCTTGTCAGCGATCATGAATGGGCCATGAAGATCGGTTTGGTTTCCTTTGCGGGATATAGGCTTCTTTCGGATGACGGTGGTGTTATTGGTGTTTTGGCTTTGTTCAGTAAACAAGTAATTTCTCCAGAAGAAGACGCTCTGCTTGAAAATATTGCCGCCACGACCACCCACATAATCCAGAAAGCCAAGACAGAGGAAGTACTGCAGGAGAGTGAAAAAAAATACCGGATTATTTATGAAAATGCTGTCGAAGGATTTTTCCAAAGCACCCCAGAGGGTCGGTTTATCAATGTCAATTTCGCCTTTGCCAATATGCTCGGGTATGACTCTCCGGAAGATCTCGTTTCCAGCATTTCCGACATTGCAACGCAGTATTACGTGAACCTTGAAGACAGAAAACTTTATAAAGAAATTCTCAAAGATAAGGGAATTGTGGAAAATTTTGAGTTCAAAGCCAAACGCAAGGATGGTTCGGCGATCTGGGTATCCAATAGCACCCGGGCCTATTTTGGCAGTGACGGAAAGGTGATTCGTTATGAAGGTATTGTGCTGGACATCAATGAACGCAAACAAGCCGAAAAGGAAAAGGACAGGTTACTTTCAGAGCTTAAAGATGCTCTTGATAAAGTGAAAACCTTGAGTGGATTTCTGCCCATTTGCTCACATTGTAAAAATATTCGTGATGACAAGGGATACTGGAATCAGATCGAATCATATATTCATAAACATTCCGAAGCTGAATTCAGCCATGGCATTTGTCCGGAATGTGCTGAAAAATTTTACCCGGATATGGGCCTTTATGATGATTAATAATGATTCTTGAAAATTGAAATTGCAGCCCCTTATACCAACAGAAAAATCAGCACAATGGAACTCCATGAACTTCGTTACAAAATCGCGGTAAATACACTCATTTGTTCACCTTTATTCATGTACAAGTTCTTCAAATTTGAAATGCATTACTCCCTGTGTCGTATTAGTTTTACTTTCGTGATAATATTCTTTATAAAATATCTAACCCTTTAAACCCGTGTGATACGACTTTTTTATTTTTTCTATAGGAGTTGAATTATGCCGATAACCGACCATAAAAATTATCCTTTTTCTTTTTATATGATAGACATTAAAAAGATTGATCCTTCTCCCTATCAGCACCGTAAATACTTTGATGAGAACAGCTTAAAAGAGCTGGGTGCAAGTATTTTGCTTGACGGCTTGATCGA
>JABGOU010000124.1 GCA_018645325.1 Desulfobacula sp.
TATACTACTAAACTCTTTAAGGTCTTGTTTTAAGACCCGCTTCAAAATTTCTCACTGACCAATTTTCAAAGATCAAAAAAATCATGTTCTTTTCTTGCAGAGAACCCAAATAAGATATATGAATTTTATTTTTTTGTCAAATACTTTTTCATATGTTTTAAATAAAAATTTGTATTATCTCAAAACAAGGCCCGCGGGCAATTTTTCACCAAACTGGATATTTTTATCTTTTACTTTCATATCCATTTTTTCATTAATTATTTTAATAAAAGAATTTCCAGCCTTTCTTTTCTGCAGCCATTGTGTAATTCTCAGGATGTCTTCCTTCTCCATATCCCTTGTCCTGTCGCCTGTTTTACGGCATATCTGTGCAACCATGATATCAACGGGATCAGTTTTCCTCCATGTTTTTTTCAGGACCTGGTTTATCCATTTTTTGGCCTCTTTTGCCGGCACCACCCGGTCAACTGACCCATATAACAACTCCCTGGCCCCAAGCCTTGACAATGTCCAAAAAAAATTATCCTGTTTTTTCCCGGGTCTGAGCAGGGTCATAAGTGCTTTTCCCAGCACAACTTTATCCTTAACCAGAAGCCTTTCCATATTGCCCAGAGCCATCCATAATTCAACCTGTTCCTGGGGAGAAATTTTATTGATGATATTTTTACCCTTTATTAATATGGGAGATATATTCTGAAAAAGCTGGCGTTGCTGCCCTGCGCCCAGCCCTGCAGAAATTCTTCGAATGAAAACCCACCATTCAAGCCTGTTTTGAACAATCTTTTCAAACTTTATTCCGCTAAGATATATCTTCCACATTTTTTTGGCGCGTTCATTGTCAAAGGCATCTCCAAACCCGGGGCGCATACAGAACCCTGTAAGGTTCAGCCATCTTGCTTCGTGGGCAGCAGAACGGGTTCTTGTGGCCTCAATTTCTATCAATTTGTCTGCAATGCTGCGCAAAAAGGATAAAGGCCAGTTTAATTTTTTATGTCCTACTATTTCTTCAATCTGCTTAACAATGGTTTTAAGATAGTCCTCCCTGCCGGGTTTATCTGTAAATCTTTTATGGACCATGCTGCAGGCATCTTTTATCAGTTGATCATCATATACTGCCGTTTCTTTGCACCCTGTCTCCTTTTGCCGATCTCTCAACTGGAACTGCAATTTCCACTTATGGTCACTCACCCCTGAATGACAATACATTGAAAGAGTTCCCATTTCCGTATATTCAGCACCAATGGTAACAGGAATAATTTTTCTCTGCCCGCTTTTCCCAAACCTTATAATGGTCTGAATCGGAACCATTGAAGAAAAAGAATCATCAATGGTAACTACACTGCCTGCAGTATCTCCGGATCTATAACTTGAATGAAAGATATTAAAGCTGACTGGTTCATTTGTCCTGACTTCATACTTTATTTGGGGGAGGTCAATGACAGAGCCTTCATCCAGGCCTCTTTCCACGACACACAGGGCTTTTGAAGCATTATCTTCTTTAATGGAAACTCCTATATAATAACTTCTGGGACTGCCGCTGCCCACACGCACCCCCTGTCCCTGTTTTACAAGACCATAATAGGATGCGCCTATCCCGACAGCCAGCTCAGGGTCCGGGTTTTCAAGAATTTGCGGTAGTTCAGAATCTTTTGAGCCAAACCATTTTCCAATGACTTTTCTTATTCTTTCCTGTGCAAGAGCAGGTTTCAGGGTGCCCCCATTAAATAAAATAAAATCAGGCTTGGGATCTTTTGAAAGCTTTTTTTGGACACCCTCTCTGTGATGTTCCAGAAACTGGATAATATGACGGGTAACTGCAGATTCTTTCTCAAATGGAAGACCAAAATCAGTTATCTCTTTGCCCTTGTGAAGGTCCAGGCTTTCCACGGAGTCAACATAGGGATAAAAATCATCGAGTAGTATGTTTTCAACCTCGACCCGTGTTAAATCTGCTGCAAGCGTTCCTGCAATCAAAGACCGACCTTCACCTTTGATGGTTATCCTCACCAGGGGTTCTTTTTCCTCTAGTATTTTTTCCTTGGCTTCCCTGCAGCGATGGCTCAGGGTCTTCCATTTATCCGGAGTTAATTGAGTCTCTGATTTAAACTTAGAGGCTATTTTTCTGGCCAGTGCCAGGTCAATATTATCCCCGCCAAGTATCAAATGATCTCCCACTGCAATTCTTTCAAACCGGGGCGTGCCGTCTGATTCTTTAAGGACAATTAAACTGAAATCCGTTGTTCCTCCACCAACATCACACACAAGTATCAGGTCATCGGTTTTCACACAGGTTTGCCAGTCGTCTTCATGAATGATCAGCCAACTGTAAAATGCTGCCAGAGGTTCTTCAAGAAGAACCACTGAAGGAGCGAACCCCGCTTTTTTAACAGCCTCCATTGTTAAATCCCTTGCCGCCTCATTAAAAGATGCCGGGACCGTGATTACCACAAATTGATTTTCAAGAAATTTATCTTCATCTTTTACAAAATGATTCCATGCATTTCTGATATGCAGGAGATATTCAGAGGTTGCAGTAACAGGAGACACTTTTTCAAAGCCTTCAGATCCCCAGGGCAGTATTTTTGCCCGCCTGTCAGCTTTATCATTGCACAGCCAGCTTTTTGCAGAAGACACCAGCCGGGAAGGTATTTTGGAACCATGATCCCTGGCAAAGCTGCCGGCAAAAAGATCTGCCCTCTTTTTCCAGGGATGTTTCAGCACTTCCTTTGAAATATCATATTTACCAGGAATATATAAAAAAGATGGCAACACAGGGATCTTGGTAAATTCTCCGTGCCCTGTCAGCTGGGGAACATTAAAGACTTTAACCAGGTTCTTTTTTTCAACCGGTTTTCTTCCCGTTGATCTGTCTTCCTTTAAGGCGGCTACATCCACATAGGAAACAGCACAATTTGTTGTCCCCAGATCAATACCGATCACATATTGTTTGTCTTGAAAATCCAATTTCTCTCCTTAGATGGGGCTTGTAGTCGAGTGGGGTTAGGCTTGCGTAGTTGCGTTTATTGCTCAATAGATGCTGACCCCATATCCAACTCAACTTTGTATTTCAACCTCTGCAGGCATGATAATCCCGGAATCCTGGATATCGGACAGTTTAGGGACCTCTTTTTTCCCGGCTTTCCATCCCCGGTGCTTTAAAACGCCCTCAAAGGGAGGTTCTCCTGAAACATTGCCCACAAGCTTTATCGCATCAATATCAAACCCGGGCTCAATTTTTACAATATCCCCTTCTTCAGATTCAAGCACAGGCTTTGCATCAATATATTTTTTTATAGTCTTTTTGCAATCCTCCTGTATACTTCGCACTGCAGCACCAATCTGTTCATCATCATACTGGCTTAAATCCTCATCAAAAAAATCCAGAAGCCTTCCATCCCTTTGAAGGATAGATAAACTATGCAGGAACAATCGCCTTTTCCGGTCCTGCTCTATTTTATGATCTACAAAATCTTTTTTAGATTTCCCTTTAGAAGACTTATCATCAGTTTTACCATGAGCTTGGACAAGTGTTTTCCCTATAGAGAGTCTTAAAATAATCCATAATAACCACCCGCATAATAAAAAAATTCCCATTGTGGCAGGCACCACCCATACATAAAAATTTTGAGATATAAGCTCTAAATTATTTACTGCCCAGGATATTGTTTTTTCTGCAGTTTCATTTCCAGTATCATTTTCAAAAAATACAATAAGCCAGTCAATGCTAAAATAAATCCCGACATTGATGCCCGTACTCACCAGCAACATAAACAAAGTAATAATACCAAATGATTTTCTTGAAACTAT
>JABGOU010000125.1 GCA_018645325.1 Desulfobacula sp.
TAAAAGAACTCATTGAAAAACATATTTTAATTTTCCGGCAAAGGATAATTGTTTTTATGACATCCTGATTGAATTATTAAAGGGTGCAAGCTCTTATAATATATTAATAACCCTAAAAAGGAGAAAGAGATGAAAAAATTATTAATTGTTTTAACCGGTCTGATGTTCGCCTTGACCTTGGTTTCCAATGCCATGGCAAAAACAAAGTGGGATCTGCATTTAAACTATCCTGCGGGTAATTTTCACTCCAAAGGTGCACAAGTATTTGCAGATAAAGTCGCCAAAGCAACTAATGGCGAGCTTACTATTGTTCTTCATCCGGGTTCCTCATTGGGATTCAAAGGCCCTGAGCTTTTAAGAGCTGTTGCTGAAGGTCAGCTGGCAGTTGCTGAAATACCCACGGGTATGGTTGAAGGTGATGCACCGGTCCTGGCATTGACAGCACAGCCTTTTATTTCCACAAATGCCTTTGAACAGCGTCTTCTTTATCAACTTGCAAAACCCGTATATGCAAAAAATTTGAAAAAATTCAACCAGATGACTCTTTACACTTCCATCTGGCCTTTTTCCGGTATTTATACCCAGCGCAAAATCCAGTCTGAATCAGATTTAAAAGGCCTGAAAATGAGGGTTTATGATGGTACTGGGCTTTCCTTTGGAAAAGCTACGGGTATTGCGGCAAGAAAAATGCCATTTTCCGAAGTCTATCCTGCAATGAAAGCAGGCCTTTTAGATTCCATGTACACCTCTTCTCCTTCTGGTGTTGATGCAAAAGCATGGGAAATTTTAAAATATTTTACCCCGATAAATATTGTGGGTCCTGTGAACATGATCAATGTTAATCAGGCTGCCTGGGATAAACTGGATAAAAAAATCCAGGCAATCGTCCTTGAAATTGCCAATCAGATGGAAGATGACATGTGGAATCTTGCCGGAGACATGGACCGTAAAAGCCGTGCAACTCTTGTGGAAAAAGGAATGACCATTGATCCTGTGAGCAATGAATTTCGAGCTGAGCTCAATGCTGTTGGTGAAAAATTAAGAGGTGAATGGGCAAAAAAAGCAGGTAGCGATGCCCAGGCCGTTCTCAGCCAGTATTACAAAATCACAGGCAGGTAAACTTAACTATATCTTAGATAATATTAATGTAATTATTCAGCTCTTGCGCTTTAACCCGCCCTGTCTGATGGATATTTGTTTCGAGGCTATTCGCTTAACCTCCTGCAAATATCCATCAGGCAGAGCTTTGGGGATAATTTTTTTTAACGGGCTGAATAATTACATATTAATTTTATAATAATGGACTGTTAAACTGGTCCATTATGATAAATTCCGGTGGTCTTAATGAATAAATTTGTAAAATTATCAGACAAATTAAGTGATGTTATGGCAAAAATTTCTGCTGTAATTCTTGGGCTGATGTCTATTTTGATTTTAGTGGAAATTTTTATATGGAATCTATTTGAAAAGACAACATTGATAGCAGATGAATACAGCGCCTATGGACTTGCAGCAATAATATTTATGGGGGCAGGATACTGCCTTAAGGAAAAAAGCCATATCAGAATTACCCTGGTTCTGGGATTTTTACCCCAAAAGGCGGCAAGGGTGATCACTTTTTTTGCAACTTTGATTACCACTTTTTTTATGGGATATTTATGGTGGTATCTTTTTAAAATGGTTGGTTCAGCCATCAGATATGAATCAACATCAGGCACATTGACCAACACGCCTTTATGGATTCCCCAGGCCATCATGCTGGTTGGAGCCGGGTGCTTTTTTATTCAGCTTGCGGCCACAACCCTGAAAACCTGGCAGGCCATTTCAACTAAAGAGGAGGTCGTCTAATGGAAGCAGAACTCCTTTTTATGTCTATCGTTGTATTTGGTGTTCTTTTTATCGCTCTCTCTGCCGGTATCTGGGTCGGGTTTTCTCTTTTTATTGTGGGTTTTGTTGGCATGACCCTGTTTTCTTCTCTGCCTGCTGGAAACAATATGGCATCATCTGCATGGGCAACCATTGAAAAATGGGAGTATGTGGCCCTGCCTTTGTTTATTTTAATGGGGGAGATATTATACAGGTCCGGGATTTCGGAAAAACTTTTCAAGGCTCTTGTACCCTGGCTCTACCGACTTCCAGGCGGGCTTTTACTCATGAATATTGTGTCGTGCACGCTTTTTGCGGCAGTATCTGGTTCAAGTGCAGCCACAACAGCTACTGTGGGTAGAATTACCCTGGCAGAGTTTGACAAACTGGGGTATGACAGAAGTCTTTCAATGGGATCACTTGCCGGAGCAGGCACACTGGGATTTTTGATCCCGCCCTCATTAATAATGATTGTTTATGCAATTTTAGCTGAGGTCTCCATCGGTAAAATGTTTATGGCAGGAATTTTACCGGGTTTGCTTCTTGCGGCAATTTATTCTGCATACATCATTTACAGGGGAATTAGAAATCCTGAAATTGCACCGCAATCTCAAGATAGTTATTCATGGTCAGACCGATTGCTTGGGCTCAAGGATCTTGCTCCCACATTAATTCTTATTCTCGTGGTTCTCGGAAGTATTTACGGGGGGTTTGCAACTCCGACCGAGGCTGCTGCCTTAGGTGTTTTCGGTGCCTTTGTTTTTGCAGCTTTAAACCGCCAGATGACCATGAAAATTCTTTTTGAATGCCTTATAGGGGCAGTTAAAACCAATGCCATGATCATGCTCATTGTTGTGGGGGCAGGTTTTTTATCCAGAGTAATGGGGTTTTTAGGAATCCCGGCTGCAATTACCCTTGCAATAACTCAACTTAATCTTTCGCCCTACATGCTCATGCTTCTTCTTGGAGGGGTATATCTCGTGCTGGGATGTCTTTTGGATGGGTTTTCAATTGTTGTCATGACACTTCCCATAGCTCTTCCCATGGTAACTGCAGCAGGATTTGACCCCATATGGTTTGGCATTTATTTAATTTTAATGGTGGAAGTAAGCCAGATCACCCCTCCGGTTGGATTTAATCTTTTCGTGATACAGGGCCTGACAGGTGAACCCATTATGAACATCGCCAGATATGCGCTGCCATTCTTTTTTTTAATGTTATTGACAACGGCGATCCTGACTGTTTTTCCACAAATTGCATTGTATCTTCCAGAACTCATGGTAACAAAATAGATAAAGAGGTGAAGGATGAAAGAAATCGATTTAAATTGTGACATGGGCGAAAGCTTTGGTGCATACAAAATTGGCATGGACGAAAAGGTCATGCAGCACATTAGTTCCGCAAATATCGCCTGCGGTTTTCATGCCGGAGATCCGCTTGTAATGGATAAAACCATCAAAATGGCCGTTGATAACAAGGTGGGAATCGGAGCACATCCGGGATATCCGGATCTTTTGGGATTTGGCCGCAGGAACATGGCCTGCACGGCTGAAGAAATTCAGCACTATCTGGTTTATCAGGTTGGCGCCATTAAAGGGTTTTGTCATGTGCACGGAACAAAACTTTCCCATGTTAAACCCCATGGGGCGCTTTATCTTGATGCTGTTGAAAACCAAATAACGGCCAAGGCAATTGCAAAAGGGATAATGAGTCTGGACCCTGATCTTTATTTTGTTGCCCTGGCAGGAAAAAAAGGGGAAACCATGAGACGTATGGGAGAACAATTAGGACTTAAAGTGGTCTATGAGGCTTTTCCTGACAGGGCGTATACACCTGAAGGAACTCTTGTATCCAGAAAACAGCCCGGGGCTGTTATTTCAGATCCCGATGAAGTGG
>JABGOU010000126.1 GCA_018645325.1 Desulfobacula sp.
GGCATTCCTCTCGTTCGTATTGCCCAGAGGTTACATATCCACAGGGAAACCATTTCAAAATATGTTAAAAAAAATCAGGATCTTTTTAACAAAATTCATCAGGATTTTAAAAGCGAATTTAGTATACCTGATATTGCTAAAAAATATTTTGTTCCGCAACCTTTGGTATGGTCTGTGATTCTACAAGAAAAAACAGACCAGGAGCGGTTTAAAAATTTTAATTGGGGATTACGAACATGGGATCAATGGTCTTTCAATGATGTGGATCACAGGTTTGGAGATGACTGGCCCGGAAGAATCCCGGCCCAGCTTGTTGCCCATACTCTTTTTTACTTTACAAGGCAAAACGATCTTGTATTTGATCCCATGGCAGGCGGAGGGGTAGTGCCTGATACCTGTCTTGCCTTTAAAAGAAAATGCTGGTCTTTTGATCTTTCAGACCGGATGAAAACAAGGCCTGAAATAGAACCCTTTTTATGGGACCATAAAAACCCTGCCTGGCCTGTTAAAACAGTTACAAAACCCGACTTGATCTTTTTTGACCCGCCCTATTTTAAAAAAATGGCAGACCATTACATGAAAGGCAGTATTTCAGAATTTTCCCGGTCCCAATATTTGAATTTCTTTAAAAATCTTTTCCATCTCATGAGAAAACATTCAAAACCATCCACCCGTATGGCCTTTCTTAATGCAGACTTCAGGGACTTCCAGAGTCGCCCGGCCATGGATGAAGATCCTGAAAATGCCATTCTGGTTTTCGATTATATGAAATTGCTTGAAAAATGCGGATGGAAAATCACTCATTTAATAGATTGTCCCCTGTCATCTGAAAGATTTTCAGGCAATATGGTAAGCCACATGCAGAAAAATAGAACCCTTGGCATTATCAGAAGAACATTGATTACAGCAAAACTAAATTAAAAATCAAAATAGATTGCAGGAGAACGAAGACTCAGAACCGTTAAACTGCAAATTCGATTGTATTATAATTATTCAAATCAATTTCTTTCCGCGCTTTCCATAGATCGTAATTATCTTGCATAAGTAACCAGCTTTCCGGTGATCTGCCCAACACCACTGAGAGTTTTAAGGCCATTGCCGGTGAAATATCAGTTTTTCCATTAATTAATCGGCTTATTAATCCAGGGCTAACTTTTAATTTTCGGGCCAATTCATTTGAGCTAATATCATTTGGTTGCAAATAAACTCTTTTTATGAATGCCCCTGGATGCATAGGGTCGTTCTGTTGAATAACCATTCATTTCCCCTTTATCTAATGATAATCTTCATAATTGACCACGTATGCGAGGCCATCTTTAAATTCAAAAACGACTCTCCAATTACCACTTATGTTGACAGTCCATAATCCGGCATGATCACCTTTAAGCTGATGCAATCTCCATCCCGGAATATCCATATCTTCAATATAAATAGCAGTGTGTATGGCTTGTAAGCGTTCTTCTATTCTTGTGGCATGTTTGTGGTTTATATCTGCTGTACTTCCAGTCATAAAAAAAAATTTTAATCCTTTATGCTTAAAGCTTTTAATCATGAAGTCATTGTACAATGATATTTACTGTTGTGCAACAGTCGACTTTGTTTATGTTGGGAGCAAATAACTTGTCCGGATTTGTAGCACATAAACTGTCCGGTTATTATGAAAGCCATAAAGGAGGCTTTCATGAAGCGGACACTAGTACTACAGGAGATTCGGAAAACGCAAAAAGCCCTGATGATCGGTGTGACCATCATCATCACTTTAATTGGCGAACAGCCAAACCCTTGGGACCTGCTCAAGTCCCAGGATGTGATGAGCCGACATCAAGGTGCCAACCCGCCCCGTGGATGTGAACTCTTGGGGGCGATAAGCTTGATATTTTCTGCCCACTTTACAATAAACTGAGTCTCAAATTATGTTTCCCCGGCGGCCTGATAATGAAAAAACCCGCAATACCATATGCTGTGATTTTATATTTTTAAAAAAAACGTGGACGACACAGAGGATAGTCCACAGGATGTATTTTCCCATAAAAATCAATATCAATATCCAGCCCTGGACATCTCAAACGCTCTGATAATATTCTACCAAACTCAAATTTTATGCTCTATATATTATTAACTGGAATACGCAATAATGGCCTACAATGCAGTTCTTGGCTCATATAATTTAATGCCCGGTGTCAGAATATGATTCTTTCCAACCACGAGATATTGAGTCAGTTTTTAATTAAAAAATCAGCTTTCCCCCTCATCCAATGCTTTTCTGATAATGGTTGCCAGATCACTTTTGGAAAATGGCTTCTGAATAAAGTGTACCCCCTCGTCTAAGACTCCATGGCGGACTATGACATTAGCAGTATATCCAGACATAAACACACAGTTTAAATCTGGGTAAAGGGATTTCAGCTGTTTTGATATTTCAAGCCCGTTCATTTCTGGCATAATCACGTCTGTTACAAGCAGGTGAATTTCACCTGTATGGTCTTCCGCAAGTTTTATGCCCTCTTTTGGTGTGCCAGCAATCAAAACCGTGTAATTCAATCCTTCGAGAATTTTCTGAGCGAGTTTCAGGATGGAAAGATCATCCTCCACCAGCAGGATGGTTTCACCCTGGCCCTGGGGTATTTCTGCCGTTTTTTCCTTCTGGGTCTCCACAGCTTCTTCCCCTTGCCGTGGTAGGTAAATTTTTATAGCTGTTCCTTTGCCTGGTTCGCTGTAAATATTTATAAACCCGTTGTTCTGCTTGACAATGCCATATACAGTGGAAAGCCCCAGACCAGTTCCTTTATCTACATCCTTTGTGGTGAAAAATGGTTCGAAAATATTGTTCAGTATTTCTTTGTCCATGCCGAAGCCATTGTCGCTTATTGTCAGCATAACAAACTCACCTGGGACAAACCCTTTGTGGTCAGCACAATAGTCTGAGTCAAAGACTTTTGTCGCTGTTTCAATGGTGATCTTGCCCACATCTTCAATGGCATCTCTGGCATTGACACACAGATTTGCCAGAATCTGGTCGATTATGGCAAGTTCTGTGTAACCCATTATAGTGGTGAGCGCATTGTTATAATCATGCGCCACCCCGCCTGCCAGGCGCCCCACAGATTCCATCTTCTGGGCTTGACGAAGTTGGTCATTAATTAGGGCTTTTTCTGCCTCATTTTGTTTTTGACGTGTAATATCTTTATCAACACCGCGATACCCTTGGAGTTCTCCATCCTTATCAAAGATCGGGATGCCGTTTGTAAGCAAACAAACTCGGGTCCCATCCTTGGCAAGGTTCCAATTCTCCAAATCTCTAATTGGTTGGGATCTCGAAGTAATTTTAAAGAAAGAAGTTTTGATTTTTGCGCATTCTTCCTCTGGCATTAAATCAAAGGGTGTTTTCCCTATTAACTCATGGGCATCATACCCAAGAATGATGTGGTCAAGAAAAAAAGACACCAAGTTAAGCAACATTCAATTCAAGCCTTTTTTTTATATAAAAAAAGCTCTTGCAAAAATTCCATATTTTGTTATTTCATTCATGCCGGATCGGGGGATAAGGCAATGCTGGGAAGCAACCTGAGCACCGAATCTGGTGACTTATGCATGTGATCGAGCATGGAAATGCTCGGTCATATTCACATGCATTAGTCCATAAAGCGTTAAATCCCGGGGGTTTGGGGGCTGGCCCCCTTATTGTAATTGGTTTACAATTCATTTTCAGGCAACCTTTTTATACTTGAGGTTTTTTTCAAATTCATTTG
>JABGOU010000127.1 GCA_018645325.1 Desulfobacula sp.
CCTTACCCTGGAACAGCTTAAGATCCCCTTTCATTTCCGGGCACCCCTGCTTTACGACTGGATAAGGGGGATTGATCCGACACCCGTCACAACCTCTTGCAATTGCAAAAACCTTTCCATCATACGCTCAGACCATGAATTCAGCGATGACACCAACAATGCTGATCTGCTTAAAAGAGCCCTTTATCTCATGGTTGAATCAATATGCAAAACCCTGCGGAACCGAAAACTTACAGGTGGTGCCACAAAAATTATCCTTTCCTATTCAGATGGACTGCAAAGCACCTCAAAGCTAAAACTTGTTCCTTCAACATCCAATGATATGGCCATGTTTAAAAAATGTGTTCCGCTTTTAAACAAAGCATGGACCCGGAGGGTCAGAATCCGCCACATGCGCCTGATATGTGAAAAAATTTGTCAAGGCGCGATACAGGCAGACCTGTTTTCCGTTGGGAACAAAGAAACAAAGCAGGCTGAACTGATCCTGGCAATGGACAAAATCCACGATAAATTTGGCAAAAACTCGATAAAGGCAGGGTTAACAATGAGGGTTAAGAATGATTGACAAAAACAGACACCAATGATTGCCTTGAACACAAGATCCCATTATTCTTTTATGTGGGGTACAGGTTCTGTAAAAGATCTCTGCTGCCATGCAAAGACCCTTGGATATCAAAAAATAGCCCTGACAGATACAGACAATTTATGCGGCATGTGGAAGTTTATCAACGCCTGCAGGCATCAGGGATTAACCCCTGTCATTGGTGCGGAGATCACAGATCCCCATACACCCCACAGAGCGGTATGCCTGGTAAAAAGCAGCAAAGGCTACAGCCATCTGACCCGGCTTATCACCCAACGGCACAGAGACAAAGACTTTTCACTAAAAACTACTCTGCCAAACCTTTCCAAAGGACTTGTGGTATTGACCAAAAACCACGACCTTTTACCCTTCTGGCATCAAAACAATGTAGATCTTGCCGTCAACCTTACCCGAAATCCCCTGTCCCAACAGCATCCCCTATGTGTGACAGCCAAAAAATTTGGCATTCCCATGGTGGCAACACCCGGCAGTTTTTTTTTAGACAAAAAAGACGCGAAAATTCATCTCATGCTCAGGGCTATAGACAACAACACCTGTTTAAACCGCCTGACCCATAAGGATGCAGCACCGGATACGGCATTTCTGGCTCCCGCAAAGGTATACCAGGAAAAATTTGCTGTGTTTCCAGATGCCATAAAAAACAGCTTTGCCCTGGCAAAAAAAATAGAATTTTCAGGACCGGATTTTGGTATTGTCATGCCTCCCTTAAAAAAAGGCACAGGTCTTGGTGCAGATAAGCTTTTATACGAAAAGACATTGCAGGGAGCAAAAATTCGCTATGGCTCAAGCCTGTCAGGGCGTGTCATCAAAAGGATTGAACATGAATTGAATATCATCCGGCAAATGAATTTTTGTGAATATTTTCTAGTGGTTGAAAGAATTGTTAAACGAGCATCAAGAATCTGTGGCAGAGGGTCTGGTGCAGCATCCATCGTAGCTTATTGCCTTGGCATTACCAATGTCTGCCCAATTAAATACAACCTTTATTTTGAACGGTTTTTGAATCTTCAAAGAATAGATCCGCCGGATATTGATATTGATTTTGCCTGGGATGAAAGGGACGATATCCTAAACTGGGTTTTAAATGAGTTTAAAGGCCATAGCGCAATGGTATCCAGCCATATCCTGTTCCAGCCCAGGATGGCGGTCCGGGAGGTGGCAAGGGTATTCGGGCTGCCGGATGCCGAAATCGGAAAAGTATCAAAGCGGCTTCCCTGGTTCTGGAAACTAAATGAAGCAAAAGACGATCTTTTGAACAGGATAAAGCATCGGCCCGAATTTAAGTTTATGGATTTTCCACAGCCCTGGCCTGAAATCATGGGCTATGCCCAGGCCATTACAGGAACCCCAAGATATCTTTCCGTCCACCCGGGCGGCATTGTCATTACCCCCAACCCCATTGACACCTATGTACCTGTAGTAACAGCCCCTAAAGGAGTGCCGCTTATCCAGTGGGAAAAAGACGGCACAGAAGAGGCAGGTCTTGTTAAAATAGATCTATTAGGGAACAGGAGTCTCGGGGTAATCCGGGACAGCATAAACAGCATAAAGGAATCTTCCGGCAAATTTGAGGACTTTAAACGTCTTGACCCGGAAGATGATTATGAAACCCAGCAGAATGTGGCCCAGGGCAATACCATGGGGTGTTTTTACATTGAAAGCCCTGCCATGCGCCTGCTGCAAAAAAAGTCCAAGGTCGGTGATTTTGAACATGTTGTGATCCATTCCTCCATTATCCGGCCGGCAGCCAATGAATTTATCCAGGAATACATCAAACGACTTCATACGGGAATCTGGGAACCTATTCATCCTCTTTTGGAAGACGTATTGAACGAAACCTTCGGCATAATGGTATTTCAGGAAGATGTATCAAAAGTGGCCATAAAAATAGCAGGATTCACCCATGCCCAGGCCGACGGCTTAAGAAAAATCATATCAAAAAAGGACAAAGAACTTGAAATTGCGGATTATTATGACCAATTTAAAAAAGGTGCACTTGTAAAAAAAGTTTCCCTGAATGACATCCAGTCTATCTGGAAAATGATCACGAGCTTTTCAGGGTACTCTTTTTGCAAACCCCACTCAGCCTCCTATGCCCGGGTGTCCTTTCAGGCTGCCTATTTAAAAACCCATTACCCGGCAGAGTTCATGGCAGCAGTCATCAGCAATCAGGGTGGGTTTTATTCGACTTTCGCCTATGTATCTGAAGCCAGAAGACTGACTGTCAAAATTCTTCCCCCGGATATCAACAAAAGCAATATCAGCTGGAAAGGTCACAATCGTAACTTAAGGGTTGGATTATTGTCCATCAAAGATCTTTGCCTTAAAACCATGCAAACCATTATTAAAGAACGAAAAAAAACTGTATTTTCAAACCTTGAAGATTTTTTTGTCCGGGTCAATCCCAGGGAAGATGAGGTTCGGGCCCTGGTCCACAGCGGCGGCCTGGATTCATTAGATGATCAAGGCAATAGGGCCGCCCTTTTATGGGCCTTTGCATCCTGGCAAAAGCAGGGGAAAAAAGTAGATCAACAGCCTTCCTTATTTGATCTTAACGGGTTTAACCATACTGGATTTAACCCCATTGGATTTAAGCACGGCAGGCCCATCACCAATATACCGAAACTTCCTGCTGAAAATCCTGTTGAAAAGCTTCGAAGAGAATTTTTGGTCCTGGGATTTTTATGCGCCTGCCACCCCATTATCCTGTTCAAGGATATCATCTTGCAACACGGTGCTATCAAAGCAAAGCAACTGCCTATGTTTGCCAATAAGAAAATTAAATTTGCCGGATGGCTCATAACAGGGAAAGTCGTAAAAACCAAACATGGAGACCCCATGAAATTTCTGACCTTTGAAGATGAAACCGGTATTGTTGAAACTGTTTTTTTCCCAAAGCCCTATGCTGTTTTCTGTCATTCCCTGGATTATGGGAGGCCCTATATGCTTTACGGGAAGCTTGACTCAAACTGGGATGCCATCACCCTTATAGTTGAAAAAACCCTTCCGATATCTCTATTGAAATAAAGATATCAAAGGATTTTGTAATTATTCAGCTCTTACGCTTGAAACCGCCCTGTCTGATGGATATTTGTTTCGATGCTAAACGCTTAACCTCCTG
>JABGOU010000128.1 GCA_018645325.1 Desulfobacula sp.
AACCCAATACCATTGATTAAATAGGTTGAAACAACAACACTGACAGGTAAAAGTTCAACCGGGAAAACAACCTTTGTAATTATCATAGATTCTCCAACCAGTACTCCAACTGCCTTGCCAAGACTTTCTGCAAACATGGTCCAGGGAAAAAACCCGCACAGGAAAAAAATCGCGAATTTATCAGTGCCTGTCTCTTCAGGAGTTACACTGACCCTTAAAATAATTGAAAAAACAAAAAAATAGGCTATTATCGTGGCAAGTGGAGTCAGAACAGTCCAGATAAGTCCTCCAAAAGAACCTGCAAACCTCCCTTTTATTTCTTTAAAAACAAATCCTTTCAACAATTCTCTATGAAAAAATATTGATAAAAGAGGAGATACAATAATACTCAATTGTTTCATTTTTTTATAAAAGGTCTCCATCGCCCATATTATAATATAAATTTGATTTTACCCATTCCAGTGAAGGAGAATGTTCAAAAAGAGCCACTGTGGGTATAATACCTATAGGTTCACCCTCGTTCTTAAAACCGGAAGACAGGGCATGACCCGTAAGAAAATGATTTTCAGGCAGCCAGATATCAATTTGGTTTAAATCTAAACCCATTACATATTCGCTGATACAACTTATAATCTGTTCAAAAAGAATTTTAGAGTCAGGCAGCAGCAAATCAACAATGGTGGCTTTTCTTTCATTAACTTTAAGTACAGCATAAGCAGTAAAAGAATCATCATCTGAATTTTTAAACCTTAAAACATTATATTGCTTCTGGGGATGGTCAAAAAACCGCCATTTTATAAAACTTGCATCTCTGACAATTGAAAAAGGATAATAAGACTTGCAATTTTCCCAAACCAGGTCAAATTCTTTGGCAGGCCCATCATAATTTTCAATTATTTCCAATTCAACTATATTTTTTTGTGCAGAATTTTTCTTATTGAATAACTCATTGGGGAAAGCCTTGAGATATAAAACATTGCTGATTTTTTTATAATTTAAAATTCTCTCCCCAATAGAGTAATGAAATTCCCCTGGAAACCCATACATAAGCAGCAAATTATCCGGTGTACAAAAATATTCAATAAACCGCCTGGCAGTTTTTTCAAAAATCCTGTTTTCCCTGTGGTTGGGGTGTGACATGATATCCATTAGATTCACCACATAAACAATATCTTCATTGTACTGGAATTTAAAAGGTATGCCCCCATAAAAAGTTACGATTTCAGAATTGTCTGTAACACAAAGCATCATGGTTTTGCTGTATGGGTTGTCAAGATATTTCCATTTAAAAAGATCAGGGTCCATATTTGATTTAAAAGCTGTTTTCCACAGATCCAATATGCCTTTTTCATCACCCGGATGAAAAGAGCGTAAACTATATTTTCCATCAAGAATTTCCATTATCAACCCTTTATACTGAATTTACCTTTGAATATACCGTTTGCGAAGGCGATTGCACAACGCTGCAGCCCCCTTTATTATCAAGGTTTTTCCTGGCATAATCTTCTGCCCAGGAATCACAGACACTGCACATTGGATGCTCGTGATATTGTTCATTAACATGAATTTGCCTTACCCTTGAAAATTCTTTGCCGTTCCACAGATCCAGAAGACTCTTTTCCCGGCCAACACTACCCGGAGAAAATTCAAAATTATGATCTTCACAACAAAGACCTAAACGACCATCCCATGAAATAACAGCCTGGGACCACAAAAGATTACATTTTTCTCTTTTATCCGGTATATTGGGCCAGCGTTTGCTCTGGGGCGGATTCCTGTATTTTGAAATCATTATAGTTTCAACTTTATTTTTCCATTTTTCAACAAAAGCATCCTTTTGATCCATGATCTCATCATAGGCTACCATATTGAGTTTAACATGGGGGAAAATAGATTTTTTCTTTTTCTTAGCTTCCAGGAGTCTATCAAGATTCTCCTCAACCTTTAGAAGATCAGAATTTTTTCTTATGATATCATGGGTTTCAGGCAATACGCCGTCAATACTCAAAGCCACCCAGTCAAGTCTTATATCAATGATAAAGTCTGTCCAGGATTCATCAAGCAGCATTCCATTGGTTAAAAAACCGATATCAATATTGGGAAAAGACTTGGCATAGAGTAAAATTTCCTTTAAATCCTTGTTCAAAAGTGGCTCTCCACCGCCGTGTGCCGCAATAGAAACCTTTTTATCCCAGGAGCCTATTTCTTTTATAACAGGCTCCCATATTTCTTTTTTCATATTCCCAAATGGACGTTTAACCAAACCATGAGGGCCATGCAGGGCACAACCCAGGCATGATACATTACATAATGCACTTGTCTCTAAAATGATGCTGGACGGGATATGCATACAACCAACCTTTTAATATTATTATTATTCAACTATTTCCCATGAACCTTTGAGCGAAACCCTGCCCACGCCTTTTCCTATTGTCACTGCAACAGGCCCTATATATTTCCAATCGTACCACAATAAACCTGTGTCATCAGAAACCGCACCTAGTAACATAAAGGTACCAACACGTAAAGGAAGAAAGTCTAATATATAACGAACAACAAAGGTCTGGCCAGTAAAATAGGGGCCAAATGAAATGCCGTCATAATTTGTTAAACTGGCACCCAGAATCTCTTCCTCTTCGCTCATAATGGCGAAACCGAAATTGGGATTTATATTATCAGCCATAACTTCAATTTTCATTTCCATAACTATGGGCAGTTTGGGATTGGTAAGAGCTTCTATATGGCTGCCATCCATGGATTTCATACTAAAAGAGATGATTCTGCAGTCTTTTTCCTGGCTTTCTTTTATAACATGAGATTTATTGACATTCTCAACTACATTCTTTTTCTGGTTGGAAAAATCTTCGTAAAATCCCACAACTTCGTCACATTTTCCTGCTTTTTTTATCCTACCATTTTCAAGCCAGATAACCTGGTCACACAACTCTTGAACATGGTACATGGAATGGCTGCAAAAAAGCATTGTCCTGCCCTGCTCTTTGAAAAGGTTCATACGGGTTATGCACTTTTTCTGGAATGCCATATCTCCAACAGCAAGGGCTTCATCAATAATCAAAATTTCAGGATCAACCGTTGTGGCAATGGAAAAAGCAAGTCTGACATACATCCCGGAAGAATAAGTCCGGACGGGCTGGTCAATGAATTGCTCCAGCTCAGCAAACTCAATGATTTCGTGTTCTTTCTCTTTGATTTCTTCGTTGGAAATACCAAGCAGGGATGCATTTAAATGTATATTCTGGCGGCCTGTGAACTCAGGATGAAAGCCTGCTCCAAGTTCAAGAAGAGCTGCGACCCTTCCATTAACTTCAATATTGCCCGTTGTGGGATAAATCGTTCCGGCAAGAAGTTTCAATAATGTTGATTTTCCTGCACCATTATCACCTATAATCCCAAGTGACTGACCCAGGCCTATATTAAATGAAATATCACTCAATACCTTAAAAAGACTGTGTTTTGGCTTTCTAAACAAAGCTTCCCAAAGCCTGTCATGGGGTTTGGCATATAATCTATATTCTTTACCGACATTTTGAACATTAACTCTGAACATTTACACCTTATCCAATTCTTATATCCAATTTACAAATTTATAATTAGCGCCTGACCGGAAACCCGTGTTTGGGCGAAAAATTGCCCATATACAAGGCGCAAGAAAGTTTGAAACCGGAGTGTACTC
>JABGOU010000129.1 GCA_018645325.1 Desulfobacula sp.
CAAGAGATGCCCGACAGAATCCAACGAGCCATTGCATGTTCCATTGACATGCAAAATGCCATGGCCCAGGTAAACGAGGAAAACCTTTCAAAGGCCCTCCCTGAGTTAGAAATGGGAATTGGCCTTAATGAGACAGAAGTAATTATTGGAAATATCGGTTCGAGCAAGCGGAGCAAGTACACTGTGATCGGGAGCGGTGTAAACATAACCAGCCGGATTGAGTCATATACGGTGGGTGGACAGATCCTTATTTCCGAATCAGTCCGAAAGCAGGCGGGTGAGATTTTACGTATTGACTCCCAACAGAATGTGTTTCCAAAAGGATCAGAAATACCACTGAGGATTTATGAGGTAGGCGCTATAGCCGGAAGTTACAACCTTATTCTTGAGGAAAAAGATCCGTCCCTGGTTACTCTTACCCGGCAGGCCCCCATTCGCTGCTCAGTGCTTGAAGGCAAGCATGTGGGGATAGAAAGGCTAAAGGGAGCTATGATCCGGCTTTCTAAAAAGAGCGTTGAGATTGCTTTGGACGAGCCGGTTGAGCTGCTAACAAATATCAAGATGAACTTGGGGGATGTGGATGATGAGCTTCCGCCCAATGATTTCTATGGGAAAGTGATCAAGCGGTTGGGTAATGACGGGCAGATCCATGTGATTCGGTTTACCTCGATCCCGCCTGAGATCGTTGCCTATTTCCAAGCTCTTCGAAAATATGCCGCAAGGCCATCTCCCCAAAAACGTAGCTGAGTAAAAGTAAACAATGTCAAATTTTGAATGTAGAATAAAAGTTGTTTAAAATTATTTTCAGGGTTAGAACCACTGGAAAGTGTATCTCCAATTATGTAGCGACTTTTTTTTGTAGCAGGATTTTCTTCTAATGAATTTTTAAAGGATGTATTTTATTTGCCATGTGCCACAATTTTTTGTATATTTTCTTTTGTTGACGGATTTCATTTGAAGTGATTTTAGCTCATTTTGTCTTCTCTCTCTTTTGTATAATGGAAAGCTCTTCTAAAAGCAGTCGTTCTTGAATAGCCGTGCATTATAAATTAAAAATGATATTTTTTTAGGGAGGTAGTAACAATGAAAATATTTAGAGCATTTCTGATCATAATAGTGCTTATCCCATTAGTCTTAATAGTAAAATCGAGCATGACAACCTATGATGTCACTGACGAAGCAATAATAAATGCAAGTTCGGATGTTGTGTTTAAAGCACTTGGGAATGAATTTGCTGGTAAAACAAGCTGGTGGATGCCACATCTTTCTTCAAAGCTTCGAGAAGGCTACTCTTTAGGCGAAACCGGTGCTATTTATGATATAATCATTCATGGAAAACGCCCATTAAAATTTACATATAAATCACTTGAAATCAAAAAAAATGAAATGTCCCGTGGGATTTACATCGAAGGAGCATTCAGGGGGGAAAGTATATACAAGTTAGAGGACATAGAGGGTAAAACAAAGTTAAGTCTCCGGTGGCGTGTCAAACCTTCAGGGCTGGTTTTTAAAATTTTTGCACCTTTTTTCCCAATTGAAAAATCTCATTCGGATGTGATGCAGTATGGATTTAAAAACCTTAACAAATATCTTGATAAAAGATCATAAAGCTAAAACTGAATTTTTTATTTAAAACTTGTCTCAATACCTTATGGTTAACGACAATTAAAATCTGAATGTCAGATTACATTCTACCCGGAGAACCAGAGTCCATATCAGAAGCCATTTCCCGCACTAATTTTTTTAATATATATTCATTCAAATTCAAAAATTATTCCCCAGACCTGAACTGTAGATTGTCGCGCTTTTATCCCAAGAGAATGTGATGCTGTTTTACCCATGCTGTATGAAGGTTGGCCTGGCAGCTTTTACCACCAGGCCTAAGCAGACAGCAGTCTACCGAACTGAGCTATACCTTGGCATCGGAGTCCCCTCTCGTATGCCTCTGTTTCACTCAGATATCTCTATTTGGTCACAATTATAAATCAATTCGGCGCTGATCGTTTTTTCCTGTCTGTAAAAAGCCTCTGCCAAAAGCAAGGTTCCCATATTCGGAGCCAATTGCTGCCTGTGTGCCGGACAATACCGGCGATATCCGAAACAGCCTCATTGGACAAATATTGTCTTAAAAATTGACACATTTTGTCCTTTTCCCTTATATTGATATAAATATCTATCAAAAAGCCACAGACCAGGCATTTTATCTTTTTGGCACAAACCTTGCTCTGTTAAATAATCATGAAAAAGCCAAACCTGTTGTGAAGCAGGGAAGAAAAGCCACGAGTCTTATTAAGATAAGGTGAGCAGCAAATAATTCATCAGTTCGACGACATAACTATAAGGAGGGATATCAATAATGGGACTATTTGACTGTCTGAAACCAAAGCAGGCCCAGAAACTACCCCATAAACTGCAAAAACAAACGCAGTCGATTTCGTCTGGTGCCTTCCAGAAATTTACACTGGAAAGATATGAAAGCAGTAAGGCTCAATTGAATGGGTTGGTAAATGTATATAGAACTGATCCTGATGAATCAAACAGTATGAATAACTTTCCTTGCTTAACAATCAGGATTCGAAACAATACCGACATTAGAAATTATTTGCTTTCAGATGCAGACTTTGATTTAACCGCTATTCCCAAAAGTGAATTTAGCTTTGGAGGTGAGTATGAGCTTTGGAAAAAGAGCGAAAACCCGCACAAGGCTTTTTTCTTCTTCAATATACTGTTCGGTGAGATATCCTTTCCTGATGAAGAAGGTGTACTTAGAGAAACCAAGTTGTCTAAATTCAAAAACAAAGGCTATGTTTTTCTTCGAAACGAGATGGCTCGGGAGTGGGATGATTATGAAGAATATGTCTAAAGAAGCTCGAAAAGAGTTATATTTTACTGATTACTCTCCAATTATGTTGGATTTCAATTTACTAAAGCCTTATGGAATTATTGCTTTTTTATATTGATTTATGTGTCGTAGATTTGATCCATACGTAAAAAACAATACACAATGGTATCTATTTTGGTGACTATGTTAACCCTTGAAAAACCTAAGAAACAAAGCAGATAATCATGACCAAAAAACCGACATACGAAAATCTGGAACATAGAACTCGGGAATCAGAGCCGGATGAGTCTGAGCGCAAGATGATAGATAACGCGCTACAGGATAGCGAAGAAAAATATCGATTGCTTTTTGATGGATCGAATGACGGTATTGTATTACACGACATAGATGGGAGAATTCTTGATGTAAATAAAAAAATTCAACATTAAGGATTTGGACTCACCCAATGATGCAGCGAAAGCACCGGATAGAATCAAGAAAATAATGGATGGAACCTGGCTCAATGCTGAAATCAATCACATACGAAAAGATGGCAGAGAGTTTCCAATTGAAATGAGTGCCGGTCTTATCGAACTCGGAAAGGAGAAGTACATCCTGGCGTTTGACCGAGACATAACGGAAAGAAAAGAGCTTGAGGTCAATCTGCGACAGGCCACTAAAATGGAATCCATCGGCACCCTTGCCGGTGGTATTGCCCACGATTTTAATAATATCCTGTCCTCTATTATCGGTTTTTCAGAGTTGGCTCTTGATAGTGTTGATGAAGGCAGTGAAGTTGAGGATGACCTGCAGGAAGTCCGCAAGGCAGGAATGCGGGCAAAAGATCT